>DATIQN010000016.1:0-116902 GCA_035470785.1 Croceibacterium sp. | reverse complement strand
TCACCATCGAGCACCTTGTCGGTGAGCAACGGCTCGGCAAGCGCCTGCGCCAGGCGCCCGGGTACTTCGCCCGAAAGGTTCATGGCAAAGCCGGTATCGCCGATAGTCCAGGTGATCAGGGTATCGCTTTCTTCGAGCGTCGCGGAAAGGCCTTCGCCGATCGCCAGCCCGGCGCCCTCCGCGGAAACAATCGCCGCCGCCGCGCCGTCGCTGAACTGGGCCATGGCCAGCATCGATTCGAGGCCCGCGTCGTCTTGCAGATGAAGGCTGCACAGCTCGATGGCGACCACCAGCACCCGCGCCGACGGGTCGGAACGGACGATGTGGCCTGCGCTCCGCAACGCGGTGGCTCCGGCATAACAACCCATGAAGCCGATCATGAGCCGCTCTACGTCGCCCGGCAGGCCGAGCGCGCGGGCAATCAACTGGTCTACCCCAGGGGCGACGAAGCCGGTGCAGCTGGCGACGACGAGATGGGTAATGTTTCCCAGCTCGGGCAGGCCGGCGATCGCCCGCAATGCGAGCTTGGGCGCCTCGCGGGCATAGACCGCCATCCGTTCGCCCGTCGTCGGAGCGCTATCGCGGGTATAGAATCGTCCCGGCTCAAGTCCCGCGTCGTCGCCGAGGACCGACCAGCGATGCTCGATGCCGGAACGCTCGGCCATGCGCCCGAACAGCCGCGCCTCGCGCGGATCAGGCAAATGGCCTTGCGCCCACTGGCGGTAATCGTGGTCGACATCCGTAGCGGGTGTTGCGCCGCTGATGGCGTTGATACGCGCGACCGTTTTCATGCTGGACATGTAGGCCAGATAAGCTCGCGCGGTTCAATTGATAGGACGATGCGAACAAAAAAGGCGCCGCAGTGCGGCGCCTCGTCCAAACTTCACTCGATGGTGGGCGTAGCAAGGATTGAACTTGCGACCCCTACGATGTCAACATAGTGCTCTACCACTGAGCTATACGCCCGCACCATCGAACTGAAGCCGCGTGGGACGGGCCCGCGCGGCAGGGGCGCCATCTAGCGCCGCCTCGCCGGGCTTTCAAGTTACAATGAGGCGGTCGCCCGATCCTCGAACAGGCGCTCTACTTCCAGGACTAGGTCCTTCAGGTGGAACGGCTTCGAAAGGACCTTGCTGTGCGACAGCTCGGTGTCCGGACGGAGCGAGACCGCGGCAAAGCCGGTAATGAACATCACCTTGGTTCGCGGGCTCATCTCTGAGCAGCGCTGGGCAAGCTCGATGCCGTCCATCTCGGGCATCACGATGTCCGACAGCAGGAGATCGAAGCGTTCTACCTCGAGTAACGGCAGCGCCGCCGTGCCGCGATCGACGGCCGCGACCGAATATCCGGCATTCTCGAGCGCCCGCACCAGGTAGGTGCGCATCGCCTGGTCGTCCTCCGCCAGCAGAATACGGATCATCGGCTTTCCTCACTTGTCCTGGACCCGGCATTTACGCTTGTACCCTCTAAAAATCTCGCCCGTTCTTGCCACTGCCCTGCTTTGACACAGAGTGCCCAAACGGGCAGCAAGGACGAGTGATTTCGGACGGATCGCCAGCCACTGATTCTCCGGGCGCCGGAGGGGGTGTCATTCCCGGCGCCGCGGGCGCGCATGCATATTCGATCTTTCGGCGCGAGCCTTCGCCGATCCCTGTCCTCCTCGCCGTGCCGCACGCCGGGCGATCTTATCCGCCCAGCTTGCTCGGGCAAATGCGCGATGCCGCCGGTGCCTGCCTCAAGCTCGAGGATCGCTATGTCGACCTGCTTGCCCGAGCGGTTGCCCGCGAGACCGGCGCGAGCCTGTTGCTGGCACACGCACCGCGAGCGATGATCGATCTCAACCGCGCGCCTGAGGAGATGGACTGGGACATGCTGGCCGATGGTGGGGGCGACGCTGAACGCGAGGGATCGCGCACTGCGCGACGAGTGCGAGGCGGGCTCGGCCTCGTGCCGCGGAGACTGCCGGGGCTGGGCGAGATATGGAAGCGCCGCATGACCCGCGCCGAGCTCGACGCGCGCCTCGCAGGGGTCCACGCGCCGTACCACGCGGCGCTCGCGGCCGAGCTCAACGCGATCAAAGCTCGCTGGGGCGCGGCACTGCTGATCGACCTGCATTCGATGCCGCCGCTCGGCCCCAAGCGCGGGGTGCAGGCTTCGGCCGATTTCGTCGTAGGTGACAGGTTCGGCAGCTCATGCGATGGCGCGCTATGCGCCGCCGCGTTCGACCATTTCGCCACGGCCGGCCGGCGTGCTGCACACAACCGGCCTTACGCGGGCGGTTACGTGCTCGACCGCCACGCGACCCCGGCGCGCGGTATTCACGCCCTGCAACTCGAGATCTGCCGTGCGGTCTACCTCGACGAACGGCTGCACGAGCCGGGTCCGGGCTTTGATAGAACCGTCGAGTTGCTTGCCGGCCTGGTCAGGCGCCTGGCGATCGAGTTCGCGACTCTCGGGTCGATGCGCCACGCCGCGGAATAGGCGCCGATGCCGGGCTGATTCGTGGACGTGAAAAAACCACCTCGTGCATAACGCACGAGGTGGCCAAGGTTCAGGGAGGAGGCGCGCCGGAGCGCGCCTATCCGAACGGGCCATGAGGGAAGCGCCGCCCGGACAAGCTCTACATAGGCCGGGGGCTTGAATGTTCAAGACCCCGATGCGTCGCAAATTGTCGCTTCGAAGAACTCAGGCGGTCGTGCCCGCCGGAGCGTTGGCGAGCACCGGCGCGGGCAGCTTGCCTTGCGCGACCTGCTTGCCGAAGATCATCCGCATGATGTCGAGTGAGAACAGGTGAGCAAAGATGAGCGGCAGCAATCCACTCTGATTCCAGGTGCGCAACTTGTCGCCACGAACTTCGCGTAGCTTTTCCTCATTGATCATTTGGAAGCCGCGATAGACATAAGGCTTGTCAGGGTCTTCCGGCCGCGAGATCGCGACTTCGCCATCCATCAGCAAGCCGGCTTCCTTGAGTTCCTGCATGAATTGCTGGGTGCGCATGCCTGCTTCTTCGAAGGTCTGACAAAACTGCATCAATTCCTGAGTGGCCGCGCTCGGTTGGTCGCCGTCGAACAGCGGCTTGCCCTCGTCGGATTCGTCGACCATGCCGCTCGACGGATCGAAGCATAGCGACATCGTGTCCGCGTTGGGATCGAGCCGCGCGAGAATGAACGGATAGCGCCGGATGTAGGCGGGAACGAAGATATCCTCGAGCGCCACGCCGTCGTCGTCGAAGAATACGTTGACCCCTTCGTTGAGCCCCATCAGCGCCAGCGGAACCGGGTCGTCGCCGACCGAAAAGACGATCGGAAAATAGCGATGAGCCAGACCAAACTCGTCCACCGTAAGCGGGATCGCGTGCTGGCCCACGACCCACGGCGCCCGGTCGAGCGTGCGAGCGCGGAATTTTGCGTGATCGCGGCTGTTGAGTGGGGCGAGGTCTTTGTAGAATAAGGGCAATTGGGGCTGCGGCGCGCTGGCCATCGGGTCTCTCCGACAATGTGTCTGTTTCGCCTGCACGCGAGGGTGCCCGGCCGTTCGAAGGGCGCGCTTTACGGGGTGGCGGCGTCCTGCGCAAGCGGCACAAGCTTGCCCGGATTGAGCAGCCCTTGCGGGTCGAGCGCTTTCTTGACCGCGCGCATAAGATGAAGCTGGACCGGATCGCCGAGCCGCCCGAGTTCGTCGCGCTTGAGCTGTCCGATGCCATGTTCGGCACTGATCGAGCCTTGCCATTTCGTCACAAGATCATGCACGAAGGAGCTGATTTTCTTGCCTTCATGCAGCTCCCATTCGCCCCGCTTCGCCCCCTCTGGTGCGAGGACGTGGTAATGGACGTTACCGTCGCCCAAGTGGCCGAATGCGACCACCCTGACCCCGGGAAATCGCGCTTCGACCTGCGGGGCCGTTTGATCGATGAATGACGCCATGCTTGCGACCGGCACGGAGATGTCGTGCTGCATCGCAGGGCCGAGCGCGCGTTCTGCCGGGGCGATCTCGTCGCGCAGCAGCCAGAACGCCTCGGCCTGGGCGTCGTTGGCTGCAATCGTCGCATCCTCCACGAGGCCTGCGGCGAATGCGCTTTCGAGCAGCGTTCGCGCGAGCCCTGGCAGAGCATCGGCCTGGGCGCGGGCGGCGGCGAGTTCGATAAGAACATGCCAAGCATGCTCGCCCGCTAGCGGATTGCGTGAGCCGGGCACATGCGCGAGCACCGCCTCGAGGCTGTGGCGCGGAATTAGTTCGAACCCTTCGAGAGCGCTGCCGGCGATGTCCTCCGCGTGTGCGAGAAGCCTGGGCGCATCGCCGACCGCGCCGAGCCCGGCCCACAGCACCGACCGGTCGGCCAGCGCCGGTAGCAACCGTAGCGTCGCCGCGGTGACGATGCCCAACGTTCCCTCGGAGCCGATCAGCAATTGCTTGAGATCGAACCCGCGATTGTCCTTCTTGAGCGGGGTTAGGGCGCTGAACACGCTGCCATCGGCCAGTACTGCTTCCAACCCCAGCACTTGCGCGCGCATCGAACCGTGGCGCAGCACTTGCGTGCCCCCGGCGTTGGTTGAGATCAGGCCACCGATCGTAGCCGTGCCCTTGCCGCCCAGCGTCAGAGGAAAGCGTAGACCCTCGGCGCCGGCGGCTTCGTGCAGCGTTTGCAGGATGACGCCTGCTTCGCACTCGGCCTCGCGAGCGCCGGCATCGAGCCGGCGGATGACGTTCATCCGTCGCAGCGAGAGGAGAAGGGCATGCCCGCTCTCATCGGGCGTGGCGCCGCCGCACATGCCGCTGTTACCTCCCTGCGGCACAATGGGCACCCGATGTTCGGCGCACAATTTGACCAGCGCCGCGACTTCAGCGGTCGAGGCCGGCGAGGCGAGGGCGAGCGCCTTGCCGGTATACCGGCCGCGCCAGTCGGTGAGCCACGGGCCGACGAGCTCTGGATCGCGCGTCAATCCGCGCGGACCGAGCATGTCGGCGGCTGCTTCGAGGAAGTCGTGTGTTGCCATCGTGCCACGCTCTGCCAGCGTCGGCGCTGCCTTGCAAAGCCCAAACCGCGAGTTAAGCGAACATTCAAGCGACGAGCCTAAGGACCGACGCGATTGGCCGGAAATCGGCCGCCTGAGGCCCAACCGCGATTGATGAACAGCTTCGCCGCCATCGCAGCTGCTTTCGTGCTGGTCGTGCCGGCCCCGCCGGGGGCGTTCGCGCCTGCGCCACGGGCGGTTGAAGAAGCTCGCTCCGTGCCGGTGACCTCCAAGTTCGGGGCGGCTCGGGAGGAACCCGATCCTTTTCGCAATTTTCGCGAAAGCTACCGGCCAGAGGCGCAGGAACAGGTTCGCATCGAACAGCACGTGATTATCCGACTCGTGCCGAGCCCGCCGGCCGCCCGGCGCGAAATGTTCGATCCGCCGCCGCGCGACGACGGTCCAATGCGCTACAGGGAAAAGAAGTTTCACGGTTGCGTGCCGTTAGACGATATCGCCGGTATCGCCCCGCTTCGCCCCAATCGCCTGCTCTTGTTCATGCGCGACCGCCACATGCTCAGCGCAGCGCTCGAGCGCGCTTGCGACGCTGATGCCTTCTATCTCGGCGCCTATGTCGAGCGCAGCACTGACGGCAAGCTATGCAGCGGCCGCGACACGCTTCGCGCGCGGACCGGAGCAACCTGTCAGGTTTCTCGCATCAGCCGCCTAGTGGCGCTGAAGGACTGAGTCGGAGCGGCGGCGAGGTCGTCGTGGTCCATTGGATGACCTTCGCGCGCGCTATGTCGCCCGCGCAGCGCACGGCCTTTCCTTGACTTTTGCATGGTCTGACGCCTAGGGCGCGCGACGGTTTCGCGGGAACTTGCCCGCGCGCCGATCCTTGGCGTTTTGCGCCAGCACTTGACCCGGACAACACTCCCGATGAATTTTGCCGATCTCGGCCTCTCAGACGAATTGCTGCAAGCGGTCGAAGCGGCCGGCTACACCGAGCCGACGCCGATCCAGGCGCAGGCGATCCCGCAAGTCCAGATGATGAAGGACCTGATCGCGATCGCCCAGACGGGCACCGGCAAGACCGCCAGTTTCGTGCTGCCGATGATCGATATCCTTGCGCACGGCCGCCGCCGCGCGCGAATGCCGCGCAGCCTGATCCTCGAGCCGACTCGCGAACTGGCCCAACAGGTCGCCGAGAACTTCGAGAAGTACGGCAAGAACCACGACCTCTCCATGGCGCTGCTGATCGGCGGCGTGCAGATGGGCGACCAGGTGAAGGCGCTCGACGAAGGGGTCGACGTGCTGATCGCCACGCCGGGACGTCTGATGGACCTGTTCGGGCGCGGCAAGATCCTGCTCACCGGGTGCGACCTGTTGGTGATCGACGAGGCCGACCGAATGCTCGATATGGGCTTCATCCCCGATATCGAGTTCATTTGCGAGAAGCTGCCGGCCAACAGGCAGACCCTGCTGTTCTCGGCAACAATGCCGCCGCCGATCAAGAAGCTCGCGGACAAGTTCCTGACCAACCCGAAATACATCGAGGCCGCCCGTCCGGCGACCGCGAACATCAACATCGAGCAGTTCAAGGTCAAGGTTTCGTCCCGCGACAAGCGTGACACGCTGGTCTCGTTGCTGCGCAGCGACGACGTCACCAGCGCGCTGATCTTCGCCAACCGCAAGACGACCGTGCGCGAGCTCAACAAGAGCCTCAAGCGCATGGGCTTCTCGACCGGCGAGATCCACGGCGACATGGACCAGGGCAGCCGCATCGCCGAGCTCGACCGGTTCAAGAAGGGCGAGATCAACATCCTCGTTGCCAGCGACGTCGCGGCCCGCGGGCTTGACATCAAGGGTGTCAGCCACGTGTTCAACTACGATACGCCGTGGCATCCAGACGATTACATCCACCGCATCGGCCGCACCGGCCGAGCCGGCGCCAAGGGCAAGGCGTTCACGATGGTCACGCCGGAGGACGCCGAGGCGATTGCCAATGTCGAGAAGCTTACCGGACTGGCGATCGCCGAGTTCGGGAAAGTCGAAGGCGACAAGCGCGCGCCGCAGGAGCGACCGCCGGCACCGCGAGAACGCGATTCCGAGGACCGCCCGCGGCGCGGCAGATCGCGCCGGGACGAGCCGCGTCAAGAGCAACCACGCCGGGAAGAGCTGCGCGAGAAGACACCTCGTGAGGAGCTTCCGCGCGCTGAAAAGCCTGCTGCCGAAAAGCGTGCGCCAGCCAGGCGCCGCGAGCCCGAACCGGCCGAGGCCGATGACGACGGCGAATGGAACGGCCCGGTCCCGGGCTTCCTGGGTCGCTCGGCGCTCTAGTAGGAAGCCGCTGGCCTCAGGCCGGCTTGACGAAGCTGTCGATCACCCGCTTGCGGCCGCTTGCCTCGAACTCGATCTCGAGTTTGTTGCCTTCCTGGTCGACAACTTCGCCGTAACCGAACTTGTCGTGGAACACGCGGGCGCCGATGGCGATGTCGGTGCGCGGCTTGGCCGCGAAGCTGGCTGCACTGCGGCCGGGTTCCGCGAGACGCTTGGGTATAGGATCGTAGCCGCTCGACAGGGCGCGCTGCCAGCCGGGCCCCCGCGCGCGGCTGCGGTCCGGCCGAGAGGTGCTGACGTGGGCGAACGGGTCCTCTTGTTCGGACCAATTGGCGCGCCACAGCGACGCTCCGCCTGTGAGCGTGGTCTCCTCGTCGATGTGCTCGGCCGGCAGCTCGGCGATGAACCGGCACGGGATCGAACTGGTCCACTGACCGTAGATCCGCCTGTTCGCCGCGTGGAGGATCGTACACCGCCGCCGCGCGCGGGTAATGGCGACATAGGCCAGCCGTCGCTCCTCTTCGAGGCTGGCAAGGCCGCCTTCGTCCAGTGCCCGCTGCGATGGAAAGACACCTTCCTCCCACCCAGGCAGGAAGACGTTGTCGAATTCAAGGCCCTTGGCAGCGTGGATGGTCATGATGGTGACCTTCTCCTCGCTGTCGTTGGCGTCGTTGTCCATGACTAGGCTGACGTGCTCAAGGAAGTCGCCGAGCGTCTCGTAGTCCTCCATCGCCCGGGCCAGTTCGGCGAGGTTGTCGAGCCGCCCGGCGCTTTCGGCTGAGCGCTCGGCCTTGAGCATCGCCTCGTAGCCGGTTTCTTCGAGCACGGTGCGCAACAGGTCGGAAGGCGTGGCGGTCCCGGCCAGCTCGCGCCAGCGCAGGAAGCCGGCCATTAAGTGCGCAATCGTCGCGCGCGTGCGCGATGGCAATTCGTCGCTGTCAGCTAGCTCAAGCGCCGCGGCGGCGAGGGGCAGGCCAGTGGCGCGCGCGTGGCGGTGCATGGTCTCGAGCGCCTTGGCGCCAAGGCCGCGCTTGGGCTGGTTGTGGATGCGCTCGAACGCCAGGTCGTCGGCCGGCTGGGCGATCACGCGCAAGTAAGCCAGCGCATCGCGGATTTCGGCGCGCTCGTAGAAGCGGAAGCCGCCGATGATGCGGTAGCTGAGGCCGATCTGGATGAAGCGGTCCTCGAACTCGCGGGTCTGATACTGCGCGCGTACGAGGATCGCGACGCCCTCGAGCGAAGCGCCTTCGCGCTCAAGTCGCTCGATCTCCTCGCCGACGCGGCGCGCTTCCTCGGGGCCATCCCACACGCCGATTACGCGAACCTTGTCGCCGCCGCCCTGCTCGGTCCACAGCGTCTTGCCGAGCCGCTCCGCATTGGCCGCGATCAGCCCCGAGGCGGCGGCGAGGATCGGCGGAGTCGAGCGGTAGTTCTGCTCGAGCCGGATCACCTTGGCGCCAGGAAAATCCTTCTCGAACCGCAGGATATTGGCGACTTCCGCCCCGCGCCACGAGTAGATCGACTGGTCGTCGTCGCCGACTACGCAGATGTTCTTGCGCTCCTGCGCGAGCAGACGCAGCCATAGGTACTGCACCGAGTTGGTGTCCTGGTACTCGTCGACGAGCACGTACTTGAAGCGCTGCTGGTACTGCTTGAGGATATCCTTCTCGCGCCGAAGGATGTTGAGCATGTGCAACATCAGGTCGCCGAAATCGCAGGCGTTGAGCGCCTTCAGCCGGGCCTGGTAAAGCTCGTAGAACTGCTTCCCCTTGCCGTTGGCGTAAGCCTCGTTCTCGGCCGCATCGAGGTCCCCGGGGTTGAGCCCCCGGTTCTTCCAGCGGTCGATCAACCCGGCGAGCTGGCGCGCCGGCCAGCGCTTCTCGTCGAGTCCGTTTTCGACGATCAGCTGCTTGAGCAGGCGCAACTGGTCGTCGGTGTCGATGATCGTGTAGTTCGCCTGCAATCCGGCCAGCTCGGCGTGCCGGCGGAGCATCCGGGCGCAAATCGAATGGAACGTGCCGAGCCACGGCATTCCCTCGACCGCGTCACCGATCAGCTGGCCCACGCGATGGCGCATTTCGCGCGCGGCCTTGTTGGTGAAAGTGACGCAAAGGATTTCGCTCGGCCACGCGCGGCGGCTGCGGATCAGGTGGGCGAGGCGGGCCGTCAGCGCGGCGGTCTTCCCCGTGCCGGCGCCTGCCAGCATCAGCACCGGTCCCTCGGTGGTGAGCACCGCTTCGCGCTGCGGCGGATTGAGGCCTTCGAGCCACGCCGGAGGGGCTCCGTCGGTGCCGATCGGGGTGGGGGGAGGGCTGTCGCTCACGGTGAACAGCTAGGGAACACCGGGGGTCCGCGCAACCCTGCGGACGGAACAACAAGGCCTAGCGGTGGTTCTTCGAGCGACAGGAGGATTTGATGGAGATTCTCATGCGCAACCTCATGCTCAGCAGCGTCGCCGCGATGGCTCTGGCGGCCGTGCCCGCGCTGGCACAAGACAAAGGCAGCAGCCCGGACACCAGCGCCGACGCTTCGGCCAGCGCAAGCACCGACGCACAACCCGCCGACCAGGCGCCGCCGCCGGTGCAGTCGGCGGATGAAGCCAACGCCCAGGCCGCGCCCGCGCCGGCGACCACAACCGTCGAGACCGATGCGGCTACGGGCGCCGGTGCGGTCGTGACCAATTTCCCGGGCAACGTCACTCCGCCGCCCCCGGCGAACAAGAGCTATCCGCTGTGCTCGCGCAAGATCCAAGATGAGTGCCAGAATCCGGGCGAGGGCGGGGCTCCGGGCCGCTCGCGCGCCTCGCGTTACTGGCCGGGCAAGCCCGCCAGCGAAGGCGGCCGATAGGCGCTGACCGAAGCCAGTGCTATGACGTCGGCGGCCGCTCGTGGACGGCCGCCAATGAAGGACATTGGCCATGAGATCGCTTGTTGTGATTGCCGCTGTCGCATTCGGATTGGCGGGCTCTTCGCTGGCCGACGAGCCCAAGCCGAAGGCCGAGATCGTCGAGCGCGACACGTCGGGCCACGCGACAAAAGTTCGCATCGCCAGCAAGGTCTACGACGTCTGTACCAAGGACAAGACCGACGACTGCATCAATCCGCGTGAGGGCGGGCTCGATTTCGGCACCCAGCCGCTCGACCACTGGCCAGGAAAGCCCGCGAGCGAGGGGAAGTAAGCTACCCCTCCGACGCAGGCCGCTTGCTTGACACCTTGATCGATCCGCCCCAGCCCGAAATGGGGAGGACAGGCATGACGTCACCGCTGCGCGAACATCGCCGGGTGCTGGCCGCTTCGCTGGTCGGGACGGCGGTCGAATTCTACGATTTCTACGTCTACGCCACAGCTGCCGCGCTGGTGTTCGGACCGCTGTTCTTTCCTTCCGTAAGCGCTGCCGGCCAACAACTGTTGAGCTTCATGAGCTTCGGTCTCGCATTCGTCGCGCGGCCGGTCGGCGCGATAGCGTTCGGGCACTTCGGCGATCGGCTGGGTCGAAAGTCGACCCTGGTCGCTTCGCTGCTGCTGATGGGCGTGTCGACGTTGCTGGTCGCTTTCCTGCCGACATACGCGATGGTGGGATGGGTCGCTCCGCTCCTGTTGTGCGTCCTGCGCTTCGGCCAAGGCTTTGGACTCGGAGGCGAATGGGGCGGAGCGACGCTGCTGGCCGTCGAGAATGCGCCCAAAGGCTGGGAATCGCGCTTCGGTTCAGCTCCGCAACTCGGCGCACCGGTAGGATTCCTCACTGCGAACGGGTTATTTTTGTTGCTCGGGCTCGGGCTCAGCGAGGAAGACTTCAGCGCCTGGGGCTGGCGCGTACCGTTCGTGCTCTCAGCGGTGCTTGTCGGGGTCGGGCTATGGGTGCGGTTGCGGATCGGCGAGACACCCGCGTACCGGGAAGCGCTCGAAAAGGCGCCGCCGCCGGCGGTGCCGCTGGGGGTGATCCTGCGCGATCACTGGGCGCCGACTCTCGCGGCGAGCGCTGCGGTGGTCTCGGCCTTCGCGATTTTCTACCTCTCGACGGCCTTTGCTCTCAGCCACATGACCTCGGCGCGCGGTGTGCCGCGCGAAACGATGCTGGCGCTACAACTGGCCGCGAACCTGTTTCTCGCGCTCGGAATCCTCCTGGCGGCGGTCGGCTCCGACCGAACGAATCCGCGGCGCATGCTAGCACTGGGCGCAGCCGCGACTGTGGTGCTGGGGCTCGTTTTCGGTCTGGCGCTCGCCGGCGGATCGCTTGCGCTGGTCTTCGCGACACTTGCTGCGGGGTTGCTCGTGATGGGATTCGTCTACGGGCCTCTGGGCGGATGGATGCCGACGCTGTTCCCAGTGACGGTGCGCTACACCGGGATGTCCGTCGCGTTCAACTGCGGCGGGATCGTTGGGGGCGCCGTGGCGCCGATCGCCGCACAGATGCTGAGCGCGGCAGGCGGCATCTCGCTCGTGGGACTGTTCCTGAGCGTGGCCGGGCTGGTCACCCTGCTCGGTGTAATGGTTGGCCGGCCGAGCTCCGTAACAGCGTAAGAAGCGATGCGCCGACCGTGCGTTGTGACTCCATAGTGAGCGATTTCACCTGCGGCGGCTCGTTGCTGGCCGTTTCGAGCGCGATCCAGGTGCCTTCGCCGATCCAGCCGAGCCGCATGAGACGCTCGAGCGCGACCGCTCCCGCGCCGCTGCGATACGGCGGATCGAGCAGAAGCAGATCGTACGACTGCTTCGCGGGTCCCAGCGCCAGCACCGATCCGGCTTGCACCGAGCACCGCTCTTGCGTCCGCAACGCGGCAATGTTGGCCCTGAGCGCGCGGATCGCGGCCGCGTCCTGCTCCACGAACAGACAGGTCGCGGCCCCGCGCGAAAGCGCCTCCAGCCCGAGCGCGCCCGACCCGGCGAAAAGATCGGCGACCGCCAGTCCTTGGAAGCTGCCGAGACGGCTGGTGAGCATGTTGAACAGCGTCTCGCGCGTGCGGTCGGCGGTGGGGCGCGTCGCCTCGCCCGGCGGCGCCTTGAGCAACCGGCGGCGCCAGTCGCCGGCGATGATCCTCATTTGCGATCGCTCTTGCGCAGGCTGCTCGTGAAGCGATCCAGCTCGTGCTTTTTCACTTCCTCGGCCGCACCGCGCGGCAAGTCTCCGAGTGTGAACGGCCCATAAGCGGTGCGCAGTAGGCGGCTGACCTGGACGCCGAGGTGCTCGAATACACGGCGTACCTCGCGGTTCTTGCCTTCGGTCAGCGTCAGCTCGATCCACTGGTTGCGCCCGGTGCGGCGCTCAAGGTTAGCGTTGATAGGGCCGTAGCGCACGCCTTCGACGGTAATCCCGTCCATCAGGCTTTCGAGTTGCGCTTGGCTGACCGCGCCGAACGTGCGCGCGCGATAAGTGCGCGGCACTTCGCTCGCCGGCAGCTCCATGGCGCGCTTGAGCTCGCCGTCGTTGGTCAGCAGCAGTAGGCCCTCGGTGTTGAGATCGAGCCGCCCGATCGGCATCAGCCGGGGCGTGCCCTTGGGCAAGGCGTTGCGCAGCGCGTCGTAAATCGTCGGGCGGCCTTTGGGATCGCGCTCGGCGGTCAGCAGGCCCGAAGGCTTATGAAAGCGGAACAGCCGCGCGCGATCGGCCACGTCGACCGGTTTACCATCGACCGTCACGCCCCGCAGGCTCGGTAGGATCGTTGCCGGCGTTTCGAGCTTGGCGCCGTTCAGCGCGACGCGCCCCTCGGCGATCATCCGCTCGACCTCGCGCCGGCTGGCGACACCTGCGCGGGCGAGCAACTTGGCGATACGTTCGCCCTCTGGTCGAGGATCGTTGGGCATGACAGCGCCATAGCGGCGAAGCGGGCGCGGTCAAAGCCGGGTGGTGGATCGCGGGTCCAAAGGCCTAGCTTCGGCGCGTTTGCCCGCTAGTGTGAGGCCTGAGGGAGACGCGATTGTATGGCCAGCACCGCCCAGGAAGTGACCGCAACCACCGCGCGGCCCAAGGGCTTCAGGCTCCTCGCTCGCGCATTGCAGACGCGGAAGTCGGCGACGATGCTGGGGCTGGGCTTTTCCTCAGGCCTGCCGTTTGCCTTGCTTGTCGGCACGCTCAACGCCTGGCTCGGCGAGGTCGGCATCAACCTCGCGACGATCGGCGTGCTCTCGTGGATCGGCCTGAGCTATTCGTTCAAGTTCCTGTGGTCGCCGCTGGTCGATCGCTTGCCGCTGCCCGGGCTCGACCGACTCGGCCGGCGCAAGAGCTGGATCCTGCTGTGCCAGTCCGTGATCGTGCTCGCCTTCGCCGGCCTGGCGGCGACAAGCCCGGCCCATGCCATTGGAACCTTTGCATTGTTCGCGTTCCTCGCGGCGCTGGCTTCGGCGACGCAGGACATCGCCATTGACGCCTGGCGCATCGACCAGGCTGACGAGGACAACCCAATCGAATTGCTCTCCGCGCTGACCCAGTTCGGCTATCGCACCGCGTCGATCGTCGGCGGGGCGGTGGCACTCGTGCTGGCCGCGCGGATGAGCTGGCCCAGCGTCTATCTGATCATGGCTGCGCTGATCGTCGTGGTAGCGCTTGTCGCGTTGCGTGCGCCGGATAGTGTACGTCCGGAGCGCACAGCGATGTATGCCGCGCTGGCGCAGCCCGGCGCGCTCTCGCCCGCTGCGCGCCTGGTGGCGCTGGCGATCGTCGGGGTCGGTTGGGCTTGGGCGATCATCACAGTGATCGTGTTCATGGCCGCCATGCTGACCACGCCTGCCGGAACGCCGCCGCCTTCGGTGGGGGATTTCACCAAGGTCTATGGGCCGTGGATCATCGTTGCGACGGTGTTCCTGCCGTTGGTGGTCGCGGCGGTGACCAACTGGATGGTCAACAACGGCAAGGCGGTGCTGACCGAGCCCGATGCCAACCAGGGCGCCGGCCGGACGTTTGCCAACCACCTCTATTCCGCGCTCGTCGCTCCGCTACGCGAGCTGTCCGGTCGGCTCGGCTGGGGCGTGATCATCGTGATCGGCTTCATCCTGACTTACGCGCTGTGCTACAACATCTGGGCCAGCTTCGCGTACCCGTTCTACCTTGAGGAGCTGAAGTACACGAAGGACGAAGTTGCCTTCGCCTCGAAGATCTTCGGCATCATCATGACGATGCTCGGGATCGGCCTGGGCGGATATCTGTTCGCCCGGATCGGCCGCTTTCCGACGGTTCTGCTTGGCGCGATACTGCCTCCGCTCGGCAACCTGCTTTACGCCGACCTCGCCAATGGCAGTCCCAATCTCGACGCTTTTTCGCACTTGTTGCGGCTCGATGCGCTGGCGCAGGCCTTCGGCAGCGACGAGCGGATCATGCGGCTGCTGCTGGCGATCAGTTACGAGAACGTCTGCACCGGCCTCGCGCTTACCGCTTGGATGGCTTACGTCTCGAGCATCGTCAGCAAGCAATACGCAGCGGTGCAATACGCGCTGTTGGGGTCGCTGGTGTCGCTCGTCGGAACGCTCGGGCGTGGGGTGACCGGTGAGGCGATCGACACTTACGGTTACGCCACGGTCTTCGAATGGACTGCGGCGACGGCGTCGTTGGCGGTCCTGTTCGTATCGTTCGAGTGGGCGCGGGTGTCGCGAAACGAGCGGGCGACCGCGGGGGCTGCGTCGGCAATTTAACCCCAAATTTGAGGAATAAGCGAAAGATCCGCTAACCAAAATGTCATAATGCGGCTGGCATGACCGACTCTCCTGATGATCAGGGCCAGGCGCCACGTCGGGCCTATTCGCGCCTGCGCCTGGGTATTTCCGCCCAGCTGGAGACGCTCGACGGCCGGCAGCGCGTGCGCCTGATGGACCTGTCGCAAGGCGGGGCGCACATCATCGTCAGCCAGCCCGGAGATATCCGCCAGGCGGTCCTGACCTGGATGCACTTCGAAACTTTCGCCATGGTGGTTTGGGGCGACGGCTCGAAACTCGGGCTCAAGTTTGACAAGCTGTTGCCGCTCACGGTCCTCGTCGAAACCCGGCAGCGAGCCCCTTCGGTAGTTAGCGATGAGTCGATGAGCGCGGAACAGGCGGCCAGGGAGTGGGTCGCGGGGAGGTAAAACTCCGGTTCCGAACGCTAGTCCGGCACCTCGCCGTTGGCCGCGAGGACCTTGCCCGCAAGATAGAGCGAGCCGGCGATCAGCACCGGCGCGCCGTCCGCAGGAAGAGCGCTCAAGGCCGCGCCCACGCTGTCTTCCCACCGCGCGCCGGCGCCGTAAGCCTCCGCACCATGGCTGTCACTGCCCTCGATGGGGACGGCGGTGACGCTAAGCAGGCGGCCTTCGAGCGGGCCGATGATCGCCTCGGGGTGGCGGTTGGCCAGCATCCCGATCACGAGATGGATCCGTTGTCCGGCAAAGTGCCGCCCGATCGCTAGCCCCGCGTCGGCGTTGTGGCCCCCGTCAAGCCAGATCTCGTGGCCGGGCGTGAGCGCGGTCAGCGGTCCAGCGCCGAGCAACTGCAACCGCGCCGGCCAGCGCACCGCGCGAATGCCCTCGGCCATCGCTTCTGGCGATACCGTAACGTAATCCTGGTGGCGCAGCATGGCGACGGCGAGCGCGGCATTGTCGCCCTGGTGGCGGCCCGGCAGGGCGGGCAGCGGCAGGGTCAGCTCGCCATGGCGGTCGCGGTATTCAATCGCATCGCCGACCTCCGCCCACCAGTCGTGTCCGCGCATGTGCAGCGGTGCACCAGCGAGCCCCGCGCGGCGTTCGATCTCCAGCTCGACGTCCCCGGAATAGGCTTGCGTGACCAGCGGCGAGCCGGGGCGCGCTATGCCGGCCTTTTCGAAGGCGATGCGGCACATCGGGTCTTCGGGCGTGCCTTCCTCGGGCACCAGCAGGAACGCCTCGTGGTCGATGCCGAGCGTGACGATACCGCAGCACGCCGGATGCTCGAGGACGTTGGTCGCGTCGAACCGGCCGCCGAGCCCGACCTCGATCACGCAGGCGTCCACTGGATGGCGCGCGAAGGCGAGGAACGTCGCGGCGGTGGTGATCTCAAAGAAGCTCGGGTCGAGGTCCTCCCCAGCGTCGAGCACTTCCTTGAGCAGCGCGGCGAGCAATTCGTCGGAGATCAGCTCGCCCGCGACGCGGATGCGCTCGTTGTAACGCACCAGGTGCGGCTTGATCGCGACATGGACCGTTAGCCCCTGCGCCTCGAGCATCGCGCGCAGGTACGCGCACGTTGAGCCCTTGCCGTTGGTCCCGGCGACATGAAACGTCGGCGGCAATTGCTTCTGGGGATCGCCTAGCCGGCGCAGCAGCTCGCGGATGGTGTCGAGCCCCAGCCGTCCTTGCGGCAGCGACAACTTCGCCAGCCGGTCGAGCTGCGCCTGGACGCGCGGGTCGTCGGAGGTGGCGAAATCCTTCAACGGAGCTTAGGCGGCGGCTTGGGCAGGCGCCATATACCCGAGCAGCTTGGCCAACATCGGGCGCAATTCGCTGCGCGGCACGACCATGTCGACCATACCGTGTGCGTGCAGGTATTCGGCGCGCTGGAAGCCTTCGGGCAGCTTTTCGCGGATCGTTTCCTGGATCACGCGCTGGCCGGCGAAGCCGATAAGCGCGCCGGGCTCGGCCAGGTGAACGTCGCCGAGCATCGCGTAGCTCGCGGTAACGCCGCCGGTGGTCGGATCGGTCAGCACGACGATGTAGGGCAGGCCCGCCTCCTTGAGCCGCCGTGTCATCACCGTCGCTTTGGGCATCTGCATCAGGCTGAGAATGCCTTCCTGCATCCGCGCGCCGCCCGCAGCGGTGACGACGACGAAGCCGCACTTCTCGTCGAGCGCGCGCTGGGCCGCTGCGACGAACGCCGAGCCGACCGCCTGGCCCATCGAACCGCCCATGAACATGAAGTCCTGCACCCCGACGACCGCGCGGCGGCCCTCGATCGTGCCGAACGCGGCGGTGAAGGCGTCGTCGTGCGGGTTGTTCGCGCGTGCGGTCTTGAGCCGGTCGGTGTAGCGCTTGGAGTCGCGGAACTTGAGCGGGTCCTCGCGCACGACGACCTCGGGCAGCAGCTCGTAGCCGTCGTCGAGCAGCTGTTCGAGGCGCGTGTCGGCGCCGATCCGTCCGTGATGCTCGCAGCGCGGGCAGACGTAGAGGTTCTCATCGTATTCCTTGGTGAAGAGCATCTCGTTGCAGCTCGGGCACTTGACCCACAGGTCCTCGGGGGTTTCGCGCTTGCTGCCGAACGACAGCGAGTTGCGGACGCGGGTGAGCCAGCTCATGCGTGGGCCTCCTTGCGGGCGGAATGGACCGCTTCGGCGAGCGATGCGGTATATTCGCGCAGATGTTCGGGAGCGCCGGTCCCATGCTGGCCGACGATCTCGACCAGCGCCGAGCCGACGACCACGCCGTCGGCGACACGGGCAATGGCGTGCGCCTGTTCGGGCGTGCGCACGCCGAAGCCGACGGCAATTGGCAAGTCGGTCGAACGCTTGAGCCGCGCAACAGCCTCTTCGATGGAGCCGGTCGCGGCCTGCTGCTTGCCGGTGATCCCGGCGACCGAGACGTAATAAAGGAACCCGCTCGCGCCATCGAGCACGGTCGGCAGGCGTGCGTCGTCCGTCGTCGGTGTGGCGAGGCGGATCAGGTCGATGCCCTCGGCGCGCAGGAAGGGGCCGAGGTCCTGGTCTTCCTCCGGCGACAGGTCGACGCAGATCACCCCGTCGACGCCGCAGCCCTTGCACTCGGCGGCGAACCACTCGGGCCCGCGGCGGACCATCGGGTTGGCATAGCCCATCAGCACCAGCGGCACGTCCGGGTGCCGCTCGCGGAATTCGTTGGCGATCATGAAGATCTCGCGCGTCTTCGTGCCCGCGCCGAGCGAGCGCAAGTTCGCCGCCTGGATCGCCGGGCCGTCGGCCATCGGATCGGTGAACGGCATCCCCAGCTCGATAACGTCCGCGCCACCTGCGACCAGTGCGTCGAGATTGGCCGCGGTGTCGCCGTCACCCGCTGTGATGAAAGCGACGAGGGCAGGGTGGCCCTTGGCGAAGGCGGAGGAGAGGCGGGTCATATATTTTTGGGCCGCGAAATGGCCGTTCCGATCATTCGGCCAAGAAAGGCGGATGGGAATATGATCCACGTGTCCAGTGGGACGCCTGTCGGACGCCCATTTAGATGAGCGATGACATTATGAACCACGAGATAAGTGATGGTGATCGTAAGGGCAGCCGCCAGCCAGTTCCAAAGCAGCTTCACATCTCCACTCCCAGCGCCTCGGCGACGGTGAAGATGTCCTTGTCGCCGCGCCCGCACAGGTTGGCGAGGATGATGACGTCCTTCGGCATCGTCGGGGCGACCTTCGCGACCGCGGCGATGGCGTGGCTCGGTTCGAGGGCGGGGATGATGCCCTCGGTGCGGCAGAGCAGCTGGAAGGCGTCGAGCGCTTCGGTGTCGGTGGCGTAAGTGTATTCGACGCGGCCGCTTTCCTTGAGCCAGGCGTGCTCGGGGCCGATGCCGGGATAATCGAGCCCGGCGCTGATCGAATGCGCCTCGGTGATCTGCCCGTCCTCGTCCTGCAGCAGGTAGGTCTTGTTGCCGTGGAGGATGCCGGGCGCGCCGCCGGCGAGGCTGGCCGCGTGTTCCTTGTCGAGCCCGTGACCCGCCGCCTCGACGCCGAGCATCTTCACCTCGGGATCGTCGAGGAACGGGTGGAACAGCCCGATCGCGTTCGAGCCGCCGCCGATTGCCGCCACTAGCAAGTCGGGCAGGCGCCCCACCCGCGACAGCATCTGTGCGCGCGCTTCACGGCCGATCACGCTCTGGAAGTCGCGCACCAGCTCGGGATAGGGATGCGGCCCCGCCGCGGTGCCGATGATGTAGAAAGTGTCGTGGACGTTCGCGACCCAGTCGCGCAGCGCCTCGTTCATCGCGTCCTTGAGCGTCCGCGAGCCGCTGACCACCGGGATCACCTCGGCGCCGAGCAGCTTCATGCGGAACACGTTGGGCTGCTGCCGGGCGACGTCGACCTCGCCCATGTAGATCACGCACGGCAGGCCGAAGCGCGCGCACACCGTGGCGGTGGCGACGCCGTGCTGGCCGGCGCCGGTTTCGGCGATGATCCGCGTCTTGCCCATCCGCATCGCCAGCAGGATCTGGCCGATGCAATTGTTGATCTTGTGCGCGCCGGTGTGATTGAGCTCGTCGCGCTTGAACCACACTTGCGCGCCGCCGAGCGCCTCGGTCAGGCGCGGGGCGAAATATAGCGGGCTCGGGCGGCCGACGTAATGTTCGAGCAGGTCGTCGAACTCCGCCTTGAACGCGGGATCGGCCTCGGCCGCGCGATAGGCGGTCTCCAGCTCGAGGATCAGCGGCATCAGCGTCTCGGCGACATAGCGGCCGCCGAACTGGCCGAAATGCCCGCGCTCGTCGGGCTGGTTGCGGAAGGAGTTGGGCTGCGTGCTCATGCGTCGCGCGCCGCTTTGCAGAACGCCCGGATCAAGTCCACATCCTTGACGCCCGGCGTGCTTTCGAGGCCCGACGAGGCATCGACGAGGGGCGCCCCCGTGGTGCGGATCGCATCGGCGACGTTGCCCGGCGTCAGGCCACCGGCGAGGCCCCAGGGAATTTCATGCTGGAAGCTGGTCAGCAGCGACCAGTCGAGCGCGAGACCGTTGCCGCCGGGGAGAGCCCCCGCGGCGGCGTCGTAGAGCAGCTTGTCCACCGCGCCCTTGAACTTGAGCCCGCTCGCAAGCGAATCGGCGTTGCGCACGCCGATCGCCTTCCACACTTCGAGCGGGGTGTTGTTCTTGATCAGCGCCAGCCATTCGGGCGTCTCGGCGCCGTGGAACTGGACGACGTCGGGCTTGACCGCGTCGAGCGCCTGCGCGGTCGGCAATGCGTCCATGCTCACCAGCAACAGCACGACCTTGACCCGTTCCGGCACCCGACGGCGCAGGGCCGCGGCTTGCACTAGCGATACATGCCGTGGGCTCGGCGCGTAATGCACCAGCCCGACATGCGTCGCTCCCGCGCCGATCGCAGCATCGACGGTTTCGGGCGTGCTGAGCCCGCAAATCTTGATTTCAACGTTGGCCATATGCGCGTGCAGTTAGGGAAGCGGTCCCGTGAAGGGAAGGCCTTCAGAGCGTCGCCTCGATCGCCCTCGCGGCTTCGACGGGGTCCTCGGCGCGGCTGATCGGGCGGCCGACGACCAGCACGCTCGCGCCGTGGTCGCGCGCCTGGCGCGGCGTGACAACGCGCTTCTGGTCGCCGTGGTTGCCGTTCATGCGCAGGCCGGGAACGACGAAGAAGCCGTCCTTCCAGTGCTTGTGCACCGCGGCGACCTCATGCCCCGAGCAGACGATCCCGTCGAGACCCGCGGCGTGGGCCAGTTCGGCGAGGCGCGTCACCTGGTCGTGCGCGCTGCCCTCCACCCCGGTCCGCTTGAGATCGCGCTCGTCGAGGCTGGTGAGCATCGTCACCGCGACCACTTTCGTACCATTCGCCGCCGCGGCCTTGGCATCTTCCATCATCGCCCGCCCACCGCTGGCGTGGACGGTGACGATCGCCGGTTCGAGCACGTGGATCGCCTGCATCGCGCCGGCGACGGTGTTGGGGATGTCGTGGAATTTCAGGTCGAGGAATATCGGCAGGCCGACATGGGCAATCTCGTGCACGCCGTGGTGGCCGTGCGCGCAGAAGAACTCGAGCCCGAGCTTGAACCCGCCGACGTGCGCCTTGACCTTTTCGGCAAGGGCCTTGGCGGCTTCGAGCTGCGGGACATCGAGAGCGAGGTAGACCGGATTTCCCAAGGTTACTCCGATTTCAGCGGTCCGGGATTTTCGACCGGATGCTCGGGCGCGACGAGGGGATCGGCAGCCGGGTCGACCGGCGCAACCGTTGGCGTTGCCGCCACGGTGCGCGCCGCGGTTTGCAGCGAGGTGATCTTGCGCCGGGCGGCATAAGTCGTGATCCGGTGCAGCAGCCACATCGGCAGCAGGCCGAGCAGGAACGATATCACCACCAGCGCGGGGATCTTGGTCTCGAGAACCAGCCCTTCCCAGATCTTGACCTCCACCGGGTTCCAGTTGTTGATCGAAAAGATCAGCAACACGACCAGCAGAAGGACCCAGACGATCGTGCGGACGATTTGCATGGCGCTCGTCTCCCTTGTTCGTTGTGCGCCGGTGCTAGAGCGAATGCCGGCGGAAGGGAAGGGCAACGCAGTCAGTCGCCGAACACCCGCTCGAAGATGCGGTCGATCTGCCGGAAGTGGTAAGCGAGGTCGAATTTCGTCTCGAGTTCGGCCTCGCTTAGCGCCGCGGTGACGGCGGGGTCGGCCTTAAGAAGGTCGAGCAGCGACAATTGCCCGTCGCTTTCCCACACCTTCGTCGCGTTGCGCTGGACGATGGCATAGGCGTCCTCGCGGCTCACGCCGGCCTGGGTCAGGGCCAGCAGCACGCGCTGCGAGTGAACCAGCCCGCCCATCCGGTCGAGGTTCTTCTGCATCCGCTCGGGATAGACGAGCAGCTTGTCGACCACCCCTGTGAGCCGCGCGAGCGCGAAGTCGAGCGTGATGCACGCGTCGGGGCCGATGAAACGTTCGACCGAGGAGTGCGAAATGTCGCGCTCGTGCCACAGCGCGACGTTCTCCATCGCCGGGACCACCGCGCCGCGTACCACGCGGGCGAGGCCGGTCAGGTTCTCGCTGAGCACAGGGTTGCGCTTGTGCGGCATCGCGCTCGAGCCCTTCTGGCCGGGCGAGAAGTATTCCTCGGCTTCGAGCACCTCGGTGCGCTGCAGGTGCCGCACTTCGGTCGCGAGCCGCTCGATCGAGCTGGCGATGACGCCGAGCACGGCGAAGAACATCGCGTGCCGGTCGCGGGGGATGACCTGGGACGAAATGGGCTCGGGCGTCAGGCCCAACGCGTTGGCGACATGTTCTTCGACTTCCGGATCGATG
This sequence comes from Croceibacterium sp., assembly GCA_035470785.1. Lineage (GTDB taxonomy): Bacteria > Pseudomonadota > Alphaproteobacteria > Sphingomonadales > Sphingomonadaceae > Croceibacterium_B. The sequence goes on along the minus strand of DATIQN010000016.1, from coordinate 94,706 downwards.
TTGGCGAAGGTGCCGACTGCGCCACTGATCGCGCACGTGGCGATATCGGCTCGCGCCGCAACGAGCCGTTCGCGTCCGCGCGCGAACTCGGCATAGGCCTGGGCGAGCTTGAAGCCGAAGGTCACCGGCTCGGCATGGATGCCGTGGCTGCGGCCGATGGTCGGCGTGAACTTGTGCTCCAGCGCCCGTCGCTTGAGCGCGGCGAGAAGCGCGTCGAGATCCGCAAGCAGGATGTCGGCCGAGCGCGCCAGCTGCACCGCCAGCGTAGTGTCGAGCACATCCGAGCTGGTCATGCCCTGGTGCATGTACCGCGCTTCGTCGCCGACTTGCTGCGAAACCCAGGTGAGGAAGGCGATCACGTCGTGCTTGGTGACGGCCTCGATCGCGTCGATCGCATCGACGTCTATCCGGGGTTCGGTCTTCCACCAGTCCCACAGCGCCCTGGCGGCGCTCGCCGGCACCACGCCCAACTCGCCCAGCTTCTCGGTCGCATGCGCCTCGATCTCGAACCAGATGCGATATTTCGCTTCCGGCTCCCAGATCGCGACCATCGCGGGGCGGGAATAGCGCGGGACCATCTGGTGCTCCTGAGTGAAAGGGACGCCGCCGCCGCTACGAGCGCCGGCCCACGAAGGCAAGCCGGGAACGGCACGCGTCCGATAGCCGCTTGGCAATCCACGCCATCCGTTGCAGACTAAGTCAAAGATAGGATGCGGGACTCACGATCCCGCCTGAGGGGATAATCGTCATGCGCGTGCAGTTTGCCCTGCGGCTTGTTTCATTGCTTCTTCCGGTGGCGCTTTTGCTCGGCATGGGCGCCGGCGCCCACGCTCAGGATGCGCACGCCCATATTGACATGCCCGCACAGGCAGGCCCTTCGCACGCCAAACCGTCGCGCTGGTCCGATCCGGCGTCCTGGCCCGACGGAAAGGTGCCACGCGCAGGTGACGCCGTCACGATCGGCCGGGACCGGAACATCGTTCTCGACGTCACTCCGCCGGCGCTGCGCAGCCTGACCATCAACGGCAAGCTCAGCTTTGCAGACGATCGCGATATCGGGCTGGAGACCGAGTGGATCTACCTGCCCGGCGGCGAACTGCAGATCGGCAGCGAGGCCAGGCCCTACTCGCACAAGGCGACGATCACCCTGACCGACAACGTCCCCAATGAAAATATCAATACGATGGGGGACCGCGGCGTCATGATGCTGAACGGCACCCTGAGCTTGCACGGTGACCGAACGAACTCGTGGACCAAGCTTGCAAGAACAGCCGAGGCCGGCAGTTCCACGATCGACGTCTTGAATGCCGGTGGCTGGCGCAAAGGTGACGTGATCGTCCTCGCCTCGACCGATTTCGATCCCCACCAGGCGGAGGAGCGCACCGTCACCGCAATCAGCGGAAATGCGCTCACACTCGATAAGCCATTGCAATACATGCATTTCGGCGAAATCACCTACGGTGTCGACGAGCGCGGCGAAGTCGGCTTGCTGACGCGAAACATTCGCATTCAGGCTTCGGACGATGCGGAGAAGTCCTATTTCGGCGGCCACATCATGGCGATGGCCGGCTCCAAGATGTACGTCTCGGGCGTCGAGCTCAATCACATGGGACAGAACATGCACCTGGCTCGCTATCCGATCCACTGGCACATCCTGGGCGAAGGCAAGGGTCAGTACATCCAGAATTCTTCGATCCATGACACCTACAGCCGCTGCGTGACTGTGCATGGCACCAACGACGTGCGGGTCGAAAACAACGTGACCTTCAACACCGTAGGTCACTGCTTCTTTCTGGAAGACGCGGTCGAGCACGGCAATCAGATCGTTCACAACCTCGCCATCCTGACCAAATGCCATCCCGACGGCAAACCCTGCGAGCCGACGAACCTCGGCCCGTTCAAGACGGCGGACGGGAAGAACTTCAAGCTGGCTGGCCAGGACGCCAAGGATATCCTGATCCCTTCGGACAACACTGCGTCGAGTTTCTGGATCACCAATCCAGACAACATCTACCGCGACAACGTGGCCGCGGGGTCCGAGGAGACGGGTTTCTGGTTGGCTTTGCCGGAGCATCCGACGGGCGCGTTTTTAGGCAAGGAAGGCAGTGAGAACATCTGGCCACGCCGGACGCGGGTGCGGGAGTTCAAGGGCAACATCGCCCACTCGAACTTCGACGGTTTCATGTTCGACCGCGGCCCCAGGTCCGATGGCCATTTCGGGCCGGGCGGCCATATGGCCCTTGCCGATCCCGCTGACGCGAAGAGCCCTGTCGTGGAGACGGTCTTCGAGGACCTCACCAGTTACAAGAACCGCAATAGCGGCATCTGGGCCCGCGGTGAGATGGACACCTTCAGGAACCTGCAGATGGCCGACAATGCGATCGGCTATACGCACGCGTCCGGCAACTTCGGCAATTCAGCCTTCACCTCACGGGTGATCGACTCGCGGTTCGTCGGCGAGAGCGCCAACATCGGCAACCCCAGCGCGCCGGCGGAAAGGACTTACGGCCGCAGCCTGCCGGAGCCCGAACTCGCGGATTTCCCGATCCGCGGCTACGAGTTCTACGATTACCGTCATCAACTGGACAATGTCACCTTCGTGAACTTCCAGGACAACGCCACCCGCAAGACGGGAGCGATCTCCTACCTGCTGTATACCAGCTTCGGGATGAGCTCGAACAACACTGTGCAGCACGCGAAGTTCATCAATGCCAAGCCGGTCTATTTCCCGCCGATGGAGCACAAGTGGAGCAACGACGATTACGGCAACGGGAGCTACAAGACCTCGGTGTTCCACGACGTCGACGGCTCGGTTACCGGAGTCGCGGATTCCTTCATTCTTATCAATGACGAAAACGACGGCCTCGCCATCGACAAGGCCTGCGAGGTCAAGCCGACCTGGAATGCCGCGGTATGCAAGGGCGATGTCGGCCGCCTGGCGGTTACCGCCCCCGGCGGCAACGGTTTTCCCGCAATTCCCGGTTTCAGCGGCCCTCCCGGCGCGGGCCCTGCCAGAGGCGCAGCTGCCGGTCCTGGCGCCGCCGGTCCTCCCCCAGCGGCAGGACCTGGCGGGCCCGGCGCACTGTTCGGGCGGCCCGCAGGACCTCCGCAGCCTCCCATCGTCGTCAGCCGCGATGGCAAGACGTTCACCCTGGCCGGGGACACCAACATTCGCGCCGGAACCGCAATCAAGGTGACCACCGAAAGGCCGGCAGTGGACTTGCGCCTCAGTGAACTGGACAAAGGCTCGTGGGTGATCTTCGAGTTGCCGGGGTTCACCACTGCAGCCTCCGGTACGCCGCAGGACAGCCTGGACGCGCTGCGCAACGCCAGCGCCACTTCGTACTACAAGGGCAAGGATGCGCTCTGGTTAAAGGTTGTCTCCACCGGTGAAGGCGCCCGCCTCGCCGGCCCTGGCGCTGGTGGAACCAGCGTCGAGGTCAGCCGATAAGAATTAAGTCCAGACAAAACGCGGGACTCGCAGTCCCGACGGAGGGGGTCAAAGTCATGCGCGTGTTATCTCGGCTGTTCCAAGTTGCCGTGCTGCTGCCAGTTTCGCTGTTGCTCGGCATGTCGGCAGAAGCCGGCGCTCAGGAAACGCACGAACACATGGATATGCCCGCGCAGGCCGCATCTTCGGCGACCCACTGGTCGCGCTGGTCCGATCCGGCCACCTGGCCCGGCGGCAAGGTCCCGCGCACAGGCGACGCCGTCACGATCGGCCGGGAGATGGATGTAATCCTCGACGTCAACCCGCCGGCGCTGCGCAGTCTGACGATCAACGGCAAGCTTAGCTTCTCGAACGCGCTCGATACTGATCTGAAGACCGAGTGGATTTATCTGCAGGGCGGCGAGCTCGATATCGGCAGCGAGGCCAAGCCTTATACGCGCAAGGCGACGATCACCCTGACTGACAACGTCCCCAACGAAAATATCAATACGATGGGCGACCGCGGCATCATGATGCTGGGCGGCACCTTGAGCCTACATGGTGACCGGACGAACACCTGGACCAAACTCTCGGGAACAGCCAAGGCCGGCAGCGCCCGGATCGAAGTCCTAAATGCCGGCGGCTGGCGCAAGGGTGACGTGATCGTCCTCGCCTCGACCGATTTCGATCCCGCACAAGCGGAGGAGCGAACCATTTCCGCCATTCGCGGAAACGTGATCACGCTCGATAAGCCGCTAAAATACATGCACTTCGGTCAGATCACCTACGGCGTCGACGAGCGTGGCGAAGTCGGCCTGCTGACCCGCAATATCCGTATCCAGGCGTCGGACGATGCGGAGAAGTCCTACTTCGGCGGCCACATTATGGCGATGGCCGGCTCCAGGATGTACGTCTCGGGCGTCGAGCTGTCTCGCATGGGCCAGAACATGCACTTGGCCCGCTATCCGATCCACTGGCACATCATCGGCGAAGGGAAGGGGCAATACATCCAGAACTCGTCGATTCACGACACCTACAGCCGCTGCGTGACCGTGCATGGCACCAACGACGTGCGGGTCGAAAACAACGTAACCTTCAACACCGTGGGTCACTGCTTCTTCCTCGAAGACGCGGTCGAGACGGGCAACCAGTTCATTCACAACCTCGGCATCCTCACCAAGTGCCATCCGGACGGCAAACCCTGTATCCCGACAAACCTCGGCCCGGCCGGGTCGGGGGGCGGATTTGGCTCGGGCGCCGTCGGCCAGCGCGCGAAGGATGTCCTGATCCCGTCGGACAACACGGCATCGATGTTCTGGATCACCAATCCGGACAACATTTTCAGGGACAACGTTGCCGCGGGCTCCGAAGAAGTCGGTTTCTGGTTCGCCTTGCCCGAACATCCGACGGGCGCGCACGAGGGCAAGGATCTCAACGTCTTTCCCCGCCGGACGGCGGTGCGGGAATTCGTGGGCAACACCGCCCATTCGAACTTCGACGGGTTCATGTTCGACCGCGGCCCCAAGGCCGATGGCACATTCAGCGTCGGCGGCAGCAATTACCATTTCGCGTTTACCGATCCGGACAACCCGAACAGCGCGCCTAAGGGCTCGGTGTTCGAGAATTTCACCAGCTACAAGAACCGGCATGGCGGCGTCTGGGGCCGCGGCGAGCTGCACCTGTTCAAGAACCTGAGGGTGGCCGACAATGCTGTCGGCTTCACCCATGCGGCGTCGGCGGTCGGTCGCGCGCCTTACACGTCAAAGGTCGTCGACTCGGTGTTCGTGGGCGAAAGCGAGAATATCGGCACGCCCAGGACTCCGGCGGAAATCGCCTACGGCCGCAGCATGCCGAACGACATCCCGGACTTCCCGATCCGCGGGTACGAGTATTACGATCTCCGTCACGACGTAGTGAACACCACGTTCGTGAACTTCCAGCCGAACGCCACGCGCGACGCGGAAGCGATCTCTTACCTAATGTACACCAGCTTCGGCATGAGCACCGAGAACGCCATCGAGGGCGCGAAATTCGTCAACTCCAAACCGGTCGGTTTCCCTCCGGTCGTGCGGCGCTGGTCCTCCGATTTTGGACGCGGCAATGCCTGGAGGGGCGCGACGATCCATGACAAGGACGGCTCGGTCGGCGGAGTGCCCAATTCCTATATCGTGCTCGACAACGGAATCGCCGACGACGACCAGGCCTGCCAGATCAAGCCCGCCTGGGGCGCTGCCGTGTGCAAGGGTGACTTCGGCCACTTCAACGTCGGTGGCAATTTCGGCTTCGGCAATGAAGCTATCGCCGATCCGGTGATGCTCAGCCGCAACGGCAGGCGGTGGGAATACACCGGGCAAACCACGATCCGCAGCGGAGCCGACGTAAGGGTAGAAACGGCCAGGAAGTCCCTGTCCCTGACCCTGAACGAAATGGACGACGGCTCGTGGGTGATTTTCGAACTTCCCGGATTCACCACCACCGCCGGCGGCGCGAAGCAAGACAGCCTGGCTGCGCTGCGCGCCGCGAAAGGGACCTCGTACTTCAAGGATGGCGACACGCTGTGGGTCAAGCTCGTGGTCGACAATTCTGCCGGTCAGACTGTTTCCATCGGCAGGCCCGGCGCCGGCGTGAGCACTGTCGGTCCCGGTCCCGGTGGCGCGTTCCCCGCGGGAGCCCGCCTCGACGTCAGCAGGTGAATTCGGCGAACGAACGAGGACCCCGGCGCACGTGATGCCCGGGGACCGGATCGCTAGCTGCCTTTAGATCAAGCCCTTCGCCTTCAGGCTCACGTGCCCCTCGCGCCCGACGATGACGTGGTCGTGGACGGTGATGCCGAGCAGGCGGCCCGCCTCGGCGATGCGGGCGGTAATCTGGATGTCGGCGCGGCTCAGCTCGGGATTGCCGCTCGGGTGGTTGTGAACCAGGATCAGCGCGGTCGCGCCGACCTCGAGCGCCTTCTTGACCACTTCGCGCGGGTGGATCGCGGCTTCGTCGATCGTCCCTTCCTGGGCCTGGTGGTCGAGAATCAGGCGGTTGCGTGCATCGAGGTAGAGCACGCGCACGCGCTCGACGGTCAGGTGCGCCATGTCGATCGCAAGGTAGTCGAGTAGGGCTCGCCAGCTGCCGAGCACCGGCTTCTGCCGCACCTCGCTACGGGCAATGCGCCGCGCCGCCAGCGCGACGATCTTCAGCGCGGCGGCGCTGACTTCGCCCATGCCTTCGACCTCCGCCAGCGCGTTGTGATCGGCGCTGAGAACTGCCGCGAGTGAGCCGAACCGGACGAGCAGCGCCTTGGCCGTCGGCTTGGTGTCGCCGCGTGGCCGCGCGGCAAACAGCAGGTATTCGAGCACTTCGTAGTCGGCGAGCGCCTCCGCCCCTCCATCGAGCAGGCGCCTGCGAAGGCGCTCGCGATGCCCGCTGGCACCGTGATCGGCGCCGAGCGCCGTTCGGAGCTGATTTCCAGACAATTGCGACCCTTACCTGACCGGACCTGCATTGCCTTTGCGGCGGCTTGCGCGCAAGTGTCGCCGCAATGGCCGACGAAGCCGAGAACGACACCACCGCGGAAATGGCGGTCAGGCGGCGCTCGTTCTGGCGGCGGTGGATTGCGCTTCCGCTGCTGCTGATCCTCGGGCTCGCGTTCCTTGCGTTCTGGATCCAGCGCAAGGACATCGCCGATGACGTCATCGGCAGTTACCTGCGCTCGCGTCACGTCCATGCGACCTATCATATCGATCATGTCGGCGGCACGCGGCAGGTGCTGACGAACATCGTCATCGGCGACCCCAAGCGGCCCGACCTGACGATCGAGCGCGCCGAAGTGGTCGTGCGTTATCGCCTCGGCTTCCCGGGAATTGCCCGCCTGATCCTGACCCGGCCGCGCCTATACGGGACTTACCACGCCGGTAAGCTGAGTTTCGGCGCGCTCGACAAGCTGCTGGCCACCGGCAAGAAGCAGCCCTTCGCGCTGCCCGACTACGCCCTCGACCTCGCCGATGGCCGCGCGCTGCTCGAAACCGATTACGGGCCGGTCGGGATCAAGGCGGAGGGCAGGGGAAACCTGCGCGGGGGGTTCATCGGAGTGCTCGCGGCTACGGCCCCGAAGCTACTCGTGGCCGGCTGCATGCTCGATGGCGCAACCGCCTACGGCAAGATCGGTATCGATGCGCAGCGGCCGACCTTCAGCGGACCCGTGCGCCTGCAGGCGCTCGATTGCGGGAGCGGCTCGGCCCAGCTGGCGCAATCCGCAGTGTCCGTAGACCTTCGGCTGGACCGCGACCTGGCCGGCGGCGACGGCAAGCTTTCGGGTTCCAGCCGCAGCGTGCGCTACGCCGGCGTGCTCGCCACATCGGTGGGATTATCGGGCAACGCCTCGCTGCGCGGCGGCGAACTCACCGCGAGCTACAAGCTCGCCGGGAAGGGACTGTCTCAATCGCAGCTCCAGCTCGCCAACCTCGCCGCCAGCGGCTCCATTCACGCGAGCAAGGATTTCAGCTCGCTGCGTATTGAAACCGATTTCAACGGCCAGGGCTTCCGTCCTGGCACGGCGTTCGACAAAACGCTTGCACAAGCGGCTGCCAGCACGAGCGGCACTCCGTTCGAGCCGCTCCTGGGCAAGTTGCGTGCAGCGCTGGTGCGCGAGGCTAACGGCAGCACGTTCTCCGGCCAGGCGAGCGTGCGCAAGACCGGGAGCGTGACCAGCCTGATCGTACCGCAAGCGACGCTGACCGGCGGCAGCGGTGAGCGCGCGTTGTCGCTGTCTCGCTTCCAATTTGGCGGCGGGGGCGGCGGACTACCGCGATTGTCCGGGAATTTCGCCACGGGTGGGCGCGACTTGCCGCAGATAGAAGGGCGCGTCGAACAGAACGGTAGCGACGGCTTCACCGCGCAGCTCGCCATGGCGGCGTATCAGACCGCGAACGCGAGCGTGGCGATGCCGTCGCTGGCGATCGTCTCGAAGGGCGATCGGATCGGTTTCGCCGGCCGTACGATCGTCAGCGGCGATTTGCCGGGCGGCCGCGCCGATGGGCTGCTGTTGCCGGTTTCGGGCTATTGGTCGGCTGCCGCGGGCCTCGCGATGTGGCGCCAGTGCACCGCGGTGACGTTCGATGCGCTGCGCTTCGCCAACCTGACATTGGAGCGTCGCGGCTTGACCCTATGCCCTGCCAGGGGCGTGCCGATCCTGCGCTACGGTGCGGGTGGACTGCACGTCGCAGCCGGCGTGCCGTCGCTCGATCTCACCGGGCGCCTCGGCTCGACGCCGATCTCGATCCGCAGCGGACCCGTCGGGATTGCTTATCCCGGCACCGTCGCGGCGCGACAGCTGCTGGTGACCCTCGGGCCGCGTGACACGGCGTCCACGTTCTCGGTCAGCAATCTTACCGCCCAGATCGGCAAGACCATCGACGGCCGCTTTGGCGGCACCGACGTCAAGCTGTTCAGCGTGCCGATGGACATTGTCGAGGCCGGCGGCGCATGGAGCTATGCAAAAGGCAAGCTCGCCATTGGCGACGGCGCCTTCCGCCTCGTCGACCGGCAGAAGCCGGCGCGGTTCGAGCCGTTGACTGCAAAAGGGGCGACCCTCACGCTCGAAAACAACCTTGTCACTGCCCAAGCCCGGCTGCGCGAGCCGAAAAGCGATGCGGTGGTGACTGCGGTGGACATTCGCCACGACCTTTCGACTGGGCGCGGGCATGCCGACCTCGCGGTCGACGGCCTTACCTTCGGGCCGCACCTGCAGCCGCAGCAGCTGACGCCGCTGGCGTTTGGCGTGATCGCGAATGTTGCCGGGACAGTGCGCGGTACGGGGCACATAGCCTGGGACGACAAGGGCGTGACCAGCACCGGCAGTTTCTCGAGCGATGCGCTGGACTTCGCAGCCGCTTTCGGGCCGGTGAAGGGCGCATCCGGCACGATCGTCTTCACCGACCTGGTCGGCCTGACGACCGCGCCCGACCAGGTGATCAAGATCGCGTCGATCAACCCGGGTATCGAGGTGACCGGCGGCGAAGTCTCGATCCAGCTGAAGAACGCGCAAGTTCTGACTGTCAACCGCGGCACCTGGCCGTTCATGGGCGGCACGCTGACCATGCGGCCGGTTACGCTCAACCTCGGGGTCAGCGAGCAGCGGTCCTATGTACTCGAAATCAGAGGGCTCGAGGCCGCGCAGTTCGTCGAACGGATGCAGCTTGAAAACCTCAGCGCCACCGGCACTTTCGACGGCGAGATCCCGCTGATCTTCGATGTCGACGGCAACGGCCGGATCGAAGGCGGGCACCTCATCTCGCGCGGCAGCGGCAACGTCTCATACGTCGGCGCGCTGACCTACAAGGACCTTTCGACGATGGCCAATATGGCCTTCGATGCGCTGCGCTCGCTCGATTATCACAAGATGGACATCACCGTGGAAGGTCCCCTGACGGGTGAGATAATCACCCACGTGCGCTTCGACGGGGTGAGCCAGGGTGCCGGGGCGAAGAAGAACTTCATCACCCGCAGCATCGGCAAGCTGCCGTTCCGCTTCGTCGTCAATATCACCGCGCCGTTCTACCAGCTGATCACCAACATCAAGTCGATGTACGACCCGACGATGGTACGCAATCCGCAGGACCTTGCGAGTGAAGGCAAGCTAGTCGACGAGAACGGTAATCTCGTCCCGGCCGGCCGCATACCGTCGACGCCCGCCACCCCCAAACCAACGCCAGATGAAGCCACCATTCAGCGCCGTGAAAGCGAGAACAAGCCATGAATGCCATCGAATTGACCGATCGTGCGCGCGACGCGCATAAGGTTCCGATGAGCGGAATCAGACGAGCATGCGCAGGAATATTGGTGGTGTTGGGCTGCGGCCTGGCGGGGGGATGCATTTCGGTGAAGGCCCCCGACAAGCCGATCGTGATCGAGCTCAACATCAACATTAAGCAGGAAGTGATCTATCGGCTCGCGCCTGGCGCGCAGAACACGATCGACGAAAACGCGAACATCTTCTGATGGAGAATGGCATGAACACCGCTTTCAACCGCGCCACGCTGGCCCTCTCGGCCGCAGCGCTCGCGCTCATGGGCCTTGCCGCACCGGCATTCGCCCAGCGCGACCCGGCGTACGAAGCGGCGCGCCAGGCGGGCACCGTCGGGGAAAAGCCCGACGGCTACCTCGGCGTGGTGGGAAGCGCCGACGCTTCGGTCAAAAAGTTGGTCGACGACCTGAACATCAAGCGCCGTGCGCTCTATGCCCAGAAAGCTCAGGCGGCGAACGCGACGCTCGAGGAATACGCGCTGACCGCCGGTTGCCTGGCGATTTCGCGCACGGCTCCCGGCGAGAAATACATGACTCCGCAAGGCGTATGGCAGACGCGCACCTCCGCCCCGCCGATCCGCGATCCACGCTGCCCGTAAGCCTCGCTTCGACATCCTAGCCGGCCGCCGATATTGCACTGCGGCGGCGGCGGTTGACTCGCCCGCGCTCGGTTCGTAAGGGCGGCGCGTCGTCGGCCGGGGTACCCCTTGGCCGCGCATCTCTTTGCAACCCCTGCGCGAGGCGAACGCACCCATCGTGGCCAACGATCCCGACAACGCACCCATCGGCGAGGACCCGAAGCTCGAATCGCTCGAAGAGCGGATCGCTGCGGCGCGCCATACCGAGGACCAGCGGATTGCGCAGGAACACGCGCCGATTGTGCGGGCCATGGGAATGCAGGTCGTCTCGACGATGGTCGGCTATCCGCTGGGCGGCATCATCGTCGGCTTCGTGCTGGACAGACTGTTTCACACCGCGCCATGGATCATGCTCGGCCTGATGTTCGCAGCTTTCGCCGGTGCGTGCTTGCACGTCGTGCAGATGAACAAGAACAGCGCGAAGTAAGCGCCAGGAAGACGGAAGCAGACAAGTGGCCGCCGGCAAGATCGATCCGATGCATCAGTTCATGATCGCTCCCGTGGGAAGCGATCAACTGGCCGTGAGTCCGTTCCAGTTCACCAACTCCGCGCTGTGGATGCTTGTCGTCCTCGTCGTGATCGTGGCGTTCATGTGGGGCGGCCTCAAGCGTCAACTGGTCCCTGGGCGCTGGCAGATGGCGGTCGAATACCTGACGGGCTTCCTTGCGAACGTGTCTATCCAGAGCATCGGTGCCGACGGCCGCAAGTACCTGCCGTGGATCTTCACCGCGTTCACGTTCATCCTCGCGGCGAACTGGGTCGGCGCGATGCCGTTCGGGATCATCCCCGCGGCTCATCCCTTCACGGTGACGAGTCAGTTTACGGTCACCGGCACGATGTCGATCATCAGCTTCGCGATCGTGCTCGGCGTCGGCTTCTGGAAGCACGGCCTCAAGTTCTTCACGCTGTTCATGCCGCACGGAACGCCCAAGCCGCTGTTGCCGATCATCTTCGTGGTCGAGATGATCTCGTTCCTCGTGCGTCCCTTCAGTCTGGGCCTTCGTCCGTTCATCGCGATGTTCGCGGGCCACATCCTGCTAGACGTGTTCGGCAGCTTCGTGGTCCAGGGACTCAACAGCGGCACCGCGCTCGGCTATGGCGTCACGGCCCTGGCGTTCGCCTTCGTCGTATTCGTCAACGCGCTGGAGCTGTTGGTCGGCGCGATCCAGGCCTTCGTGTTTGCTCTTCTGACCGCGCTCTACATTCATGACGCGGTTCATCTTCACTAGTCATCCAACGGTTTATTGAACGGAGTTTGTAAAATGGATCTCGCTTCTGCTCAGGTAATCGGTGCCGGTATCGCGGCGATCGGTGTCGGCGCGGCCGGTGTCGGCGTCGGCTTCGTGTTCGGCTCCTTCCTCCAGGGCGCGCTGCGCAACCCGGCAGCCGCCGGCGGCCAGACCGGCACGCTGTACATCGGCTTCGCCGCTGCGGAACTGCTTGGCCTGATGGCGTTCGCCGTCGCCATGATCATCCTCTACGCGCGTTGATTTGTTGATCGCCCGGCGGCAGCGCCGGACGATCGCTAAAGGCGAGAACGATGCCTCAGCTTTCGCAACTTGGTCTGGTTTACCAGTCGCAGTGGTTCTGGCTGCTGCTGGTGCTGGCGTTGATCTACTTCTTCGTCGGGCGCGGGATCGTGCCCAAGGTCGAAGCGACCGTCGACCAGCGCGATGCGCAGATCGCCGCGGACCTCGCGGCGGCCGAGCGCCTGCGGGCGGAAGCCGACGCGACCGAGGAGGCCTGGCGCGCGCGGATCAATGACGCGCATGCCGAGGCGCAGGCCTTGGCCCACGACGCCAAGGACCGCTCGCTGCGCGATACCGAAAAGCGGGTGAGCGCGGCGGACGCGAAGCTCGCCGCCAAAGCCGACGAAGCCGCCAAGTCGCTCGACGACGCCCGGCAGAGTGCGCTGGCGGAGATCGAAGCGCTGGCGACCGAGGCCGCGCGCGACATCGTCGCCAAGCTTACCGGCGCGAACGTGGATGACAAGACCGCGCGCAAGGCGGTTGCGGGAGCCCTGAGCCGTGCTTGATATCCTCGCCGCCGCCGGTGAAGCCACCGAACCGACCGCCTTCGGCTTGAACGCCGGCGGCTGGGTCGCCGTGGCGATGATCGTCGTAATCGTTCTCGGCATTCTGGCGGGTGCGCCGCGCATCATTGCCGGCGTCCTCGACAGCCGTATCGAAGGCATCCGCAAGCAGCTCGACGAAGCCAAGGCCCTGCGGGCCGAAGCCGAAAAGCTGCGCGACGAGTATGCCAAGAAGGCGCGGGAAGCCGATGCTGAAGTCGCCGTGCTGCACGCCAATGCCGAGCGCCAGGCCGAAGAGATTGTCGAGAAAGCCAAGGCCGACGCCGCGGCGCTGATCGAACGGCACAAGGTTATCGCCTGCGAGAAGATCGCCAGCGCCGAGCGCGCCGCGGTCGACGAACTGCGCGCCAAGGTCGCTTCGGCTGCGGCCGCCGCCGCGCGCGAACTGATCGCCCAGAAGCACGGCGAAGCGGCCGATCGCAAGCTGGCGGACCAGATTATCTCCAACATCTGACGGGTGACGAAAGGAAGGCGACTATGAAGGTTGCGGTTCTCGGAGCAAGCGGCAAGGGCGGCTCGCAGATCACCCAGGAACTCGTCTCGCGAGGCCACCAGGTGGTGGCCATCGCGCGCAATCCCGACAAGCTGCCTTCGGGCGAGGGCATCACGCCCGTGCAAGGCGATGCGTCGGAGGCCGATGCGCTCGCGAAACAGATCGCCGGCGCCGATGCGGTTATCAGTGCGGTTCACTTCGACATCCCGGCGTCGACGCTGCTTTCCGCGGTCAAGCAGGCGGGCGTCAATCGCCTGCTTGTCATGGGCGGCGCAGCGAGCCTCAAGAACGCCGACGGCGTTCGGCTTTACGACAGCCCGGGCTTCCCCGAGAACATCAAGCCGTTCGTGCTGCCGGCGATCCATTTCCTCGACGAGATCAAGCAGGAGAAGGACGTCGACTGGACCTTCTTCTCGCCGGCCATGCTGATCTTCGAAGGCCCGCGCCAAGGGCCCGGCAGCTTCAAGCTCGGCGACGACAACCTGGTCACCGATGCCAACGGCGAGAGCAAGATCAGCTACGCCGACTACGCGATCGCGATGGTCGACGAGCTCGAGCGGCACGCCCACTCGCGCCGCCGCTTCACCGCCGCCTACGCCTGAGACAGCCTAGCCTTTGAAGTTGTCCTTGGCCGCCCTCAGCGCGGCGAAGGTCTCGGGCGGGGTGTGACCGCCCCATCGCGCCTGCATTTCGCGCGTATCCGCGCGCAGGAACGGGTTGGTTTCGAGTTCACGCGCGAGGCCCATCGGCACCGTCGGCTGGCCGGCCGCGCGTTTGCGGTCGATCTCTCCTGAGTAGTCCTTCAGCGCGGCGTTGTCGGGATCGGCGTGAAGCGCGAAGCGCGCGTTCGCCTGGGTGTATTCGTGCGCGCAATAGAGCGTCGTTTCGGGTGGTAGCGCCTTGAGCCGCGAGAGGCTGTCCCAGAACTGAGGCGGATTGCCTTCGAACATTCGGCCGCAGCCGAGCGCGAACAGCGAATCCCCGACGAATGCGATACCGGCGTCGGGCAGATGGTAGGCCACGTGTCCGTTGGTATGGCCGCCAACATCGATCACTTGTGCCAACCATTGGCCGATGCGGATCGTGTCGCCGCCCAAGACTTTCCGGTCGACCCCCTCGATCTTCGCCGCCTCGGCCGCGGGCGCAAACACCTCACAGCCCGTCGCAGCCTTGATCGCCGCGTTGCCGCCGGCGTGATCGGGGTGCCAGTGGGTGTTCCAGATAGAGGTGATGGTCCAACCGCGTGCCTCTGCCTCGCGCAGATAGGCCTCGGCGTCGGGCGTATCGATGCACGCCGTCTCGCCGCTGTCGGGATCGTGCAGCAAGTAGCCGTAATTGTCGCTCAGGCAGGGGAATTGATGGACCTGCAGTGTCACCACGATGTCTCCCGCCCACGCGGGTGGTGCGTGACCCCTTCGGGCGGGACAACCCACGCGTGCTTGCTCTGCTCATAGACCGAGCGGATCGGCGCCGGGAATGCGGGATCGGCCAGGGCCCCGACTGGCACCCCGGTGATCTCCGGCATGCGGCTCGCCTTGACGTAGACCGCGGCGCCGCATTCGGGGCAGAAGCCACGGGTGAGGGTGTGGCCGGAATCGCCGGCACGTGAATACTCTCTCGGGGTCCCGGAGACGGTCACGGCCTCGCGCGGGAAATAGGCGATCGTGCCGAACGGCGAGCCGGTGCGGCGCTGGCAATCGAGACAGTGGCACATGATCGTCGTGGCCTGTGCATCGTCGGCGACGGTGGCGGTAAGCTTCCCGCATTGGCAGCTGGTCTTCATGCGGGTGAGGTTAGGCGCTTGGCCCCATGTAGGAAAGGCCCGCCGGCTCTATTGAGCGGGCGGGCCTTCACTTTGTTAGCAAGGAGAGGAGCGGTTACTCGCTCTTCTGCTTCAGCGCTTCGCCGAGGATGTCGCCCAGCGAGGCACCCGAATCCGACGAACCGTACTGCTCGACGGCCTGCTTCTCTTCCGAGATCTGGCGCGCCTTGACCGAGAAGTTCGGCTTCTTCGAACGGTCGAAGCCGATGACCATCGCATCGAGCTTCTGGCCGACCTGGAAGCGGTCGGGACGTTGCTCGTCGCGGTCGCGGCCGAGGTCGCTGCGCTTGATGAAGCCCGTCGCGCCGTCGTCGCCGGCCTGCACTTCGAGCCCGCCATCGCGAACTTCGAGCACGGTCACGGTGACCACGTCGTTCTTCTTCAGGCCGCCCGCGCCGCCGCCCGAGCTGGCGCCCGCGCTGCCGGCCGCCGGAGCGCCCTTTTCGAGTTGCTTCATGCCGAGGCTGATGCGCTCCTTCTCGACGTCGACGTCGAGCACGACCGCCTTGACCTCTTCACCCTTGCGGTGAAGTGCCAGCGCGTCCTCACCCGAGATGCCCCAGGCGATGTCGGACATGTGGACCATGCCGTCGACGTCGCCGGGCAGGCCGATGAACAGGCCGAACTCGGTGGCGTTCTTGACTTCGCCTTCGACGATGGCGCCGACCGGGTGCTTCTCGGCGAACTCTTCCCACGGATTGCGCTGGGCCTGCTTGAGGCCGAGCGAAATGCGCCGCTTGTCGCTGTCGACCTCGAGCACGATGACTTCGACTTCCTGCGAAGTCGAAACGATCTTGCCGGGGTGCACGTTCTTCTTGGTCCAGCTCATCTCCGAGACGTGGACCAGGCCTTCGATGCCGGCTTCGAGCTCGACGAACGCACCGTATTCGGTGATGTTGGTGACCACGCCCTTGACCTTGGCGCCGACCGGATACTTGGCCGCGACATCGCCCCACGGATCGCTCTCAAGCTGCTTCATGCCGAGGCTGATGCGCTGGGTTTCCGGATTGATGCGGATGATCTGCACCTTCACGGTGTCGCCGATGTTGATCACCTCGGACGGGTGGTTGACCCGCTTGTAGCTCATGTCGGTGACGTGGAGCAGGCCGTCGATCCCGCCGAGGTCGACGAACGCACCGTAGTCGGTGATGTTCTTGACCACGCCGTCGAGCACCTGGCCTTCGGTCAGCTTGTCGATCAGCTCGCTGCGCTGCTCGGCGCGGGTCTCTTCGAGAACGGCGCGGCGCGACACGACGATGTTGCCGCGGCGGCGGTCCATCTTGAGAATCTGGAACGGCTGCGGCATGTCCATGAGGGGGCCGACGTCGCGCACCGGGCGGATGTCGACCTGGCTGCCGGGGAGGAAGGCCACGGCGCCGTCGAGGTCGACCGTGAAGCCGCCCTTGACGCGGCCGAAGATGCGGCCTTCGACGCGCTTGCCTTCGCCGAATTCGCTTTCGAGCTTGTCCCACGCGGCTTCGCGGCGGGCGCGGTCGCGGCTGAGCATCGCTTCGCCGTCGGCGTTCTCGACGCGGTCGACGAAGACTTCGACGTCGTCGCCGACCTTCAGGGGCTCGTCGCCGTCGCCGCGCCCGAATTCACGCAAGGACACGCGGCCCTCGCTCTTCAGGCCGACGTCGATCAGCGCCATGCCGTTCTCGATCGCGGTGACGGTGCCGTGGACGACGCGGCCTTCGAAGCCATCTTCGCCGGCGCCGCCGAGTTGTTCGTTGAGGAGCGCCTCGAAATCGGCGCGGGTCGGGTTGGCGGTTGAAGCCATGGAGTTCAGGTTCCTAATTCACGTTTTTCCGGCCAGGCGGTTGAATCCGCCGGTCTTGGTGGCCGAGCTGCCCGCGGGGCCGAATGCCTTCGCGGGCGTTCATCCAGGCTGCGGCGGACCGGGAGCGGGAAACGCCGGTGGAGGGCGGAGGAACCGCCCGTCGCTGCCGGCCGTGCTTGAAAAGCGCGCTCTCGACCCGGGCCGCGGCCCGATCGAACGGGCGCGCAAGTAGGCGAGAGCAGGCGAAAAAGCAAGCGAAAGCCGAATTGCGATGCCCGAACGGCCTTGTCCAAATTCACGCCCCCGGACGCGGGCCACAGGGTGACACAAGCTACACCCTGTAACCCGCCTTGGATGCATCTAAAGCACTGAACTAAAATACATAATATCCGAAAAGACCGGGGGACACTTTCGTGGGATTCGCGCGCAATCGTTGCAGGGCTTGGGGAGGGCGCGCGCGAGAACATAGGTAGGTCGTGGCACAACCACGGCTCTGTAGGAAAGCGGAAAATTGCGAGATGAAACGTGGCCTGAGGGAAGGATTCGCGTTGGTTTCCGTGACCGCGACGGGTGGTAAGCGGACGCTAACGGCTTGGGCAACGCAAAGCAGGCGATAGTCGGATCTTGCGGAAGTTTAGTGCGAATTTGCGGTTACCGTTGACCGTCTCAACCGTGGCGTATCCGCTGAATGTTGCTGGAATGACGCCATCAACCTGGTGGATGTCCGAGCGCTGCACTGGCGCGAATAACTCGACCAGAACGAGTGACCGAAGCTCTTTCGGGCTGGGCTGGCGATAGCACGTTATGCCTTGGCTACCCTCGCCCTCGAAGTCGCCGTCGGGCGACGAGCTGCTCCGGCCTTCATGCGCCATCCATCGGGGATGTGACATACGGCTATGAACTTCACGCCCCAAGTCTCGAACGCCAAGCTCTTGAGACTATCGTCGCCCTTGAGTGGTATCGCAAGCGGAACAGCCTATCTTAAGCCGACACTCGAGAGAAGTAGACGACCGCTCCCGCCCACACAGTTCTCTCGTGTTCTCTCGGCCGAAGCGTGAGGTGGACACTGGCGTCGCTCATTTGAGCCGCGCTAGTGACTGCCTCCGTACCTGGAACGCGACACGATGTTTCGCTTGCCCGCCGTCTTGGCAAAGGTAGAAGGATGCGTTCCGGCGTCTGCGTGAAATTCCAGTTCGGCGCCGGCCGGGGGTAACTCTCGCCGATGTCGGATATCTTCATATCCTATGCTCGCCCCAACGAAACCCAGGCGCGTCTGGCGGGAGAGGCCTTGCGCGAGCGCGGCTACCGCGTGTGGCGCGACGATGAGCTGCCGGCGCACCGCGCCTACAGCGACGTGATCGAAGAGCGGATCAAGTCCGCCCGGGCGGTACTGGTGCTGTGGTCGAACGACGCGGTTCGCTCGCAATGGGTCCGTGCAGAGGCCGATGCGGCGCGCGAACTGGGCACGCTAGTGCAAGTCAGCCTCGACGGCTCGATGCCGCCTATGCCGTTCAACCAGATCCAGTGCGCCGACCTGATGGGCTGGCGCGGTGACGGCGGCTCGCCGGGATGGCAGAAAGTCGTGAGCAGCATCGCCTCGCTGATCGGCGCGGCCGAGCCCGAAACCGACCAAGAAGTGCGAGCGCCCGCGCGCCCGGTGCTGATCTGCGTACCGCCGTTCCAGAACATGAGCGGCGATGCCGAGCAGGAGTACTTCTCCGACGGCATTAGCGAGGACATCATCGTCGACCTGTCGAAGGTCTCGGCGCTTACCGTTGTCCCTCGCAAAACCGCGTTCGCGCTAAAGGGCAAGCCGGTAGAGCTGGAGACGCTCGCCCGCGACCTTGGCGCCACCCATTTCCTCGAAGGCAGTGTCCGCAAGGCAGGAGCCCGCGTGCGGATCACGGTGGAGCTGCTTGAGTGCGCCAGGGGCGAGCAGGTTTGGGCCGAGCGCTACGACCGCGACCTGACCGACATCTTTGCGATCCAGGACGAGATTTCGAAAGCGATCGTCGCTGCCTTGCAGCTCAAGCTTCTGCCGCAGGAGAAGAAGGCGATCGAAACGCGCGGGACCAACAACCCGGATGCCTACAACCTGTACCTGATGGCGCGTCAGCACTGGGTGAGCGGCAGCCTGGGCGACAAGCGCCGCGACCAGATCGTAATCCGTATCTGCCAACAGGCGGTCGCGATCGATCCCGACTATGCGCGGGCCTGGGCCCTAATGGCTCTGGCTCAGTCGCAGTTGCGCTTCTGGTACGGGCTCAACGACGATGCCATGCCGGCCGCCGAGCGTGCGTTGACGCTCGATCCCAACATCCCCGAAGCATATTGCGTCAAGGCGCGCTATCTCCAGGCCGACGGCAAGATTGCGGAAGCGAATGCTGCGCTTGAGGCCGCCGTCAAGATCGATCCCGAGAGCTGGGAAGTGAACAAGGAAGTGGCTTTCCTCACGTTCCGCCAAGGGCGAATCGAGGACGCGGTTCCGTTCTACGAGAAGGCTACGACGCTGATGGAGAGTGATTTTCACGATCCGAGCATGCTGGTCACTTGTTATCTTTCTTTGGGCGATTCGACCAATGTCCGCCGCGTGGCCAATCTGGCGGTAGCACGCGCCGAAAAGGTCGCCGCGCAAGACCCAGGAAACGGCTTTGCGCTCGCCACCGCCGCCTTTTCGCTCGCGGTACTCGGCGATGCGGCGCGAGCGAAGGAATGGGGTGCGCGAGCGCTGCTGGTCGATCCGGAGAACATCTCAACGCGCTACAACTTGGCATGCGGGTTCTCTCAGCTAGACGATATGGACGGTATGCTGGAGTTGCTCGGTCCCTATTTCGAACAGGCAAGCCTGACCCAGCTTACCCATGCCTTGGTTGATCCCGATCTTGCCAAGATCCGCAGCGATCCGCGGCTCCTGGCGATGGTGCATCAAGCCATGACGCGGCTCGGCGCGACCCCCGAGATGTTGCCCGTTGAGACACGCGGCATGCTGTTGGCCGGGTGATTTCCGACATCTTCATCTCCTACGCCCACCCCAATGAACCCGTTTGAGAAGGAAGCCCCGGGGAAAGTTGCGCCACTTGAATGTCCGCAATGGGTCGAAAGCGGGCGTTCGCTGGCTAACAAGTGAATGGCTCCCCTGGCGCTTGGCGGACCCTTAGGTGACGGTAGGCCGATGGAACCAGGCGGTCGTCCCTGACCTCGGCGCAGTTGGCCGGTTGTACGGAACGTCGCTGCCTGAATGGGGCAGCCTCGGGGCCCAGCGCTTGACTTTGCCGAGGGCCATAGGTCACCTAGCTATCTAACCTGTTTTGCTGGGGGGCAGATCATGGCGACAATTCCCCGTTTCACCGAGACGGATCGCGGCGAAGCAAGGTTCTTCTTCACGATGGCCCTTGTGATGGCAGCGGCGATCGTCGCCGGCTTTGCCTTCAATCTGGCCATAGGCCGATCCAGCTTTTCGCTGCCATGGCTGGTGCATTTCCATGCCTGGGTAATGATGGGCTGGGTCGGGCTCTATCTGATGCAGAACACACTCGTCTTTGCTGACAACATCGCCTTGCACCGGCGGCTCGGCTGGCTGTCGGTCGTGTGGCTGCCGCTGATACTGGTCATGGGCGTGTTGATCACCCGGTGGTCGCTGCAGACCAAGGGCGGGCCACCGTTCTTCGACCAGAACCAATTCCTGGTCAGCAACCCTTTGCAGCTGTTCGGCGCCGTGGTCCTGGCGGGGTGGGCGGTTACCGTCCGCCGCAACACCGGTTGGCATCGCCGGTTGATGTATTGTGCGTTTGCGGTGTTTACCGGGCCCGGCATAGGCCGGCTGCTGCCGTCGCCGCTGTTGATCCCCTATGCCTGGTACGTGGAAGCCTGCCTGCCCCCGATCGTCTTTGCCATCATTGGCATCGTTGCCGACAACCGGCGATACGGCCGCGTGCACCCGGCATGGTTCTGGGGCATCGGCATGGTAGTCGGCATGCAAATCCTCGCGGACCTGATTGCCTACAGCGATGCGGGCGTTGCCTTCACCCATCAGGTCATCGCAGGCACTCCCGGCGCAACGCGATCGATGGCCGCTTTTTTTCCGCCGTCCTGAGTTTGCCCACCTGTTTGAAAGAAGATCACGAGCCTCGCACGCAAACTACGGATCAGCTGGTTTGGATGGCCCGGCCTAGCTCGTAAGCGACCCTCGCTGGATGTCTCGAATGGGTGGAAAGCGGACGTCGTAGCGGGCAGTAAGAAGCGCCGCCAGTCTTTCTACCAGCGGCGCTGTTTGCTACGCTTGGGGTCGCTGTCCAGCGTAGGAAACGGTAAGCTTCTTCCTGCGATTAGCCGAGCGCAGCGCGCCGCCGACAGCGCCAAAGCCAAGCAGCATAATCGCCCGTGTCCAGGGCTCTGGAACGTCTGGAGTCCCGTTGAGGGTGCGACGCGCTTCAGCTAAGGGCAATCTGCCGCCTGCAAAACGGCAACCGGGAGGCCTGCCCATTCGCACCGCCATCATTAGTTTTGCAACGCTGCTTGGACTGGCCTGTTCAACGGCAGGTACCGCGGATACGCGCGTCGACCCGGTAATCGGCACGTGGCTGAACCCTGAGCAGACCGCGCGCGTGGAAACAACAGAGTGCGGACCGTCCCTCTGCGCAACTGTTGTGTGGGCATCGCCCGAGGCCGTCCGGAAAGCAAGGGGGGCGGGAACTGACCCATTGCTGGGAGTGCAGTTGCTGAGCGACTATCGGAAGAATGCCGCCAGCACTTGGGAAGGCCAGGTTTTCGTGCCGGATATGAACCGCCGCTTCTTTTCACGCATCGAGCCGGCTGGCCCAAATAGAATGAAGCTTTCCGGCTGCGTGTTGGGCGGCATGATCTGCAAATCGACCATTTGGACTCGAGTTGTGTCTTCTAGCGATGGGCTTGCGTCGGGAGATCGAGCAAGCTCACCTCACCTTGATCGGCCTCCTGCCACAGCGCACTGATATGCTTCTGGAACGAGCGGCTCCCGCGCGTGTAAGATCACATACGGCGCCCGCTGACAATGTCCGCAATGGGTCGAAACCGGTCCCCTGTGCTTGCCTAGCCGGAACCCTCCACTCCTCACCTGGTGTAACCTGACTGCAAGCTGATGTGCCAAGGTGAGGCAGCGGCCGGATGGACCGACTCCTCCCGCAATATCGGCGTAATCTTTCTCGCAGACAGGTGAGCAAACGCGGAGAGGCACATGCGACTGTCTAATGATGAATACCCGGTTCAAATCACCGGCGAGTACGTTTCTGAGGACGACGCTTTTCACCCGATCGTGCTCACCCGGCTAAGCATGCAGCATTGCATCGCGGCTCAATGCGCCGATGCTCCAGCGCCGGGCTCGCGCGTCAGTCTGTGGATCGGCGCGCTTGGCCCGTGGTCCGCCAAGGTTGACGAAGCGTCCCGCGCATCGCTGCGCCTACGTTTCGAAGCTCCTTTGGATGCATTGGTGCTCTTGCACTTCGTCGGACACTGAGGATGGCCGTCCAGCTCGGCGCGAACCCATTAAACCACTGATGCGCCGATTTCGCCGGTTAGCGAATGTCCGCAATGGGTCGAAAGCGGACGTTTAGCTGTCGGTCGCGTCCAGCAAATGCCAAGGAAGATAAGAAGTCGAGAACGCCAATCACCATTGGGCTAGGAGTGATCCTCCTCATCGCGGCGTGCTACTGGCTATAGGTATCATATTGACGGTTGGAGTTGATTTCAATCACCATTCCCGGACCAATAGAAGGCGCGGTAGCGTTTTTCCTTGGAGTTCTCTTTGCATTTCGTCGGGCTGCATAAAGCAAGCGATTGGCGTGCTTCGTCTACGCCCTGGTATTTTTGCGCCTACCTCCAGGCGCGAATAAAATACAAACTCAATTAAAATCAGTAGAATATGTCATAGATAACTTCAATGACTTCGCCAGATCTGCGGTCGATCAGCAATGCATCATTCTCATAACGGACCCAAACGCAATCGTATGGAGGGATGGGAAGGCCGTAGAGCCAGTAGTCAATGATCCAGTAATTTTGCGACCAGAACAGATGAGGCAGTATTCCTCCTAATACCCATTGATAAGGATACCATCCATGCGGTCGCGAGTAATGATCAACGTGGTATCGCCGTTCAGCTCTATATTCGTGGTGATATCGTTGGAAATCGCGGTTCTGCCTGTGACGAAGCACGTTCGATGGCGGTCGTGACCCTGACCGATAATCTTGAGGTCCGCGATAGATCTCAATGTTGGGCGAAGTTCTTCGCTGGACCTGGCCCTGAGGTCGCTGGACCTGGCCTTGAGGTCGCTGGACTTGGCCCTGAGGTCGCTGGACTTGGCCCTGAGGTCGCTGGACTTGGCCTTGAGGTCGCGGGACCTGGCCTTGGGGTCGCTGGACCTGGCCCTGAGGTCGCTGGACCTGGCCCTTATGTGGTTTGGTCGGGGCTTGCGTCCCGTGATCCTGTTCCTGCGCTTGGCCATAGGAAGGCCCGGAAAATGCAATCAGCAGAGCCAAAGGTGCGTAAAGCAGACGTAGATCAGGCATCGGGAGCCTCCTAGCTAAACGCGCGTCAAAAGAAGCGGTTGCCTAACAAACGGCGGCCGCCGCCGCTGTGTCTCACTGTCACAACTCGAAGAGCCTCGCACCTAATGTCTTGCGCAAGGCTGAATGGGGTTGGTGGTCCGACAGGCAGAGGAATTGGCAACGGTGATGCAAACTGAGCCTTCTATCGGCGCATGTCCGTAACGGGTGGAAAGCGGACAGCCGTCAGAGCGCGTGAAAGCGCCTCCAAATGAGCGAACTGCCCCACGCTCCCAGCCCGACCCCCAAGCCAAGGCGAAGTATGCTTCCCTCCCCAGAGACTGTTAGCCAAATGTCCGCCAGTCCTACAACTAGGAGACTGCACCCTATGATCAGCTTGAACTTAGGACTGTCCCGATAGCTCATTGGGCCATTATCGCGGCGCATTGGAATGTCCGCAATGGGTCGGCAATGTCCGCCATGGGTCGAATGCCGGCTTACCGCTAAAGCACACGACACGATCGAGCCAATCGACCTTCGACCGATGGATTCGCGACCCCTATGAAGCTCGTGAAATAATTATGGGCAGTAAGGATTGTAAAGCCACTAGATAAGGCAAGAGTCGGCTGCGTTTTGCGCATCGAGTCAACCGAGGAAGTGGTCGATGGCCGAACATTCTCAATCGTCGATCTCCAGGAGATACGGTCAGCCCCGCTCCCGGCACGAAGCTCATGACGGGATCGGCGGTGAATTCGATAGCGTGCCCGAGGGCTACACCGGTCCCGTCTATACTTGCCCGATGCACCCGCAAGTGCGGGTAACAGCGCCGGGCTCGTGCCCCGTATGCGGCATGACGCTGGAACTCGAAGCGGCAACCATCGGGGAGGACGGACCGAACCCCGAAATGGTGGATTTTACTCGCCGCTTCTGGATCGGGACCGTCCTCACGGTGCCACTGCTTGTTCTGACCATGGGACCTTACGTCGGACTCGCGAGCGTCCGCGCTGGCCTGGGAGAGCGCACGGCCGTTTGGATCGAACTCGCAATTGGCACTCCAGTAGTGCTGTGGTGCGGTTGGCCATTCCTCGTGCGCGCGTGGAGATCATTCCGCACGGTCAACCTCAACATGTTCTCGCTGATCGGCATGGGTGTCATGGCCGCATGGACATTCAGCGTGGTCGCCGTCCTCGCTCCCGGGATCTTCCCCGCCGGCTTTCGCGACATGAACGGCAACGTTGGGGTCTACTTCGAGGCGGCGGCTGTTATCGTGGTCCTCGCCCTGCTCGGCCAGCTGATGGAGCTGCGCGCCCGCGAAGGCACCGGCAAGGCCATCCGCGACTTGCTTGACCTCGCCGCGAAGACGGCCCGGATCATCCGCGACGATGACAACGAAGAACAGATTCCACTCGAAGATGTGAAGGTCGGCGACCGTTTGCGCGTCCGGCCGGGAGAGAAGATCCCGGTCGACGGCATCGTCTCGGACGGTCGTTCTTCCGTCGACGAGAGCATGATCACCGGCGAACCGGTTCCGGTCGAGAAGGTCGCCGGAGATTCGCTGACGGGAGCCACGATCAACGGCACCGGCACGCTCGTCATGGTGGCCAAGCGGGTCGGTAGCGACACGATGCTCGCGCAGATCGTCGAGATGGTCGCCAGCGCCCAGCGTTCGCGCGCGCCGATCCAGAAATACGCCGACAAGGTTGCCGGCTGGTTCGTTCCCGTGGTGATCGGCATCGCGGCCCTGGCTTTCGCGGCCTGGGCGATTTGGGGACCTGCCCCACCGCTATCCTCCGCGCTCATTTCGGCGGTCTCCGTGTTGATTATCGCTTGTCCGTGCGCGCTGGGCCTCGCCACGCCGATGTCAATCATGACGGCGACCGGTCGCGGAGCGCAAGCCGGCGTGCTGATCAGGAACGCCGAGGCTCTCGAACGCTTCGAGAAGGTCGATACGCTGATTGTCGACAAGACCGGCACGTTGACGATGGGCAAGCCTCGCGTGGCTGCCGTTCTGCCGCAAGCGGGTCACCAGGAGGACGAAGTGCTGCGTCTTGCTGCCACCCTGGAGAAGGGGTCCGAGCATCCTCTCGCCGAAGCGATCGTCGGCGAAGCACGGGAGCGCGGGTTGGACCTCGGATCGGCCGAAGAGTTCGAAGCCGTTACCGGACAGGGAGTGACGGGCACAGTCGATGGCAAACGTGTCGCTCTGGGCAATCTCAAGCTGATGCACGACCTCAGCATCGACGTAGGCGACCTAAGCTCTGGGGCGAATGCCCGCCGCGACGAAGGCGAGACCGTGATGTTCGTCGTCCTGCAAGGCGCCGTGGCCGGCCTCGTCAGCGTTGCTGATCCGATCAAGGAAACCGCCCCTGCCGCACTGCGCGAGCTGCACGAACTCGGATTGCGCGTCATAATGGCCACCGGCGACAACGAGCGCACTGCACGCGCCGTCGCCGCCAGACTCGGTATCGATGATGTTCGCGCCGATGTTCTGCCCAAAGACAAGGCGCGCATCATTGCCGAGCTGCAGCAGCAGGGACGTATAGTCGCGATGGCCGGCGATGGGGTGAACGACGCCCCGGCGCTGGCTCAGGCCGATGTCGGCGTGGCGATGGGCACTGGCGCGGATGTCGCGATCGAGAGCGCCGGCATCACCTTGGTCAGAGGCAACCTCGACGGCATCGTTCGTGCCCGCCGCTTGGCCCGTGCGACGATGCGTAACATCCGCCAGAACCTTTTCTTCGCGTTGATTTACAACTCTGCCGGGGTGCCGATTGCCGCGGGCGTGCTGTTCCCGTTCTTCGGCATCCTGATCGGTCCGATGTTCTCTGCCTTCGCGATGAGCGCATCGTCGATTTCGGTGGTCCTCAATTCGCTGCGGCTGCGGACTGCGCGAATCTGATGCGTCGGCATCATGCGTCATGAATGCCGCAGTTGAGACGTGCACCTTCCTGCCGGGGAGCCCTCAGTTTCGGGTCGCCTTCAATGCTGACGGCTCGATCAGCGCAGACATCGGCCGCAGTGGCATTGGAAGCAAGTTTGACATTGGTCCGGGCACCGGAACCAAAGCCAAGCCCCTGACATTCCAGGATACCTACTCATTTTTCATCGACGCAACGGGTCTTGGAAGTGGTAGTGTTATTACTTCGGGGTCTCTAAACTCCACGACCGATCTGGACTTCACCTCGGTGACCTTTAATGGCTTACCAGTTCCGAGATCGCCAAAAGGGGCGATCGAATACGCGGGCTTAACGGATGTGCCGATTACGGCTGGCGAATGGAACTCTCTGATCGTGCGCGGCATAGCCCGTGGAAACGGCTCTTATGGCGGCAACCTGACGTTTGAGCCGACTGTCCCTGAGCCTGGAACATGGGCGATGATGTTGCTCGGGTTCGGCTTGACGGGAGGCGCAGTGCGCGCGGTCAAGCGCAAGCAGAAGCTTGCCGTTTCCTACGCCTGACCATCCATGCATCTTCACTGCCCGTAGTCGGAATCATAATCCGCGTGTCCGGGGTTCGAATACCTCGTCCGCTATCAACTATTTCAGCAACCAGCTCATACTGAAGCGGAGAGATCGCCGGCTGACCGGCCGCTAAGGCTCGCGATGAGCTCTTGCCGGACATCCGGGCCTGATTGACGGTCTAGTCACCGGCGGAACGGACAGTTCAAGGATTTCCAGTCGCTCGACAGCGCTGATTCGTCCCCCGGCGCCAGGATTAAACCGCACGGCGCTCCACTTCCGGAGTTCGTTACCGTCCAAGTCTCCGCGGCCGTCAAGCACAAACAGGAAACTCAAAGCGGGTAGCCGCTCCAGCTCCATCGTGGCCCCGGCATCCATCCTGAAGCCAGAGACGATCAGCCCGCGATGGGGAAAGACGCCAATCTCCTTGCGCTCGACCCCTTTGGCGTCTGTCGATCTCCACGACAGGGCCTGTGGCCGCATCACGATGGGCGCCTTGTAGGCCGGCTCAACATAGGCGGGCGGCGCGCCCTTCACATGCTCCCAGACCGCCTCATACGCATCGCGATTGCTGCGTTGGCCATCTGTTTCGGACGTATAGGCGCCGCGTTCGAAGGTCCCGATTTCGGCGAGTTCCAGCCTCGCCTGGTTGAGCCGCTCCGGACCGATGAAGCCTTGCTCGCTGGCGCCCCCGAATTGCAGCAGCAGGACAATTCGGTCTTCGCCCCCTTCCTGCGGACCGTAATGAGCTGCTTCAGGGAAATAGCCGATCTCGCCGCCTTCGATATAAAGTCCCTTGGCGATCGGGATCTTCCCTTCGAGGCAAAATCGGATCTGGTCCCACGGATGCCGGTGTCGCGGTGAGAAGTAGGTCCTGGGTTCGCGCGACATCACCAGCATGTAATTGTCGGGGCTATCCTCCTCGCCTTCGAACAGCCGCTTATGCGCCATGCCCGCGGTCGTTCCGCGCTGTGCGACTAGGCTCTCGCCCCATGGCATCTCGGCGCAATGAACGATGTCGACCCTATCAGCCATTCGCTGCGGCCTCGCGGGCGGCAATTCGGCCAAATGTTAGCGCACGCAGGACCGAGGTCCCGGCCGGGTATTGCTTGTAATAGAGCCCGGTGACTTCGCCTGCCGCGTAAAGACCGGGTATAGGCGAGCCGTCCTTCCTGAGCACGCGCGCGCGGTTGTCTGAACGGATGCCGCCGAAGGTGAAGGTAATGGCGGTGGTCAGCGGATAACCGATGAATGGGCCGTTCTCGATCGGCGTCGCCCAGTTGGATTTGGGCGGATCGATGCCTTCGGTGCGCTTCCCGTCGCGGGTCGTGCGGTCGGTCGGCCCGG
Organism: Croceibacterium sp.; assembly: GCA_035470785.1. GTDB lineage: Bacteria > Pseudomonadota > Alphaproteobacteria > Sphingomonadales > Sphingomonadaceae > Croceibacterium_B. Next base: position 66,338 of record DATIQN010000016.1, on the reverse strand, counting down.
GCCGAATCGCGGCGTTGTATTCGCTGACAGTCGCGACAAGCGCGTTCGGTTCGAGTCCGAACTTCGTGGCCAGTTCAGCGATCGTGTCGGCTTCAACCGGCGGCTCGTCGGTCAGCATGATGTCGGCAACCGCGGGCCAGGCAAGAATCGCCTTTTCGGCGATGAACCAGGCCTGTTGGTCCTGGTTCGCCCAGATCTCGTATCCGAGCCGCTCAAACGTCGAGTCGAAACTGTCCTGTCCTTCGTCGAAGAAGCGCCGGCAATGCTCGTTGACAATGATCCCAAATGGATAACCGTAGATCACGGCATCGGGCTTGTCGGTGCGGATATCGACGGGTTCGCCATGGAACATGTCGAATTGGCCCGCGACGTCGCCGCCGAGCGCAGCGGTGAGGCGTATGCCGTCACCTCGATTGTTGACCAGCGTTGGCGCGATAAGGGGCAGCTCGGATCCGCGAGGGCCAAGATGCTCTGCAAGCATGTCTTGAGCCCCCTCGAAGCCGCCGCAAGCGATAACGACGGCCTTCGCGGTGAGCGATCGCTCGCGCCCGCTCGAGCGGGCGCGAACACCTGTCACGCTGCCGCGCTCGTCGGTCTCGAGCGCGATAGCTTCGGTCTCGTACAGGATCTCCGCGTTGGGCAGGGCATCCACCCTTGCCGCTAGCGTATCGACGATCGCCACGCCTCCCGGAACGGGCATGGCCAGGCCACCGCCCGTGTTCCTGTTGGCAAAGGGCTGCTTGAAATAGACCCACGGCACACCATGCCGGTCGAGAAAGTCGAAGGTCGCCGGAACCTCCTCGGCGTACGTCCGGCAATAATCGAGGTCGGCTTTTCCCTCGCCCAGCCGCTCCATCATTTCTGAAAATGCAGGGTCGAGTTGGCGATCCTTGGTGACGCGGAACCAGGAACTAGTCCAGCGGGTCGCGCCGCCGCGCCCTTCGCGCGCCGCACGCTCGAGCACGGCGATGCGCGCATTTTCCCGGGCTTCGTCGGCATAGGCCACCGCCGCCGACAGTCCCCCAGCGCCGCAGCCGATCACGACCAGGTCGTAATCCATTTCAATCTCCCGTGCCGGTCTTGAAGGTGATCTCGTTGCCGGTGTCGATCCACACGCTCTTCGTCTCGGTGTAGGCGTCCAGCGCGTCGGAGCCCATTTCACGTCCCACCCCGCTCTGGCCATATCCGCCAAATGGCAGGGTGTGTCCAAGTACCCGGTAATTGTTCACCCAGACCGAACCGGCGCGCAAGCGGTGGATCAGGCGATGGGCGCGGCGGACGTCGTCGGTCCAGATTCCGGCGGCGAGGCCGTAGCGCGTGTCGTTTGCCATGCTCACGGCTTGTTCTTCGCTGTCGAAACTGAAGACCGCGACCACCGGTCCGAATATTTCCTCGCAGGCGATCCGGCTTTTGGGCGGGACCGCCCGATAGACTGTCGGCGCGACGAAATAACCCTGCCGGTCAAGGCGACGGCCGCCCGTGACGCAATCGAGCCCCTCCTGCTCGGCGATCTCGAAATAGGAAAGCACCTTTTCGAGCTGCGCCTTTGAGGCCAAAGGACCGAGCTGAGTCGCCGGATCGAGCGGATCGCCCGCGATCATTTCGGCCCCTCGCGCAGCTAGCGCTTCGGTGAAGCGATCGAACACGGCGGCCTCGACCAGGACGCGAGATCCCGCCATGCAGCTCTGTCCGGTAGCCGCGAAGATCCCCGCCATGACGCCGTTGACCGCGCGGTCCAGGTCGGAGTCCGCGAAGACTATCTGGGGCGACTTTCCGCCCATTTCGAGCGTGATGCGCGCACTTCTGAGAGCGGCCTTGGAGGCAATTGCCTGTCCGGTCGCCGTGGAGCCGGTGAAGGCGATCTTGTTGACATCGGGATGCTCGACAAGCGCTGCGCCGGCTTCGCGGCCGCCGGTCACGACATTGACGACACCGTCGGGAATCCCGGCCTCCTGGCAAAGGGCGGAGAGCATGAGCGTCGAGGTGGGGGTAACCTCGGACGGCTTTACGAGGACAGTGTTGCCCGCCGCGAGGGCCGGGAAGAGCTTCCAGCCAAGCAGGCCCAAGGGTGTGTTCCAGGGCGTGATCGCGCCGACCACGCCGATCGGCTCCTTGAGCGTGAAGGTCGTGAAGCCGGGGCGCGGGGGCGGGACGGTTACGCCCCCATGCGCTTCGGCTAGTCCGGCGAAGAAGCGGCAATCCCCGGCCAGGGCCCTTGTCCCCGGACCCATTTCGGAAGCAAGCTTGCCGTTCTCGAAAATCTGCTGGGCGGTGAGCGGCTCAGCGTTGCGTTCGATCAAGTCGGCGAGACGCAGCATGATCCGCGCCCGCTCGCCCGCCAGCATGCTCGACCATCTCCCATCCTCGAAAGCGCGTTTTGCGGCCTCAACCGCCTTGTCGACATCGTCCCGGCCGGCATTGGCAATCGCGCCCCAGTCCTGTTCGAGAAAGGGGTCATGCGCGGAGAATCTCGATCCGGTCGCGGCATCGACCCACTTGCCGTCGATATGCAACTGGAAGGCATCGATCTGCGAACCCGACAGAGCGAGGCCAAGCTTCGGTTCCGCGCGCAAGTTTGTGTGTCCTGTTTCCAAGCCAGGAGCAGCCTATGGGCCTAATTCGCGACTGACAACTTGGGATCGCAACATTCGGTTGCATCTGCACTTCGACAGCCGGAGTTGAGGATCGTATTGCGCGAAGCGGTCGCGGCAGGGAGGATGCAGCAAGATGAACCCGGGCACAGTTCCCTCCTCCGGTGGCTATGACCCGCGTTTGGTGGCTGCAGCACAGGCACTCAACAAGAACGAATTACCCATCGCCGAGACGGTTTTGCGCGAGCTGCTCAAGGACGATCCGTTCGAAGTTCGTGCCATCCGGATGCTGGCCGAGCTAGCCGGCCGCCTGGGGCGTAATCGGGATGCCGAGTCCCTGCTGCGCCGCGCTCTCGAGCTTTCACCCAATTTTACGGCGGCCCGGTCCAATCTCGCGCTGGTGCTCTATCGAACCAATCGGCCTGCCGAGGCTATCGAGGAACTGCAGCGCGTCAAGTTGGAGGAACCGGACGGTTTCGTGAACTCCAACCTCGAAGCGGCAGTGCTGGGCCTGATCGGAGCGTTCGACGAGGCGTTGGAGCTTTATCGGCTCATCCTCGACCAGCAGCCAAACCAGCCGCGCGTGTGGATGAGCTTTGGTCACACGCTCAAGACGGTAGGCCGGCAAGCCGAGGGAATCGACGCCTATCGCCGTGCTCTCGAGTTGATGCCGGAGCTGGGAGAAGCGTGGTGGAGCCTGGCCAACCTGAAGACCGTGCGCTTCGACGCAGCCGACATAGCCACGATGGAAGCGATGCTCGATTGGCCGGAGCTCTCGGAGGAGGACCGCTTTCACCTCGAGTTTGCCTTGGGCAAGGCGCGCGAGGACCGGGGCGAGGCGGAAGCGGCGTTCGCGCATTATACGGCCGGCAACGCTCTGCGACGCAAGTCACTGCCCTATAAGGCGGCCGAAACGACGCGGTTTGTAGACGAGGTCATAGTCGCGGCGACGCCCGATCTGTTCGCTGCGCACACCCGGCACGGCTGCCAAGCTCCCGACCCGATCTTCATTGTGGGTATGCCCCGAGCCGGCTCGACCCTGATCGAGCAAATCCTCTCTTCGCACAGCATGATCGAGGGAACGAGCGAGTTGCTCGACATCCCGGTCCTCGCCCGCGAACTCGAAGGATATCCTCAAGCGCTGTCAAACCTCGATGAAGCCCGCCTTCTGCAGTTGGGCGAGGAATACTTGCGCCGCACCCGCATCCACCGCCGGAGCGATCGACCGTTGTTTATCGACAAGCTGCCCAACAACTGGGTGCACGTTCCCTTCATTCACCTGATTCTTCCCAACGCCAGGATCATCGACGCAAGGCGCCACCCGCTCGGCTGCTGCTTTTCGAACTTCAAGCAGCACTTCGCCCGGGGCCAGGGCTTCACCTACGATCTTGAAGATGTGGGCCGATATTATCGCGATTACGTGAGGCTGATGGCACATGTCGATCGGGTCCAACCCGGAAGGGTTCACCGCGTCATTTATGAACGGATGGTCGAGGATACCGAATCCGAGGTCCGCGCCCTTCTCGATTATTGTGGCTTGCAGTTCGAAGCTGGTTGCCTCGCCTTTCATCGAACGGACCGTCCCGTGCGCACGGCGAGCTCCGAGCAAGTGCGCCAGCCGATCTATCGCGAGGCGACGGAGGCGTGGAAACCCTACGAACCATGGCTGGGCGACCTACGACAAGTACTTGGCGAAGTGCTTGAAAATTATCCCGAAGTACCGGATCGGATGTAAATTTGCCACGCCAGGGGGCAATTCTTTCGAATGAAACTAAAGCGAATTGACGCTTCTCGCAGCTGCGGCATAAATTTCGGCCTTGGGGATCGCGGGATAGGGCTCGACAAGATGCGCACTTCGTTTGCACGCTTTTCAAAATTCGTCTTCCTCGCAACATCAGCCTTGAGCGCCCCTGCGGCACTGGCCCAGGCCACTCCGGCGAGTCCGGACAAGCCCGCCACCGACAAGCCGGCTACCGACAAGGCAGCGACTGACAAGGCCGCCGCCGACAACGAGATCGTCGTCACCGCGCAGAAGCGGTCGGAGAATCTGCAAGACGTCCCGATCAGCATCCAGGCGCTGGGCGCAGCCAAGCTCGAAGAACATCAGGTCGCGTCGTTCGACGATTATGCCAAGCTCTTGCCTAGCGTGAGCTTCCAGTCCTTCGGCCCCGGGCAATCGCAGATCTACTTCCGCGGCGTGTCGAGCGGCGCCAACGCCAACGGCAGCCACAGCGGACCCCAGCCGACCAGCGCGCTCTACGTCGACGAGGTTCCGCTGACGACGATCGCCGGCGCGCCCGACTTGCATGTCTATGACATGGAGCGGGTGGAGGCCCTCTCCGGCCCGCAAGGTACTCTGTACGGTGCGAGCTCGCTATCGGGTACGTTGCGGTTGATCACCCAGAAGCCCGATCCCGGGAGAGTCGAAGCCGGGATGGATGTCACCGGGACGACCTTCGCCAAGGGCAGCAATTCCTCGGGTGGAACGATCGAGGGCTTCTTCAACCTGCCCCTGAGCTCGAGCGTGGCCCTGCGTGCGTCGGGCTTTTACGAACGCGACGGCGGGTTCATCAGCAACGTCACCGGCACGCGGACCTACCAGGTCTTTGACAACAACGGCGACCTGGTGCCTTTCACCGTCAACAACGCGCCGTTCGTGAAAAAGAACTTCAATGACACCGAGACTTACGGCGGACGCGCCGCGTTGGGCATCGACCTCGACGACAACTGGACGGTGACGCCGAGCATTATCTACCAGGACCAGAAATCGCACGGCACCTACCTGTTCGACCCGACCGTCGGCGACCTGAAGGTGCAGGACTACACGCCCGATTATGGCACCGACGAATGGTACCAGGCCGCGCTGACTATCCACGGCAAGATAGGCAACTGGGATCTCGCCTACGCCGGCGGCTATTTCGGCCGGGATGTCGATGTGGTGCAGGACTATTCGGCCTACACGGTCGCTTACGACGCTTCCGCTCCGTCCTATGCCAGCTTCCTCGATGCGAGCGGCGCCAACATCGACCCGACGCAGACCTATCGGGGCCGCGACAAGTACACCAAATTCAGCAACGAGCTGCGCGTTTCGTCACCGTCGGCGGCACCCTTCAGGGTAATCGCCGGGCTCTTCATGGAGCGTCAGACCGACAAGATCAGCGCCGATTACATCATTCCCGGCCTGGCCGGCATTCCTGGCGGCTTCGCCGTGCCGACTTGCGGCGACGACATCTTCTGCACCCGGGTCAATCGCATCGACCGGGATTACGCGGGCTTCGTCGATGCTTCGTATGACATTCTCGAGAACCTGACGCTCAACGGCGGCATTCGCGTGTTCAAGACCCGGAACTCGCTCAGCGGCTTCTCCGGACTGGCTGGCACAGCCGCCGACTCAACAACCTGTCCCCCCAGTTCATCGGTTCAGCCATGCCTGCTGTTCGACAAGACGGTCAGCGAAACGGGCGAGACCCACAAGGTCAACCTGACCTGGAAGGTCAACCCCGACGCGATGGTCTATGCGACATACTCGACGGGTTTCCGGCCCGGCGGCATCAACCGTCGCGTCGGCGTCAATCCTTACAAGTCGGACACGCTCGACAACTACGAAGTCGGGGTGAAGACCCAGTGGCTCGATCACCGGCTGACGATCAACATGGCCGCGTTCATCGAAAACTGGAAAGACCTGCAATACGGTTTGGCATCCGCCGGCTCGGTGGGGGTCATCAGTACCTACAACGCCGGCAGCGCGCGGATCAAAGGCGTCGAGGGCGATTTCAACCTGCACCTGGGCGGCTTCAACCTCTCGGGCACCGCGACCTACATCGACGCCAAGCTTACCCAACCTTTCTGCCACATCGGCGCCACCGGCAATCCCGTCTGCGCGCCGGATGCGCAGAACCCCGGCGGCGGCATTGACGCCCCGGTCGGGACGCGGTTGCCCGTCCAGCCGAAGTTCAAGGGCAGCATGACCGCGCGCTATGGCTTCGACGTCGGATCGGCGCGCGCCTTTGTCCAGGGCGTCGTCAACACCCAGTCGGGCACGCGATCCTACCTGACCGATTACGAAGCCGGCCTGCTCGGTTCGACCAAGGGGTTCACGACCGCGGACTTCTCGCTGGGCGCGAACATGGGCAAGTGGGACTGGAGCCTCTTCGTCGAGAATGCCTTCGACAAGCGCGGCATCCTGAGCCTCAACACGGTGTGCGTCCCGACGATCTGCGGGGCCTACGCCCGCAGCTACCCGGTCAAGCCACAGCAGTTCGGCCTGAAGGTGGGCTACCGTTACTGAGGCGAGCGGGCGCTGAGGCGCGTTGGGCGAGCCTTCCGTTCGAATCGATAATCTAGATGAATGCACGGCCAGGTCCCTCGCGGCGAATGATGGGAGCCGGGATAGCGCGCGCGTCTTGCCGGTGGCGCTAAACCCGCCCAGGGATTGGTCCCTAGAAGAGGGCGATCGCCGCGCGGACGATCAGGGCGATCAGCACCAGGCTCGACAGGACGAATAGTACGAAGCGCACGACGACCTTGTTGATCGTCGCCTGGACCAGCGAATGAATTACTCGCAAGGCGACATAGGCCCAGCCGAGTCGTGCGTTGAACCCGTCGCCCTGGCCGATGATCGCGAGCACGATGGCGATGGCGTAGAACACAGTCGGCGCTTCGTGCAGGTGGTTGTAGTTGTGCGCTTTCCATTGGACTTCGGGCGGCAGGAGCTTGTCGAGCTTCATCTCCGGATCGCGCACGATGCTGTCGGGATCGACCTTGGCCGCGCTCATCGCCGGGATGCGCGTGGCGTACATCCACAGCCACATGACCATGGTCCACGCCGCCAGCGCGACGACCGACTGCAGGATGTCCATTCCGATCATGCTCGTTCTCCCCCGCGGCCCCGCCACGAGACTGCGGTCAGCCGGGCAAGGTGTCAATCGGCCGAGGCGATCACCCGGGCGAACGCGGCCGGATCGACGTTGCCGCCACTGAGGACGATCGCTGTCCGGCCGTCGAAGGGGACCTTGCCGGTAAGCGCTGCGGCCAGTGCCACAGCGCCGCCAGGCTCGACGACAAGCCGCAGCTTCGCGAACGCGAAACGCTGGGCGGCGCGAACCTCGGCTTCGGACACGGCGAGACCCTTGGGCACGCGTTCTCGCAGCACCGCGAAGTTTATCGGCCGCGTCGCCAGTGTCTGGAGCGCGTCGCACGCCGTCGGCGGCGGGTTCGGGCCCACGGCGACGATCTCGCCGGCTTCGAGGCTGCGGCGGACGTCGTCCCAGCCTTGGGGCTCGACCGGCACGATCTCGGCGTCGAGGCAGGCGAGGGCGAGCCCCGCAGTCAGTCCGCCGCCGCCGCAGGGGGCGACGATCCGCGTCGGTGGTCCGCCCGAGCACTCGGTCATCTGCGCGGCAATTTCGATCCCGCTGCTGCCCTGGCCTTCGATGACCCACGGGTCGGCGTAGGCATGGACAAGCGTCGCGCCGCGGCCGGTAACCAGCCGTGCGGCCACCTCGTCGCGATCTTCGCCGCCCGGCCGGTCGTAAAGCACGACTTCAGCGCCGAGAGCGCGCGTTCCCGCGAGCTTCACCTCAGGCGCATCGTTGGGCATTACGATGGTTGCCTTGATGCCAAGCCGCTGGGCGGCCCAGGCGACTCCTTGCGCATGGTTGCCGCTCGACACGCCGACCACGCCGCGCGCCCGTTCCTGGTCGGAAAGGTCGGTCAGCCGGTGCCACGCGCCGCGAATCTTGAAGGCTCCGACGGGCTGCAGGCACTCGGCCTTGGCCCACACGGTCACTCCACCAATCTCCACCGGCAGCAGCGGAGTCGGCGGCAGCAGCGCGGCGACTTTCTCGGCCGCGCGCAGCACGCCCTCGCGCGTTGGCGCTCGCATGGCTATGGGGTCCGTCATAGCCTTGCCACGTGGCATATTTACGCGCGGCCCTCCAGCGTCTAACGGGCGCGCCCTTCACGGGAACTCGCTCTCGAAAGCGCCCGTTGCCGATTACCGAAGATTGGATCCGAGCATGAACGACACCCAGATCAACGACACGCGCAAGGCCGAGCTGCTCTCGACCACGGTCGAGCACATCGACATCCGCAAGTTCGACGCCCGCCCGCTGATCGACGCGATGGGCAAGATGAGCTTCACCAGCCGCGACCTCGCCCGCGCAACCCGCATCTACAATCAGATGCTCGAGGACCAGGACTGCACGATCTTCCTGGTCATCGCCGGCTCGACCAGCGCCGCGGGCTGCATGGACCTCTATGCCGAGCTCGTCCGCTCGAACATGGTCGACTGCATCGTCGCCACGGGAGCGACGATCGTCGACATGGATTTCTTCGAAGGGCTTGGCCACAAGCACTACCAAGCGCTTGAAATCCCTGACGACGACACGCTGCGCTCGCTCTACATCGACCGCATCTACGACACCTACATCGACGAAGAGCAGCTGCAGGACTGCGATTTCACGATCAACAAGATCGCCAACGAGCTCGAGCCGAAAGCGTACTCCAGTCGCGCGTTCATCCGCGAGATGGGCAAGTTTCTCGTCGAGCACGGCAAGAAGGACAACAGCCTCGTCAAGCTCGCCTACGAGCACGACGTGCCGATCTTCTGCCCGGCATTCGTCGACAGCTCGGCCGGGTTCGGCCTGGTCAAGCACCAGGTCGACCGGATGAAGGAGGGCAAGCCTCACCTGATGATCGACGCCGTGGCCGATTTCCGCGAGCTGACCGACATCAAGGTCAAGAGCGGCGATTCGGGCCTGCTGATGGTCGGCGGCGGCGTACCCAAGAACTTCATCCAGGACACCGTCGTCTGCGCCGAGATCCTCGGCCACGAGGACGTCGCGGTGCACAAGTACGCGGTGCAGATTACCGTTGCCGACGTGCGCGACGGCGCCTGCTCGTCCTCGACGCTGCAGGAGGCCGCGAGCTGGGGCAAGGTCAACACCGGCATCGAGCAGATGGTCTTCGCCGAAGCCGGCAGCGTGATGCCGTTGCTGGCGAGTGACGCCTACCACCGCGAAGCGTGGAAGACGCGCACGCCGCGCCGCTGGGCGAAGCTGTTCGCCTAGTAGCTCGAGATCCTCCCCATTTTGGCCTGCGGCAGAATGGGAAGGATCGGCGAAACGGTACGTCCACTCAGCTCACCCGTAACGACCCACGTTTCGCGCATTTTTTCTTGCAGTTCGACGCAAGCGGAATATATGCGCCCCTCGCTGCCCCATGGGGACTTCCAAACCGCAAGGCAGCTTACCGTAAACGACAGTTTGGGGGTCCCTTGAGTTGCACATCTATCCCGACGCACCGTCTGTAGTCCGCGCCTTCGCGCCGGATCAGCCGGTTATTCTCAATCGCCCGCACGCTGCTGCGCGCGCCGCCCGCTTCTTTGCCGAGAAGTTTCCGGGCAAGTCGATGTATGCGGTGAAGGCGAATCCATCGCCCGACCTGCTGCAGATCCTGTCGGACTCAGGGATAACCCATTTCGACGTCGCCTCGATCGCCGAGGTGCGCCTGGTCCATTCGCTGCTGCCTAAGGCGACGCTGTGCTTCATGCATCCGGTCAAGACACCCAAGGCCGTCGCCGAAGCTTATCACCAGCATGGCGTGCGCACCTTCAGCCTCGATTCGCACGAGGAACTGGCCAAGATCGTCGCCGCGACCGCCGCTGAAGACGGCACCGCCGCGAGCGACCTCAACCTGCTGGTTCGCCTGCGGGTCTCGTCCGAATACGCCGAGTATTCGCTCGCCTCGAAGTTCGGCGTAGACCTCACCGATGCCGCGCCCTTGCTGCAGGCCACGCGCCAGCATTGCGACGCGCTCGGCATCGCCTTCCATGTCGGCAGCCAGGCGATGACGCCGTTCGCCTATGTCCAGGCGCTCGAGCGCGTCCGCGCCGCAATCGCCGAAGCGGCAGTGACGGTCGATATCGTCGATGTCGGCGGTGGATTCCCGAGCACTTACCCGGGGATGGAGCCGCCGCCGATCGAGGACTTCTTCGCCCTGATCGCGCGCCATTTCGAGGCGCTGCCGATCTCGTACTCGGCCGAGCTGTGGTGCGAGCCGGGCCGGGCGCTCTGCGCCGAGTATTCGAGCCTGATCGTCAAGGTCGAGAAGCGCCGCGGCGATGAGCTGTACATCAACGACGGTTCCTACGGCGCGCTGTTCGACGCAGCGCACCTCGGCTGGCGCTTTCCGGTGCGCACGCTCGAGGACGACCTGGCCCAGCCGTTCGCGGAATTCTCGTTCTACGGCCCGACGTGCGACGACGGCGACTTCATGAAGGGCCCCTTCATGCTGCCCGCCGACATCCAGGCAGGCGACTACATCGAGATCGGCATGATCGGTGCCTACGGAGCGGCGATGAAGACCGGCTTCAACGGCTTCGGCGAAGCGATCGCGGCGACTGTGACCGATGAGCCGATGGCGAGCCTCTACACCGGCCGCGCCGACAAGCGCGTAAGCGACAACGTCGTCACGCTGCGCTGAGCCGCGCGAGCCGATTCAATTCTTGTCACACAGCTTGCCGGTTTCGGCGCAGAACGCCGCGCGCACGCCACCCGAATAGTCGACCTTGCCGAGCGAGCCGACGGTCGAGGCCATGACTTTCGGCAGCGCCGCGCGCTGATGTTCGGCCGCCGGGCTGGTAGCGAAAGCTGCCAGCGCGCGAAGATCGTCGACGCTGAGTTCCGTTGCCAGTGCCCTGGCTTCGGCCTCGATCGCTGAGTCGACGAGGGACTGGGCCTTTTCCTCCCCCAGTGTCCGCAGCCGGCCACGCTCGGTCTCGGTCAGCTCGGGATGATCCTTGATCATTCCCTCGACCTCGCTGCGGGTCTGCAGCCGGGCGATTTCGACAAGGACACCGTGGGAAGCCACCTGCCGGGCATAGTCCATGGCGTCCGGCGATGGTTGCGCTGCAGCGGCTGCGGCGGCGATGAACAATGCAATGGTCATCCTTGCGCCCCCTGTGCCCCGACCGCCGTTCAGCGCGATGACTCCGGGATAGACCGCGTCATGCCCACGTCAATCGGGCAAGGCTTGGCCCGCGCGCCGTACAGGACTGCCACGCAGAGGTTCCATCTCAATCGCTACCGAGGCAACCGGCATTGCGGGGATCGCCTGACGTTTATTGGAAAACGAAGTCGGTTTTGGGTTTCCTACAGCGCCTCGCCGATTCATCATCGCGGCGCTTTTTCTCATCGTTTGGCCGCCAGTACGCACCCGAGGCAAGTTCCGGGAGCATCGCGACACCCATCCGACAGTTTTTCCCGCGAATCCCCAGAATCTGTCGCCCTTAAGATTCGGAAACATACGATCTAATTATAAAAGGTTAGATAGATATCGGCAGGGTAGTACCCTGCCACTTGTGTCACCCTGCCGAGAGTTCGTTAGGCCACCGCCTCCGCGCGGCTACTGTCGTCGAAGCGGTGCGACAGGAACACCTTGAACAGCACGAAGGCCACAAGCCCCACAACCGCCGCGCCGACGTGAACGAGCCAGAACTGCGGTGTCGGCATCGTCGAATACCACCCGCCGACTTCGCCAACGACCTTGTTGGCGATGAAGAATGCCAGGTAGTAGATGCCGACCGATGTCGCGGTCAGCTTGCGCGGGGCAAGTTTGGTAACGAGCGCAAGGCTGACCGGCAGCACGTGGCCAAAGCCCATCGAGTTGAAGAAGTGGAACATGACCGGCCAGAACAAGCCGATCTTGCCCGAGCCCTGCGTTATCGCCGCCATGTACAGGCACACCGCACCGACGATGGTAAACAGGCTGCCGATGATCAGCTTGCCGAGCTCGTCCGGCTCCCACCGGCCTTTGTCACCCCACCATTTCCAGAACCAGGTGATCCCGACGAGGGTGACGAAGCTGAATGCCGAATCGAGCGTGATCATCCAGCTGGTCGGCACTTTCATGCTGAAGAACGTCAGGTCGAACTGCTGGTCGGCCCACACGAGGTAGGCGTTGAAGATCTCCTGGTTGGGCAGGAGCGACACCGCGAGGGCGGGAACGAGCAGGATCAAGGCTGCAATACGCGCGCCGTCGCCTTTCTCGAAAGTGCTGACCCTGTCAGCCTTGGCCACGACCGGCAGGTCGCGCTTGTCGGCCGGCAGGTGAGGCCTCGCCTTGAGGTAGATCAGTAGGCCAAGGACCATGACCACGCCGGCGCAGCCGAAGCCGTAGTGCCAACCCACGTCCTCGCCGAGCGTGCCCGAGATGAGCGGTGCGACGATCACGCTGACCTGGATGGCGATGTAGAAGATCTGGAACGCCATCGCCCGGCGCAAGTCATTCGGGCCGTAGAGCTCGCCGACCTGGCTGGCGATATTGCCCTTGAACAGGCCGACCCCGACGATCAGGCAGACGAGCGCGAACAGGAACGCCGGCTGGATCGCCATTAGGAAGTGGCCGAGCGACATGATCAGCGCCCCCGCGACCAGCGCCCCGCGCCGCCCGAGCCATTTGTCGGCGATGATCCCGCCGAGAATCGGCGTCAGGTAGACGAGCGCGGTGTAATTGCCGAAGATATCCGAGGCGAGCGGCTGGCCGGTCTTGCCGCCGGCGAGGTGCTGCTGGACCCAGCCGAGGCCCCACACCGAGTTGAAGTGCGCAGGCAACAGCAGGTAGTTGACCATGTAGAGGGTCAGCAGGGTCTGCATCGAGTAGTAGCTGAAGCGTTCGCAACCCTCGACCACGGCGAGATAGCCGAGGCCTTTTGGCTGACCGAGGAAGGCCCGATCATTGCGGTCCGTGATGATGTCGAGTTGTTCGGGCTCGGCTTCGGCTACGGTCATTCGGCGTCCTCTCCATTAGTTTCCCGCGCAACGATTAACGCGCCCGGAAAGCGGAGTCTCGCCTTAACTCAATGAGTGCGCAGTTCTTCGTCGAGGAAGTTGGCGACATCGTCGAGCGCGACTTCCTTGTCGAGGAATGCCTGGCCTATCGCGGCAAGCAGAACGAAGGGCAGGGTGCCTGCGTCCATCTTCTTGTCGTGCAGCATATGAGCCGCGAGCTTCCTGCCGTCAGTGTGCATACCGAGCGCGGCTATTTCGCTCGGCAATCCCGCGGAGTTGATCGCGGCGGTCACGCGTTCGGCGTGCTCGTCGGCGATGTAGCCGCGCCGTGCCGAGTAGCGCGCCGCCAGCACCATGCCGAGCGCCACCGCCTCGCCGTGGAGCAGACGGTCGGAAAAGCCGGTCTCGGCCTCGAGCGCGTGGCCGAAGGTATGCCCGAGGTTGAGCAGCGCCCGCGCGCCGGTCGTCTCGCGCTCGTCCTCGGCGACGATGCGGGCCTTGGCCTTCACGCTCTCGGTGACGGCATATTCCTGCAAGGTGCGGTCGCCGGCGAGAACCTGCGGCCCGTTGTGCTCGCACCATTCGAAGAACGCCGCGTCGCCGAGCACGCCGTACTTGATCACCTCGGCATAACCGGCGCGCATCTCGCGCGGGGGCAGGGTCCCCAGGGTATCGAGGTCGGCCAGCACCAGTGACGGCTGGTGGAACGCGCCGATCAGGTTCTTGCCCGCGCCGGTGTTGATCGCGGTCTTGCCGCCGACAGAGCTGTCGACCTGGGCGAGCAGGGTGGTCGGCAACTGGATGAAGCCACAGCCGCGCTTGAGGATCGCGGCGGCAAAGCCGGTCAGGTCGCCGATCACGCCGCCGCCCAATGCCACAATGTGGTCGCCGCGTTCGACTTCCTCGGCGAGCAGCCAGTCGGTGACTTGCGCGAGTCCCTGCCAGCTTTTCGCACCCTCGCCGGGGTCGAGCACTAGCCAGCGCGGCTGGTGGCCGGCGGCGAGCAGCGCCGCCTCGACCGGCTGGCGCCAGTGCCGAGCGACGTTGGCGTCGGTGACGATCGGCACGCGCTCCTTGCGCAGCAACTTGCCGCACTGGGCCGGCAGGTCAGCGAGCAGGCCGCTGCCGACGCGGACATGATACGACCGGCCGGCGAGGTCGACGGGAATTACAGCCATCGGTCGAGCTCCTGCACGATCCGCGTGACGGTGTCACCATGCGGTCCGCCGCCGCTCGCCACGTGGATCGGCGCCTTGGCATAAGCCGGCTCGCGCTCGGCCTTGAGGCGCGCGACGATCTCGCGCGGATCGCCATCGCGCAGCAGCGGGCGGGTGTCCTTGCGCTTGACGCGGTCGACCAGCGTGTCGACGTCGGCATCGAGCCACACGGCAATTCCGCGCTCCAGAATCAGCTCGCGCGTGGCGTCCTGCGCGAAGGCGCCGCCGCCGGTGGCGATCACCGCCGGTCCGCCGTCGATCAGCCGCGCGATCACGCGCCGCTCCCCGTCGCGAAAATAAGGTTCGCCAAAACGATCGAAGATTTCGCTGACGGTCATTTGCGCGGCATCCTCGATCGCGTCGTCGGCGTCGCAGAAATTGAGGTGCAGCAACGCGGCGAGCTTGCGGCCGACGGTGCTCTTGCCGACGCCCATCATTCCCACGAGCACGATCGGCCGGTCGAGTCGCTCGACCAGCTTGCGAATTTCGGCGTCGCTAAGGCTCGGCGCATCGATGGTCATTGCCGCCAGCGCTATAGTTGGGCTACGCGGCGGCGCAAGGATTGCCGAATGGGACGCAGACGCCTCTTGACCATACTAGCCGTCATCGTCGTTGGAGTTATCGCTTTCGCCTGGATCGACGGCGGGCGCGAGCAGCAGCGGATGATCGAACAGCCCGTAACACTGCCGGACGCCGCACGGTGAAGCGCAGGTGGTGGCTTGCCGGAGCCGCGCTGGCGGTCAGTTCGACGCTGGCGCTGGCGGCGCCGCAATCGTTGCTGCCGCCGGGCTTCGACAATCCGACACCCACGCCGACCCCGGCGCCGCGGGCGAGCGCTGCCCCGTCGGCTTCGTCGTCCCCCGCTCCCACCGTGCAGCCGTTGCCCGGCGCGGCGGCTCTACCTGGCGGACCCGAAGCCGTGCTGCCGAGCAATCTCCCGCCGGTCGAGCAACTCGAAAAGATGGATCCCGACCAGCTCGACGAGCTGTTTGGGCTCAAGCCGAAGTTCGATATCCCGCCCGGCGCACAGCGTTCGCTCGAAAAGGTCGGTGTAATCGGGCTCGACGAAGGCGGCTTCCCGAGCCGCTCGCTTGCCGGGCAGCCAGCCTCGCTGGTCTATGCGGCCGTGGTTGGGACCAAGGGGCCGCTGGTTTCGCGCTGGGGTCATATTCTCCTGCGCCGCGCTCTCGCCAGCCGCCTCGATGCTCCGCAGGGCATGGACCCGGTGGATTTCGCCGCGATGCGCGCGGCGGCGCTCGACCGAATCGGCGAAGGCGCGACGGCGCGCGCGCTGGTGCAGGACGTTGATTCGGCGAACTACAATCCGGCGCTCGCCGGCGCGGCGTTCGATGCCTATCTCCAGACCGGCGATATTGTCGGCATCTGCCCCGTCGTACAATTGAAGAGCGACCTGCTGGCCACGCCCGAATGGCAGCTCACCCGTTCGATCTGTGGCGCGTTCGGCGGCGAATCGCGCGGCGCCGAGCAGGAGCTCGATCGAGCGCTGTCGCGCGGCGTTGCCCAGCGCATCGACGTTCTCCTGGCCCAACGTTACGCCGGCGCTGCGGGCGAGGGACGGCAGGCGGTCACGATCGAATGGGACGGCGTCAACGAAATGACACCGTGGCGGCTCGCCTTGACGCGCGCGCTGGGAATAGACCTGCCCGACCGCTTGCGCGACGAAACCGGCTCTGTGTTGTTCCGCAACGACGTTTTCTATCCGGCGACCCCGCTGGCGCAGAGAGCCGTCGCGGCCGATCGCGCTGCGCGCGACGGAATCCTCTCGTCTGCGGCGATGGTCGATCTCTATTCACAGGTCTGGTCGGACCCCGACGTCAACGACGACGACAAGGACCAGGCTGGGCAGCTTCGCGAAGCCTATGTCGCCAGCGATCCGCAGGCGCGGCTTTCGGCGATGAAGTCGCTGTGGGGCGGAACGCCGGATTACGCGCGCCAGGTGCTGACCGCCTATGCCGCGGCCCGCTTGCCGGTCGACAAGGACCTCGCGAAAGATGCCGCGCCGATCATCGCCTCGATGCTGGCCGCGGGCCTCGATCGCAATGCCATGCCTTGGATCAGAGTGGTCGATGAAGGAAGCCTGGCCTGGGGACTCCTGGCGCTGGCGCAGCCGCAGCAGCAGCAGGGCGCAATTCCGAGCAGCGCGGTCGATAGCTTCGTGACCGACGACAAGAGCTCGGGACGGCGCAAGTCGCGCTTCCTGCTGGCCGGGCTGGCGGGTCTAGGTCGGCTCGACCAGGGAGATGTGAACAGCCTCTCCAACCGGCTCGGCATGAACCTCGCGGGCCAAACAAAGTGGACGCAGGCGATCGACTTGGCCGGACAGTATCGCAACCCGGCGCTCGTTGCCTTGCTTGCCGGCCTCGGCATGCAGGGGAGCAGCTGGGACAAGATGACCGCCCGCCACCTATTCCATATCGTCCGCGCGCTCGACCAGGTCGGGCTCGACGCCGAAGCCCGCATGATCGCCGCCGAAGCAGTGGCGCGGGGCTGATCCGATCAGCGCCGCGATCGATTCCTTCCTCAAGATGCTCGCCGCCGAGCGGGGGGCCGCAACCAACACGCTCCTGGCCTATCGACGCGATCTCGAAGGCGCAGAAAGCCTGCTAGGTGAGTTGGCGCTGGTCTCGCGCGACGATCTGGCGAAGCTCGGCAACAGCTGGGCCGATCTGGCGCCATCCACTGTTGCCCGCAAGGCGTCTGCGCTGCGCCAGTTCTACGGCTTCCTGCTCGATGAGGGCGAGCGTGACGACGATCCCTCGCCGGCATTACCGCGTCCCGCCACGAGACGTCCCTTGCCGAAGATCCTCTCGCACAAGGATGTCGAAGCGCTGTTCGTCCGCGCCGAACTCGAGGCGAAGAGCGACCGGCCCGCGGCGGTGCGGCTGCTGACGCTTGTCGAATTACTTTACGGCTCCGGCTTGCGCGCGACCGAGCTCGTTTCGCTACCGCTGGCAGCAGTACCGCGCGACGCTCCGTTCCTAACGATCACCGGCAAAGGTGGACAGCAGCGAATGGTGCCGGTCTCGGGCAGGGCGCGTCAGGCACTTTCGCGGTGGCTTGCGGTGCGGACTACGGGAGGCAAGTTCCTGTTCCCATCGCGCAGCAAGCACCTCTCGCGCGTGCGCTTGTTCCAGCTGCTGAAAGAGCTCGCGGCGCGCGCCGGTCTTGATCCCGCCAAATTGAGCCCGCACGTGCTGCGCCATGCCTTTGCCACGCATTTGCTGGAAGGCGGCGCGGACTTGCGGGTGTTGCAAACGCTGCTTGGTCATGCCGACATCGCCACCACGCAGATCTATACCCATGTCGATGCCGCGCGGCTGGTGGCACTAGTCAATGAGCGCCATCCCCTTGCCGAACGGCACCGAGCCGACTAGCCCGGCGCCATGGTTTCCTATCTCGAATTCGAGAAGCCGGTTGCGGCGCTCGAAGCGCGCATCGCCGAGCTGAAAACGGCCTCCGCTGACGGCGAGGTCGACATCTCGACCGAGCTCAAGCGCCTTGAGGCAAAAGGCGCGGACTTGCTGGCCAGCACTTACGGTGCGCTAACTCCGTGGCAAAAGACACAGGTGGCCCGGCATCCGATGCGGCCGCACTTCACCGACTATGTCGCGCTGATGTTCGATGAGTTCGTTCCTCTAGGCGGTGACCGACTGTTTGGTGAGGACGAGGCCATCCTCGGCGGCTTTGCAACGTTTCGCGGCCGAAAGATCATGCTGATCGGTCACGAAAAGGGCAACGACACGCAGAGCCGGATCAAGCACAACTTCGGGATGGGCAAGCCGGAAGGCTACCGGAAGGCGATCCGGCTGATGGACATTGCCGGGCGGTTCGGTCTGCCCGTCGTGACATTGGTCGACACGTCGGGTGCGTTTCCAGGCATCGAGGCCGAGGAGCGTGGACAGGCGGAGGCGATCGCTCGCTCGACCGAAGCGTGCCTAGCGCTGCCGACGCCGATGGTGGCGACGATTGTGGGCGAGGGCGGCTCGGGCGGCGCGGTGGCCCTAGCCAGCGCCGAGCGGGTCTTGATGCTGGAGCACGCGGTCTATTCGGTGATTTCGCCCGAAGGTTGCGCCTCGATACTCTGGCGCACCGCCGAAAAGGCCCCGCAAGCTGCCGAGTCGATGAAGATCACTGCGCAGGATCTCGCCGAACTCGGCGTGATCGACCGGATCGTCAAGGAGCCCGTCGGAGGCGCGCACCGCGATCCCGCGGGGGCGGCCCATGCGCTGGGCGATGCGCTGTCGGAGGAGCTGGAGGGGCTTTCGGGAAAATCCGCCAAGCAGCTCCGGCGCCTTCGCGAAGATCGCTTCCTGGCGATGGGCGAACGGCGCCGCCCCAAGCGGCGCGAGCGAGTGTAAACGAAAAAGGGCGGCAAGTTTCCCTGCCGCCCCGTTTCTTTATCCAGATGGGAAAGCCGATTAAGCGCCCGCCATCGTCGTGGTGACCTTGTTGAAGGTCGTCGAGAGCTGGCTGCCCAGGCCCTGCATCGCGGTGATCGCGGCAACGGCGATCAGAGCGGCAATGAGGCCGTATTCAATGGCGGTCGCGCCAGCTTCGTCACGAAGCAGGTTCTTGAAAAACTTCATGGTCAGTCTCCTGGTTCAGTCTTCGGTACCCGGCTCGACCCCCTGTCTATTGGATCAAGCAATTTCGGGATTAGAAGCGATGTGTTGAAAATTTCCTAACTCGTCGTGCTTCGGTTTACCCGTACTCGCT
This sequence comes from Croceibacterium sp., assembly GCA_035470785.1. Classification (GTDB taxonomy): domain Bacteria; phylum Pseudomonadota; class Alphaproteobacteria; order Sphingomonadales; family Sphingomonadaceae; genus Croceibacterium_B. The sequence goes on along the minus strand of DATIQN010000016.1, from coordinate 47,003 downwards.
ACTTCAACCCTGCATCGCCGACACGGAGGTCGACGAGACGTCGTTGAACATCGTGGTGACTTCACTCCCGAACGCCTGGAGGGCGCCCACCATGGCAAGAAACACCAAGGCCAGGATCAGTCCGTATTCAATCGCGGTTGCGCCGCGATTGTCGGCAACGATGCCTTGAAAGATCGACAACAACTTCATGGCTTCCGATCCCCCGATCATGGTGCCAGTGAGTGGCTGTGGCACGTCAGCGTTAAGAAATAGTTCAAAGGTTGGGACGGTTTGGAAAAGAATCCGACATCGCTGCTGGTCGTCGCAGCCGTCATTCGCAACGGCGATGGACGACTGCTCTTGCAGCAGGCCCAACTCGGCAAGCCGCATGCCGGACAGTGGGAGTTCCCTGGCGGGAAGGTTGAAACCGGGGAAAATCCGCGCTTTGCCTTGCTTCGCGAGATTGGCGAGGAGCTGGGACTGATGCTCGATCCCAGTGCGATGGCGCCGGCCGGCTTCGCCGACGATCCCGGCCAAGGCGACCAATCGGCGATTGTCCTGATTCTTTACGACTGCCCGACGTGGGACGGCGAACCGCAATCGCGCGAAGGCCAGGAATGGGGCTGGTTCACTCCCGCCGAGGCCAGCGCATTGCCGATGGCGGCGATCGACCGGGCATTGCTCAACGGCCTTCGCTAGGGATTGCCAAGGCTGGGACGCCCCCCTATGTGGCGCCCTCCAAGCGCCCGTAGCTCAGCTGGATAGAGCACCAGACTACGAATCTGGGGGCCGGAGGTTCGAATCCTTCCGGGCGCGCCAATACTCTAGAAATCCTCGCCGTCTTCAAGGCGCTCCATCGTGTCGTCGCTGAAGCCGAAGTGATGGCCGATCTCGTGGACCACAACGTGGGTCACGAGATCCTCAAGCTGAACGCCGGTGGTTCGCCACTCAAGCAACAGCGGCTGGCGGAAAAGCGTGACGATCGCCGGCATCTCGTCGGCGTCCCAGATGGAACGTTGCGACAGGGGGCGACCTTCGTAAAGGCCGCTGATATCCCACCGATTCTCGAGCCCGACCGAGGCGAGTTGCTCGCGTGTGGCGAATTCTTCCACTCTTACGACCACATCAGTCAAGCGATCGCGAAATCGTGGGGGCAAGGCGCGAAGGGCCGCCCGAGCCATCGCCTCCATCGCCGCGGGCGTATCGTCTCGGCGTGTGATCATGTAGCCAATATGGCGCGTCGCCTGGCCGCCGCCAGCGCCTGCGAAGCGGAACCGTGCGTCCGTTCGCCTGTTCAGTCCATGAATAGGTACACAGGAGCACGTAATGACTTCCAGTTACGACATCTTCGGAAGGCTGATCATGGATCACGAATTGCATCGTGACCTGCTCGACGCGCTCGGGGAAACCCAAGGCGATAGCGAAGAGCGCGCCGAGCTGTTCGAACGCCTGGACCGGGAAATCAAGAGTCACGCCGCGGCGGAGGAGCAGGCGCTCCATTCGACCATGATGCGCAAGCCCGAGACCACCGACGAAACCCGTCACTCGGTCGCCGAGCACAAGGAAATCGAGGAACTGCTCAACGACCTGGCGGCGACGCCGATGTCGTCCGGCGCGTGGATGACCAAGTTCAGGACACTGAACGAGCGTTACCTCCATCACATCGACGAAGAGGAGTCGGAGACCTTCCCCGACTACGCGGAGCACCTCACTGCCGAAGATGAGGCGCATATGCGCGAAGTGTTCGAGCGACGCAAAAAGGCGGAATGCGCCGAAGCCGAGCCCACTCCCGAATTGCTCGAGGACGCTAAAGCCTAGCGTTGCGGCAGGCGTGGCCTTTTCCGTTTCGCCAGCCTATTAGCCCGCGCGAGCGCGCGATGGCGCACGAAACGGAAAGGCGCCGATGAGCAGCCTGGTAGGTCCTGACGAAGACGATCCGCGCGGCAAGCCGCCGGTCCCAGAGAATGTGCAGGAAGCGATCCGCACGCTAATCCGCTGGGCGGGCGACGACCCGACCCGCGAAGGCCTAGTCGACACGCCCTCGCGCGTAGCGCGCGCGTGGAAGGAATACTGCCACGGCTATACCGAGGACCCCGCGGCGCATCTTTCGCGCGTGTTCGAGGAAGTTGGCGGCTACGACGAGATCGTGCTTCTCAAAGACATTCCGTTCCAGAGCCATTGCGAACACCACATGGCCCCCATCATCGGCAAGGCGGCTATCGCCTACCTGCCGACCGATCATGTGGTCGGGATCTCCAAGCTCGCCCGCGTGCTGCATGGCTATGCCCGGCGGCTGCAAATCCAGGAGAAGCTCACCGCCGAAGTCGCCCAGTGCATCTGGGACAATCTCAAGCCGCGGGGTGTTGCGGTGGTGATTGATGCCAGCCATGCGTGCATGACCGCGCGCGGCGTGCGCACTCCCGGCGTGACCATGATCACCAGCCGGGTGATGGGAATTTTCCGCAGTGACCAGCGCAGCCGTGAGGAAGTGCTGAAGCTGATGGGCTATTGAGGGGACATTAGGGACATGACGCAATGAGTTCGCTGCTGGTGCGCGGCGGCCGCCGGCTGACCGGCCGGATCGAGCCCTCGGCCAACAAGAACGCGGTACTGCCGGTGCTCTGTGCGACGCTGCTCACCGACGCTCCCGTCCGCTTGCGCAACGTGCCCGAAATCACCGACGTCGAGCGGATCGTGCGCTTCTTCGGCGAGCTCGGGTCGACGGTCGACTGGGATCGTGCCGACAAGGTGCTGACGATCGACCACTCGACGATTCCCGCCGGCGCGCGGGCGACGCTGCCTCAGGCGATGCGCGCCTCGATAATGATGATTCCCGGCCTGCTGCTTCGCCTCGGCGAGGCCCGGCTCGAGCACGAGGTCAAGGGCTGCACACTCGGTGCGCGCGAGATCGATCCGCACGTCGAGGTGTTCCGCGCATTCGGCGCCGAAGTCAGCCAGGCGGGGCACGAGATCGTCTTTCGCGTCACCGGCAAGGGCCAGGCGGCGCGGATGTGGCTCGAGTACGCTTCGGTGACGACGACCGAGAACTTCATTTTAAGCGCGCTGACGGTCAAAGGCACCTCGCAGATAGTCAACGCTGCGTGCGAGCCGCATGTGCAGGAGATGTGCGACTTCCTGCAGCTTTGCGGTGCCACAATCATCGGCAAGGGAACCTCGATGGTCTCGGTCGAGGGCGGCGAAAAGCTTCGCGGGGCGGACTATACCTTCAACGACGATTTCCACGAGATTGCCACCTTCCTCGCGCTGGCGGCGGTGACCGGCGGCGATATTTCGGTGCGCAACGGCTGCCCTGAACATTTCGACCTGATCGACCGCACTTTCGGCAAGTTCGGCGCCGACGTCGTGCACGAGAACGGCTGGTCGCGCTTGGCTGCGCCCGAGCGGCTCAAGGTGCGCGAGAATTTCACCTCGCACCTGATCACGAAGGTCGAGGCGGCCCCGTGGCCGTATATCCCGGCCGACCTGCTGCCGATCTTCATCGCGCTCGGCGTCAAGGCCGAGGGACAGACGATGTTCTGGAACAAGGTCTACGAAGGCGGGCTGACCTGGCACACCGAGCTGTCGCTGTTCGGCGGGCACACGCTGTTGTGCGATCCGCACCGCCTGATCACGTTCGGCGGCGAGGAACTTGCGCCGGCGACGGTGACCAGCCCGTATATCATCCGGGTCGCTATCGCGCTGCTAATGGTGGCGAGCTCGATCCAGGGCGAATCGACGATCCTCGATGCCGACCCGATCCGCCGTGCGCACCCGAACTTCATCGACAACTTCGTCGCGCTCGGCGCCGACGTGCAGTGGATGGACTGAGCCAGCGGGCGCTTCGCCGAATTGCTCTCTGTTTGCAGGAACATAAGGCGCCGATCTTCGCTTGCGGGTGACACCAACCCAAGCGAGGACCCATGGACAATTCACACGACGTCACCGTCACCAACACGCTTATCGCCACGACGCTCGACAGCGTGAAGGGCTATGCCGACGCAGCCGAGAACAGCGAGAACTCCACCCACCAGCAGTTCTTCCGCGAGATGTCGGAAGAGCGCAGCCGGGTCGCTGCGGACCTGCAGGCCCACGTTCGCTCGCTGGGCGGCGATCCGGAGACCGACAGCTCGACGGCCGGTGCTGCCCATCGTGGCTGGCTCGACCTGAAGGCGGCGATCACTGGCCGCGACGAGAAGGCCGTGGTCAACGAAGTCGAGCGCGGCGAGGACTACATCAAGACCAAGTTCGAGGCGGCGCTGAAGAACGACGAGATCAGCGCCGGCACTCGCGGCGTGCTCGAGAAGAGCTTCGCCTCTATCCGCAAGGGCCACGACCGGGCCAGCGGGATGAAGCACGCGATGGCCGATTAAGGGCGCCGCTGTGATACGAAACGGGGCCGCCTCCCGGGAGGCGGCCCCTGCGCGTGACGAACGCGCTTCTTGCCGCCTAGAGGGCGGTTTTCGTGTGCTGCTCGCGGGTTTCCTCGCGGACATCACGGCCCAGCGCCATCCTGACCGTGGTCGCGAGGCCGACGTCGGTGGTCCAGATCTCGGCATCGGCCAGGTCCATCCGCAGCATCAGCAGGTTGGGATCGTCCTTGCCGCGCGGGAAATAGGCTTCGACGAAGTTGCTCCATTGCTTGTCGAGACGCTCGCGGCTGGTTTCTTCGCTCAGCGTGCCCTTGAAGCGGGCGAACACCTCGTGGTCCTTGCCGGCAAAGGTTGCGGTGGCCGGGACGCCGCGGGCGAAGGCGTGGTCGCGGCCGGTATAGAACCAGATCGCGCCCTTGGCGTTCTCGTCGAGCGCGGCGGTCATAGGCACGGCGGTGTGCGGATCGCTGTCGAGCTGGAGGAACAGGTAGGGGCTGTCGGCGAGCGATTCCCAGAATTGTTGCTTCAATTCCTCGTCGCGTTGGCGGTCGTCGCTCATTTTCGGCTCCTTTCCTGTCGAACGACGAGGCTTCCTCGCGGTTCCGGCGGAAGCGATTGCGAATCGCTCCAGGCAGGAACATAAAGCGAACAAAGGAGTCGATTCGCTGATGGACCTGTCCGCTTTCACCAAGGCCGGAGAACTGGCCCCGCTGGGCGAGCGGGCGCCGCGCTGGCGCCCGGGCCTGGGCAGGACGCGGCACAGCGAGGTCTTCGCCAGCGGCCGCGAAGCGGGCGGGGCGGCCGCGGCGCTGGCGCTGGCGCTGGACGGACTGGAGCTCGACCAGCGCTCGGTGCTGTGGGTGCAGGATGCCGCCGCGCTGCGCCTCGGCGGACGACCCTATCGCCCGGGCTTGCCCGAGCCGTTGCGCCACCGGCTGATCCACGTTGTTGCAAAGACGCCGGAGGACCTGCTGTTCGCGCTCGAGGAAGGGGCGCGCTGCCGCGACCTGGCGTTCGTCATCGGTGAACTGGCGGGTAACCCCAGGGCGCTCGATTTAGCCTCCTCGCGTCGGCTCAGCCTCACGGCCGAGAAGCACGGCGTGCCGCTACTGCTCGTGCGGCTCGACGCGGCGCGCGACCTGAGCTCGGCGCGAATGCGCTGGCAAGTGCGCTCGGCCCCGTCTCCCGCGCCGCGCTGGAACGCCTATGCGCCGGGCTCCCCGCGCTGGCACGCCGAGCTGTTCCGCGCCCGCGGCCACACCCCCGGAGAATGGATACTGCGCGATGACGGACAAGTCCTCTCCGCCGATCGTCTCGCTTCCGCCACGCCGGATCCTGTCGGTCTGGCTTTCGCGGCTGGCGATCGATCGCTGGCGTCATAACGCGGGCGAGGACGCGGACGCCGAACCGTGGGTCCTCACCAGCGAGACCGCGCACGGACCGCGGATCGAGGCGGCGAACGACGCCGGGCTCGCTGCCGGGGCGAGGGCCGGGATGCGGCTGGCCGATGCGCGGGCGCTGTGCCCGGGGCTGAAGGTTGCGGCCAGCGATCCGGCGGGCGACGGCGCGTTCCTCGAAGCCCTCGCGCTGTGGGCGCAGCGCTGGGGGCCATGGAGCGCGCTCGATGCCCCCGACGGGCTGCTGGTCGATGTCAGCGCGGTGGCGCACCTGTTCGGCGGTGAGCCGCGACTGCTGGCCGATGTACAAGCCGCCTTCGCCAAGCGCGGCTTGACAGCGAATCTCGCCATCGCCCCGACTGCCGGCGCCGCCTGGGCGCTGGCGCATTTCGGGCCAAGCCAAGCGATCCTCGTGCCTCAAGACGATGCCGCCGAGCGCCTCGCCGGCCTCCCGGTCGCCGCGCTCAGGCTCGACGACGACGTGCTCACCGTGCTCCGCCGCCTCGGGCTCAAACGGCTTGGGCAGCTTCGGGGGATCGGCCGCGACGCGCTGCACCGGCGTTTTCGCAGCCGCTCGCCCGCCGCCAACCCGTTGCTCCGGCTCGACCAGTTGCTCGGCCGCGCGCCTGAGCCCTTGCTGCCGGTCGTTGCGGTGCCCGATCCGCTGGTCCAGCGGCGGTTGATGGAGCCGATCCGCCACCGCGCGCTGCTCGACCGGGTGCTGGCCGACCTCGCCGCCGACATGGCGCGCGAATTGGAAGGCCCGGCGCAAGGCGCGCGGCGGCTCGAGCTGGGCCTGTGGCGCGTCGATGGCGAGGTCATCGTCTGCCGGCTCGAATTCGCCGCCGTGACCCGCGACCCCGCACACATAACCCGGTTGTTCGCCAGCAAGCTCGACGACGTCGACGCTGGCTTCGGTATCGAGTTGCTGCGCCTGCGCGCCAGCTGGACCGAACCGCTGCCCCTGGCGCAAGCCGACTTCGAAGTCGCCGCCGAGGCGCACGGCACCAGCCTGGGCGAATGCATCGATCGCCTCACCGTGAGGCTCGGCGAAAAGGCCGTGCGCCGCCCAATGGCTTACGCCAGCCACATCCCCGAGCGCGCGCAGCGCTGGCAACCGCCGCTTGCGCCCGAGCCGGCGAGCCAAGGCGAACTGGCGTTTCACCAGCGGCCGCTCAAGCTGCTCGACCGGCCCGAGCCGATCGCGGTGCTCTACGCTACCCCCGACGGCTTGCCCCAGCGCTTCCGCTGGCGCGGGCAGGTTCACGAGGTCGTCCGCGCCGAAGGGCCCGAGCGCATCGCCCCGGAATGGTGGCGCGAGAAATCGACCGTGCGGCTGCGCGACTATTACCGGATCGAAGACGGCGAGGGCCGCCGCTACTGGATCTATCGCCACGGCCTGGTGGGTGATGGCCGCGGCGGGCCCCCCGAATGGTTCCTGCAGGGGCTGTGCGCCTAGCTTCGCACGGCCTCCGTCAACGTAAGCGCATCCCGCGTTGCGGCCGAAGACGCGGTGTTGTCGAAGATGCACCACGTCTCGTGCGCTCGCTCGGCCTCACTCTGCAGCGTTCGGGCGTATAGCTCTATACGATCGGCGTAGCTCGAACGGTACATCACCGGGGAGCCATGCAGCCGCCAATAACTCACGGCTCGCCAGCCGCCCGGCTCACCGGCGCCTTCGTGACGCCCTGGATCGGCCGCCACCCGGTTTACCCGAAGTCCCTCCAACAGCTTGTCCGCGTCCTTCGAGAACCAGCTGGCATGACGCGGCTCGCAAGCGATCGCTGCACGCGAGCGAGAGGCCAGCGCCTCGAAGAACTTCGCGGCGACTCCCGGATCGAGCTCCAGTTTCGGCGGCAATTGTACCAGCAGGATAGCCAGCTTGTCGCCCAGCGCCGCCGCTTCACCGATGAACCGGTCGAGCGCTTCGCCGCATTCGACCAGCTTGAGTTCGTGCGTAATGAGCTTGGGCACTTTTACCGAGAAGCGAAAGGCGTCCGGCACGCTGTCACGCCATCGTTCCCAGGTCGATACCCGGTGCGGACGATGGAACGAGCTGTTGATCTCAGCAGCCGAAAAACGCGCGGCATAGCGTTGCAGCGACGAACCTTCGGCGGGGAAACGATCGGCCGCATCGCGCGCTATGCTCCACCCTGCGGTGCCGATGCGAATGGCGCTCATGGATGCTCAATCCACGGATGCTCGGGCGGTTTCGCTTGGGAACGATACGCCAGAAAACGCCTTTCAACGAAACGATTAGGAACATATAGAGAACAAATGCCTGAGCCGAGTCTCCTTCAAAAGCTCGAAATCCTTGCCGATGCCGCGAAGTACGACGCCTCGTGCGCCTCGTCAGGAACCGCCAAGCGAAGCAGCGCGAGCGGGAAAGGGATCGGCTCGACCGAGGGCATGGGCATCTGCCACGCCTATGCGCCGGACGGGCGCTGCATCTCGCTGCTCAAGATCCTGCTGACCAGCCACTGCGTGTTCGATTGCCACTATTGCATCAACCGCAAGAGCTCGAACGTGCGCCGCGCGCGGTTCAGCCCGCAGGAAGTCGCCGACCTGACGCTGAGCTTCTACAAGCGCAATTACATCGAGGGGCTGTTTCTCTCTTCAGGGATAGTCAAAAGCTCCGACCACACGATGGAGCAGCTGATCGAGACCGTGCGCATCCTGCGCGAAGAGCACGATTTTCGCGGCTACATCCACCTCAAGACGATCCCTGAGGCCGACGCCGAGCTGGTCCATCGTGCGGGGTTTTACGCCGACCGCGTATCGATCAACGTCGAGCTGCCGACCGACGCCGGGCTGGAGCGCCTGGCGCCCGACAAGAACGCGCGGCGCATCGAAAGCGCGATGGGCGGGCTCAAGCTGGCGATCGCCGAGGCGAAGAATGCGACCAGGCGCTTCAAGCACGCTCCGAAGTTCGCGCCCGCCGGGCAGTCGACGCAGATGATCGTCGGCGCCGATGCCGCGAACGATGCCGAGATCATCGGCAAGGCGAGCGGGCTCTACGACCGCTATCGCCTGCGCCGCGTCTATTACTCGGCCTTCAGCCCGATCCCCGATGCCAGCGCGGTGCTACCGCTCAGGCGCCCGCCGCTGATCCGCGAGCACCGGCTGTACCAGTCCGACTGGCTGATGCGCTTCTACGGTTTCGCGCCGGCCGAAGTTGTGCAGGCTGCCGAGGCCGACGGCATGCTGCCGCTCGACATCGATCCCAAGCTCGCCTGGGCGCTCAAGTTTCGCGAGCGCTTCCCGGCCAACGTCAACATGGCCCCGCGCGAGATGCTGTTGCGCGTGCCGGGCCTCGGCGTGCGCGCGGTCGATCAGGTAATCGCCTCGCGCCGCCATCGGACGCTGCGGCTCGATGACGTGGCCCGGTTGACCGTCTCGATCGCCAAGATCCGTCCATTCATCGTCGCCGCTGACTGGCGCCCGACCCTGCTCACCGACCGCGCCGACTTGCGCGCGCTGGTCGCGCCGAAGGTCGAGCAACTGGAGCTGTTCGCGGCATGAGCGCGCCGTTCCGCGATTCACGCCTGCCCGGCGCCTTCGTCGTCGCCATGCCAGAGCCGGCCGACTTCGAGTTCTGGCGCGACCGCGCGCGGGCGCTGGTGCAGGCGGACGTGCCGCCCGACCGCGTGGCGTTCGTCGAGCCTGGCGGGTCGGGCAGCCTGTTCGGGCCCAAGAGAGCTTCGGGCGACCGGCGCTTGCCGAGTCCGCCGCGCAGCGGGCGGATCGTGCGCGCGAGCCGGCAATTCGTCGAGCTGGCCAAGGCGGCGATCTGCCATTCCGACGCCGCGCGGTTCGACTTGCTTTACCGCCTGCTGTGGCGGCTGCAGGACAACGCGCGATTGCTCGAGGATCGCGCCGACCCGGATGTGCGCAAGCTAGAGGACCTCGCCCGCGCGGTGCGCCGCGACATCCACAAGATGCGCGCGTTCGTGCGCTTCCGCGAGGTCGAGGAGGCCGGCGGCGAGAAGCACTACGTCGCGTGGTTTGAGCCGCAGCACCATATCCTGCGCGTGAGCGCCGGGTTCTTCATGCACCGTTTCGCCAACATGAAGTGGTCGATCCTCACGCCGCTCGGTTCGCTGCACTGGGACGGCGAGGCGCTCGCTGAGGGTCCGTCCGCGCAGCGCTCGGACGCGCCCGCGGGCGATCCGGCCGAGGAGCTGTGGCGCAAGTATTACGCATCGATCTTCAACCCTGCGCGTTTGAAGGTCGGGGCGATGCTCAAGGAGATGCCCCGCCGGTACTGGAAGAACATGCCCGAGGCGGCGCTCATCCCCGAGCTGGTCGCCGGGGCGCAAGCGCGCGAGGCGGCGATGGTCGAGACAGGCAAGGGACACAACGAGGAACGGCCGCATTCGTTGAGCGACATCGGGAAGGCGATCCATGAATGCCGCCGATGCCCGATCGGCTTGCTCGAGAACCAGGCCGTGATGGGCGAGGGGCTCAAGACCGCGACACTGATGGTCGTCGGCGAGCAGCCGGGCGACCAGGAAGACCTCGCCGGCAAGCCCTTCGTCGGCCCTTCGGGGCAATTGCTCGACCGCTACCTGGTCGAGGCGGGGATCGACCGTGGCCAGGTCTACGTCACCAACGCGGTCAAGCACTTCAAGTTTGTGTGGCGCGGCAAGCGGCGGCTGCACCAGCCTCCGACCGCCAAGGAGATCGATACCTGCCGCTTCTGGCTCGAAGGCGAGCTCGAGATCGTCAAGCCCAGGGTCGTGCTCGCCCTCGGCGCCAGCGCGGCGCGCGGGCTGCTCGGCAAGACGGTGAGCATTTCGAAGGCGCGCGGCCATCCGCATGAGTTGCCCGACGGCCGCGAGCTGTGGATTACCGCGCACCCGTCGTACCTCCTGCGCCTCAAGGACGAGCCGAAGGTGGAGCAGGAGCGCTTGTTCCGCGCCGACCTCGCCGCCGTCGCCGAACGGCTGGCGGAGTTGGCCGAGTGACATGCCCGAAGCCCCGCTCACTCCCGACAAGCGCCGGATCGAGACCGACCCCGACCTGATCGACGCGCCGCCGCGCGCGGCCTTCGTCGAGCTGGGGCTGATGAGCTGCTTCACCTTCCTGCGCGGCGCGTCGGATGCGGTCGACCTGGTGCTGACCGCGCGGGCGCGCGGCTACGACGCGATCGGCATCGCCGACGCCAACTCGATGGCCGGGGTGGTACGCGTCCACACCGAGGCCAAGACCCTCAAGCTGCGCCCGTTGATCGGTTGCCGGATCGAGACCGTCGAGGGTTTCGCCTTCCTCGCCTATCCGAGCGACCGCGCGGCCTATGGGCGGTTGTGCCGGCTGATCTCGGCCGGGCGGATGAGCACGCTCGACGGCGGCTGGCAGGCGAAAGGGGTGTGCGAGATCAGCCTGGCGATGCTGGCGGAGCACAGCGAAGGCGTGCAGTTGATCCTGCTGCCGCTGGAGGACCTCGATGCGGAATTCACCATCGAGGTGGAAAGCAACGTCATCCCCTTCCCCCTCTCCTTCAGGGGAGGGGGTCAGGGGGTGGGGGATGTGTCTGATGACAGGCCCCACCCCAACCCCTCCCCTGAAGGGGAGGGGCTGAAGCGGGCGCTGCCGTTCCCCGACATTCTCCCCAATCTCACCGCACAACTTCCCACCCTTCGCCACCTCGCCGCCTCGTATCTCTACACCGGCGACGACATCGCCCGGATCGACCGGCTCGACGCACTGGCCAAGGCGAATGGGCTGGCGCTGCTCGCCACCAACGACGTGCATTACCACGCGCCCGAACGCCGGCCGCTGCAGGATGTGATGACGGCGATCCGCCACAAGACCACCGTCGCCGACGCCGGGTACTTGCTCCACGCCAACGCCGAGCGGCACCTGAAACGGCCGGAAGAGATGCAGCGCCTGTTCGCCCGCTGGCCGCACGCCATCGCTGCCGCGCGCGAGGTAGCCGATGCCTGCCAGTTCACCCTCGACGAGCTGAAGTATGAGTACCCGCAGAAGGGCTATCCCGAGGGCCTGACGGCGGATGAATATCTGGCGCAGAAGACTTGGGAAGGCGCCGATTGGCGCTATCCCGAAGGGTTACGCGCCGATGTCAGGAAAACGCTCAAGCGCGAGCTGGCGCTGATCGGCAAGCTCAACATCGCGCCCTACTTCCTGACCATCAAGGAAATCGTCGACTTCGCCCGCAGCCGGGAGCCGCCGATCCTGTGCCAGGGGCGCGGCAGCGCGGCGAATTCGGCGGTGTGCTTCTGCCTCGGCATCACCGAAGTCGACCCGGCCGAGCACCAGCTCTTGTTTGACCGCTTCATCTCCGAGGAACGGAGCGAGCCGCCCGACATCGACGTCGATTTCGAACACGAGCGGCGCGAGGAAGTGATCCAGCACATCTACCAGGAATATGGACGCGACCGCGCGGGCCTGTGCGCCACGGTGATCCACTACCGCCCGCGCATGGCGATCCGCGAGGTCGGCAAGGCGATGGGCCTCAGCGAAGACGTGACTGCGATGCTCGCGCGCACGGTGTGGGGCGGGCACGGCAACGAGATCGACGAGGACCACGTCCGACGCGAAACCGGTCTCGACCTGTCCGACCCCCATCTTAGGCGCGTCCTCAAATTGACCGAGCAGATGATCGGCATGCCGCGCCACCTCAGCCAGCACGTCGGCGGCTTCATCCTGACCGACAAGCTGCTCACCGAGACAGTGCCGATCGGTAATGGCGCGATGCCCGAGCGCAGCTTCATCGAGTGGGACAAGGACGACATCGACGATCTCGGCATCTTCAAGGTCGACGTCCTCGCGCTAGGCATGCTGACCTGCATCAGGAAGGCGCTCGACCTGCTCGAGCAGCACCACGACCGGGCGCTGACGCTGGCGACCGTGCCGCAGGAGGATCCGGCGGTCTACGACATGCTCTGCAAGGGCGATTCGGTCGGCGTGTTCCAGGTCGAAAGCCGCGCGCAGATGAACATGCTGCCGCGCCTGTGCCCGCGCGAGTTCTACGATCTTGTCGTCGAAGTGGCGATCGTCCGGCCCGGACCGATCCAGGGCGACATGGTCCATCCCTACCTGAAGGCGCGTAAGGCGCAGCGGGAAGGGAAGGCGCAGCTCGCGCTTCCCGGCCCGTCACCCGAGCATGGTCCGCCGGACGAGCTGTCGTCGATCCTCGGGCGCACTTACGGCGTGCCGATCTTCCAGGAGCAGGCAATGAAGATCGCCCTCGACGCGGCGAAGTTCAGCCCCTCCGAGGCCAACAAGCTGCGCAAGGCGATGGCCACCTTCCGCAGCCGCGGAATGGTCCACGAGCACGAGGAGCGGATGGTCGGGCGCATGGTCGAGCGCGGCTACGACCCCGAATTCGCCGCGCGCTGCTTCAACCAGATCAAGGGCTTCGGCGAATACGGTTTTCCCGAAAGCCACGCGGCGAGCTTCGCGCACCTGGTCTATGTTTCGAGCTGGCTGAAGTGCCATTACCCGGCCGCCTTCGCCGCCGCGCTGCTCAACTCGCAGCCGATGGGCTTCTACGCCCCGGCGCAGATCGTCCGCGATGCGGCCGAGCATGGGGTCACGGTGCTGCCGGCGGATGTGAATAGTTCGGAGTGGGATTGTACGCTGGAGGAAGGGCAAGAGGGCGTCGCTCTGCGCCTCGGGCTCCGCCAGGTCGATGGCCTGCCCGAGCACGTCGCCGCGCAGCTGATGGTCACGCGGCAGGCAGGCGGGCCTTATCGCGATGTCACTGAGCTGCGCGACCGGGCGAGGCTGCCGTCCTCGCACATCGAGCGCCTGGCCGCGGCCGACTGCTTTTCCTCGTTGCCGCTGCGCCGGCGCCAGGCGCTGTGGGACGCGCGCACCTTGCTGGGAGCGCCCGAGCTGCCGCTGTTCGCCGCCGCGCGCGAGCGCGACGAGGGCGCCGAGCGGGCGCTCACAAAGCTGCCGGTGATGCCGTTGTCGGAAGAAGTAATCGCCGACTACCAGACCCAGCGCCTGAGCCTGAAGGCGCACCCGATGAGCTTCCTGCGCGCCTCGCTGGCCGTGCGCGGCTTCGTGTGCGCCGCCGATCTCAAGCGCCGCAAGCACCGCTCGATGGTCAACCTCGCCGGCGTGGTGCTGATCCGCCAGCGCCCGGGCTCGGCCAAGGGCGTAGTGTTCATCACGCTCGAGGACGAGACCGGCGTGGCCAACCTCGTCGTCTGGCCCGACGCGATGGAAAAGTACCGCAAGGTGATCATGGGAGCGCGGCTGATCGAGGTGCGCGGGCGGGTCGAGACCGACGAGGGCGTGACCCACGTGATCGCCGCGCACCTGGTCGACGCGACCGGTGAGCTCAACCGGCTGTCGGAGGACCTGCTGCAGCCCGCGCTCGCCCATGGCGACCACGTGGGCCCGCATGGCCCGCCGCTCGCGCACCCATGGCAACCGCCCGGGCCGGAAGAACGCGAAAGCTTCCACCACGGCCATCCGCGCGACGTGCGGATCATTCCCAAGTCGCGCGATTTCCACTAGCGGCGCGCCGGCATGATCGACGCCGAAAAGCTTGCCGGGTTCGCACTGGTGTCCGGGCTCACCAGCCTGGTGCCCGGCCCGTCAATGCTGTTCATCCTGGGTCAGGCGATGTGGCGCGGCGGACGCTCGGGGCTGGCCGCCCTGGCCGGAGTCCAGCTGGGTTACATCGGCTGGTGGCTGCTTGCCGCCCTCGGCCTCGGCACCCTGGCCGCGGCTTTTCCGGTGGTTTTTCGCGTGCTTGCGATCGGCGGCGCACTCTACCTCGGCTGGCTCGGCGTACGAGCGCTGCGCCATGCACAAACCCGCGGCGAAGACGGCACGAAGCCCGCTCGCAAGCCCTCTCCGCACCCGTTCCGCGACGGCGTGTTCGTGGCCCTGAGCAACCCCAAGGCGCTCGTGTACATCGTCGCGCTGCTGCCGCCGTTTGTCGATCCGCATCGCCCGGTCGCGCCACAGCTCATACTGCTGGCGATTGTCGCCATGGCGATCGACGTTGCGCTGGGCGCGCTTTACATCGCCGCCGGCCACCGCCTCTCGGCGGCGATGGGGCGCCCGCAAACGCGCAAATGGCTCGACCGCGCGGTCGGCACGATCTTCATCGCGATTGGCCTCGGCATTCTCCTCGAACTGCTGATCGCCGCCTGACCTCGGCAACCAGCCCTGTGCACGGCGGGCGGACCCCAGTTGCGTCGAATAGGCAGATGGGCCATCGACGAATGTGACAGGGGGATGTCAGGAGGCTCGTGTGCTCGACTGGTTTCGCCGCATGGTTCCGCAATCGGGCGATTTCTTTACGCTATTCGAACGCCATTCGTCGGCCTGCGTGGCAGCGGCGGAGGCACTCGCCAAGCTCACCAAGGGCGACGGCGATTCGGCCAAGCTATGCGCCGAGATCCAGGATCGCGAGCACGACGCGGACGAGATCATCCGACAGGTGCTCAGCGAAGTGCGCAAGACCTTCCTGACGCCCTTCGACCGCGGCGCGATCATCGCCCTGATCGGTGCGATGGACGATACCATCGACGAGATCCATGCCTGCGCCTCGGCGATCGAGCTCTACGATTTCTCGGATTTCGAGCCCGAAATGAAGGAAATGGCCGAGAAAGTGCTCGGCGCAACGCGCATGATCGACGAAGGGCTGCCGCTGCTGCGCGACGTCACCCGCAACGGGGAAAAGCTGCACGAGCTCACCGCGAAGGTCGTGCGAGTGGAAGGCGAAGTCGACAGCATCCACGATCGCGGCCTCAAGTCGAATTACACACGCGCAAAGGATTCCGGCGACACGCTGCGGTTCATGGTCGGGCGCGAAATCTACAAGCACCTAGAGCGCATCGCCGACGAGTTCGAAGATGTCGCCAACCAGATCGACGGCATCGTCGTCGATCACGCCTGAGGCGCCCGGGTGCACCAACTGGCTTTCCCGATGCTCGTGGCGCTGGTGGCGATGGCGCTGGCGTTCGATTTCCTCAACGGCTTGCATGATGCGGCCAATTCGATCGCGACGGTCGTTTCGACGCAATTGCTGTCACCGATGGTGGCGGTTGCCTTCGCTGCCGTCGGCAACTTCCTCGCCTACTGGATAGTCGGACTGCACGTGGCCGAGACGGTCGGTTCGGGGATCATCGACAAGGATGTGGTGACCCCCGCGGTGGTGTTCGGGGCGCTGGGCGGGGCGATGTCTTGGAACGTCCTCACATGGCTCAAGGGCTTGCCGTCTTCGTCAAGCCATGCGCTAATCGGCGGCCTGCTCGGGGCCGGCATCGCCCACAGCGGTTTCTCCGCCGTGGAGAGCGCGGGCACCAGCAAGACCATGATTGCCATCGTGCTCTCACCGATGATCGGTTTTGCGATCGCGATGCTGCTGATGCTGCTAACAAGCATGCTGTTCCAGCGGACGCCGCCAGTGCGCGCGAACCGGACGTTCAAGGGGTTACACCTCGTTTCTTCGGCCGCGCAATCGATCAGTCACGGCGGCAACGACGCGCAAAAGACGATGGGCGTGATTGCCGTGCTGCTCTATTCGACCGGCCACCTGGGCGGGAAGTTCCATGTTCCGGGATGGGTGGTGCTGAGCTGTTACGCGGCCATGTCGCTGGGCACGCTGTCGGGCGGCTGGCGAATCATCCGCACGATGGGCACCCGCCTGACCCGGCTCAACCACCACTCGGGATTCTGCGCGTCGAGCGCCAGCTCGATCGTGCTGTTCGGGGCCAGCGCGCTGGGTGTACCGGTGTCGACCACGCATGCGATCACCGGCAGCGTCGTCGGCACGGGCGCGGCCCGCCGGTCCAGCGCGGTGCGCTGGAGCGTGGCCGCGCGTGTGGTCGTGGCGTGGTTCGTCACCATCCCGGCCAGCGGTGCGGTGGCGGCCTTGTTCTATTTGCTGACGAAACTGTTCACTTGACCGGCTCGAGCGAATAGCCGGCCGACCGCACCGTGCGAATTGGATCGCGCTCGCTGGTGCTGTCGATCGCCTTGCGCAAACGACGAATGTGCACGTCGACCGTGCGTTCTTCGACTTCGCTGCCGTTGCCCCACACCGCGTCGAGCAGTTGCGCGCGCGAGAACACCCGCCGCGGATGCTCCATGAAGAATGCCAGCAAACGGTATTCGGTCGGCCCGAGCTTGAGCTCCTGCCCGTCGCGCTCGACCCGGTGCGCCACCGGATCGAGCCGCATATTGCCGACCTCGATCGTTTCGCCGGCAAGGGCGGGGCGCACGCGGCGCAGCACCGCGGAAACGCGGGAGAGCAGTTCGCGCGGGGAAAACGGCTTGGTCAGGTAGTCGTCGGCGCCGGTGTCGAGCCCGCGGATGCGGTCGTCTTCCGCTTCGCGCGCGGTGAGCATAATGATCGGCACGTGCTCGGTGCCCTTGCCGCGGCGCAGGCGGCGCAGCACTTCGATGCCGCTGGTGCCCTCGATCATCCAGTCGAGGATTACGAGATCGGGCGCCTCTTCTTCGGCCATGGCCAGCGCCTCGTCGCCGTCGCCGGTCACGCGGACGCGATAGCCTTCCTTGCTGAAGCGGTACTCCAGCAGTTCGGCGAGCGACGTGTCGTCCTCGACCAGCAGGAGCTTGGGATGGCTCATGCCACGCCTAAGAGCGCCGAACTGTTACAGCATCGTGACAAGCGGAGGTCACGCATCCTGGCTCAGTCGCCGTTCTCGCCGGGTTCCGGCGGCAGCGAGCCGGTCGCGGCGTAATGGACCATTTCGGCGACGTTGGTGGCATGATCACCGATCCTTTCGAGATTGCGCGCGACGAACAGCAACTGTGCCGCACTGCTGATCGTCGCCGGGTTCTCCATCATGTAGCTGACCAGGTTGCGGAAAATGCTGTCGTAAAACGCGTCGACCTTGTCGTCGCGTTCGATCACGTCGCGCGCCAGCACCGGATCGCGCGCAGCATAAGCGGTCAGCACATCGTGGACCATCTCGACAGCGACATCGGCCATCGCCGGGATCAGCGTCAGTGGCTCGAAACGCCGGCGTCCCTCGATCCGGCCGGCGCGCTTGGCGATGTTCTTGGCATAGTCGCCGATGCGCTCGACCACGCCGCCGATCTTGAGCGCGGCGATGACTTCGCGCAGATCGTCGGCCATCGGTGCGCGCAGCGCGATCACACGGATGGCCATTTCGTCGACTTCGTTTTCGAGCCGATCGAGCTTCTTGTCGCGCTCGACCACCTGGCGGGCCAAATCCTCATCGCCGCTGACGAGCGCCTGCATCGCTTCCTGCACCGCCACTTCGGCCAGCCCGCCCATCTCGGCGATGAGGCCGCGCAGCCGCGTAATGTCTTCGTCGAACGCCTTGACCGTATGTTCCGTCATCAACCGTGATCCTGACCTGCTCATGTGGCCGGCGGCAGGTGCATGCCTGCCATGACCGCTTCTTATGCCAACGCTTCCTCATCTGCGAGGACCATCGGCAGGCGAACCGTCACCGTGGTGCCTTCGTCCTGCTTGCTGGCGATGTCGAGCCGCCCGCGGTGCCGCTCGACGATATGCTTGACGATTGCGAGGCCCAGTCCGGTGCCCCCGACGGCGCGACTGCGCCCTGGGTCAGTCCGGTAAAATCGCCGGGTCAGATGAGGGAGGTGTTCGGGCGCGATGCCCTCGCCGTGGTCTCGCACCGCGATCACCGCCATGTCGCGTTCGCCGCGCGACAGGCTGACTTGCACCGGCGTACCAGGGTCGCCGTACTGGAGCGCGTTGTCGACAAGGTTGCGCACCATCTGTTCGAGCTGGTCGCTGTCGCCGCGAATCACGATCGGCTCGTTCGGCCGCACGATATGGACCTGCTCCAGTCTTTCGGGACTTGCGCCATCGCGGGCGGCACGCTCGACCAGCGGGTCCAGGTCCACCTTCTCGCGCGGCTGGTCGTGCTTCTCGGCCTCGACACGCGACAGCGACATCAGGTCACTCACCAGGCTTTGCAGGCGCTTCGCTTCGCGCAAGATAGTGGCGAGGAACTTACGGGTCATTTCCGGGTCGGCCTTGTCGCCCTCGTCGGCCAGCGTTTCGACGTAGCCGATGATGGAGGCCAGCGGCGTGCGCAGCTCGTGGCTGGCATTGGCGACGAAATCGGTGTGCGCGCGGCTGACGTCTGCCTCGGCGGTGCGGTCGATCAGCTCGACCAGCCAGTAGCGCCCGTCGATCGGCTGGCGCGTCATCTGCCATGAGCTGCGCGGGCCGGTGAGGCCCTGGACGGTGACGCTGCCACCCTCGCGGCGGCCGAGCAGGTCGACCGCTGCCGGATGGCGGAACGCGACGCGAGCGTCCTGACCCAGGATGTGCTCTCCCAGCACTTCGCGCGCTTCGGCGTTGGCGATCACGATCCGGTCGTGGTCAAGCAAGACCAGCGGCATGCCCGAATGTTCGACCAGCGCGCGCATGCCGTCGCGGCTGAGCTGCATGCCCTCGACGCGGCGAATGGCGATTTCCGGGGCCGGGCGGAACAGGAAGCTCGAACCGATCCACAGGGCGACGACGATAAGGGTAACCCAGAAGCCGGCCCCGGCAAATAGCATGAACAGCCCGGCGGCCAGCGCCAGGCTTATGGCCGGCCAGGGTACAGGTCTGCTTTCGTCCATCGTTCCAGCGAGGTAAACCGCGCGGCGGGGCAGCGCCACCCCGGCGGTAACACAACTGTCACATTCGGTGAGATTCTGGTGACCCCTACGGGAATCGAACCCGTGTTTCAGCCGTGAGAGGGCCGCGTCCTAACCGCTAGACGAAGGGGCCATGCCATGCCGTGGCATCGCTGGAGGAGGGCCCCTAAACTGCCGGTCCCGTTCTTGTCTAGTCACCTTCTGACGCCGCCCTTTCGCGCTGGAACCCAGGGGTCCGCAACACGGGCTTGCTGAAAACCGCAGAAATGCGTGAATTCTGGAGCGCATTAGAGCGCACCGAGATCTCAAGTTACCGACCAGTTACCGACCCCTTGAGGGGTTTAGTTTCCGATCATCTGAGAAATTATCGTTCTAAACCAATGGTTTAGAGGTTGGTGACCCCAACGGGAATCGAACCCGTGTTTCAGCCGTGAAAGGGCCGCGTCCTAACCGCTAGACGATGGGGCCGCACCGATGGCGTGGCGGCGCACTTAGGGGGGCTGGCGCGGGTGGTCAAGCGCCGAGGCGGTCAGTCCGCCCAGGCGGCATCCTCCAGGTGCAGTTCGGCTTGCGGACGGCTGCCCCAGTCGTCGATCTTGGCCCGCCCGGCGAGCCACAGCCTGCGCCCGGCAGCGCCGTGCAGCAGCGCCTGTCCCAAGGCGGTCTCAGCGGCGCGGAAGGCGATGGCCTTGAAGCTCGTGCCGTCCTGCCCGCTGGCGATCAGGCGCACGTGATCGGTGCCGACCAGTTCGGCGCGCACCAGCCGCACCGGGCCCACGGCGACGCGCGGCGCCGGCCAGCCGACCCCGAACGGCCCCGCGCTGTCGAGTGTTTCGACCAGGTCCGGTGTCAAGCCGCCCGGGGCAAGCGCGAGGTCGAGCGCGACCGTCCGCTCGGCCGAGGCGCGGGCGACCGCCGGGGCCAGCTGCGCGTCGAGCCAGGCGGCGAATTCGTCGAGCTTGCCTTCCTCGACAGTAAAACCGGCAGCCATCGCGTGGCCGCCGCCGGCGACGAGCAAGCCCCGGTCCTTCGCGCCGATAATCGCTGCACCCAGGTCGACGCCGCTGATCGATCGTCCCGAGCCCTTGCCATGGCCGCTCTCACGATCGAGCGCGACGACGAGCGCCGGCTTCCCGGTCTTTTCCTTTATCCGCCCGGCGACGATGCCGATCACGCCCGGATGCCAGCCGTGCCCGGCCACTGTGAGCACCGCGCGGTTGTGCTGGGCGTCCACCTGCTGCTCGGCCGATTGCTGCACCGCTGTCTCGATCGCCCGCCGCTCTTCGTTGAGCGCCGAAAGCTGCTCGGCGATCGTGCGCGCCTCGTCGGGGTCTTCAGTGGTAAGAAGGCGCACGCCCAGGCTGGCCTCGCCGACGCGACCGCCGGCGTTGATCCTGGGGCCCATCGCGAATCCGCAATCGCTGCAGTTCGGCGGCCGGGTGAGCCGGCTGGCGTCGATCAGCGCGGCCATGCCGAGGTTGCGGCGCTGCGCCATGACTTTGAGGCCTTGCGCGACGAACGCCCGGTTGAGCCCGCGGATGGCGGCCACGTCAGCGACCGTGCCGAGCGCGACGAGATCAAGCAGGCCGAGCAGGTCGGGCTCGGGGCGCTCCGCAAAGAAGCCCTGCTGCCTGAGCGTGCGCACGAGCGCGACTGCCAACACAAATGCGACGCCGACAGCGGCGAGGTGGCCGTGCGCGGCCGCCTGATCGCTCTCGTCAAGCCGGTTCGGATTGACGAGCGCGAAGGCGCGCGGGAGCTCGGCCGCGCACTTGTGATGGTCGACGACGATCACGTCGATACCGGCGTCATGCGCTGCTCCGAGCGCCTCGAACGCCATGGCCCCGCAATCGACCGTGACGATCAGGCTCGAGCCCTGGTCTCCCAGCCGAACAAGCGCTTCTCCGCTCGGGCCGTAGCCTTCGAGCAATCGGTCGGGGATATAGGCGCCCGCGTCATGCCCCAGTGAGCGCAACAGCCTAACGAGCAAGGCCGCGCTGGTGGCGCCGTCGACGTCGTAGTCGCCGAAAATCGTGACCTGCTCACCCGCGAGGACGGCTTGCGCGAGGCGATCCGCGGCCGATTCCATGTCGCCGAAGATGGCGGGGTCGGGCAGGAAGTTTCGCAAGCTCGGCGTGCGATGCAGGGCCAGCTCGTTGCGGGCAATGCCGCGCCCGAGCAGCAACTGGTCGACGATGTCGTGCTCGAGTCCAGCGGCGCCGCCCTCGAGCGCCATGTTGCCCCCGCGCCAGCGCCAGGCCTTGCCCGAAAGCGATCTTTCGACACCGAAGACGGCCTGAGCGGTTTCCATTCTGTCTGCGTATCGCAAGCCGGCGACGGGCAACAGTGCGGTTCGCCTGCTTTCGACAGGTGCGCCAGCCGCGCCCGGGCGCAACAATTTGAAAATGTTGCCTCCGAATTGGACGTTTCCGCTGCTCAAAGACTCGACCTCGGCTCCGTCTTGTTCCAGACAACGATTGGGAGTTCCAAGGGGGTTAACTATTTCTCAGGGGCAAGTAAGGGGCGCTGCAAGTCCGGAATCGGCTGTCTCGCTGTTGGCGGCAAGCCGTCGGCCTGAGCCTGCGGCAATCCACCAAGCTGCCGAAAAACAAGCCGGATTTTCGGTCAGCCTCGATCCGTCGACTCATGCAACACTTAGCCTTTACCGGTATCAGCTGGCCTCGCGCTCTGCTGAGTTGGCCGCACTCAGGATCGCCCGCACGCTCGCGGTGGCGACGTCCTCGTCGATGCCCACGCCCCAGACCCTGCGCCCGTCGGATGTGGCGCATTCGAGATACGTCGCCGCGCGCGCGTCTGTGCCGGCGCCGAGCGCGTGCTCACTGTAATCGAGCACTTCGAGCTCGAGCCCGAACGTCTGCCGCAGCGTGGTCAGGACCGAGGAAATCAGGCCCTTACCGCGCCCTGATACGCTTTGCGGCTTGCCGTCGACCTCGATGGTCCCGGCGAACAGGCGGGTGCCGTCGCTGGCGCGGGTTTCTTCGAAATCGACCAGCCGAAAGCGCCGGTTAGGCACCTTGACGAAGTAGGTTTCGCGGAAGACTTGCCAGATGTCCGCCGCGTTGAGCTCGCGCCCCAGCTCGTCGGCGATCCTCTGGACGTGTTTGGAGAAATCCGCCTGGAGCTTCTTGGGCAGCTTGAGGCCCTGGTCCTGCTCAAGAACCCAGGCGAAGCCACCCTTGCCGGACTGCGAATTGACCCGGATTACGGCCTCGTAGTTGCGCCCGAGGTCGGCCGGGTCGATCGGCAGGTAAGGCACGCGCCACAACTCGTCATTGCGCATGGCCTGCGCTTCGAAGCCTTTCTTGATCGCGTCCTGGTGGCTGCCGGAGAACGCCGTGAAGACCAGCTCGCCGCCATAAGGATGGCGCTCGTGCACCGGTATCTGGTTGCAGTACTCGACGGTCTCGATGACGCGGTCGATGTCGGAGAAGTCGAGGCCGGGGTCGATGCCCTGGGTGTACATGTTGAGCGCCAGGGTCACCAGGCAGCAGTTCCCGGTACGCTCGCCGTTGCCGAACAGGCAGCCCTCGATGCGGTCGGCGCCCGCCATCAGGCCGAGCTCCGCGGCGGCGACGCCGGTGCCGCGGTCGTTGTGCGTGTGGAGCGAGACAACTGCACGGTCGCGGCCCGGCAGGTTGCGGCAGAAATATTCGATCTGGTCAGCGTAGATGTTGGGCGTTGCCGCCTCGACCGTCGCCGGCAGGTTGAGGATGATCGGCCGCTCTGCCGTTGGCTGGAGTACGTCCATGACGGCCTCGCAGACCGAGATCGAGAAATCGAGCTCGGCTGTCGAGAACGTCTCGGGCGAATACTGGAAGTGCCAGTCTGTGCTCGGGCGCTTCGCCGCCTCGTCGCGCAGTACCTTGGCGCCATTGACCGCGACCTCGCGCACTTCGTCGGGCGTCATGCGGAAGACGATCTCGCGCCAGGCAGGGCTTACCGCGTTGTAGAGGTGGACGATCGCCGCGCGCGCGCCTTCGAGGCTGGCGAAGCTGGTACGGATCAGGTCCTTGCGCGACTGGGTCAGCACCTGGACGAGAACGTCATTCGGGACGCGCCCGGACCTGACGAGGCCGGATATGAAGTCGAACTCGGTTTGCCCCGCGCTCGGGAAGCCGATCTCGATCTCCTTCACGCCGATCTCGACCAGCATGTCGAAGAAGCGGTTCTTCTTCACCGCGTCCATAGGATCGACGATCGCCTGGTTACCGTCGCGCAGGTCGGTCGAGAGCCAGCGGGGTGGCTGGGTGATCGTGCGGCTGGGCCACTGCCGGTCGGGCAGCGGCACCTGCGGGAAGGGCCGGTACTTTCGGCTCGGGTCGTGGAGCATCGCCATGTCAGGTAAGCCTTATCGCATGCAGCCCGCGCAGCAAGCTTGGCGCGGGCAATTTTGACTTTGGGTTTGAGAGGCCCTTAGGCGGGCTGCCTGCGCCGCACGCAGGCCGAGTGACGCGCCTAAGGGCGCGTAAGTCGAAGCAGCGAAATAAGCTCGCGGCGGTCCATTCGGGTTAGATAGGCGAGGATGGTTAAGAAATCCAGCGGGAAGGGCGGCGCCCGAAAGCGCCGCCCTCGCAACGCTTACTGCTTTTCGAACGCCGCGGTGATCTTGAGGTCCACCTGGTCGGCGACCATCGGCACGGCCATGCCGAGCCCGAACGCCGCGCGATTCACGGTCGCGGTACCGCTGAAGGCGATGGTGTTCTTCTTCGACATCGGATTCACGCCCGCGGCGGCAAACGTCGCATGGATCGTCGCCGGCTTGGTCACGCCGTGAATCGTCAGATTGCCGTTGATCGTCGCGTTGTCGCCCTTGGCGCTGACGCTGGTCGATTCGAAGTGCGCCGTCGGGAACTTGTCGGCATCGAAGAACATCGGCCCGACCAGCTCCTTGTCGAGCGCGGCGATCGTCGTGTGAATCGTGTTGACCGGCACGTCGACCGAGAGCTTGGCGCCGCTCGGAGCCTTGGGATCGAGCGTCAGAGTGCCGTTCGCGCCCGACAGCAGGCCCATATTGCTGGTCAGGCCGAGGTGGCCGTAAGTGTAGAGAATCTGCGTGTGGTTGGGATCGGCCTTGTACGTCCCAGCGGTGACCAGCTTGGCATCATGCGTGCCGAGCTTCGGCGGCGGGCCGCCCTGCTGCGCGTGAAGCGCACCGAACGTGAGCGCGGCGGCGCCGGCGGCCACGATGGCTAGAAACGATTTACGCATGGTAGAACCCTCCCTTGAGAAATGTCGTCGGTGATTTTGGGCGTTTCGATTGACAAAGTCCACCGCGAACAGGCGCTTATTTTGCCACGGCAATCCAGCAATCCAGCAGCGTCTTGGCAAGCCCCTTGTCGAGAGCTTCGGCGGCTTCCTCGACGCCGTCGGCCCAGCTGTTCACTTCGCCTGCGACCATAAGCGCGCCGGCGGCGTTGAATAGCACCGCATCGCGATAGGCGCCCGGCTCGCCGAGCAGCAACGCCCTGAGCGCGGCCGCGTTGTGCGCGGCATCGCCGCCACGGATGGCCTCGATCGGCGCGTGCGGAAGGCCGGCCTGCGACGCGTCGACGCGGTGCATCTCGAAATCGTGATCGACCACTTCGGCCAGCTCGTTACCGCCGGCGAGGCTCAGCTCGTCGAGGCCTTCATCGCCCGAGACGATGAACGAGCGGCGCGTCCCGAGCCGCGCCATCGCATCGGCGTAGATCGGCACGTAGGCCGGGCGGGCAATGCCGATCAGCTGGTTCTGGACGTGCGCGGGGTTCGACAGCGGGCCCATCAGGTTGAAGATCGTCCGACGCCCGATGCGCCGGCGGATCGGTTGGATGCGGCGCATCGCCGGGTGGTGATTGGCGGCGAAAAGGAAGCAGATGCCGATCTCGCGCAGCGTCATCTCGGCGGTGCGCCCGACGGCTTCCATGTCGAGCCCGAGTTCTTCGAGCGTGTCGGCTGCGCCCGCCTTGGAGCTGGCCGCGCGGTTGCCGTGCTTGGCCACCGGTACGCCGCACGCGGCGACCACCAGGCTCACCGCGGTCGAGACGTTCAGGGTGTGGTGGCCGTCGCCTCCGGTACCGCAGACGTCGATCGCGTTGTCGGGCGCTTCGATGGGGATCAGCCGGGCGCGCAGCGCACGCGCCGCGCCGGTTATTTCGGCGGCGGTCTCGCCGCGATCGGACAGTTCGATCAGGAAGCGGGCGATGTCGTCGTCGCTGACCTTGCCGTCGAGCATCAGGCCGAAGACTTCCTCGGCCATCTCTTCGGTGAGGTGCGGCTCGACCTCGGGGAGGACGGTCATGCCGGTTGCTTGGCTGGGACGCCGCAGATGCGCAGGAAGTTGGCCAGCAACTCGTGCCCGTACTGGGTGGCGATGCTCTCCGGGTGGAACTGCACCCCGTGGATCGGCAGCGTCTCGTGGCGGAAGCCCATCACGCTGGTGCCGTCGAGCCCCGGCGTCTCGCTCGTCGCGTTGACGATCAGGCTTGGCGGAATGTCCTCGACGATCAGCGAGTGATAGCGCGTTGCGGTGAAAGGCGAGGGGAGCCCGGCGAAGACGCCGGTGCCGTCATGATCGACCATGCTCGTCTTGCCGTGCATCAGCCCGCCGCGCACGACGTGGCCGCCGAAGTGCTGACCGATGGCCTGGTGTCCCAGACACACGCCCAGCAGCGGCCTTGCCGCGTCCGCGCAGGCTGCAACAAGGTCGAGGCTCACTCCCGCTTCGTTCGGCGTACACGGTCCCGGTGAAATCAGGAAGCCCGCAGCGTTGCTGGCGATGGCCTCGCTCGCCGAGATCGCATCGTTGCGCACGACCTTCACCTCGGCGCCCAGCTCCATCAGGTAATGGACCAGGTTGAAGGTGAAGCTGTCGTAGTTGTCGATGACGAGGATCATTTGCGCGGCCTACTGCCCGAAACCGGGCTCGCCCGCAACGCGCACGGCCTCACGCGCCGCTTCAATCAGCGCCCTTGCTTTAGCCTCGCACTCGCGCTGCTCATAGGCGGGGTCGCTGTCGGCGACGATGCCGGCGCCGGCCTGCACGTGCATGACACCGTCCTTCACGACCGCGGTGCGCAGAACGATGCAGCTGTCGACCGAGCCGTCGGGCGCGAAGTAGCCGACGCCGCCGGCGTAGGGCCCGCGGGTTTCGGGTTCGAGCTCGGCGATGACCTCGCAGGCGCGGACCTTAGGGGCGCCCGAGACGGTCCCGGCGGGAAAACCAGCGAACAACGCGTCTAGCGCGTCCTTGTCGGGGGCGAGCTTGCCGACGACGTTGCTGACGATGTGCATCACGTGGCTGTAGCGTTCTACCGTGAAGCTCGCGGTGACTTCGACGCTGTCGGCGGCGGCGACACGGCCGACGTCGTTGCGGCCGAGGTCGAGCAGCATCAGGTGCTCGGCGCATTCCTTGGGATCGGCGAGCAGGCTTTTCTCCGCTGCCTCGTCTTCCTCGCGCGTGGCGCCGCGCGGGCGGGTGCCGGCGATCGGGCGGATCGTCACTTCGCCGCCGCGCACGCGGACGAGGATCTCGGGGCTCGAGCCGACCACCGCGAAGCCAGGCAGGTCGAGGAAGTAGAGGAACGGTGAGGGATTTACCCTCCTGAGCGCGCGGTACAGCGCGAACGGGGGCAGCGGGAACGGGCAGGTGAAGCGCTGCGCCAGCACGACCTGGAACACGTCGCCGGCGGTGATGTAGTCCTTCGCCTTGAGCACCATGTCGCGGTACTGGCCCGCGTGCATGACCGGCGTGAGGGCGAGCTCGGGCAGGTCGGCCGTCCGCTTGCTCGCCGGGACCGCGCTGCCGAGCGCGCGCAAGGCGCTGTCGATCCGCTCGCCGGCCGCCTCGATCGCGCGGTCAGGATCGGTGCCATCTGCCCACAGCGGGGCTATGCAGAACAGTTCGTCGGACAAGTTGTCAAACACCAGGATCGTCGTTGGGCGCACGAACAGCATGTCGGGAAGCGCCAGAGCGCTTTGCGGCGCGCGCGGCAGCTTCTCAACCAGGCCGACCGTCTCGTAACCGAAATAACCGACCAGGCAGGCGATCGGCGGCAGATTGTCGGGCACCTCGATCCGGCAGGAGTCGACCAGCGCGCGCAACTCGGCGAGCGAATCGCCAGGAAGGGCGGCAAAGGCTGTGCGGTCGTGGCTCCACGCGCGATTGATCTCGCAGGCATGGCCGGCCGTGCGGAACACCAGGTCGGGCGCGAGGCCGAGCAGGCTGTAGCGCCCACGGACTTCGCCGCCTTCGACCGATTCGAGGAGGAAATCGCCGCGCTCCGGCTCGATCAGCTTGAGCGCCGCGCCGACCGGGGTTTCGGTGTCGGCGACGAGGCGACGCCAGACCAGCGCCGGGCGGCCGGCTGCGAGCTGCCGGCGCGCGGCGGCGTCGTTATCGGGAAGGACGCCGGCCAAGGCCCTGTTCGCCTCTACTCGGTGTGGCCGGTGAGCTGCTTTGCCACCGCGTTGATCGCCGCCTGGTTCTTGCTGGTGCCCACGCCACGCTGCGCTGCGTGGACCAGCTCCTCGGTATATTCCTCACCGAAGACCCCGGCGAGCTGCTGCTGCGTCTGACCGATGAGCGGATCGTTAGGATCGATCGGCGGAAGCGAGACATCGTCGAGCTTGACGACGAACCAGCCGGCGCCTTGCGGTGCCTCGAGCCGTTTCACCGTTCCCTTGGCCATGCTGAACATCAGCGCCAGCACCGGCGGGACCTGCGGTTGCTTGGACAAGGCTTCGCGGCCCATGTCGACCGGCTGGATGGGCGGCAGGGCAATCTTCTCCGCCGCAAGCGCCGCAGCAAGATCCTGCCCGCCGGCGAGCCGCTGGAGCACCCTTTGCGCCGCCGCCTTGGCCGAGATCGAGCCCTGCGCCTTGCGCCAATCGAGCGCCACCTGGTCCTTGATCTCGGCCAACGGCGCCGCCGCCGACGGGGTGATCTGGGCGGCCTCGTAGACGAGGTAGGTCTTGCCCGGATCGATCTCGGCGAGCTGCGGATGACCGGCGTCCATCTCGAACGCCGATTTGAGCGCCTTGGCGAGCACCGGCGGCGCGCTTTCCTGCTTGCCGTAGACTTGCCCGGCGGCGGTCAGCGGCGCGGTGTCGGTAATCTGCGCCTTCAGCGTCTTGGCGATTTCGGCCAGGCTCGCGCCGTTATCGAGCTTGTCCTCGACGTTGGCCGCAAGATCGGCAAACTCGGCCTTCTTCTGCTCTTCCGCCAAGGCCTTGGCGATCTCGTCGTGTGCCTGGGCAAGGCTCTTTGCGGGGGTATCTACCACGCCGTCGACGCGCAGGACGTACCAGCCGAGGCCGCCGCGCGACGGTGGCACCATAGCGCCCTTGTTAGCAGCGAAGGCGGCGTCGGCAACCGCCTGCGAAGCCTGCGTGGCGAAGTCGCTCTTCGTCACCGGCCCGACGGTGGTCGTTGCAAGGCCCTTGGTACTGGCCGCCTGGGCCAGCGACTTGCCTCCCGCGACCTCGGCTGCGACGGCCTTGGCGGCGGTTTCGGTGGGAACGACAAGCTGGGTAAAGGTGCGCGTCTGCCTCGCCTGGTACTGCGCGGCGTTCTTCTGGTAGCGAGCGGCGATCTGCGCCTCGCTGGGCGGGGCGACTGTGCCAAGCGCCTCCTCGCCGAAGGTCACGTAGCGGATTACGCGCCGTTCGGGGCGCAGGTAATCGGCGCGGTGGGCGGTGTAGTAGGCGTTCAGCTGGGCCGCGTTCGGATCGCCCTTGGGCGCAAAGGCGGCGCTTGGCAGTACGGCGATGGCGCCCTTGCGATGTTCCTTGAGTAGCACGGCATATTGCCGGGCAATGCTGGGCGGCACCGCCGCGGCGTAGTTGGCCGGGATGAGCATCTGCCGCGCGTAAAGGCCCGCGGCGATGTCGTTGCGGACGGCTTCCTCGCTGAGCCCGCGCTGGCGAATCGCGGCGAGGAACGCCTTGCGGTCGAACTTGCCGTCGAGGCCCTGGAACGCCTGCATTTGCACCAGTTCGCTGTCGACTAGCCGTTTGCCGGCGCGCAGCCCTTGCTCGCGCCCGTACTCCGCCAGGGCTGTCCGCTGCAGGAGCTGTTCGAGCACCCGGTCCATGCCGCCAGCAGCAAGCATGCCTTCCATCGTCAGCGTCGGGTTCTGCTGTTTTTCGTTGTCGAGCTCGGTGGTCAGGGCCTGTGAAAGGTCCGTCGCGCTGATCTTGCGGTCGCCGACCACGGCCACGCTGTCGCCTGCGGCAACCTTGGCTGAGTTGTTGCTGGCGACATCGCCGACCCCGAAAGCGATCGCGATCACGATCAGGAACACGATCGTGAAGCCCACGCCGAACTTGGATTTGAAGAAGTTGCGGAAGAACTGGAGCATCGGGTGCTTTCTAGCCGGGGACCGGCCCGCGCCATATCCCCGCTGCGGCGTGCCCGCAACACTTGCGCGCCGCTTTCCCTCCGAAGGGAAATGGCGCTTTGACAACCGCCGCCTTGCCGATTAGCGCGCCTCGACGCCAGCCTGCTCGCCAGGCTTCTCATCCAGGTCTGTTTTTGCAAGGCACTCGATGTTCGAACGCCCTTACATCGTCGGTAACTGGAAGATGCACGGCACCCGTGCGATGCTTTCCGAGGCGCGCGCGATCGACCGCGGTGCCGAGCGCTTGTTGAAGGTCGAGGTGGCGCTGGCGCCGCCCTACACACTCATTCACGCGACCCACAAAGAAGCCTCGTTGATCGGGGTCGGCGCGCAGGATTGCCACGCAGCCGAAGGCGGGGCTCATACAGGCGACATTTCGGCGGCGATGCTCAAGGACTCCGGCGCCAGTTTCGTCATCATCGGCCACAGCGAGCGGCGCGCGGACCACGGTGAGACCGATGCCGACGTGAACGCCAAGGCCCTGTCCGCGCTGGCCGTGGGGCTGAGCGTGATCGTTTGCGTCGGGGAGACCGAAGCCGCGCGCGACGCCGGCAAGGCGGAAGCGGTCGTCTTCCGCCAGCTCGAGCGCTCATTGCCGCAAGCCGAGGGCGCGGCGGCCAAGGTCACGGTGGCCTATGAGCCGGTGTGGGCGATCGGCACTGGCCGCACGCCAACCGTCGAGGACATCGGCGCGATGCACCGCGCGATCCGTCAGCGGCTCAACGCGATCTATGGCGAAGAGGGCGCGACGATCCGCATTCTGTACGGCGGTTCGGTCAAACCCGAAAATGCCGGTGAACTCCTGGCGGCCGACGAGGTCGGCGGCGCGCTGGTCGGCGGCGCGAGCCTGACCGCTGAGAGCTTCCTCGGAATCGTCGCGGCGGCGCACGAGGCGCTCGAGGCGTAACATTGTAAACCGGTCGCGCGCCCGCTATCTGGCGCGCTAACCCCCGCGATTTTCGAGATCCAGCCATGAGCGTTTTCCTGTTCCTCACCGTCGTCCAGGCGCTCGTCGCCGCCGCGCTTGTCGGCCTAGTGCTGATCCAGCGCTCCGAAGGCGGCGGGCTCGGGGTCGGTGGCGGCAGCGGCAATCCCGGCGGTCTGATGAGCGCGCGGGGCGCGGCCGACTTCCTCACTCGCACCACCAAGTGGCTGGCAGTGATCTTCGTGGCTCTGGCAATCGTCATGGCTGCGGTCGCGGTCAAGGCCACCTCGGGTGATTCCGTCGATGATTCGCTCAAGCGCACCGCGGTCCCCGCCGCCGGCGCGCAACCGGCGCCGCGGGTACCGGCGTCGGCGCCCGCCCAGGCTCCGGCGCAGCCGGCCAGCAACGACCCGCTCAAGAACGTCGCCCAGTAACCCCGCCAGCCGCATCGTTGTGCAAATCGCGCAAGCAATGCTTGCGCCGAATCCGGAGCCATGCGTAAGGCTCAACTCCCATGGCGCGGTTCATTTTTATTACCGGCGGCGTGGTCTCTTCGCTTGGCAAGGGCCTGATGGCGGCCAGCCTCGCGGCCCTGCTTCAGGCGCGAGGCTACAAAGTCCGCATCCGCAAGTTCGATCCCTACCTCAACGTCGATCCAGGAACGATGAGCCCGTATCAACACGGCGAAGTCTACGTCACTGACGACGGCGCCGAGACCGACCTCGATCTGGGCCACTACGAGCGTTTTACCGGCGTCTCGGCGCGGCAGAGCGATAACGTCACCTCCGGGCGCATTTACCAGCAGATCATCGTCCGCGAACGGCGCGGCGACTATCTCGGCGCGACAGTGCAGGTGATCCCGCACGTGACCGACGCGATCAAGGAATTTGCGCTCGCCGATACCGACGGGCATGATTTCATCCTCTGCGAAATCGGCGGCACGGTCGGCGACATCGAGAGCCTGCCGTTCATGGAGGCGATCCGCCAGCTGCGGAACGAGCTCGAGCCTGGGCAGACGCTCTCGGTCCACGTTACTCTGGTGCCGTACATCGCCGCTGCCGGTGAACTGAAGACGAAACCGACGCAGCATTCGGTCCGCGAGTTGGCTTCGCTCGGCATCCAGCCCGACGTGCTGCTATGCCGTCTCGAGCACCCGCTACCCGATAGCGAGCGGCGCAAGATCGCCCAATTTTGCAACGTACGCCCCGAGGCGGTCATCCCCGCGCTCGATGCGCCTTCGATCTATTCGGTGCCGTTGCAATACCATGAAGAAGGGCTCGATACGCAGGTGCTGCGCTGTTTCGGCATCGAAGACGCGCCCGCGCCCGACCTAGCGCGCTGGGACGACGTGACCGAGCGCTATTTCAACCCCGAAGGCGAGGTCACTATCGCGGTCGTGGGCAAGTACGTCGGGCTGCCTGACGCCTACAAGTCGCTCAACGAGGCTCTTATCCATGGGGGAATGGCCAACCGCGTGAAGGTCAACATCCGCTGGATCGACGCCGAGATTTTCGAGCAGGACGATTCCGATGTCGCCGCTCAACTCGAGCCGATGCACGCGATCCTCGTGCCCGGCGGGTTCGGTGAGCGCGGGTCTGAGGGCAAGATCGCCGCGGTGCGCTTCGCCCGCGAGCGCAAGGTGCCGTTCTTCGGGATATGCCTGGGCATGCAGATGGCCTGCGTCGAGGGTGCGCGCGCGGCCGGCTGCAGCGATGCCTCGTCGACCGAGTTCGGCCCGACCGACGAGCCGGTGGTCGGCATCATCACCGAATGGATGAGCAAGGAAGGGTTGCAGCAGCGCTCGGTCGAAGGCGATCTGGGCGGCACAATGCGTCTGGGCGCCTATGATGCAGTGCTGGCCGGCAACAGCCACGTTTCGGCGATCTACGGCGGCAAGACGCTGATTTCCGAACGCCACCGCCATCGCTACGAGGTCAACTCGTCGTACCGCGACACCCTCGAGCGGCAGGGACTGATCTTTTCGGGCATGTCGCCCGACGGGCTCCTGCCTGAAATCATCGAGCGGCCCGACCATCCGTGGTTTGTCGGCGTGCAGTTCCACCCGGAGCTGAAAAGCAAGCCATTCGACCCCCATCCGCTGTTTGCCGGGTTCATTGCGGCTGCTCTCGAGCAGTCTCGGCTTGTGTAATTGCGGGACGCTATCCCCAAACTAGAGGAAAACACTTGCCAGAGCCGCCCCGGCGGCCCTAGCCCTGCGTTCGGGACGAAAGAATTTCCTCACGTTGTTCAGGGAGTCGTGGGGAGGGGCGCTCGCATTTGACAATTCGAGACCCCGTAACGGTTCGCCACTTGGACCTGGCCGTCTTCTGCGACCCGGGCGGTCTATTTGAGGGGCGAATCGGCGCCAAAAGCGTCGAGGGGGCGGAACCCATCCCGGTTCCGCCCCCAATTTGTATCAAATTGTATCGGAACTTCCGAAGCTTCGCCGCTCAGGCTGCGTCGGCCTGGGGTTCCTCCTGCTCGACGACCTCGAGCTTGCGCTGGCCGGCCAGAGTGATCTTCTTCGGCTTCATCGCCTCCGGAACCTCGCGCACGAGGTCGATCATCAGCAGGCCATCGGCCAGGTCAGCGTTGGCCACGCGGACGTAATCGGCGAGCTCGAATCGGCGCTCGAAGCCCCGATTCGCGATGCCGAGATGAAGCATCTGGCCGACCGATTCGTCGTCACGCTTCTTGCCCTGGACCACCAGAAGGTTCTGATGCGCCGTAATTTCGAGATCGTCGGCCCGGAAGCCGGCGACGGCGAGGGTGATGCGATAGCTGTCTTCGCCACGGCGCTCGATGTTGAACGGCGGGTAGTTTTCGCCCGAATTGTTGCGAGCGTGGTTCTCAAGCAGGTCAAACAGGCGGTCGAACCCGACGGTCGAACGGCGATAGGGGGAAAAATCAAAACGGTTCATCGAAACAAATCCTCTATCTGAGCAATTTGAGACTGTGTGCAGACCCGCTAGGCGGCATCCGCAGGGGCAAGATATGATGGCGCGGCACCGGTTCAAGAGGTAGCAGCGGTCAATCGGGAAAGGACGAGCGGTGGCGGCAGCGAAGGTCGAAATCTACACCAAGATGTTCTGCGGCTATTGCCACCGGGCCAAGCGGTTGCTTGATTCCAAGGGCGTCGACTACGTCGAGTACGACATCACCATGGACGGCAAGAAGCGCGATGAAATGCGCAGACGCGCGCCGGGCGCGATGACGGTGCCGCAGATCTTCATCGACGATTCCGCAATCGGCGGCAGCGACGACCTGGCCGCGCTCGACCGGGGCGGCAAGCTGGATGCTCTTCTGGGTCTCTGAATGACGCGCATCG
Source organism: Croceibacterium sp. (assembly GCA_035470785.1). GTDB lineage: Bacteria > Pseudomonadota > Alphaproteobacteria > Sphingomonadales > Sphingomonadaceae > Croceibacterium_B. The sequence continues at coordinate 13,005 of DATIQN010000016.1, read as the reverse complement.
CCGTCCTGCAAATGACCAGCGGCATCGATCCCGCCGCCAACGCCGCGACACTTGTGCGCGCGATCGCGGACGCGGCGGCTGGCGGGGCGGCGATGCTGTTCACGCCGGAGATGTCGGGCATGATCGACCGCAACCGCGAGCGGGCGGAGGGCAAGATCGTCGGCGAGGCGGACAATCCGGTGCTCGCGGCAGTTTGCGGCGCGGCTGCGCACGCGGGACTCTGGGTCGCGCTGGGATCGTTGGCAATCAGGCGCGAAGACGGACGCCTGGCGAACCGCTCGCTCGTGATCGACGGCGGCGGGAATGTCGTCGCCCGCTATGACAAGATCCACATGTTCGACGTTGCCCTGGCAAGCGGCGAAAGCTGGCGCGAATCCGCTGCCTACGCTCCCGGTGAAGAGGTTGTGACGGTGGCGACACCGGCCGGGAAGCTCGGCCTGACCGTCTGCTACGACATCCGGTTTCCTGCGCTTTTCGAAGAACTCGGCAGGCGAAGCTGCGATGTGATTGCAATTCCTGCAGCATTCACCGTGCCGACCGGAAAGGCGCACTGGCACGTGCTGCAGCGGGCGCGGGCGATCGAGGCGAGCGCTTACGTCGTCGCCGCTGCACAAGTGGGCGAGCACGAGGATGGCCGGCAGACTTACGGTCACTCGCTGGTGGTCGATCCGTGGGGCGAAGTACTGCTCGACATGGGCGGTGAAACGCCCGGACTGGCGTTCGCCGAGCTCGACCCCGCGCGGACTGCCGAAGTCCGCGCGCAACTGCCAAGCCTTGCCAACAAGCGCGCCATCCCTAGATCGTAGATGCAATGATCGTTTACGACCTCTGCTGCGGTGACGGCCATCGATTTGAGGGCTGGTTCGGTTCGTCCGCCGACTACGCGACGCAACACGAGCACGGCTTGGTCACTTGCCCCCAATGCGGCTCGGGAACTGTCGACAAGGCTCCAATGGCTCCGGCCGTGCCGATGAAGGGCAATCGTCGCGTCGAGGACAAGCAGTCGGTCGCTGGCGGCACTCTCCCGCCTGAAGCGGTTGCGATGCTGGAAAAGCTCGCCTCGGTTCAGGCCGAGGCGCTCAAGTCGTCGACCTGGGTCGGCGATGCGTTCGCCGAGCAATCGCGCGCGATCCACTACGGCGAGCGAGAGGGCACAGCGATTCACGGTCAGGCTAGTCCCGACGAAGCGAAGGCGCTGCTTGACGAGGGCATCACGATCATGCCGCTGCTGTTCCCCGTCGCGGCTCCCGACGAACTCAACTGATTGCCAGCCGCAAGAGGTGCGCTTAAACCGCGCGCGGGGCGCCCGTAGCTCAGCAGGATAGAGCACCAGATTCCTAATCTGGGGGCCACAGGTTCGAATCCTGTCGGGCGCACCAAAAAAAGGGACCGAGCCAATGGCCGGTCCCCTTTTTCTTAGCCTCTGCCGCTGCAGAAAAAGGCGGAAGCGCTCAGCCTCGCTCGCCCTGCGGAGCAACCGCCGGAGCGGGCGGAGGTGCAGGCGGCAGCGGAGGAGGCGGCGGAGGTGCAGCCTCCGGCTGCGGCGGCGGAAGCGGCGCAGCCAGCGGCGCGGGAGGCGGCGACGCCTCGCCGCCGAGCCTCACGCGTACGCCGACGCGCCACGTGCGTCCGTAGGTGTCGAAATAGACGGGGTTCGTCGGGTAACCGTTGCCGCCGGGGGCTATAACCGGGTTCTTGTCGAACACGTTGTTGAGCGAGCCGAACAGCTCGAACCGGTCGTCGAAGAATTTGTACGACGCCGACAGGTTCAAATACGTCGCCGAATTGACGTGGTTGTTGCTGATGCTGTTGGGATTGGTGGTGCTATACCCCTGATCGTCAGGGCCGACTGCGAGACCCCCGCTCCCCGTAACAGTCATGAACCGGCCCGGACCGATGTAGCGAACCTGCACCGTTCCGCTGAATGGGCCCTGCGAATACGTGAGGAAGCCATTACCCTGCCACTTAGGCGCCGTATTGAAGCTGCCAAAGGCAGCGGTCGGGCCTGACTGGCCGGCGTAATTCCGTGTCGGCGTCCCAATGCCAGTAGCGAACAACTGATCATACAAATACGACGCCAGAACGCGCAGGCTCAACGATCCCGTTCCAATTGGCTGCGCGTACGCTGCTTCGAAGTCGATGCCGCGGGTTGTGAAGCCCTGCAGGTTTGCCGCCGTGTTGTCGACCGTCAAGATGTCAGCCGTACCTTCGCCCGTCATACGGTCGCAGAACGCCAGATTTCCCTGATAACACTGCGCGACGATATTTTGAGCTCCAATGCCAAATGGCGGTCCGACGATCGCGTCGGAAATTTTGATCTGGTACCAGTCAGCCGAAAAGCGGAACCGGTTGAGGATGCCTTCCTTCGGCGAAAGTACGATGCCGACAGTCCACGTGTCCGCCTTCTCTGGCTTCAGATTGATGTCGCCACCGGTGTTAGACAACACCGGGTCGGTGATGCCATTGTTCCACGGGTTGTTAACCGATCCGAACGGGCCACCTGCGGTGACCGCATAGGACTGGAACAGTTCGCGGAACTGCGCGGCGCGAACGTCGCGTGAGCGAGTTGCCCGGAAGCGCAGCCAGTCCGTAAAGTCCCAGATACCGCTGATTTTCCAAGTCACGAAGTCATGCGACTTTGACTCTCCCGCGCTGAAGCCAGCGGTCCCGGTTGCCTTGTTGTGGGTGGCCCGAATGGCACCGTCGAGTTCGAGATATTTACCGAGCGCCGAATCCTGGAAGACCGGAACGTTCACTTCGCCGTAACCTTCGATCACCTCCGTCGTGCCGCCGTAGTCTAGCCCGTAGCCGAGGGTGTAGTCGGTGTACCATGGCTGGTTAGGCAGATCGTGAGTGACATTGCCATGTTCGCGACGCCATTCTGCGCCGGTTGCCAGCTTCACCGGCCCGGCGCCGAAACCGCTGAACAGGTCTCCGCGAATGTTGAAAGCCGCGACGTCCTGCTTGTAGGTCGAAAACTCCTCGAGCGTTCGGAATGCGTAGTCGATCGCCGCGGGATTTGCATTCCCGATGCCGAACAGATTGAGCGGCGTGCATGAGCCCGCCGCTGCAGCCTTGGCCACATCAGAGGCGGAGTATGGAAAGCCTGTGCGCGGATTGATGCGCCCTGGGATTGTCACGCCACAAACAACCCCTCCGGGCGTCTGCACCGCATCGAGCGCATATCCCAGAAGGGTGCTCACCACGTTGTGATACAAGTGCTGGTCGTTCTTGTTGACGCCGTGCTCATAGTAGGCGTCCCACGCCCATCCGCCGCCGAGGTCGCCGTTGAGCCCGGCCACTACCCGCCACGTCGAGTTGTTCGTCTCGTTCCGCGCTGTCGCGACGTTGACCATGTTGCGGCCGAACTCAGCGCCGTTCGGGCCAATCGCAGCGGCGACCGCGGGTGTCAAAAAGGCATTATCCGGCGCGATGTGATAGCCGACGTAGGTGTAGTCACCGACTTCTAGTGCGTACGGTCCGATCGCGCCGTTCGCAACTGGATTGACCGCTTCGCTCCGTGCATAGGACCCTTCGAGAGAAGCGGTGACCGCCGGGCTGAATTCATAAGTCAAATGGGCGAGGGCGCTCCACCGCTTCACGCTCGGGCGCATCGTAGTCGTGTCATACGCACCGACAGCGTACTTGTCGCCTCCCTGGCGGAATCCGAAGAAGCCCGCGCCCGTGGAATAGAGGCCGCGGTCGAACGGAATCACGTTGGTTCCTGCCTCGTTCAATTGCACGGGCGGACCGCTGACCGGAGGCACGTCGACGCAGACTCCAGGCCCCTTTACGAACACGGTGCAAGGCGCCAGCACACCTGTCAGGCTGGTGTTGGCCGCCGTCGCATTCGGGCCGATGACATAGTGCGGTTGGCCGTTGGTCGCGTAATTCGGGTTGGTGAACAGCCCATAGTTTTCGCCGCACCACCCTCGCTCAGCCGAGCAGATGCCGATTGCGTCGGTCTTCTGGTACTCGGCGCCGATGACGATGTGACCACGGCCCTCGGCGAAGGCGCTGCCGTAGGCGAGCGAGCCGTGCCATTGCTTGCCGTCGCCGTGATGCGTCGTCTGGCCGTAATCGACCTGACCTTTCAGGCCCTGCAACTGCGTGTCGAGAATGATGTTGACCACGCCTGCGATCGCGTCGGAACCGTACACTGCCGATGCGCCGCCGGTTTGGGTCTCCGTTCGCGCCACGAGCATCGAGGGAATCAGCGTGACGTCCACGCCGCCGCCGGTCGTGGTCGGCACGACTCGCTTGGTGTCGATCAATGTCAACGTCCGGGTGCCGAAGAACGGGTTGAGGCCGCGCAGGTTGACCAGTTGCGCGCCGACATTGAAATTGCCGAGGCCGACGTTGTTCGCCGCGAAGAAGTTGGAATTCGACGGAAGCTGAGCAACGATTTCAGCGACGTTGTTGAGGTTGAGCTTCTGAATGTCCTTCGCATCGAGGACAGTCACCGGTTGCGGTGTGTCGAAGGTGCTGCGGCCGACGCGCGAGCCTGTGACGATGATTTCGCTGCCGCCCTTCTTGGTCGCTTCGCCGTTCGCCTGGACATCGCTTTGCTGCGGCGTGGCGGGGCGAGCCGCATCCTGCGCCGAGGCAGCCTCGCTCGTCAGAAGAAAGATGGAAACTGCCAGGGTGCTCAGGCCGAGTCGCCCCAAATGCTTACGGGAAACAATGCCGCTCATCTTCTCTCTCTCCCCTTGACTGCCGTTCTGCGACGGACTTGCGGACACAGGTTCTGCCTTGCGTTTGTAAAAGTCAAATGTTCTGCGACAGTTTGCCTCAACGGCTGCAAAATGTCCTTCGCCTGTCTGCGAAATGGTCCCGGCTGAATAGCGCCCGAGGCTGAGAGGGCATTTGTCGCTCGACCGCTTCGCTACTTGAGCGCGGGTGAGGGGTGCTCTAACGCGACGCGAGCCCCAAACCATGCATGCCTTCGCCAATCCCGCCCGCTTCCTGCGCATTGCCCGGCCGCTAACGCCGGTGCTGCTGCTGTCTGGCGTCGCGATTACCGCCGCTGCGCTGGTTTATGGTCTGCTTTACGCCCCGGCCGAACGCCTCCAGGGCGAGACTGTGCGCATCCTGTTCATCCACGTACCTGCGGCCTGGCTCGGCATGGCCGGTTGGAGCGCGATCGCGGCGGCGAGCCTTGTTGAACTGGTCTGGCGGCATCCGCTGGCCGCGCTGGCCGCGCGAGGGAGCGCGGTGCCGGGCGCGGTGTTCGCGGCGCTTTGCCTTGCCAGCGGCTCGCTGTGGGGGCGCCCTGCCTGGGGGACGTACTGGGTGTGGGACGGCCGGCTGACGAGCATGCTGGTGCTGCTGTTCCTGTACCTCGGCTATATCGCGCTCGCCGGCGCGGTGCAGCGCGAGGGCGGATCGAGCCGGATCCCGGCGATCTTCGGCCTCGTGGGCGCGATCAACATTCCGATCATCCATTTCTCGGTCATCTGGTGGAATAGCCTCCACCAACCGCCGAGCCTGGGGTGGAGCACTTCGACGATGGCCGGGCCGTTCCTGTGGGGGTTGCTCGCCTCGATGCTCGGATTCACGCTGATCTTTGCGGGCGTCGTGCTCGCACGGATGCGCGGGCTGCTCGCGGAGGTCCAGGCCGAAGCGCGCCTGCGGCGCAGGGCGATGGAAGCCTGATGCGCGAAAGTCTCGACCCGTGGCCGTTCGTGATCGCCGCCTATGCGCTCGGCATCGCGGCGACGTTGTTACTAGTCGGCTGGAGCTGGCTCGCGATGCGGCGCGCGGAGAAGCGCCGCGAAGAGGTCCGCGCCAAATGACCACTGTGTTCAAGCCGAAGCACCAGCGCCTGGTGCTGGTCGTGCTCGCGCTCGTCGCGATCCTGGCCGCAGGCGCGCTGGCGGCGTGGGCGCTCAAGAACCAGGCGAGCTATTTCTACATTCCAAGCGAGATCGTCGCCCATCCGCCTCCACCCGATCGTGGTGTTCGCCTCGGGGGGATGGTGAAAGTCGGCTCGCTCAAGACCGCGTCCGACGGAGTCACAATGCATTTCGTGGTCGACGACGGTAAGACGCAGGTGCCGGTGACGTTTGCCGGAATCGCGCCCGACCTGTTCAAGGAAGGCTCGGGCGTCGTCGCCGAGGGACACATGAGGCCCGGCGGAACTTTCGTCGCCGACAACCTCCTCGCCAAGCACGACGAGAACTATGTGCCGCGTGAGTTGCAGGAGATGACCAAGCAGCAGGCTCGGCAAGCGGTCGCCGAGACGAAATGATCGCCGAATTCGGCCTTGCCTCGCTCTGGCTCGCGGCATCGCTTGCGGCGTTGCAGTTCATTGCCGCATGGCTTGGTCAGCGCCCGGGCGGCGAGACCTTGGCGTGCGTTGTGCGGCCGGCCGCAGTGGTCCAGGCGCTGCTGTGCGGCCTAGCTTTCCTGATGCTGCTGTGGGTTTTCGCGCGCACCGACTTGTCGGTGCTGCTGGTCGCCGAGGATTCGCGCTCCGACCCGCCGATGATCTATAAGATCGCCGGCGCGTGGGGGAACCACGAAGGTTCCATGCTGCTGTGGATCACGATCATGGCCCTCGCCGGCGGGCTGATCGCGCTGATCGAGCATCGCTTGCCCGAAAAGACCATGCTGGCGACGCTCGGCGCGCAAGCGTTCGTCGGCCTCGGCTTCTACGCCTTCCTTCTGTTCGCGTCGAACCCGTTCGCGCGGATCTTCCCGGTGCCGTCCGACGGGAATGGGCTCAATCCCGCGCTGCAGGACATCGGCCTCGCGATGCACCCGCCGACGCTCTACTGCGGTTACGTCGGGCTATCGATTGCCTTCAGTTTCGCGGTCGGCGCGCTACTCACTCGCAACGTCACGCCCGAGTTTGCCCGGGTGATGCGCCCGTGGATTCTCGGCGCGTGGATTTTCCTGACGCTGGGGATCACTGCGGGCAGCTACTGGTCGTATTACGAGCTGGGCTGGGGCGGCTGGTGGTTTTGGGATCCGGTCGAAAACGCCAGCCTGATGCCGTGGCTGGCGGCAACGGCACTGCTCCATTCGGCCAGCGTGCTCGCCTCGCGCGACGCCTTGCGCACGTGGACGATCATGCTTGGGGTGATCGCATTCTCGATGAGCATGATCGGGACCTTTCTGGTGCGTTCGGGTATCCTGACAAGCGTGCACGCCTTCGCGGTCGATCCGACACGCGGCACGTTCATCCTCGCGCTGCTGACGATAAACATCGGCGGGGCGCTGGCATTGTTCGTGGCGCGCGCCGGCACGATCGCCGAGGGTGAGCGGTTCGCGCCGCTGAGCCGCGAAGGCGCGCTGGTGATCAACAACGTCGCGCTGTCGGCAATTCTCGGCATTGTCCTGCTCGGCACGCTCTATCCGCTCGTGACCGAGGCCTTCGGCGTACGCGTTTCGGTCGGCCCGCCGTACTTCAATCCGGTGAGCGCGATCTTCGTCTTCCCGATGTTGGCGGTGCTCGCGGTCGGCCCGCTGCTGCGCTGGCGCCGTGACCGGTTCGCGCGGGTGAAGCGTCCGATCCTGGCGATCGCGGCCATTGCGGCGATAGTGCTGCTGGTCGTGTGGCTGCTGGCTGGGATCGCCCTGCTGCAATTACTCGGCGTGACGATGGCAGCGGTTGTTGCGGTGGCGGCATTCCTGCCGCTGCGGGGACGGTCCCTCAAGCGCCTGCCGCTACCTGTTTGGGGCATGGCGATCGCCCATTTCGGGATTGCCGTGGCGTTGTTCGGAATGTCGGTCGACACCGCTTTCACGATCGAGAAATTGACCGCGGCGAACGTAGGCGATTCTGTTGCCGTCGGTCCGTGGCAGGTTCGCCTCGTTTCGGTCGAGCCGGTTGCCGGACCGAACTGGACCGCACTCTCGGGCCGTCTCTCCGCAAGCTACCAGGGCGGGGCAGGGCACCTGCTTGTTCCGCAATCGCGCACCTTCTGGGCACCGCCGCAGACGACTGCGGAATCCGCCCTTTTGACGCGCTGGAACGGTCAGCTTTACACCGTGATCGGGGATCAGACGCAGGATGGCCGCTGGCAGCTGCGGTTGTGGTGGAAGCCGTTCGTCACCTTCATCTGGTTCGGCGGGCTGCTGATCGGGCTCGGCGGCTTGCTCGCGCTGATCGGCCGCGTCTCGGTCGACGTGCGGCGCCGCGTCGCCATTCGCAGGATCGCTGCCCGGCGCGTGGAGATGGCGCGATGAAAGGCGTGCGCTGGAGCCTGTGGGTGCTGGTGGCGTTTGTCGCGCTGTTCGGGCTGTTCGCGCTGCAGCTGTCGCGACCGAAGCACGACGAGGTCGACAGCACGATGATCGGGCAGCCGATCCCGCAATTCGCACTCGGCGCCGCGGTCGGCGAGCGGCCCGGCCTAGCGAGCACCGACCTCGCCGATGGCCATCCACATCTCCTGAACATCTTCGCCAGCTGGTGCGTGCCGTGCGCCGCGGAAGCGCCGCAGCTCGCCGCGCTCGAACGGCAGGGGGTGCCGATCGTCGGCGTGGCGATCCGCGACCGGCCGGAAGACCTCGAAACCTTCTTCCAGCAGTACGGCAACCCCTACAGCCGGATCGGCAAGGATGACCTCAGCCGTGTGCAATTCCTGATCGGTTCGTCGGGCGTGCCCGAAACCTTCGTGATCGACGGAAAAGGCGTGATCCGTCACCAACACATCGGTGAAATCCGGCCTGAGGACGTGCCCGACCTGATGTCCCGCCTGAAGGAGGCGCAGGGATGAGGTGGCTCGCGGTCTTCATGCTGGTATTGGCGGTGCCCGCGTTTGCGAACGATACGCTGCCGCCGGCGCCTTATGCCTATCGCCAGCTCGACGATCCGAAGCTCGAGGCCAAGGCGGAAGCGCTGATGGAGACGCTGCGCTGCCTCACTTGCCAGAGCCAGTCGATCGCCGACAGCGACGCCTCGATGGCCGGTGACATGCGCAACGAAATTCGCGTGCGCATTGCCGGCGGCGAAAGCCCCGAACACATTCGCCAGTGGCTGATCGGCCGCTATGGCGATTACATCAGTTACGAACCGCGCGTAACGCGCGTGACCTGGCCGTTGTTCGCGATCCCGGTGGTATTGCTCGTGGCCGGCCTGCTGATCGTCTTTGGCCGGCTGCGGAGGCGCGCGTGATCTGGGTATGGGTAATTGGCCTGGCGCTGGTCGCGTTCGCGGCAATGGTGTTGGCGTTTCGCCTGCCGCGAGCCGCCTGGACCACTGCGCTGGCCGCTTTGGCGCTCGGCCTCGCCGGATATGCCGCGCAAGGCTCCTGGAACATGTCTGGGGCACCCAAGGAAGCGGCGCCACTCGAGCCAGGCGAGGGGGCCAACCTCGTTGAGCTGCGCCGCGCGGTGCTGCCCGACGAGATGTGGAGCAGCCACAACGCGATAATCACCGCCGACGCGCTGACCCGGCGCGACCGTTATGCCGATGCGGCGACGATCCTGCTCGGTGCGACGCGCGCCAATCCGCGCGACGGCGAGGCCTGGCTGGCGCTCGGCAACAACCTAGTTGCGGCGGCGGACGGCGCGATGACCCCCGCAGCGCAGCTTGCCTATCGCCGCGCGGAGGGCGCTGCGCCGCAAAGCCCGGGCGTCCCGTTCTTCATCGGTGTCATGCAGCTGCAGGCGGGCAACTTTGTCGGCGCGCGCGGGCTGTGGAGCGAAGCCGCCAAGCGCGCGCCCGAGGGCAGTGAGGCGCGCCAGACGATCGAGAGCCGCATCGCGCGGCTCGACGCGATCATGCAGCAGATGATGAAGATGCAGCAGGCGCAGCCGCACGGTACGCCTCCCGGGTGATCCCCTTGGGATCGGTCAGAAGGTGACCACCACCTTGCCGATCTGGTCGTTCGATTCGAGAAATTCGTTTGCTTCGGGCAGCGCCTCGAGGCCGGAGAACTGCTTGGCGATGACCGGCTTGAGCTGACCGCCGGCAAGGCCGGCAAGGATCGTATCGCGCGCACGGTCGAAACGGTGCGGGTGGTTCCAGATCTCGCTCGCCACCCAGCCGCGCATCGACAGGCCTTTGAAAGCGCATTGCCAGTGGGGGTAGGGCGTCGGCTGCTCGCTGAGGCCGCCGTAGACAAACAGGATGCCGCGCGGGCGCAGCGCGGTCGCCAGCGTCTCGACATAGGGACCGCCGACCGGGTCGAACGCCACGTACGCGCCCTTGCCGCCGGTGATCGCCATCACCCGTTCGACGAGGTCTTCTTCTTCGGTCGCGACGACATGCGCGGCGCCGTGCGCCTGCAAGGCATCGACCTTGGCGCTGGTGCGCGTGGCCGCGATCGATACCGCGCCCGCCCAGTTGGCAAGCTGGATCGCGGCGATCCCAACGCTCGATGAGGCTGCGCGGACAATTACCCCGTCATCTAGCCCGACATCGGCGACTTCGATCAACGCGAAGGCGGTCATGTATTGCATCCAGATCGAGGCCGCCTCGGCCGCCGATAATGCGGGCGGGGCAGGCAGGAGAATGCGGGCGGGGACGATCGCCTGTTCGGCCCAGATGCCGTACTGGCCCTGGTGTATCATTGGCAGCACGCAGACGCGGTCGCCTTCCTTGTAACCGGTGACATTCGCGCCGACCGCTTCGATCCTGCCGACACCCTCGTAACCGATCAGGCTCGGCAGCTGCGGTTTGATGGGATAGCGCCCGGCGCGGTACATCGCCTCGGATCGGTTGAGCCCGACCGCCTCGACCTTGAGGCGCACTTCTCCGGCGCCCGGATCCCCGACATCGATATCCTCGATCTGCAGGACTTCGGGGCCACCCAGTTGGTGGACGCGGACTACCTTGGCCATATCTGCTTCCTCTCAGGACATTCAGGACAGGCGACCGCCGGCTTCGATCGCCGCCCGTTCGCCTGAGAGACTGGGCAGCGAACCCGGCTTTGTCCAGCGCAAGATGGGGCGGCGCATTCCACACAAAAGAAAGGGCCCCCCCCGAAGGAGGAGCCCCAGAAGACTTGGCTTTCGCCTTGTCGGATCAGAACTTGGCGTTCGCTCCGATGTAGAAGCGGCGGCCAAGCGTGTCGTAGAACTGCGAGTTGTAGCTTCCACCACGAAGCGTCTGGAGCGCCGTGTTTGCGCCCGTGTTGTCAAAGTTCGATTGGTAGTTCACCAGCGGCGGAGCCCGGTTGAACAGGTTGTCCACACCGAGGCGAATGTTGACGTTGGAGGTCATTGCGTAGCTGCCGTTCAGGCTGAACAGGTCGTACGAGTGCGGATCGCCAACCTGGTTCGGCGTCGGAGCGACAGCCTCGCCAGCGTCCTGTACCGGCGGCAAGTGCTGCCACTGCAAACCGATCGATGCCGGACCCATCTTATAGCCAAGGTTCGTGAGCATGCGCCAGCGGTAGACGCCGGTTTGCAGGCCGAGCGACCCGGTTCCGAAGGTGCCGACATAATTCACCAGCGGATTATGCGCGAGTTCCTTGACCTTGTAGTACAGGTAGTAACTGCCGACTACGTTCAGCGACAGCGTGCCCGGACCGACGTCCGCGCCCCAGTCAAATTGTGCGTCGATACCGCTGATCTTGGCCTCGCCTTCGTTGGTGTAGGTCGCGGTGATGCGCCCCAAGCCTACTGGCGAAGGATCGTAGGTAATGGTGGTGCTCGGTCCGGCGCAGGCGGTCGACGTCGCCGCCGCAATCGCTTGTGCCGAATTTCCGGCGGCGCCTGCCACCAGTGGGTTGTAGAACGGGTCCAGGCACCGCTGGAGCGTGGCCGCCGGCGATACGCCGATGGCATGCGTCAGATGGACCGCGTACCAGTCTACGCTCAACCGAGCCCGCGAAAGCATCGGCGACGAGAACGGGGAGCTGAGAACCACGCCGAAGGTATAAGTGTCGGCGATTTCCGGCTTCAACTTCGAGTTGCCGAAAATCGTCGGGAACGAGAAGCCAATGCCCGGTCCGGGTTGCGTCGAGACTTGGGCGTAATAAGTACCTGACGTGCCCGGTCCGCCGGTGTTGTCCATAACCGCGGAACACACTGCCTTGATGTCCGCAGCTTGAGTCGCGTTGTTGCCGGGCGCCGTGGGGTTTGCCGAGATGAAATAGTTCGACTTCTGCGAACAGATGTCGCCGATGCTGTTCACGGCGAACGTCTGCTGCGGAGTCAGGTACAGTTCGGCAATGTTTGGAGAGCGTTCCGCCCGATTATAACCGCCCCGGAAGCGCAGCCAGTCGACGATCGCCAGGTTGGCGAGGGCCTTGTAGGTGTAGCTGGTACCGGTGGTGTTGTAGTCCGAGATACGGCCGCCGAGTTCGAGGCTCAGCTCCTTGACGAAGCTGTCCTTGATGACAGGGACAGCCAATTCGCCGTAGACTTCCTTCACGTCGAAGCCATTCTGGAAATCGACGCTCGGGTAAATGCCGATGCTCTGATCGAGGAACGAGGCATCCTGGGTTGTGATCGTATCGTTGATGAACTGGTAGTTCTCCTTACGATAGCTGACACCGACAGCCGCCTGCAACGGGCCCGCCGGCAATTCGAACAGTGTGCCGGTGGCGTTCGCTTCCCAGATGGTCTGCTTCATCGTCTCCCGGTTCTTCAGGTCAGCCTTGAGCGCTTCCTTACAATCCTGGGAAATGTTGCCCCAGCCGTTAAAGATGTTGAAGCCGCTGGTGCAGGTGGCGATGTTGGCACCGAAGCCGTAGGCGACGCCGTTGACAGTGTTCTGGCGAATGCTCGCCGTGTTGCTGTTGTTGACGTAGTCGAGGCCGAAGCCAGGCGCTTGCAGCAGGCTGCGAGCGCGGGTCAGCGAGTAGGTACCGGTCTGGCGGGCGAAAGTGATGGATTCACCCGCGTTGACGAACGCTTCCCACGTCCAGTCGGTGCCCGGGATGGAACCCTGCAGGCCGGCCGTGATATTGTAGGTGTCGACGTTGGTCAGCACCGTGCGCGGCTCGGGAATGCCATAGTTAAGCTGAACCGGGGCATTCGGGTTCGGGCGCGCGTTGAGGGCGGCCTGAAGGTTGGCCGGCATGAACTGCCCGATCGCCTGGTTGTTGG
>DATIQN010000015.1:0-22544 GCA_035470785.1 Croceibacterium sp. | reverse complement strand
CCGGTTACGTCATGGCCGGCGGTCACTTCGACAGCTGAATCGCGGCCGACGGAGCGACCGACGACGGCGTGCCGAGCGTGATCGTGATCGAGGCCGCGCGGATCATCCGCAGCCTCGGCGTGGCGCCCAAGCGGACGATCCGCTTTGCGCTGTGGTCGGGCGAGGAGCAGGGCCTGCTCGGCTCGATCGCCTACATCGAGAAGCACCTCGCCACGCGCCCGGTCGATGCCTCGCTCCACGGTCTCGACCGCATGGCGATGTGGACCACCAGGTTCCCAATCACCAGGGGCCCCGAGTACGATCAGCTCAAGGCCTATTTCAATCTCGACAACGGCGTGGCAAGATCCGCGGCATCTACGCCGAGGACGACATTGCGGCCGAACCTCTGCTGAAGAAGTGGCTTTCGCCGTTCGACAGCATGGGCGCGGGCGCGGTCGTCGCCAGCCGCACCAGCGCGACCGACCACGAATACATGCAGGCAGTCGGCCTGCCGGGCTTCGAGTTCATCCCAGCCCCCGCTCGATTACGGCACCCGGGTGCACCATTCGAGCATCGACACGCTCGACCACGCCCCGCCCGACGACGTGCGCCAGTCGGCGACCATCCTCGCGGCGATGCTGTGGCAGGCGGCGAACAGCGACGCGGTGCTGCCGCGCCCGCCGCCGACGCAGCCGAGCAAGGCCAATCCGTTCAAGGTCGAGGACCCCGACAAGCAGTGACGCTCAGGCAGCTGCGACCGTGCGCCGCTGCCACCATTGCAGTGTCAGCCCCAGCGCGGTGCCGGTGCCGATCGCCGCGGTCAGGTCGACCAGCACCGTCATCGCAGCGGTGAGAAAAAGCAGGCCGAGCTCCCAGCGCGGCATCGCCAGGCGTTCGCGCCAGCGGCCCGGTTCGGACATGTTCCACGCGGTAACCACGAGCAGCCCGGCGAGCGCGGGCAACGCCAGCTTGCCGGCGAGCGGGGCAAGCAGCATCATCGCGGCAAGGATCAGCAGCGCGTGAACCATGCCGGCGACGGGGGTGCGCCCGCCCGCGTCGACATTGGTCGCGGTGCGGGCGATGGCGCCGGTTGCGGGCAGGCCGCCAAACAATGGTGAGGCGATGTTGGCCGCGCCCTGCGCGAGCAGCTCGGCGCTTGTCCGGTGCGAGCCGCCGATCATCCGGTCGGCGACCAGCGCGGAAAGCAGCGATTCGATTCCCGCAAGCAGCGCGATCGTGATCGCTGCCGGCGCCAGGTCGACCACGAGCGGCCACGATACGCGCGGCAGATGCGGCATGGGCAAACCGTGCGGAAGCGTACCGAAATGGCTGGCTACAGTCGCCACCGAGGGCAAGGCAAGCGCGAGGGCACTGGTAACAAGCACGACGACCGCACGCGCGCGGAATTGCGGCGCGAAACGGCGAACGAACGCGATGCCGACGATGGTCGCGAGGCCGAGCCACAGGGAAGACCAGTCGGCGGTGCCGCGCGCCGCCCACAGGCCTTCGATCTTGGGCACAAAGTCGGCCGGCAGCGCACCGGTGGTGAGGCCAGCCAAGTCCTTGAGCTGGCTGGTGGCGATGACCACGGCGATGCCGATGGTGAAGCCCTCGATCACCGCCTCGGGGATCAACTGGATCAGTCGCCCGGCGCGCAGCAGGCCGCCGATAACGAGAATCACGCCGGCCATCAGCGTTGCCAGTTGCAGCCCGGCGAGGCCGTGTCTGACGACGATCCCGTAAACGACGACGATGAACGCGCCGGTCGGCCCGCCGATCTGCACCCGGCTGCCGCCGAGCGCCGAGACCAGGAACCCGCCGACGACCGCCGTGATTAGTCCCGCTGCCGGCGGGGCGCCCGAGGCGATAGCGATGGCAATGCTCAGCGGCAGCGCCACCAGCGCCACGGTGGCGCCCGCGATGCAGTCGTGCACGAACTGCCCGCGGTCGTATGTTTCGAGCGTGGTGAGGAGCTTGGGTTTCATCGCGGCGCACGCCGGTTTGCCCGACGCCTGATGCCCGCGCGCTCCGGGATTTTACGGATTGCCCAAGACACCGCCCGAATGGCGGCTTGGCGCAAGCCCCTAAAGCGGGTTGCCGTCGCGGTCGCGGTAGATCTCGCGCCGCCCGACATGGTTCGCCGGGCCGACGAGGCCGTCTTCCTCCATCTTCTCGATCCACTTGGCGGCGGTGTTGTAGCCGACCCCCATCTGGCGCTGGAGCCACGAACCGCTGGCTTTCTGGTTCTCGATGACGATCTGGCAGGCTTGGCGATACTTGCGCTCTTCCGGGTTGTCGCTCGCGGTGAATTCGTCCTCGAAGCCGAAGCCGCCGCCGTCCTCGGGCTCCTCGGTGACCGAATCGACGTAATCGGGCGCGCCCTGGCCGCGCCAGTGCTGGGCGACGCGCTCGACCTCCTCGTCGCTGACGAACGGGCCGTGGACGCGCACTAGCGCGCCGGTGCTCGGCTTGTAGAGCATGTCGCCCTTGCCGAGCAGCTGCTCGGCGCCCTGCTCGCCGAGGATCGTGCGGCTGTCGATGCGGCTGGTGACGTTGAAGCTGATGCGGGTCGGCAGGTTGGCCTTGATGACGCCAGTGATGACGTCGACCGACGGACGCTGCGTCGCCATGATCAGGTGGATGCCGGCGGCGCGGCTCTTCTGCGAAAGGCGCTGGATCAGCACCTCGATTTCCTTGCCGACGGTTACCATCAGGTCGGCCAGCTCGTCGACGATGAGGACGATCTGCGGCAGCGTCTCGAAATCGAGCTGCTCTTCCTCGTAGATCTCGTCGCCTGTCTCGGGGTCGAATCCGGCCTGCACACGACGGCCGAGCGGCTTGCCCTTGGCGATCGCTGCTTTGATACGTTCGTTGAAGCCGCCGATGTTGCGCGCGCCGATGTCACTCATCATGCGGTAGCGCCTCTCCATCTCCTCGACCGCCCACTTGAGCGCGCGCACCGCCTTGTGCGGCTCGGTCACCACGGGACTGAGGAGATGCGGGATGTCGTCGTAGCTCTTGAGCTCGAGAATCTTGGGGTCGACCAGGATCAGGCGGCACTCGTTGGGCGTGAAGCGGTAGAGCAGCGAGAGCAGGATCGCGTTGAGGCCGACCGACTTGCCCGACCCGGTGGTGCCGGCGACGAGCAGGTGCGGCATCGCAGCGAGGTCGGCGACGATCGGCTCGCCGGCGATGTCCTTGCCGAGGATGATCGGCAGCGTCGCCTTGCTGTCCTGGAACGCCTCGCTGGCGGCAAGCTCCTTGAAGCTGACGGTGACGCGGTGCGCGTTGGGCAGCTCGATGCCCATCACCGTCTTGCCGGGGATTGAGCTGACGCGCGCGCTTATCGCGCTCATGTTGCGGGCGATGTCTTCGGCGAGGCCGATCACGCGGCTAGCCTTGATGCCGGGGGCGGGCTCGAGCTCGTACATCGTCACGACTGGGCCGGTGCGCACGGCGGTGATCTCGCCCTTGACGTTGAAATCATCGAGCACGGTCTCGAGCAGCCGCGCGTTGCGCTCGAGCGCGAGCTTGTCGAGCTTGGGCGTCTTGTCGGCCGGGGCGTCGGCGAGCAGGTCGAGGTCGGGCAGCTGGTAGGTCTCGAACAGGTCCTTCTGCTTGGCCTTACCGACCAGCCTGGCGGGCGCGGGCGCGCGCGTGGGATCGGTGATCTCGGGCGGCTTGCGCCGGGCCAATTCGACCTCGGGCTCGGGCCGCGGCCCTCGTACGCGCTTTTCGCGGGCGGGCTTGAACGGGTTTTCCTGCCTTGGCAGCGCCGGCAGCCGCCGCAGCGCGCGGGGCAGGGCCAGGAGCTGCACCCAGTCGAACGCGAACACCCGGCCGACCAGCGCCGCGCCGCAGATCAGGCACACGAGGCCAAGCCCGCCAATCGTCCACACTCGTGCCGCTTCCGGCAAGCGATGCCCGAACGCCGTGATTGCCTTGGCGCCGAGCAGTCCGGCAAGCCCGCCGAAGCTCGCCGGTAAGCTGCCGCCTTGCGCATCGAACATCAGCCCGAGGACCGTGCACAGCAGGGCCATGCCAATGAGAAGCATCACCACCGTGCGCCACCAGCGGCGCCCGTGCGGCGTTTCCTCGTCCTCGGCGTCACGCCACAGCTTGCGCGCGAAGGCATAGAGCATCGGCAGCAGCAGCACCGCGCCGATGCCGAAGCCGAGCAGCGCCACGTCCGCCGCCCAGGCGCCGGGATAACCCATCCAGTTGAGCGGCGGGCCGTTGGCGGCGGTCGAGAACGAGGGATCGGTCTGATGATAGGAAACGAGCGCGAGGAACAGGAAACCGCTGGCGAAATAGAGGGCGACGGCGCCGGTGAGCTGCAACGCGCGCGCCGCCGAACGGCGAAAAGCCGCGCGCCAGTCGGCCGCCTCGATCCTCGGTGCCCGTGTCGCCATTGCCATGACCCCTTTGCCGGACAGAATCGCAGAGCGGGGACTCGCGGTCAAGATTCGCGTTTTGTTTCGGTCGTCTTTTCAGGACAGCCCGTCGATGGCCGCCCAGCGCGGCCAATCGAGCCGGCGGGCGGTTTGCACGTTCATTCCGCCGAGCGCGATCACCGGCATTTGCGCGTGAGCCGCGAGCAACCGAAAGCGCACCGGACCGAGCGTAAGCGCGCCCACATGGGATTCTGTCGGGAAGGCCGGTGAAAGCAGCACGGCATCGGCCCGAAACCGGTTGGCGAGGCCGATCTCAGCCAGATTGTGCGCAGTAGCGAGGGTCAGCAACTCGTTCGACGTCGAGTAGAGCGCGCGAGGGGCGCCGTAGATGCCGTCGGCGCCCCATTCGTGCGCGGTCAGCGAGCTGTCGGCGAGGATTGTTACATGGCCGCGGGCGCGGGCGATGCGGCGAAGGTCGAACCAGCGCGCGACCCGCTCCTCCGGCGGCAGGTGATAGTGACGGTAGATGAAGCCCGATCCGCGCGGCAGCTTGCCCAGCGCCACTTCCAGCACCCCGTCGTTGCGCTCGTCGGACAGCAACCACAGGTCGGGGAAAGTCTGGCGCGCGGGCATCGCTGCGCTATAGCGCCGCCCCATGGAAAGCGCAGCCTCCCGCCTGTCGCACGTTCGCGAGCGTATCACTCACGCCTGCAAGGTCGCGGACCGCGAGGTAGGCGAGGTAACGCTCGTCGCCATCAGCAAGACCCATCCCGCCGAGGCGATCGAGTCACTTCTCGACGCAGGGCAGCGGGTGTTCGGCGAAAATCGCGTGCAGGAAGCGCAAGCCAAGTGGCCCGAGCTGCGCGAGCGCTGGCCCGATACCGAGCTGCACCTCGTCGGCACGCTGCAATCGAACAAGGCGGAAGATGCGGTGGCGCTGTTCGACTGCATCCATTCGCTCGATCGTCCGAGCCTCGTCACCGCGCTCGCCAAGGCGATGGACAAGGCGGGTCGGCAAGTGCCGTGCTTCGTCCAGGTCGATATCGGCGAGGAGCCTCAGAAGGGCGGCTGCACGATCGCCGAACTGCCCGCGCTGCTGAAGCAAGCGAGTGAAGCGAACATCCCCGTCATTGGCCTGATGTGCGTGCCCCCGCTTGGCATCGAGCCCGCGCCGTTCTTCGCCCTGCTCGACAAGCTCGCCCGCGACCACGGCCTTCCCGGCCGCAGCATGGGCATGAGCGGCGATTACGAAACCGCGATCATGCTCGGCGCGACGCATGTGCGTGTCGGAACGGCGTTGTTCGGCGAGCGCGAGTAACCGTCAGCCGCGCTTTTGCGGCACGATAGGCTTGCGGGTCACCGGATGAACGTAGTGGAACGGCACCACGTCGGTCTCTGGCCAGCTCGGAAACGGCGCGTCATCGATCACGTCGGGCCCGCCGGCGTCTTCCGGATAAGTCTTGGTGAAGAAGGGTGAGGGCAACGCCTCGGCCGCAGCCCAGCCGGTTTCGTAATCGGCCTGGGTGAACAGGTTGTAGCCGAGCGTCTTGATCATCCACACGCCGTCGCGCTTGACGTAGTCGTTTTCGTAGATGCCGTGCTCCCACCACTGGCGCGGCAAGTGCGCGGGCCTATCGGGCTTGCTGTCGTGGATTGCGCCCATCAGCGTGCAGCGCCAGCGGCCCTTGGCGGTCAGGCCGTCGGACGCGACGTGGATCACGTCCTGACTCGGCCAGTGCTCGACCATCATGCCGTAGGCCGGGCCGTTGATGCCGCCGGTGAATAGCTTACGCAAGCGCCCGCAATAGAGTCGGCGTACGCTGTCGCGGCCCCGCCACACGCCACCCATGAAACGCAGTTCGCCGTCCTCGGCAAACAGGTCGCAGACTTCTTCGTACAGCCCCTTGTCCATGCAGAAGGCGTAAGTGCGCTGGACGATACGGATCGCCTCGACGTCGTTCTGCCGAGCGACCTCCGTGCGCAATTCGGCGATGGCCGCTTCGGCCGCGGCGAGCCGGTCGTCGAAGCTCATGGCTTGGCCTTCGCCAGTTCCGCGTCAAGATCGTCGGGCAACTCGTAATAGTTGCCCGAGAGCGCGTCGTACTTGCCGGAGGCGAGGTCGAGCACCCGCTGCGCGCAGCGGGCGAGGTCTTCTTGCGCGGCAGGATCGTTCTCGGCTTTGCGCAGCCGCTCGACCATGCCGCCCAGATGCTTCTGGGCGTCTGCGCTTTCCATCGTCTGGCGTGCGAGCGCAGTGAAGACGAAGCCCGGATCGATGGCGAACACCGCGACGCCCGTTCCAGCCGTCTCGGCCGCGGCTTCGGCGACGATGCGGTTCTGCGCGATCTTGCCGGTGCAATAAGCGGAGAGGTTCGGCGCCACGAGCCGGCTGGCGATCGCGGACACGCAGATCGCCCGACCGCGTCCGCGCTCGATCATGCCCGGCAGCAAGCGCGCGAGGAACAGCATCGGCGCGCGGATGTGCACCGCCTGGGCCTTCCACCATTCGTCGGGGTCGACTTCCCAGATCGGCCCGAACGGGCCGGGCACCCCGGCGTTGTTGACCAGCAGGTCGACCGGCCCGAGCAATTCCTCGACCTTGTCGATCGCGTGATCGATCGAGGCGGGGTCGGTGACGTCGCAACGCACGCCGATTGCCTTGCCGCCGGCGGCGCGAATGCCGTCGGCAACCTCGTCGAGCTGGACCAGCGAGCGCGACAGCAGCGCGACGTCGGCCCCCTCGGCCGCGAGCCGCTCGGCGATAGCCTGCCCGAACCCGCGCCCCGCGCCCGTGACGACCGCGACCTGGCCTTCGAGAATTCCCATGCAAGCTCCTTTACGGTGCGACAGCTATCGCGCCGGCGGGACGAAGTCGAGACGACGATGTCATAGAGAAATGAAGCGGGTGCCAGCGGTGCAGACCACGAGCGGTCAGCGGACTCGAACTGGCGCACAGCGCCATTGCGGCCTGAAGCGGCCTTTGCAGTGGGCAATGTGTTCTGAAAACTGGAGCGGGCGAAGGGATTCGAACCCTCGACCCCAACCTTGGCAAGGTTGTGCTCTACCCCTGAGCTACGCCCGCTCACGGCGTTCCGGTGCTTGCTGGCGCCGGTGGAGAGGCGGGCGGTTAGCAGCCACCCCGCGGGCGGGCAAGAGGATTTTCCTGGCGCTTGCCGCGATCGCGGGCGGCCTTCACATTGGCCCGCGAAAGCCCACATAAGCCCCTTCGCGACGACGCAGTGCAGCAGGAGCATCCCTTGGCGAGCCTAGGCCTCAATATCGACGAACAGAAAGCGGTCGAACGCTTCCAGAAGGACGTCGTCGCCCCTTCGCGCGACAAGCTGGTGATCCTCGACTTCTGGGCCGAATGGTGCGGGCCGTGCAAGGCGCTCGCGCCGATGCTCGAGAAAGTCGCCGCCGAATACGCTGACAAGGGCGTGGTCCTCGCCAAGCTCAATGTCGACGAGGAACAGTTCATCGCGGCGCAGTTCCAGGTGCGCTCGATTCCGACGGTCTACGCGATCTTCCAGGGCCAGCCGATCGCCGACCTGACCAACGCGCGCAGCGAATCGCAATTGAAGCAAGTGCTCGACAAGCTGCTGGCGGAGTTGCCGATCCAGGGCGGCGTGGCAGGCGAACCCCAGCAAGATATCGCGGGTCTCGTCGCTATGGGCGAACAAGTGCTCGCCGATGGGGACGGAGAGCGCGCCGCGGCGATCTTCCAGCAGATCGCCGAGATCGCGCCCGACGATGCGGGCGTGCAATCAGGTCTAGTGCGGGCGCTGATCGCCGCCGGGCGAACCGACGAGGCTCGCGCTGCGTTCGATGCCGTCCCTGTCGAGCTGAAGAAAGACCCTCTAGTCGCGCAGGCCGGCAGCCTGCTTGAGTTGGCGGGTAGCGGCGTCGACGAAAGCGAATTGGCCGATTTGCGCAAGGCCGCCGCCGAGCGGCCAACCGACCACCAAGCGCAGTTCGATTTCGCCGCGGCCGCGTTCGCCGCCGGCGCGCGAGACGAGGCTGCCGACATGCTGCTCAAGCTCGTCGAAACCGCACCCGAGTGGAACGAGGGCGGGGCCAAGGCCAAGCTGCTGCAGATCTTCGAAGCGGTCGGGCTAGAAGATCCGTGGGTCGCGGCACAGCGGCGGCGGCTCTCGCTGCTGCTGTTCGGCTGAGGCGGTGGCGAAGCCTGTCCGCCTGTCGATATTCCCGCTCGGCGGGGCCATTCTGTTCCCCGGGCTGCAACTGCCGCTGCACGTTTTCGAGCCGCGCTATCGCGCGCTCGTTGGCAGCGCGCTCGCCAAGGATCGCAAGATCGCGATGATCCAGCCGCAGGGCCCGGGCGAAGGCGCCGCCCTGTTCGACGTCGGCTGCGTTGGCCGGATCGAGGATGTCGAAGCGCTCGACGACGGGCGCTACAACATCGTCCTCGAAGGCGAGGCTCGTTTCCGCCTCGTGCGCGAACTCGACGTGACGACGCCGTTTCGCCAGGTCGAAGGCGAGCTGATCGCCGATCCCGACGTCGAGGCTCTGAGCGCCATCGAGCGCGTCGGTTTCGAGCAGGAGGCGCGCGATTTCGCCGACCGCCAGGGCTATTCGGTCGACTGGGACGCCGTCGCGCAGCTCGACGACCAGGCGCTGATCAACGGCGTGAGCCAGATCGCCCCGTTCGACGCGGCGGCGAAGCAGGCCCTGCTCGAAGCGCCCGACATCGCCAGGCGCTGCGAGCTGCTGGTCCAGCTGATGCAGTTCTTCGGCCACGGCGACCGCGACGAAGGCCGCGTAACGATGCAATAGCTAAAGGCCGAAGCTCCCGCGCAGGCCATCGATCACGTATTGCGCCGCGAGCGCGGCCAGCAGCACACCGAGCAAGCGCGTTACCACCGCCTCGACCCGCGCGCCGACCAGCTTCATCAACGGCCCCGCGGCGAGCAGCGCAAGCAGCGTCAGCAGCAGGACCACGACAAGCGCCGCGAGCACCACGACCGAGCCTTGCAGCCCTTTTGCGCCGCCCTCGAGCAGCATGACCGAAGCGATCGCGCCGGGCCCCGCAAGCATCGGCATCGCCATCGGGAACACCGACACATCCTCGACCTCGGGGGTCGCCATGACTTTCTCCGCGCGCTGCTCGCGGCGCTGCGTGCGCTTCTCGAACACCATGTCGAGCGCGATCAGGAACAGCATCAGCCCGCCGGCGATGCGGAAGCTGTCGAGCTCGATGTGCAGAGCGCCGAGCAAGTCCTCGCCGAACAGCGCGAAGACCAGCAGGATCACCCCGGCGATCAGGCAAGCGCGGAGGGCCATGGACCGTCGCTGCGCCCCGCTCGCGCCGGCGGTCAGCCCGGCGTAGATCGGCGCGCAGCCGGGCGGGTCGAGCACCACGAACAGCGTAATAAAGGCGGAGATGAACGCGTGCAGCATTGCCTAGCCGGCGGCGACTTCGCTGCGGAGCGCTTCCTCGTAACCAGTTCCGTTCCAGCGGTGGACCCTGAAGTCGCGCGAGCCGTCCGGCTTTACCTGCACGATCCACTGCAGTGTCTTGTCGTCGGACCAGCCCATCCGCTGGTCGACGTCGGCGGGAGCGGGCGGGATCGCGGGAGCCGAGGCCCGCGAGCAGTCGGAGACTTGCCCCTGGATCATCTCCGGCTTGGCGAGCGGCTCGGCCAGCGTGTCGCCGCCGTCGAACTCCCACTTGTAAGTGCCGTCCTTCTGCCGCCGCCAGGCGGTATTGAAGTAGCCGACCTTGCCGCCGGGACGATGCCATTCGCCTTTGGTCACCGCGAGCGACCCGTCACAGCTCATCCAGACCGCAAAAGGCTCCCACTGCACCGCTTGCGCTGGATTGGCCCGGCCTTTGAGCCAATCCTTAGCCTTCACCGTCTGCGGAGTGAACATGATCGCGTCGTTGGCGGCGTAGTCGCGGAAGGCGGTCCACTGGCCCTTTTCCTGCGCAGCCCGGGAGTAGGCGAGCTCGGTGGCGATGACGGCGCTGGGATTGGCGGTCGCGCGCAAGCCATTCCGGCGGGCTTCGCCCGAACCGGCGCATACTGCGAGAGACACGAGAAGGCTGAAGGCGGCCATCCGAAATATCATAACGCATCCTTCGGCAGGTTGAGGCCTTCGCGGCGATAGGCGGAGACTATTGTGTTCCTGAGCAGCACCGCGATGGTCATCGGGCCGACTCCGCCCGGCACCGGGGTGATGGCGCCGGCGACTTCCTTCACTTCGTCATAAGCGACGTCGCCGACCAATCGGGTCTTGCCGCCTTCGCCCTCGACTCGGTTTATGCCCACGTCGATCACGCAGGCGCCGGGCTTGATCCAGCTGCCGCGGACCATTTCCGGCCGGCCGACGGCGGCGACGACGATATCCCCGCGCCGGACTACCTCAGGCAGGTCGCGCGTCCGACTGTGGGCAATCGTCACGGTACAATTGGCGTCGACCAGCAGTTGCGCCATCGGCCGGCCGACGATGTTCGAACGGCCGAGCACGACCGCCTCCAGGCCGCTCAGGTCCCCGAGCTGGTCGTTCAGCAGCATCAGGCAGCCGAGCGGCGTGCACGGCACGAACCCGTGCATGCCGATGCACAGGCGCCCGGCATTGACGATGTGGAACCCGTCGACATCCTTGTCAGGATCGATCGTCGCGATCACCTTTTGCTCGTTCATGTGCTCGGGAACGGGCAGCTGGACGAGAATGCCGTCGACCGCTGGATCAGCGTTGAGCGCACGCACGCGGTCGAGCAATTCTTCTTCCGAGGCCTCGGCTGGCAGCTTGAACTCGAAGCTCTCCATCCCCGCCTCGAGGGTCGCCCGGGCCTTCGAACGGACGTAGACCTCGCTCGCCGGATCCTCGCCCACCAGCACGACGGCGAGCCCCGCCTTGCGTCCGGCCTGCGCCTCATACGCGTGGGCATAGCCGGCAATTCGGTCACGCAGGCGGGCCGCGAAGGCCTTCCCGTCGATGACGCGTGCGGTCATTGAGTGCCCATCACTAGGGCACGCTGCTGAGGATGATCAGCAGGATTTGCAGCAGCAGGATCAGCACCAGCGGCGAGAAATCGATTGCTCCGGTATCGGGCATGATTCGCCGGATGGGCCCCAGCACGGGCTCGAGCAGGGCGTTGATCGAGCGGTACACCTGGACCAGGAAATGGTTGGTCGAATTGACCACGTTGAACGAAAACAACAGCCCGATCACGAACTGCACGATCACCAGCATCACGATGACGTTGGTGAGCAACGAGATGATCTGGATCAGTGCGCTCAATCGAAACCACTCCTGTTATGGCCCTGCCTAGCCGACGAGGGCCGCGCCTATCAAGCGGCGCGCCCTAACCTGTGCGCTGCATGTTTTCGACGAACGTGCTCGAGCGGATCGTCCAGCGCAATTGCGCGGGCGTGGCGCCGGGCACGTCGTTGACGCGCTTCAAGACGATTTCGCCTCTTTGCCGTGACTTGTCAGCGTCGCGCGCGTCGGTCAGAGCGCCGGTGAGGGTGCAGTAAAGCGAGCCGGCGGCCCCGTCCTGTTTGATACCGGCAATCGCAATCCTTGGCTGCTTGTAGCCGTTGAACACGGCTTTCAGCCGCGCGTCGTCGATCACCGGATCGTCCCACACTCGCGCGGCGAAGGTGAAATCGCCGCGTGCAAGGGCATCGATGTACGCTTGCGCCACGGTCCGGCAATCGCGGCCTTCGAGCACAGCCACATCCCGCGTGGGTCGCGGAATCGGCGTAAGCGCCAGGGGAGCGAGCGGCGTTGCCGAGGCAGAAGGCGCCGGAGAGGCAGCAAGAGCCGCTTCGCTCTCACGCGTTTCCGGCGTGGGCGCCGGGCTGGGCGAACCGCATCTCGCCAGCGCCGCCGGCCCGAGCAGCGCGGCCGTTCGCATCATTCGCCCTTGCGGATCAGCGTGCCGGCGCCGCGGCTGGTGAAGAATTCGAGCAGCATCGCGTGGCCGACGCGCCCGTCGAGCACCACCGCCGCCTCGCAGCCGGCCTCGACCGCCTGAACGCAGGTGTCGAGCTTGGGGAGCATCCCGCCGGAAATCGTGCCGTCTGCCTTGAGCCGGGCGATGTCGGCCGGGGTGAGGTCGGTCAGCAACTTGCCGGACTTGTCGAACACCCCGGTAACGTCGGTCAGCAGGAACAACCGCGCCGCGCCGAGAGCGGCGGCGAGCGCCCCGGCCATCGTGTCGGCGTTGATATTGTAGGTGTGGCCGTCATCGCCGGCCGCGATCGGTGCGACGATGGGGATGATACCGGCGTTGTTGGCCGTCTCGAGGATCGTCGTGTCGATCCGCGCCGGTTCGCCCACGAAGCCGAGGTCGACCGCCTGCTCGATATGGCTGTCAGGGTCCTTGGTCGTGCGGGTGACCTTGCGCGCGGTGACCAGCCCGCCGTCCTTGCCCGAGATGCCAATTGCCTTGCCGCCGGCAGCGGCGATCCAGCCGACCAGTTCCTTGTTGATCGCGCCCGAGAGGACCATCTCGGCGATCTCGGCGGTGGCTTTGTCGGTCACCCGCAACCCGTCGACGAAGGTGCTCTCGACGCCGAGCTTCCTGAGCATGGCGCCGATTTGCGGCCCGCCGCCGTGGACCACGACCGGGTTGATGCCGACCGCCTTGAGAAGAACGATGTCCTGGGCGAAATCGTGCGCCGCTTCGGGATCGCCCATCGCGTGACCGCCATATTTCACGACGAAGGTGCAGCCCGCGTAGCGCTGGAAATAGGGCAGGGCCTCGATCAGCGTTTCCGCCTTGGCGAGCATCTGCTTGTCCTCACTCAGGCTCACGCCGCGCTCCTGCCATTGGGTCGGCGCGCGCTGTAGCCGCTCGCCTGCGCGATTCCTAGTACCGCGCGCGGCGCTCGCCTCGCCGCGAACAAGGCGCGGCCGGTCGCAAGCGAGGGAGCCAACCGGCTTGCCAGGGGTCCTGCGAGGCGAAGGCATACCCCTGTGCTGCCGGCCGACCTCCGATCCCTCCCCCCTCAGGCCGGCAGTCAGGATCGCAAGGGGCGGCGGGAAACTGTCGCCCCTTCGTTTGTGGTTAAGCGGGCGCTGCGCAGCGTTAACCTTCTCGGAAGGCCATCGCGCTAATCTGGCTCGATTGTGGAGAGCCAGATCATGTCCAGCACCACCAAGACCCCTGACAAGCGCGCCGGCGAGCGCCGCGCGGGCGATCGCCGCAAGGCCGACCTTCCGGTTGCCGGCAAGGACCGCCGTAAGGGTGAACGCCGCTCGGGCAGCGAACGCCGCTCCTGAGCGGCTTCTTCAGCTACCCTTTTTCTGGAGGGCCCACGGACTCAGGTGCCGGAGATGCTCCTTGGCATATTTTGCCTCGGACTGTTCCTGGCTCGGCACCGTGCAATAGGCGGTCAGACACACGCCTGCCGCCCACATCATGGCCTTCCAGCGGCTGGTGAAGACGGCCTGGTATTTCCTGAACATGGGATCGTGATACACTCGGCAAGGTTAAGGCCGCGTTTCGCTAGAGGCCCCAGGAATCCTCCGCCGGTTCGTGTTCGAGCTCTTCACAGGGGTAGGCATCGCGAATGTGCGCGTTGAAGAAGCGCCCTTTCGAGAAGGCCTCGCGAAACGCCGCGACGACTTTCGGTGGCGCCCCGGCATAGCGATAGCAACGGCCGCTGACGAACTCGACATCGAGCGTCTTGGTTCGTGGGTCGTAGTCGAAACTGCGAATTACGGTCGACGGCATGCCTCGATAACGCTCAAGGGCGACTATCGGCCATTCGCATGGGCCCGAGCGACGAACTCACGTAAGTCCTGGACGATCGGGCTCGGCTCGCCGGGTGCGAGGCGCTGCTGGCCGCAACAGCGGGAGCTATTTGGCGGCTTCGCGAGTCGTCTCCCCAAAACGGGGGTCAACTTGGAGACCGGAAAATGAAAAATTTGGCCACTCTTACCCTCGCCGCGGCGCTCGGCTTCGCGGCCAGCGCAGCTTATGCCCAGAGTCACGGCCCGCCAGCCGGTGTCGGCGCGGGTGCCGGCGCCGCGACGCAAGGCACCCTGAATGGCGTTGGCAACAACTTGCCCAATGTGACGGACCGCATTCAATCGACTTCGCCGCAGGCCAGCGCGCGGGCGCAGGAGCAGGTGCAGCAGAGCACCGACCACGCGGTCGAAGCGGTGCAGAACGCGCCCGCCCAGGCGGGCGATGCGGCGGCCAACGGCGCGACCCATGCCAACACTGACGCCAACGTTGCGGACACCGACAGCGACACGAACGTCTCGGCCGCAACCGGGGCGGGTAGCGCTGGTGTGTCGGCGACCACCACCACGACCCACAAGTCCAAGCACCATCACTAGGCGCGCCCGGGTCGCGCTCGAGGGCGGCGGGAAACCGCCGCCCTCCTTCGTTCGGCCAAGGCAAACGAGGGGCTTGCCCTCCCTACGGCCGTTTCGCATTAGACCGGCATACCCACGCTGATCCTGCTGACGCTGTCCAACATCTTCATGACCACTGCCTGGTACTGGCACCTCAAGGGCGGGCCGGCGATCGCCGAGGCGCGTCCGCTGGGCTGGGTGATCCTAATCAGCTGGCTGCTCGCGGGAGTTGAGTACTCGCTCGCCGTCCCGGCCAACCGTATCGGCTATGCCCATGGGTGGACGCCGGGGCAGCTCAAGATCGCCCAGGAGGCGATCGCGCTGACGATCTTCGGCGTGTTCATAGTCGTCGTGCTTGGCCAGCCGCTCGGCTGGCGATACGTCGCCGCGTTCGGCTGCATCATGGCGGCGGTGGGGTTCATGTTCATTGGGCAATGACCCTTCCTTCTGGCACCGCGGCGAAAAGGTCCGCTTCGCCTACATCTACGCGTCCGAGGTGAACCATCCCCCTTGCCGGAGCGAGGCGACCTTGGGCGCGCGCGCCACGAGCCGGCGGCTCACCTTGCTTAATCGAGGCCTTTTCAGGCTGGAGCCGATCGACCGCGATCGCGATCGCTATGGCAGCCTGCTGCGCACCGTCACCCGCGGGGGCGCGAGCGTGGGCGAGGGGCAGGCGGAGCAATGGAAAGGCAATCGCGGTACGCGGTGCCTCGGCCGAGGCTCAGCCGCGTGAGATCTGTGTTTCCTTCTCGGTGATGAACTCGACCAGTGCCGGCTGCCCTGCCTCGATTGCCGCGATGGCGCGTTTCAACGCGGGGACGATCTCGCCCGCTTCGGTCACTCTCTCGCCGTGGCAGCCGAGCGAACGGGCAAACAACGAGTAATCGCCGGTGATGTCGGTCGCTCGGTACTTCTCGGTGGCGACCGGCATGATCGGCAGTTCGATCGCCATCGCCTCGTTGTTGAGCAGGATCGACAGGATTGGGATCCGGTCGCGCGCGGCGGTTTCGAGGTCGGTGCCGGTAAAGCCGATCGCCGCATCGCCCCAGACGTTGATGCACAGCTTGTCGGGGCAGGCGAGCTTGGCGCCCATTGCCAGACCGAGGCCGTAACCCAGCTGCGTCGACTTGCCCCAGCCAATGTAGCTGTGCGGGGTGACGCATTTCCAGAACGGCACCAGTTGGTCGCGCGGACTTCCTGCGTCGTGGGTGACGATCGAGTTGGCCACGTCGACCGTGTCGTAGAGGTCGCGCAGCACGCGGTAGGGCGAAAGCGGCGCGGCGGCGGACGAGCGCTTGGCCTCCCACTTGGCGAGCCACTCGCGCTCGACGTCCTTGATGCGCTGCGCCACAGGTCCGCTGTCGCGCGGCTCGGGAACCGAGCGCTTCACGGCTTCAAGCAGCGCCGCCAGCGTGAGCTTCGCATCGCCCGCCAGCGCCAGTTCGCTCGGCACCGACTTGTCGATGTCGAGCGGGTCGAGCGTGGCGTGGATCACTCGCTTGCCCGGCGGGATGGCGAGGCCGAACGAAGTCGCGGTGAAACTGCAGCCGACGCCGAACAGCAAGTCGCATTCGTCGAGCCATTTTCGAACACAGCCGTTGATCCCGTTGCCGCCCGAGCCGAGCGCGAGCGGGTGCGTCTCGTCGCACGCGCTCTTGCCGGGGAGACTGGTCATCACCGGAATCGCGAGGTGCTCGGCGAGCGCGCGCAGCTCGTCGTAAGCCTCGGACCAGTGGATGCCCTGCCCGGCGTAGATCGCGGGGTTCTCGGCAGCGAGCAGCAGCTCGGCGGCGGCTGCGATCTCCGCCTGCGCCGGCTGCGAGCGCACCACCTTGCCGGGCGCATAATCGAACGCGCCCTCGTACGGCTTGTCGAGCACGTCGTAGGGCAGTTCGATCACCACCGGCTGCGGGCGGCCGTTGCGCAGCATCGCGAACGCTCGCCGCAGCACCGGCACGACCTGGTCCCCGCTCGTCAGCGGCTCGGCGTGCTTGGCGTAGCTCGCCATCGAGCGCACCGAGTTGAAATTGAACGGCACGTACATCTGGCTCAACGCGTAGCCCTGCGGCATCACCAGCACCGGCACGCTCTCGGCGAAGGCCTGCGCGACGCCGCCCATGGCGTTCTCCGCCCCAGGGCCCTGCTGCATGACGAACACGCCCATCTCGCCGCCCTTGCTCATGCGGCTCATCGCGTCGGCCATGTGCAGCCCGGTGCGTTCCTGCCGGACGATGACGGTGCGGATGTCGATCCGCGCGGCGGCTTCGAGAACCTGGTTGCGCGGGTATCCGAACACCACCGTCACGCCCTCGCGCTTGAGCACCGCGGCGATCGCGTCGGCGACCGTGCCGTTGGCGTGGACCGGATAGTCCGCTTGGCCGTTGCCCTGTCTCATGCTTTCTCCCAAGATGCGCGCATCGGCTAGAACAGCCGGCGGGAGAGAGCAATGAAGCCGATCGAGCTCGGGCGCATGCGCATCCACAAGGTGCACGAGATGGACAGTCCCGTACCGCTGCTCGGCCAGCTGCCGGGCACCACGCGGGCGGACATGGAACGGCTTCTGACCTGGTACGACCAACCCGACGAGGTCAACGCCGACCCCGAAACCAGTTTCATGACCTTCTCGGTCCACAGCTGGGTGATTGAGCTCGACGGCCGGACGATCCTGATCGACACCTGCGACGGCAACCACAAGAATCGCTCGCTGCCCGAGGTCAACCAGCTCGACACCGATTATCTCGGCAACCTGCGCCGCGCCGGCTTCGCGCCAAAGGACATCGACCTGGTGATGTGCACCCACCTGCACTTCGACCACGTCGGCTGGAACACCCGGCTCGAAAACGGCAAGTGGGTGCCGACCTTCGCCAACGCGAAATACCTCTTCGGCAAGCGCGACTACGAATACTTCCAGAGCAACCCCGAGGGTGAGGCGCTGCACTACGAGGCGTTCCTCGATTCGATCGTGCCGATCATGGAGGCCGGCAAGGGAGAGCTGGTCGACGAGAATTTCGTCGCTCACCGCGAAATCGGCGACGGGATCTGGATCGAGCCGGCGTTCGGCCACTCACCCGGCTGCTGCACGATCAGCGCCGAGGCCGGCGGGCCGCCAGCGTTGTTCTGGGGCGACGTGATCCACCACCCGGTGCAGCTGATCCGGCACGACCTGAAGTTTGCCTTCGACGCCGACGGGGCGATGGCCAGCGCGACCCGCAAGCGGACGATGGACCGCGCGGCGGACGAGGATTTGCTGTGTTTCCCCGCGCACTTCCGGCGGACCAGCGCGGGGCGTGTGAAGCGCGACGGCGATGCGTTCCGCTACGAGTGGATCGAGGGCTGACGCTTCGCTTGATTACAGCTGAAACCGGGTGCAGGGGCGCCGCATGATCGACCGCAGCGCACTCCGCCAGGCCTTCCGCACGGACGAGGAGGCCTGCGTTGCCGAGCGCTTGCGGCAGGCGGCTTCCGCCTCCGCCGTGCACGCCGCCGCCGCCAAGCTCGCCGCCAAGCTCGTCGAAGGCGCGCGCGGGCGCAAGGCGGCGGGGCTCGACGCGTTCCTGCAGAGTTACGGCCTCGCGACCGAGGAAGGCATCGCGCTGATGTGCCTTGCCGAAGCGCTGCTGCGCGTGCCCGACACCGAAACGGCCGACGCGCTGATCCACGACAAGGTCGCCGGGATCGACTGGGGTGAACACTTGGGCGAAAGCAGCTCGACCTTCGTCAACGCGGCGACCTTCTCGCTCATGCTCACCGGCCAAGTGCTGCGCGGCCGCGAGGCCGAAGCGGGCATGGCGAGCACGCTGCGCCGCGCGACCGCGCGGCTCGGCGAGCCGGTAATCCGCCAGGCGACGCTGCAGGCGATGCGCATTCTCGGCGGGCAGTTCGTGTTCGGGCGGACGATCGACGAGGCGCTCAAGCGCGCCGCGCCCGAGCGCAAGAAGGGCCTGTCGCACAGTTTCGACATGCTCGGCGAGGCGGCGATGACCTTTGCCGACGCCGAGCGCTACCGTGCCAGCTATGCGGCGGCGATCAAGCGGCTGGCGAAGGACGCCAAGGGCGGGGTCAAGGCGAGCCCGGGCATTTCGGTCAAACTCTCCGCGCTCTATCCGCGTTACGACTTCTACCACGCCGAGGCGGCCA
The DNA here is from genome assembly GCA_035470785.1 of Croceibacterium sp. Lineage (GTDB taxonomy): Bacteria > Pseudomonadota > Alphaproteobacteria > Sphingomonadales > Sphingomonadaceae > Croceibacterium_B. The sequence goes on along the minus strand of DATIQN010000015.1, from coordinate 3,696 downwards.
AGGCGGCGCTGGTGCCGATGGTGCGCGAACTGGCCTTGGCCGCGCGCAAGGCCGACATTCACTTCACGATTGACGCCGAGGAAGCCGAGCGACTCGAGCTGAGCCTCGACATCATCGAAGCGCTGGTTGCCGACGAAACGCTGTTCGAAGGCGGCTGGCAGGGTTTCGGTCTGGCGCTGCAGGCCTACCAAAAGCGCGCGGTGCCCCTTGTCGACTGGGTCGTCGCGCTTGCCCGGCGGCATAACTGCCGGCTGATGGTCCGGCTGGTCAAGGGCGCCTACTGGGACAGCGAGATCAAGCTCAGCCAGGTCGGCGGCTATCGCGACTACCCGGTGTTCACCCGCAAAATCGCGACCGACGTGTCGTATCTCGCCTGCGCCGCCAAGCTCCTTGCGGCGGAGGACGCGATCTATCCCGCGTTCGCGACGCACAACGCCTACACCATCGGCGCGATCAAGGCGCTGGCGGCCGGGCGCGAGTTCGAGTTCCAGCGCCTCCACGGCATGGGCGAAGACGTCTACGATGTTCTCGCCGAGGAAGAAGGCGACCGTCCGACCCGCGTGCGCATTTATGCCCCAGTCGGCGGCCACAAGGACCTGCTCGCCTACCTCGTGCGCCGCCTGCTCGAAAACGGCGCCAATTCGAGCTTCGTCAATCGCATGGCCGATGCCGAAGTGCCGGTCGCCGAACTGACCGCCGATCCGGTACGCGACCTCGCCGCACTCGAACCGCGCCGCAATCCGGCGATCCCACTGCCGGCGGACATCTTCCCCGACCGCAAGAACAGCCACGGGGTCGACCTCGCCGACCCGCTGGTGCGCGTGCCGCTGCTGGCCGAGTTGCGCTCGCTCGATGGCCGCGAGTGGGCCGCCGCGCCGACTGTCCTCGCGGGCAAGGGCGGGGAGACGCATGAAGTCCGCTCGCCGCAGGACAACAGCGAAGTAGTAGGCCAGGTGCTCTACGCCGGCGCGAAGGACATCGACCTCGCCTTTTCGCGCGCCGTCGCTGCGCAGTTCGGCTGGGACGCGCTCGGCGGAGCAGCCCGCGCGCAACTGCTCGATCGCGCCGCCGATCTCTACGAAGCGCACACGGCCGAGTTCATCTCGCTGTGCCAGCGTGAGGCGGGCAAAACCATGCTCGATGCCGTGCTCGAAGTGCGCGAGGCGGTCGATTTTCTGCGCTATTACGCCGCCGAGGCGCGGCGGCTGTTCGCTGGGCCGCACCCGATGCCGGGACCGACCGGCGAGGACAACACGCTGCGCCTGCACGGCCGCGGCGTGTTCGCCACGATCAGCCCCTGGAACTTCCCGCTGGCGATCTTTACCGGGATGACCGTCGCCGCGCTTGCCGCGGGCAACAGCGTTCTCGCCAAGCCGGCCGAGCAGACCCCGCTGATCGCCGCGCTGGCGGTCAGTCTGTGCCACGAGGCGGGAATTCCCGACTACGTGCTCCAGTTCATGCCCGGCGACGGCAAGGTTGGCGCGGCGCTAACCTCGGACCCGCGCCTCGCCGGTGTCGCCTTCACCGGCTCGACCGAGACCGCGCACGAGATCAACCGCGCGCTCGCTGCGCGCAAAGGTCCGCTCGCGACGCTGATCGCCGAAACCGGCGGGCAGAACGCGCTGATCGTCGATTCTTCCGCGCTGCCCGAGCAGGTCACCCGCGACGTGATGGCGAGCGCGTTCCAGTCAGCTGGACAGCGCTGTTCGGCCTTGCGCGTGGTTTACCTGCAGGAAGACATCGCCGATTCCACGCTGGCGATGATCCGCGGCGGGTTCGAGGCGCTGGTGATCGGCGATCCCGAGCGCGTCGAAACCGACGTTGGCCCGGTGATCGACGCCGAGGCCAAGGCGGCGCTCGATAAGCACGTTGCAGCGATGAACAAGGCCGGGTGCCCGCTGTGGCGGCGCGAGCTGCCGAAGGGCGCGAAGGGCGGCACGTTCGTTGCGCCGACGATCATCGAGATCGGTTCGATCCACGAGCTGACCCAGGAAAATTTCGGTCCGGTGCTCCATGTCGTGCGCTGGCAGGCCGGTAACCTCGCCGGCGTGATCGACGAGATCAATTCGACCGGTTTCGGTCTGACCCTCGGGCTGCACAGCCGGATCGATTCGGTGCGCCATTTCGTCGAGGCGCACGCCCGGGTTGGCAATCTCTACGTCAACCGCAACCAGATCGGCGCGGTGGTCGGCAGCCAGCCGTTCGGCGGCGAGGGACTCTCCGGAACCGGACCCAAGGCCGGCGGCCCACACTACCTGCCGCGCTTCGCCATAGAGCGGGTGGTGACGGTCGACACGACCGCCGCGGGGGGTAACGCCAGCTTGCTCGCCGGGGGATAAGTTGCGCGATCCCTTGCCTGCAGCCCGCGGCTCCGGAATCCCTCGCGCATGACGATTCTCAACGACCGCTGGATTCGGGAAAACGCCCAGGCGACCGGCATGATCGAGCCGTTCGTCGAAGCGCAGCGGCGCGAGGGGTGCATTTCCTACGGCCTGTCGTCGTACGGCTACGACGCGCGGGTGGCCGACGAGTTTAAGATCTTCACCAACGTCGACAGCGCAATCGTCGACCCCAAGAACTTCGCCTCGAACAGCTTCGTCGACCGCAAGACCGATGTCTGCATCATTCCTCCCAACAGCTTCGCGCTGGCGCGCACGGTCGAATACTTCCGTATCCCGCGCGACGTTCTGGTGATCTGCCTCGGCAAGTCGACCTATGCTCGTTGCGGGATCATCGTGAACGTCACCCCGCTCGAGCCCGAGTGGGAAGGCCACGTTACGCTCGAGTTCTCCAACACCACCCCGCTGCCGGCGAAGATCTACGCCAACGAGGGTGCATGCCAGTTCCTGTTCCTGCATGGCAACGAGCCGTGCGAGACGAGCTATGCCGACCGCGCGGGCAAGTACATGGGCCAGAAGGGCGTGACGCTGCCCAAGCTCTAGGCACTAAAGTGTCGCTCGTGCGTTGCGCCTGCAAGCTTTGGGGAGAGTTGCCATGTCGATGATTGCCGCGCTGATCGGGCGCATCCTACTTGCCGTCATCTTCATCGTCTCGGGAGTCGGCAAAATAATCGATCCCGCGCCCGCCGCTAGTATGATGGCGGCGGCCGGCCTGCCGTCGAACATGGCGATGGGCGTCGGCATTTTCGAGCTGGTCGCCGGTCTGCTCCTCGCCATCGGCCTGATGACCCGGCTGACCTCGATCGTGCTGTTCGTCTACGTCGGCCTGACGAACCTCTTCTTCCACAACGCGCTCACCGACCCCGCGCAGCAGGTCAACGCGCTCAAGAACTTGGCGATCATGGGCGGCATGCTGATGGTCTTCGCCTATGGCCAGATGCGCTGGAGCTACGACCACTGGCGTGCGCGCGATAAGATCCACGACGCCGAGCTGCGCGTCGCCCGCGCCGAAGGCAAGGCCGAGGGTGCGACGGCGGTCGCGCCGGATCACACCACGACGGTGGTCAGGGAGCCCGCAGTGGAAGAGCCGGTGGTCAGGCGACCGGTCGTCGACTAGCGGCTCTGCACCGTCTCAGACGGTGTGCAGCACGCCGCGGTATTCGAGGTCCTCGAGCGCCCGCCCGGCGCCGCGAGCGACGCAGTTGAGCGGATCGTCGGCACGCACGACCGGCAGGCCGGTCGATTCGCTGAGCACGGTATCGAGCCCGGCGAGCAGCGAGCCGCCACCAGTCATGAC
>DATIQN010000014.1:0-95304 GCA_035470785.1 Croceibacterium sp. | reverse complement strand
CGTTGAACTGGCAGACGGCCTCAGCTTCAATCGCGCGACCGGGCAAGCGCTGTCCTTCACCCGATTCAAGCTTGTCACAGGCGGCCCGGCCAAGGGTTCTGCCCCTTCACCGCCGGACAAGCGCACGCTGGAATCGCTGCCTTCGCTCTTTGGCAGCGGCAAGCCGGCTGACAGTGCCGCGGCATGGTCGCGCCTGCTGTGGCCGGTGTTCGCCCTGCTCATTCCCATGCTGGCGGTCGTTCTGGGCAAACCAGCCCGGCGAGCGAGCTATACGAGTGGCCTGATGTCCGGGTTGGTCCTTCTCGTGTTGTTCATCCGCACGTCCGGACTGGTCGAAACAACACGTCTCGTCCATCCGGCCGTGCTTGCCATCGCCATTTCACTGGGTTGGGCCGCAGCTGGGTCGCTCCTGGTTCGCGGCGAGCGTCATTGAGGCGCGGGGTATGTCGATGCCGTGCTGCGCCGGGTCGTTCGATCTCTCGCGCGGCGGCGGCCGCAGCTTGACAAAGAAAAGCGCTCTTCGACTGAGGAACGGAGCGCTCCGCGTCGTCGAGTGGCCGAGACGGCTGGAGATAATTCATGGATGTTGCGTGCGCACGGTCGTTCGTCGACGATACCTATCGGCGAGCCTATGGCGCACGCGGCGCAGCTGTCTTCGGCGACTATCTGAGCAACGCCGGCTCGGGCCGCGCGGCCCTGGGCTACCGCCGCGTCGGAGCCGAGCCGCTCTTCCTCGAAGCCTATCTCGACGAGCCCGTCGAAGCCCTTGTGTCCTCCAGATTGCGCCGCCCCATTCAGCGCGATGCGATCATCGAGATCGGCAACCTCGCGGCCAGCAATGCCTGGTCAATGATCGCGTTGTGGGGTGAGGCGGCAAACGATCTTGGCGACACGAACGATGTCGTCGTCGCCACGCTGACCGCTCCGCTGCGGCGCATGTTCGCCCGGATCGTGGTGCCGATCCACGAACTCGTGCGAGCGGACCCGGCGAAGTTGGGACCGGCGGCCGCCGACTGGGGCAGTTACTACGCGCAGGACCCGCGTGTCTGCGCCGGGAGGATTGCGGAGGGGCAGCGCGCGATTGCTCAATTCCTTACCAGGCGCCGGCGGGAGATCGCCGCATGAGTCTGTTGCGGAACGCGATCCAACGCCACGGTGCGATCAACCCGGAACGCATCGCGTTCGATCCCATCGTCGGTTCGCCTGTCACTTATGCCGAACTGCCACAACGGATCGAACAGGCGTGCGCGAACTTGCCGGCGTCTCCCGGCGGCGGCCCGGCCGCCTTGCAACGGGATCACGGCGTGGACACCGCGCTGCTTGAGCTGGCGTTCCTCGAAGCCAAAATTCCGGTTCTTTCGCTTCCTCAGTTCTTTACCGATGATCAACGTCGGCACGCAGTCGATTCTTGCGGCGCTACGCAATTCTTTTCCGGCAGAGCCTCGGCCGGCCTATTTTCCCCATCTAGGCCAGTCGCGCTTCCTACCGGGACCGCGCGGATCACATTCACCTCCGGCTCTACCGGCAATCCGAAAGGCGTCTGTCTTTCGGAAGACCATCTGCTGGTGGTGGCGGAAGAAGTGGTCCGCGCGGTCGGCATTGCTCATGCCGGAAGGCACCTGGCGCTGCTGCCTCCGGGCATCCTGCTTGAGACGGTGGCGGGATTCTTCGCGACGTTATTGGCCGGGGGGACCTATGTCTGCCCACCCCAAGCCCTCGTCGGAATGGCCGATCCATTCAGGCCTGATTTCGCAATGATGGCGCAACGGATCGCCGAATGGCGGATCACGTCGCTGATACTCGTGCCTGAGCTTCTCGCCGGGTTGGTCGCGGTGATGGAAGCAAGTGGCCAGCGATTCCCGCTACTGACGCTCATCGCGGTCGGCGGCGCACGGACGCCACCGGCGCTGATCGCTCGCGCCCGGGCTTTGGGCCTGCCGGTCCGGCAGGGTTACGGCCTCACCGAATTCGCCTCCGTGGTGTCGCTCGAACTGGACGCCAGCGAAGAGCCCGGTTCGGCCGGACGCCCGCTCGCTCATGTCGCGGCGACCATTGCCGACAACGGCGAGGTGTTGCTCGACGGTCCATTGTGCCTCGCAGTGCTCGGCGGCGAAATGCCCCAGGCCCCGTTCGCCACCGGGGATATCGGCCGGATCGATGCCGAAGGGCGGCTGTGGATAGAAGGGCGCAAATCGAACCTGATCATTACCAGCCACGGGCGCAACATCTCGCCCGAATGGATCGAGGAAGCGCTGCTCGCACAACCCGAAATCGCCCAGGCCTTCGTCTATGGCGACGGGCTGCCCTTTCCCGAAGCGCTGCTCGTCCCCGCAACTCCCGCGAGCGATCTCGACGCCGCTGTCGCCGCAGCCAACGCCGGCCTGCCGGCCTATGCCCGCGTCGACGCCTGGCGCGAAGTTGCCCATTTCACGCCGCACGACGGCCGCCTCACCGGCAACGGTAGGCTAAAGCGTGCGGCGATCTCGGCCGCTTACTTGCCCGCCCCTTCGTTCTTCACCATCCTTGAAGACGCGACCGTGCGTGAGCGGCTGGCGTTCCTGGGCGTACCGCAAGTGCAAGCCGGCCTGGCCGGGACCATCTGCCGCGAGACCTATATCGACTACCTGACGCAAGCCTATCACCACGTTCGCCACACCGTCCCGTTGATGATCGAGGCGCGTCAGCGGTTGGCGCACCGTCCCGAACTTGTCGAAGCGCTGGACGAATACATCGCCGAGGAAACCGGCCACGAGGAGTGGATTCTCAAGGACATTGCCGCTGCCGGCGGCGATGCTTCGGCCGCCCGGCGCAGCTGGCCGCGTGCGGCCACGCAGACGATGGTCGATTACGCCTATGCCCGCATCCGCAACGGAAGCGCGGTGGCGTTTTTTGGCATGGTCTATGTGCTGGAGAGCGTCAGCGTGGCACTCGCCACGCGCGGCGCCGGGGCAGTGGCCGAGCGCCTGGGATTGCCGCCGGAAGCGTTCACCTACCTCAACTCGCACGGCGCGCTCGACCAGTCGCACATGTGCTTTCTGGAAGGCTTGGTGAATAGCTTCGAGGAAGATTCCGATCGCACGGCAGTGATCGGCATGGCGCGCGAGATCTTCGGCTTATTCAGCGCGATGTTCGCGTCGATCGACATGGATCCGGTCGATGTCGCCGCTTGAGGGAAAATCGGTCGTCGTAACGGGCGCTGCCGGCGGCATTGGCGCCCCCCTATCCCGTCTTCTGCGAGAAAGCGGCGCGCGTGTGGTCGGCATCGACCGGGTCAAGCCAGCCGAATGCGACGAGACGATCGTCGCCGACCTTGCCGACGACGACGATTTGCGCGCTTTGTGCGCACGGCTCACCAGCGACACGCCCGACATCCTGGTCAACGTCGCCGGGGTGATGAAGTTCGGCTTGCACGAGACCCAGTCGCTCGAAACGCTGGCGTCCTGCTACCGGGTGAACCTGCTCGTTCCTGCGGCCCTCGCCCAAGCGGTTGCCGGGCCAATGCGAGCGCGCGGCGCCGGGCAAATCGTCAACATCGGCTCGGTCCTCGGCTCGATTCCGTACCCGTGGTTTGCGGCATATTCGAGCAGCAAGGCCGGCCTGGCGGCGCTCAGCCAGGCCCTTCGGCGGGAGCTTGCGGGCACCGGCGTTGCCGTCACCCACGTCAATCCGCGCGCCGCGCGCACAGCGTTCAATTCCGGCGAGGTCGATCGCTTCCTTGAACTTGCCAAGATGAAGGCCGACGATCCCGAATGGGTCGCGCAGCGGATTGTCGGGGCCATCGCCGCGCGCCGGCCGCATCTGAACATTGGCATGATGGAGCGCGTATTTGCCGCGCTAAACGCGCTCGCGCCTGCTATGATTGACAATGGCCTAAAATCGCAAGTGCGCCGCGCGCACGCCGCCTTTTCCTGACCTCCTAATTTTCCTGACCTCCTAAGGAGACTCCCCCATGTTTCGCAAATTTCCGCTCGCCCTTGCTGGCGCGACGTTCCTGGTCCTCACCGCCCCCGCCTTTGCTGCTGACTCGATGACCCAGGAGGTAAAGGCGCTCAACGATGGTTGGGCGCATATTGCCTACGAGGTCAAAGGCTCGAGTACGCAGACCAGGGCCCTCGACAGACTGGCCCAGCAGGCGGCGATGCTGGTGAAGAAATACCCCGGCAGGGCCGAGCCCCTGATTTGGCAGGGGATCGTCACGAGCGAGCAGGCGAATCGGGCGAATATCTTTCACAAGCTCGGACTCGCCACACGGGCGCGCGACATCCTGACCAAAGCCTATTCGATCAATCCCAAGGCCGAAGACGGCGGCGCGGCGATGACTCTCGGCGTCTTGTATTACAAGGTTCCCGGCTCACCGATCGGGTTCGGAGACGACCAGAAGGCGAAGAAGCTGCTAAAAGAAGCGCTGGCGGTAGACCCGAACGGCCTCGACGCGAACTACTTCTACGGCGACTTTCTCTACGACCAGGGCGACAAGGTCGGGGCGAAAAGCTACCTGCAAAAGGCTCTGCGGGCCCCGCACGATCCCTCGCGGCCGGCGTGGGATTCCGGACGGCGGCGCGAGGTCCAGGCGCTGCTAGCCAAGATCGGCTGATTCGTCGCTGCTCGGTTGACGTTTTCGGATCGCTTTGCCGCCCAGCTCGCTCATCCGCGCGGGCTGGGCGGGCGCTTGCTCGGGCGGGCCATGGATCTCGGCAATTTCGGCCCATTGCGGCTGGCGGTGAACTCTCTCGATCCCCAACCGGGCGAACGCATTCTCGATGCCGGCTGCGGAACGGGTGCTGCGCTCGCCAGCCTGCACGCGAGGGCCGACTGCAAGGTCTATGGCATCGACCGGTCGGAGACGATGATAACCGCAGCCCGACATCGGCTAGGCGCGGCCGCGACTCTGGCGCAGGGCGACATAGAGAGCCTTTCGCAGCATTCCTGGCGGCCGTTCGATGCCGTGCTGGCGCTCAACGTGCTCTATTTCGCCGATCCGCGCGGGGCGATGATCGCCGCATTGCGCGAATCGTTGCGACACGGGGGACGGCTGGTCGCCTATGTCACTCACCGCCACGCGATGGAGCGATGGCGCTTCGCTCATGCCGGGCTTCACCGCCTTTATGATGCGAACGAGTTCGAAGACGCCCTTGTCGAAGGGGGATTTGCTCGCGCATCGATTTCAATCAAAGACCTCGCCATCGCTCCGGGTATAAGGGGCCTGGTCGCTCGGGCCGAGCGCTGAGAAATGGGTGGGAATGGCGGAAAGCGATCGAGGAGTGGTCAACGCTGGGCTCTCGGCGCTGCTCGAGGCGGAGCGGCGGGGCCTGCTGCGCTTTCTCACCGCGCGTTGCGGCGATCCGTCAGAAGCTGAGGACTTGCTGCAGGAATTGTGGCTCAAGGCTGCGACGACGCTGACCGGCCCAATCGCCAACGGCCGGGCCTATCTGTTCCGCATGGCCAACAACCTTGTGCTCGACCGTGCACGGGCGCGCCGACGCGCCATGCTGCGCGACCGCGACTGGATCGGCCACCACGATGCCGTATCCGGCGCCATCGAGTTGCGGCCGGATCCGGCTCCCGGCGCCGAAGCGGAGTTGCTCGAAGCCGAAGAGGCCGAACAGGTCCGCCGGGCCGTCGAAGCGCTGCCCAACGGCGCCCGCCGCGCATTGGTGCTGTATCGCTTCGAAGGACACGGTCAGGCCGATATCGCGCGCCTCATGGGTATCAGCCGCAGCGGGGTCGAGAAGCACCTCGCGCTGGCAATGAAGCACTTGCGGAAAAGCCTCAGCGACTGCGGATATTTCGCGGCGGCGGCGTCGGAGGAACAGGAGGCGGCAGAGAACACGGCGCCGAACAGGAACACGAAGTCATGAACGGGGCAGACGACAGGATCTTCGAGCAAGCGGCCGATTGGCATCTCGCCAGCGCGGGCGACGGAGCCGATTGGGATGCGTTCACTTGTTGGCTCGAAGCCGATCCGCGCCATCGCCTCGCGTATGAGGAAATCGCGCTGGCCGATGCCGCGCTGGACGACCATCGGCTCGAACCGGCCGAATTTACCAATGACGCCGACATCGTGACCAGCCATCCGCGCGTCGCGCGAAAGTGGCCGTTGTGGACCGGAGGCGCCCTCGCCGCCACGCTCGCCGCGATTCTCCTGGTTCCGCAACTGAGCAACCCTACACCGCGCATATTCACAAGCGGGGATTCGATGCAGACCGTGGCGCTCGACGATGGATCGCAAGTTGTCCTGGGGCCGCACAGCCAGCTGACAGTCGCCGGACGCGAGGGCCAGGAACTGGCGCTTCAAGGCGGGGCGTACTTTGCGATCCGGCACAATCCCTCGCGCGAGATGACGATCGCCGCTGGCGGGTTGAAGATCGGTGACATCGGTACCCGCTTCGAGGTCCAGGCCAATGGCAATGCCGTGCGGGTCGAAGTCTCCGACGGACGAGTCAAATTGACCGGCGACGCGCTGGACAAGCCGGTCGAGCTCGTTGCCGGCCGGCGCATGCTGTTCGATCCGGCGCTCAATCTCGCCACCGTCGCAGCGGTTTCGGGCAACGACGTCGGCGAGTGGCGCCAGGGCCGCTTGAGTTACGATGCTGCGCCATTGTCGCTGGTAGCGGCCGACCTGTCTCGCTATGCGGGCATTTCGGTTACGGTGCCTGCGCCGCTGGGCAGCCGGCGTTTCTCTGGAACCTTGTCGATCCACGATGGCGATTCTGCAGTCCGCGACCTGGCGCAGCTCATGGGGCTGGACGTGTCTCGCGGCGGTGGGGCTTATCGTATCGGCCAGCGCCGCTGAGGCCCGCGACGATCCGCGCATAAAGATCGACATCGAAGCCACTTCGCTGCCCGAGGCTATCGCCGAACTGGCACGCGAAGCTTTCGTTTCAGTCGGGACCGAAGGCAGCCTCCCCCGCATACGAACGCAAAGCCTGCAGGGCCGGATGACGGTCGACGCGGCGCTCGCCTGGATATTGCACGGAACGGGTTATGCCGCGCGGCGGGTCAGCGCGACAGCATGGCGGATCGAGCGGGCGCCCAATCCCACCGTGTCGCCGCCGCCAGCCTCCCCCAGCGCACCGGAGATCGCGGCAGAGGAAATCATCGTCAACGCCACCAAGCGCGACCTCACTCTCGCTACTGCGCCGCTTGCCGCGTCCGTCGTCCAGTTCACGCCTGCCGAACGCCTGAACCCGAGCTCGAACACGCAACGCGTCGCCGAACATCTCGAAGGCCTGTCGCTGACCGGCCAGGGGCCCGGCCGCAACCGGATGTTCCTGCGCGGCGTGGCCGACAGTCCGTTCGGGGGGAAGAGCCAGGCAACCGTCGCCGTCCTGCTCGATGACGCGCGGCTGACTTACGTTGCACCCGATCCCGACATTCGCCTGGTCGACGTCGAGCGGGTCGAGTTGCTCAAGGGCCCTCAGGGATCACTTTACGGCAGCGGCGCGCTCGGCGGGATCTACCGGATCGTCACCAACCGCGCCGATCCGTCGAAGTTTTCGATCGGCGGCTCGGTCACCGGGGAAGCTGTCGCGGCAGGAGAGATTGGCGGGGGCGGCTCGGTAGTGGTCAATGTCCCGCTGGTCGCCGATGTCATGGCGATCAGGTTGGTGGGCTACGGCGAGCAATCGCCAGGCTGGCTGAACACCGGCGATCGCAAGGATAGCAACGGTTCAACGGTGGTCGGCGTGCGGGCCGGCCTTGGGCTGGAACCCGGCGGCGGCTGGCGGGTCGATGCGACCGGATTCGGCCAGTGGCTCCAGGCGAAGGACAGCAACTACACCTACCAGCCCGAAGCGCACGATCGCCCGGCCCAATTGCCCGAGCCGCATGACAACGACCTGATCCACGCCTCGCTCCGCCTGGCGCACGACGGGGCGACGCAGGTAGTCCTCTCGAGCGGCTACACGGTGCATGTCGTGAACGACCGCTACGACGCGACGCAGGGCGCCGACATCTTCGGGCTGCCCAATCCGCAAACCCTCGACGATGACGCGCATTATCGGCTGTGGGACAGCGAAGCGAGGATGACAGGCAAACTCGGCCGCATCGAATGGCTTGGCGGGATATCCTACGTGCAGTCATGGCAGAATTCCGTGCGCACGCTAACCGACGTCGGGGGAACGGCGCTGGCGATCGAGTCGGTCGATCGGCACGAAAGCGAAGCCGCGCTGTTCGGCGAAGGCACCGTGCCGCTTTCGGACGTTCTCGATGCGACGCTCGGTGGGCGCCTGTTCGATACCATCCTTCACGAGCGTCGCGCGGTCGCCACCGACGAGGGCCGCAAGGAGTTGAGCCAGACCGGCATAACGCCCAGCGCATCGCTCTCGTGGCACCCGCATCCCGGCCGACTGGTCTACCTGCGTTATGGCGCTGCCCAGCGGCAGGGCGGGACGACTGTAGACCCGAGCGGCGCTGTCCAGACTCTTGACGAGGACAAGCTGACGACGCTCGAGGGTGGCTGGCGCGAGACGGCCGGCGCGGTCGATCTCGACCTTGGCGTCTATCAGTCGTGGTGGCACGACATCCAGTCCGACGTGCTGCTAACCAATGGCCTGGTCGAAACCGCCAACGTCGGCGACGGCTCGATCACGGGCGCCGAGCTCTCGATCAAGGCACGTGTCGACGGCGGCTGGCAGATCGAGGGCGGCGCGATGGTGCAGTCGGCGCTCCTGACGCGCGATATGTCGGGTCTCAAACTGCACGATCGCCGTCTGCCAGTGGTGCCGTCGTGGACCCTGCGCGGTTCGCTCGCCCGCGGCTTCGCGCTGCGAAGCTGGGACGCGACGCTTTCAGGCAACGCGCGCTACGTCGGGCCGGCGCGGCTGAGCTTCGATCGCGCGCTCGACCGCCCGATGGGCAACTACCTCGAGACCGGTATTGGGCTCGAGGCGCGGCGCGGGCGCTGGTCGCTGGCCCTTGAGGGAAGGAACCTGTTCAACGCGCGCCGTGACAGCTTCGTCTACGGCAATCCCCTGCGCATCTTCTCGACCCAGCAATACGTTCGCCAGGATCCGTTTTCAGTCCGCTTTTCAGTGGCGGTCGTTCCTTGATGTGTTGCTCCCATGATAGACGGTTTCACAATTCATCGCCGCGCGTTAAGCGGCAGGTCTCATCCCAGCGAAAGGCATGCCCGTGAGCATTCTTGAAGGACGTGTGGCCGTTGTGACCGGGGCCAGCTCGGGGATCGGCGAGGCGTGCGCCAACGCGTTCATCGAAAAGGGCGCCAAGGTCGTGCTCGCCGCGCGGCGTAAGGAGCGGCTTTCGGCACTCGTTGCGCGTCTCGAAGCACTGGGCGGCGAGGCGCTGGCGGTGACCACCGACGTCACGAGCGAAGCCGACGTCGACAACCTGTTCAAGCAGGCGGTCGAGCGTTTCGGCACCGTCGACGTGCTGATCAACAACGCCGGCATCGCCGACAGCACCCCGGTCGACGAGATGCCGCTCGAGCTATGGCACCGGGTGATCGAGACCAACCTGACCAGCGCCTTCCTGTGCAGCCGGGCCGCGTTCCGGACCATGAAGGCGCGCGGCCGCGGGCGGATCATCAACATCGGCTCGATCTCGGCGAAGGTGCCGCGGCAGAACAGCCCGGCCTATGCTGCGAGCAAGTGGGGGCTCGACGGCCTGACCCGCTCGCTGGCGATCGACGGACGCGAGTTCAACATCGCCGCCTCGATCTTTCATCCGGGAATCGTCGCCACCGAGATCGCTCCCGGCGCGGTCAAGCTGCCCGACGACCTGACCGCCGACCCGAAGGACATCGCCGACGTGATCGTCCACATGTGCGACATTCCCGACCACCTCAATTTCTACGAGGGCATGGTCGTGCAGAACAAGATTCCGTTCCTCGGGCGCGGTTAATGGCTGCCGACCTCGGCTGCTACAACATCGCCGATCTGCGCGAACGGGCGCGCAGACGGCTGCCTCATGGCATCTGGGAATATGCCGAGCGCGGGGTCGAAGACGAATGCGGCATGGCGCGCAATCGCGCCGCATTCGAGGCAATGACCTTTCGCCCTCGGGTACTGCGCGGTGTTGCCAGTGTTGATCCCACGACCGAGGTTTTCGGCAAGGCCATTCCCTTCTCACTTGCGGTCGCCCCCACCGGCGCCGCGGGGCTTATGTGGCACAAGGGCGATCTCGCGCTCGCCCGCGCGGCGGCAAAGGCCGGAGTGCCGTTCATTATCTCAAGCGCGAGCACGATGGATCTCGAGCAGATCGTCGAGGCCGGCGGGCGGCAATGGTTCCAGCTTTACCTGTGGGAAAACCGTGAACTGTCGTACGCAGTGATCGACCGCGCCTGGCAGCTTGGCTGCGAAGCGCTGTTCGTCACGCTCGACCTGCCGGTCCAGCCCAATCGCGAATACATCCATCGCAACGGTTTCGGCACGCCGTTCCACTTGAACCCGCGCAATACGCTCGACGTGCTTACCCATCCCCGCTGGCTGGCGGGTGTCATGGCGCGCTACATGCTCGAAGGCGGCATTCCAACTCAGGCCAACCTGCCCGACCGACTGCGCGCGAAAGTGACGAAGGGGGCGCCGCCGGGCGCATTGTTCAAGCAGGACGATCTCGACTGGGACGGGCTCACGCAGCTGCGCGACCGATGGCCCGGCAAGTTCGTTCTCAAGGGAGTGCTGCACCCGGAAGACGCCGAGAAAGCGCTTTCGCTCGGCGCTGACGGCGTTGTCGTGTCAAATCACGGCGGCCGCGCACTCGATTGCTCGATCTCTTCGTTGGAAGCGTTGCCGGTGATTGTTTCCGCAGTAGGCGGGCGGATGACCGTCTTTCTCGACAGCGGCGTGCGCCGCGGCAGCGATATCGTAAAGGGCGTAGCTTGCGGAGCCGACGCGGTGCTCGCCGGCCGCGCTCCGCTCTATGGCCTGGCCGCGTTCGGCGAGCCGGGAGTTGCGCGTGCTATCGAGCTGCTCCGGGCCGAGACGGTCCGAACGATGGCGATGCTGGGTGCGAGAACTTTCGCTGAAGTTCGTGCGTCACACGCCTGAGCAGCTCACTTCTCACGCGGACAACAAAAAACGGCGGGAAAGATCCCGCCGTTTCCCGTGTACCCTGACCGAACCGACTACGGGCTGGCAGGGTGGCTGTGGTTGTGGTCGGTAGCAATCACCGCGATCACACCTGCCACGATGAGCACACCGAGCAGAATGCCAAAGGTGCCGATACCGGCCAAGTCGTCGGACTTGGTAACCGGCGAAGCACTGCGCGCCCCCGCCACCGGAGCGGCGGCAGCTGCCGTCGAACCGAGAACCAATCCGGCGGCTGCCAGGCTGGTAAGCGTCTTGCGAATAACCATTTGAACGCCCTTCCTTTATTTCGACCCCTGGATAACACGATGGTCTAGCTAGTCAACCGTCTCCGGCGCAAATTTCTCTCAATTCGCCGCGTGGTCCGGTTGAATTCCAACGTGTTATTGGCTGACCCGTTCCATTTCGCCTAGAGAACTCCTAGGCGAAGCGACTGATGCAGGGTAATTATGAACAATCCCCTATATCCTGAGCCTGCTGCACCAAATGATTTGCGGTGCAAGGCCCTGAAGTCGCTCGCCGTTCTTGCGATCGCGTTCGCTGCGTCTGGCGCCGCCGCTGGCGATTCGCTCGAGACGCTGCGCCAGCAGGACGACCGGCTCCTGCGCATCGTCGAGCCAATCATGGCTCGCAACGTGCAGTTGTGCGATCGGACGATGCCCGACCTTGGTGTCTCTCTCCAAAGCGTCGACCAGTACCCGGCGAATGCCCGCCCGCCCTTTGCCGCATCGGTCGCTTTCGCTTCGGTATTGCCCAGCTCCGCAGCGGCGCAGGCCGGCATCGCGCGCGACGACGGTCTGGCGAGCGTTGACGGCCAGGCGATTGCCAAGCGCCCCGAGTTGCAAGCATCACCCCTGCGCGATTCGGCGTTCGCGATGGTTGCGGCGCACCCTCTGGGCACGCCTCTCGTGCTCGGAATCGTCCACGCTGGGCAACCACGAGAGGTCAGTATCCCGGCGCAGCAGGAATGCCGCGCGCTCGTCGAGCTTCTCGATGAGGCAAACGGCACCGATGCGCGCTCCAACGGGCTTGTGATTCAGTTCGGCTATGGGCTCGCCAGCCGTGCCAGCGACGAACAGCTTGCCACGGTCTTTGCTCATGAGCTGGCGCATTCGATACTGCACCATCGAGAGCGCCTGTCGGCGGCCGACGTCAGCAAGGGCCTGTTGGGCGAGTTCGGCCGCGACAAGCTGCTCAACCTCCAGGCCGAAGAAGAGGCCGACCGCCTCAGCGTGCACCTGCTGGCCAATGCCGGAGTGAATCCGCATGCAGCGCCGGCTTTCTGGCGCTCGAAGCTCGGCCAGCAACTGAGTGGAGGCATATTCCACGACGGGATGCACCTTTCGGCGAAGGGCCGCGCACAAATGCTCGACGAGGAAATCGCCACGAACCTGAAGCCGGGCGCCCCGAGCTATCCGGCGGACCTGATGGCCATGCGGAACCAACCGCTGCGCTGAACGGTCAGCGTGGCGCTCGCTCGGGTGCGGCGCTGATGTCGATGTAATGCCGGTCGTAATAGGTCAGCGGCGCTGCGTTCTCGCGATGGTGCGCGTCGATCAGTTCGCCGATGAAGATCGTGTGAGTGCCAAATTCGTGCCGATGCGCCGTGCGGCAGATGAAATAAGACTGGGCATTCACCAGCACCGGAACTCCGTGCACTTCGGCCCATTCGCCCACCGCGAACCGGTCTTCGCCACGCGCCTGCTCGAACACTTCCGCGATCTCGCGATTGCCCAGGCCGAGCACGTTGACGCAGAACGTATCGGCGCAAGCCAACGGCTCGTGCAACGACGCGGTGCGGTTCACGCACACCAGCAGCGAAGGCGGCTCGAAGCTCAGGGAGCTGACTGCCGTTGCAAGAATGCCGTGCCGCTCGCCGATCTTGCCGGTGGTGACGGCATAGACGGTCGCCGCGACATGGCGCATCGCCGAACGAAACGACTCGAGCAGATCGTCAGACGGCGGAGGCGGTTCACTCACCCGCTTTCCATGCTGTTCCCGCGGCGTTCGCGCAAGCGCCGCTTGCATGCCCAGAGAGTCTTCTTGCGTGGCCAGAGAGCGTTGAACTGGTTAACCTTGATCGTTCCACGTTAACGGGCTCAAGCGCCAGAATGTGAGCTTTCTCACTTGATATCACATTATGATGTGATATCTTGCCCCCATGGGAACAGAGACAATAGATCGCGTCCGCAACCTCGTTTCCGAGGGCCGGATGTCGCGCGCGGGTCTCGCGAGAGCTGCCGGCCTCCACGCCAACACCTTGCGCGATTGCACCGAGCCGGGGTGGAATCCGACGGCCGAGACACTGGCCAAGATCGACCGCTTCCTCGCCGAAAACGACGCCACCCCGGTGCTCGTGCCGATCGAGGAGATCATCGACGAGGCGCGCAACGGGCGAATGTTCATCCTCGTCGACGATGAGGACCGCGAGAACGAGGGCGACCTGATCATCCCGGCGCAAATGGCGACGCCCGATGCGATCAACTTCATGGCCACTCACGGGCGCGGCCTGATCTGCCTCGCGCTGACCCCGCAACGCATCGAAACGCTCGGCTTGCCGCCAATGAGCCGGTCGAACGGTACGCGCCACCAGACCGCGTTCACGATCTCGATCGAAGCGCGCGAGGGCGTCACCACCGGCATCAGCGCCGCCGACCGCGCGCGCACCGTCTCCGTCGCGATCGACGCCAGCAAGACCGCCGAGGACATCGTCACCCCCGGCCACGTGTTCCCGCTGCAGGCCCGCGAGGGCGGCGTGCTGGTGCGCGCCGGCCACACCGAGGCGTCGGTCGACATCGCTCGCCTCGCCGGTCTTAATCCTTCGGGCGTGATCTGCGAGATCATGAACGAGGATGGCTCGATGGCCCGGCTCGACGACCTGATGCGCTTCGGCCGCAAGCACGGGCTCAAGATTGGCACCATCCGCGACCTGATCGCCTATCGCCGCCGGCACGATCACCTCGTGGTCAAACATGCCGAGGGTCGCTTTCAGAGCCGCTGGGGTGGAGAGTGGCGAGCGATCAGCTTCTACAACAAGGCGACCAAAGGCGAGACGATGGCTCTGGTCAAAGGGCACATCGACCCGGCCAGGCCCACGTTGGTGCGGATGCATGCAATGTCGATCTTCGACGACGTCTTCGCCCAGGATACCGAGCGTTTCGGCATGCTCGAAGGAGCGATGCGGATCATCGGCGAGGAAGGCGCCGGCGTGGTCGTGCTGATCAACCGCCCTTCCCCCGGCTACGCGACCCGGGCAATCGAAACCCTCCATCGCCAGCAGCCGGTCGAGGATGACCAGCTTCCTCCAGAGCAACGCGACTATGGCGTCGGCGCGCAAATCCTTGCCGAACTCGGCGTCCACGACATGATCCTGCTGACCAACACCAAACACTCGCTGGTCGGCCTCGAAGGTTACGACCTGTCGATCGTCGGCGAACGCCCGATTAGCTGATCGCGGCGGCCGATTGGGCCTTGCGCGAGGGGGCCCGTTTGCCCCACTGGCAACGCGGCACGCTGGCACCGGCGGGCCCCATTCCGGAGGATCGATGGCCAAGTTCCTGATCGTCGACGCCCGCTTCTACGGACACCTCAACGACATGCTTATCGCTGGCGCGCGGGGGGCGCTGGAGGCGGCGGGGCACAAAGTCGAGATCGTCACTGTGCCGGGCGCGTTGGAAATCCCCGGCGCCATTTCGCTCGCAGCCGAAGGCAATCGCTACGACGGGTTTGTCGGTATCGGCGTCGTGATCCGCGGCGAAACCTTTCACTTCGAGATCGTTGCCGGCGAAAGCGCGCGCGGGATCATGGCGTTGACGATGGACGGCATTGCCGTCGGCAATGGCATCCTCACCGTCGAGAACGAGGCGCAGGCCCTCGTCCGCGCGGATCCGAAGCAAGGCAACAAGGGTGCGGGCGCCGCCGAAGCTGCTATGGCGCTGCTCACGCTGCAGGAGAAATTTGCATGACTTCACACCCGTCCATCGCTGGGATTCCGCTGGTCCTCGGCGGCAACGTGTTCGGCTGGACCGCGAGCGGCGACGAAGGCCTCGCCGTGCTTGACGCCTTCTACGAAGCGGGTGGACGAATGCTCGACACCGCCGACGTCTATTCGGCGTGGGCTCCGGGGCACAAGGGCGGCGAGTCCGAGAGCTTCCTCGGGCAATGGCTCGAATCCCGCGGCGTGCGGTCCGACATGCGGGTTCACACCAAGACAGGCATGTTGACCAGGAAACTGCCGGTCCAGATCGGCTTTGAAGGTGACCCCGATCTCTATCAGCCAGAAGAGGTGCTCAAATCGCTCGACGCTTCGCTCGATCGCCTACGGACCGATTACCTCGACCTCTACTACGCCCACCGCGATTACGAGCAGCTCGATATCGCTCAAATCGTGGAGGCCTTCGGCGGCGCAGTGAAGAGCGGGAAGGTGCGCGAGATCGGCGCATCGAACTTTACCGCTCAACGTCTTTCGGCCGCGCTCGATGCCGCCGACGCGAGTGGCGCGACGCCGTTCACGATGTTGCAGAACGAGTACAACCTTGTCGCACGCGCGGCGTACGGCCCGGAATTGCAGAAGTTATGCACCGGACGCGGAATCGCCATGCTGCCGTTCTTCGGCCTCGCCGCGGGTTACCTTACCGGCAAGTACCGCAACCCGGAGGACTTCGAGCGAGGTAACCGCGCCTATCGGGTCAGGGAGTACCGGGAATCCGGCCGCCCGGTGCTCGCCGAGATGGATCGCGTCGCCGAAGAGACCGGCGCCAGCCTCCCGGCGATCGCCCTTGCCTGGCTTGTGCGCCAGCCTGGCATCCCCGCCCCGATTGCCAGCGCACGTACCGTCGGGCAACTCAGGGAGATTCTCGAGTTTACCCGTATTGAGCTGACGCTGGACCAGCTCGACCGGCTCAAGGCCGCCGGAACCTAATCTGGGTCAACTCGCTCATGCGGCCATGCATGGACCGCTGGATTGGATCGCCGCGATCGCGCGAAACTCGAGAGCCGTGGCATCCCTTAATGTGATGAAATGTGAACAAATCTTTGCACGCGTTTAATATCTATTAGAAGATTATACGTAACCCGGTGCGCTTGAACCGGGGGTACCTACTATGGATCAGACAGTGCCAAGTGCGGCGGTCACCGACTTTGTATCCGTAACGGCTCCAAAGTCCTCCAGTGATACACGTTGGATTACCCGGACGGTCGCCCTGTTCGCCATTGGCGTCTTTACAGTATCGGGAAGCCAGATACTGCCGGCGCTTCTGACGCGAGGCGCAGGTGGAGGCCCGATTCCGCGCGAGCAAATCGTCGCGTTTCTTCTGAACATCGCACTGATCTTGTTCGCCTGGCGGCGTTCGGCCCAGTTGCGGCAAGTTTCGAGGCAGCGCGACGTGGCCGAGCAGCGGGCCTACCAACTGGCTTACTTCGACGAGGTAACAGGGATCCACAATCGCCGGTGGTTCAATGAACTGCTCGACGGCATCGAAATAGGCAAATCGCCCGCGACGGCGCTGATCCTGGTCGACCTCGACAGGTTCAAGAAGATCAACGACCTCTTCGGGCATGCCGCCGGAGACGAGCTGTTGCGTGTAATCGGTGCCCGGATCGCAGAAGCGTGCCCGGCAGATGCCCACTGCGTTCGCCTGGGCGGCGACGAGTTCGCGGTGCTGCTGCAAGGTTCATGGGCGCAGAAGAAGGCGCTCACCGCGATCGCGGACGGCTTGATAGAATCGACGAACCGGCAAATCCGTGTCGGCAACTCCCAGACCGCCATCGGCGTGTCGATCGGGATCGCGACGTTGGACAAGCACTGCCGGGACGGCTCGTCGCTTCTCAGGCGAGCCGATATCGCGATGTACGAGGCGAAGCGCCTCGGGCGCCGCCGCTGGGCTTTCTTCGATGTGGCCATGGCGATGGAGATGGACCGGCTCGATAAGCTCGAAGCCGATATTCGCGAAGGAATCGCTAGCGGGCAGTTCATGCCTTTCTTCCAGCCGATAATCGACCTGGTATCAGGCGAAGTAACCGCTTTCGAAGTGCTGGCCCGGTGGAAGCACCCCACAAAGGGCATTCTAGAGCCTTCCGAATTCATTGCCATGGCGGAAAAGACCGGGATGATCTCGGACCTGTCACTGGGGGTCATGCAGGAAGCACTCACGATCGCCCGCTCGTGGCCGGGGCGCCTGAAGATCGCCGTCAACGTGTCGCCAGTGCAATTCGCCGACCCGTTGATCGCGCAGCGCATCATGAAAGTGCTGTCGCTCACCGGCTTCCCCCCGGCCCGGCTCGAACTCGAGATCATGGAGCGCAGCCTGCTCGAGGACCTCGACATCGCTCTTTCCACCATCACCAGCTTGAAGAACGCCGGGATCAGCATCTGCGTCGACGATTTCGGTACCGGGTACGCCTCGCTTACTCACCTTCCATCGCTGCCGTTTGATCGAATCAAGATCGATCGCGAATTTATTGCCGCGATGCTTGACGAGCAAAAGAGCGACGCGCTGGTCGACGCGCTTGCCACACTTGGGAAAGGGCTCAAGCTGCCGATCACGGCCGAAGGCGTGGAGGCTGAGTCCTTGCGCTCGAGGCTCATCGATCTCGGATGTTCCGACGCCCAGGGCTGGCTTTTCGGGAACGAGCTGTCGGCAAAGGAAGTCATCCTCGGCTTCGGCAGCCAATGGGCCGCGCTCGGCCTGAACGCTTCGGAGACCGCCAGCGATACCCCCGCCCTGGCGCGCAAGATCGCTGGAACCTGATCCAGTCACATTCGCTGAGCGGTCCGTGAACGGGCCACTTGAATGGATAGCCGCGATCGGAACGATGCTCGCCGCGGCCCTCGTCGCGGCCGACTGCAGGCGCAAGGTCACGGGCGCGGGCTTCGTGCTGTTCTGCGTCGTGGCGCTGATGTGGGTCGTCTCAGGACTGATCAGCGATGCGTTGCCGATCGCGGCGATGAACGCCATCCTGCTGGTGATCAACGCCTGGGCGTGTGGCATTACTTGCTCAACCCGAAAAGAAAGAAAGTCATCGAGCGGGTGGAGAAGGCGGCCGAGCGTATCGAGCGGCAAGTCGAAATCGAAGAAGCCGTCTAACCTTGGCTGCCGATCCTACCGAGCAAACAATCCGACCCCCAATGTCCCAACCAGCACTACCTCGCTGGCCAGCAGGGCCAGCGCGGCGTTGCGGCCGCCCGACCAGCGCGCGTTGGCGATCGCCACGCCGATCTTGAAGGCCATGTTGACCGCAACCGTTCCCACCAGCGCCAACGCGGCCAACCGCGGCGCGATGGCGCCCGTGGGCAGGCCCGCAAGAGAGACGAGCGCCGTATCGACATTGAAGCTTCCGGCTACGAAGAGCGACCAGGCAGCGGCCATCTCGCCCATGTCGGCCTGTGCCCAACGAACCAGCAGCGCTGTTCCAGCCACCGCGACGAGGAAGGCGAGTGCCGGCAGGACGCGAAACGGTTCGCCCGGCGCGCGCTCCTTGAGCGCCGCCGCGCGCGAGTCGAAGCGCCAGGCGATCGCGGCGGCTATCCACGCGACGATGGTAGCGGGCGCGAGCAGGATGGCCAAGGGCAGAGCCACGGATGGCGCGAGCACCACGGCCAGCAGAGCCACTCGCAAATACATTACGGCGCTGGCAAGCACGATCCCCGTGGTCAGCGGCCCCGGCTCGCCGTCGCGCAGCTTGACCGAGAGCGCCGCCGTCACCGCGGTCGAGGAATAGGTGCCGCCGATCACGGCCGTGGCGATGATTCCCTTCTTTTCCCCGACCACTCGATTGGCGATGTAGGCTATCACCGAAAAGCCGGTGATGAACACGACCACGAGCCATAGCTGGAACGGGTTCCACGCGTCGTAGGGACCCATGTCCCGATCTGGCAGGAACGGCAAGATCGCCCCCGAGATGACGGCAAACCGGGCGAGTGACTGGAGTTCCCGCGCGGTCAGCGCGTCGACCAGCTTGTGAGCCTGCTCGCGTGTGGCCAGCACCAGGGTCGCCAGCGCGGCTCCGGCGACCGCCAGCGCCGGCTGTCCCGCGCCTGCCAGCACGCCCAGAAGCAGCGCGCCAAACGCCGCGACCATCGTCGTCGCATCGCGTTGCTCGGGATCTGCCGGAGGGCGCATAAAGGCGATCAACAGACCCACCGTGATACCCGCCGCCACGACCGCCGCGACCAGCGGCGAGAGCGAGCGGGCGATCACTCCAACGAGCCCGCCCGAACCACCGATCAGCGTGAACGTGCGCACGCCGGCGACGCGCGTGCCGTCAGCCTCGTCGCGCTGGCGCCAGCCGCGTTCGATGCCGATCAGCAAGCCGGCGGCAACGGCGGCCAGCAAGGGCAAGGCGAACGAAGTGCCGAGAAGCAGGTCGCGAGTTTGCTGCACGAGCCCCCTTCCCTTCGCTGCCCGAACCGTGCGCGCGGCATAGCATCCGCGCGCGCTCACGAAACCCGCGAATGTTCCGAGGGTCTCCGGCAGGGTTGGCCGCCGGCGTTTACCAGACTTTCACGCGCTTGTTGGGCGCGAGATAGAGCTTGTCGCCCGGCTTGATGCCGAAGGCAGCGTACCACGGATCCTGGTTGCGCACGGTCAGCGCGCGATACTCGTCCGGCGCGTGACCGTCGGTGGCGATCTGCTGGCGCTCAGCCGCTTCGCGAGTCTTTGCCGCCCACACTTGGCCGAATGCGAGATAGAAGCGCTGGTCGGCGGTCATGCCATCGATCGCCGGCGCGGGCTTGCCGCCCAGCGAAGCGTGATAGGCCTCGTAGGCCGCAGCCAGGCCGGCGACGTCGGCGATGTTTTCGCCCAGCGTCAACGCGCCCTTCACGTGCAGGCCGGGGAACGGCTCGTACTGGTCGAACTGATCGGCCAGCGCCTTGCCGGCAGCCTGGAAGTGCTTCTTGTCGGAGTCGGTCCACCAGTTGCGCATGGCGCCGGTGGAATCGAACTCGGCGCCGTTATTGTCGAAGCTGTGGCTGATCTCGTGGCCGATGACCGATCCGATCGCGCCGTAGTTGAAGGCGTCATCGGCCTTCGGATCGTAGAACGGCGGCTGCATGATCGCGGCGGGGAAGTTTAGCGCGTTCTGCACCGGCAGGTTGACCGCGTTGACCAGCTGCGCGTTCATCCACCACTCGCGGCGGTCCATCGGCTTGCCGATCTTGGCCAGCTGTTGCTTGTAGTGGAGCAAGGTGCCGGCCTGCTGGTTGGCATAGGCGTTGCTCGGATCGACCTGGAGCGCGGAATAGTCCTTCCAGGTGTCGGGATAGCCGACGCCGACCTCCATCGTTTCGACCTTCTTCTTGGCTTCCGCCTTGGTCGATGGCGCCATCCAGTCGAGCGCGTCGATACGCTTGACGAAGGCCGCCTTGATGTTGGTGACCATGCCCTTGATCCGCGCCTTGTCCGCCGCCGGGAAATAGCGGTCGGTGTATAGCTTGCCGAGCGCGTCGCCGAGGTTGGCGTTGACCGAATTGAGCGCGCGCTTGTCACGCGGGCGCTGCCTCTCGGTGCCGCTGAGCTTGGTGCCGTAGAACGCGAAGCTCAAGGCATCGAGCTTGCTCGGCAGGACGTTGGTGTTGGAATTGATCTGGTGGAACACCAGCCAGTCCTTCCACGCGTCGAGCGGCTCGGAGGCGACCAGCGCCGAAAGCCGGGTGATCGCCGTCGGGTGATAGGCGTCCAATGTCTTCGCGCCGCTCAGCTGCGCCGCCTGGAAGAACGACGGCCAGTCGATGCCCGGCGCCTTGCTGGCGAAGTCCGCCTGGCTCCACAGCCCCGAGGCTATCTTCCAGTTCTCGCTGTCTTCGCGCGGCTGGTGCGCCTTGGCAATCTTCATCTCGAGATCGTAGACCTTCTGCGCCTTGGCCTTGGCGTCGGCGATCCCGGCGTCGGTGAGCAAGTCCTCGATGTACTGACGATAGGCTGTCCGCAACTCGACCATCTTGGGGTCGGACGAGAGGAAATATTCGCGCTCGGGCATGCCGATGCCGCCTTGCAGGATGTACGGCACCACTTCGCCGCCCTTGAGCGCCTGGGTGACGAACACGCCGAACAGGTTTTCGGTCTGGAAATTCGTCGCGTTGAGCGGATCGACGTCGGCGCGCATCTGGCTCCCGAGCACGGTCGAAAGCTGCTTCTTATCGGCAATCGCGTCGAACTTCGCGAGGTCGGCCTGGATTGGTTGCATCCCGGCGGCGTCGATCGCCTGCGTATTCATGTACGCGTTGTAGAATTCCTTGATCTTGGCCTCATTGGAACCGGCGGCCGGGGTCGACTTGAGGATGTCGGAAATCAGCGTGCCGACCTGGGCTTCGGTCTTCTCGTTGGCGATCCAGAAGCCACCGATGCTCGCACGGTCGGCGGGGATCTGGGTGTTCTTCAGCCACTGCCCGTTGGCATATTCGTACCAGTCGTCGCCCGGCTTGGCGCTGGTGTCCATCCACGCCTTCTGGATGCCGAGGTCGGTGCCGGCGGTCGGCGTCGCCGCGGCTTCCGTCCCGACCTGCTTGCACGCAATGGGTCCGAGCGCGACGGTCGCAGTACCGAGCAGCAGCGCGATGATAAGGCGGGAATTCATGGACAAGCCTCCAGTCCGAGTGCGCGTGGACCGCGCATGAAGTTACAAACGCAACCACATAGGCGCGCACTTCGGGCCTTGCAACGAACGCTTGTCGAGCGGGCTCAGCGCTCGGTCGAAGGAGTGGCCGGGCTTGTGAGCGCGGGAACCAGGAACCATCCGTCACCCAGCATCGCGTCGAGCCCGGCGGCGCTGTCCGGGTGGCGCAGGTAATCGAACAGCTCGTCAAAGTCGCTGCGCCGGTCCCCAGCGATGGCGACGATGCAGACGTCGTCGCTGGCGTCTTCGCGCAACAGCTGCTTGCGGTCCTGGGTGCGCCTGAGAAGCAGCAACTGGTCCTGCCCGAGCGGATCGAGGCCCGACGTGCTCAAGGCGCGAGCAACGTCGGCTGCACGCGCCTCCGGCAGTTGGCTGATCCACAGCACAACGACGCCGGCATCGCGCACATGCGTCAGGCCCGCGGCCACCCCGGCCGGCGCGGCAGCCAGGCGCTCCGGCAAAAAAGCATCCGGCCCATCGTCGAGATCGATCACAACCGCCGACGCCGACGCCGTGCAATCGCGCCGTTGCGGCTCATCGAGCGCGGGATCTTCCTTCAGCAGGGCAGACCGCCCTGCGCTGACCGCAGCTTGTTCGGGCCGGCTCTTGTCGATCGCATAGGCGAAGAAGCGCCGCCACGGGTCCACTACAGCAGGCGCTGCTGCTGCGCTGGGCGGCGGCAGCTCCTTCAACGAATCCACGTCAACCTTTGGCGTCTTCGCGGGGGCCACGTTGCCTTTCGACGAATGGCGCGCGGCCCGCTTTGGCTTGGCCGGCGCCGCAGTGGCGGCCCGGACGTGCGGCCTGCTTCCGGCCCACAGTGAGCCCCCGGCAACCAGCGGCAGTGCCGCTGCCGCCGCACAGCCGGCCAGTGCCGGGAGCAGCGCCAGCGCCAGCCACCTCGTAGCAGGTGGCGTGCTGGACCTCACCAAGCCGACGTTAGCCCGCGAGACGCCCGAAGCAGCCCTTACCGGCATAGATTGCGCTGTCGCCGAGCTCTTCTTCAATGCGGATGAGCTGGTTGTACTTGGCGAGGCGGTCCGAGCGCGCGAGCGAGCCGGTCTTGATCTGCCCGCAATTGGTCGCGACTGCGAGATCGGCGATCGTCGAATCCTCGGTTTCGCCCGAGCGATGGCTCATCACGGCGGTGTAGCCAGCACGGTGGGCCATCGAAATCGCTTCGAGCGTTTCGGTCAACGTGCCGATCTGGTTGACCTTTACGAGCAGCGAATTGGCGAGGCCCTTTTCGATGCCCATCGCGAGGCGCTTCGGATTGGTCACGAACAAGTCGTCGCCGACCAGCTGGATGCGGCCGCCGAGCGTGTCGGTCGCGGCTTTCCAGCCTTCGAAATCGTCCTCGGCCAGGCCGTCCTCGATCGAGCGGATGGGATAGGCGCCGCACAAGTCCGCGAGGTAATCGGCCATCTGCACGGGCGAGAGCGACAGGCCCTCGCCGCTGATCTCGTATTTGCCGCCCTTGAAGAACTCGCTCGCCGCCGGGTCCAGCGCCAGTGCGATGTCTTCGCCCGGCTTGAATCCGGCCTGCTCGATCGAGGCCATGATGAAGTCGAGCGCGGCGCGCGTGCTGGCCAGATCGGGCGCGAAGCCGCCTTCGTCGCCGACCGCGGTGGCGAGGCCCTTGTCGTGCAGGCCTCTCTTCAGCGTGTGGAATACTTCCGAGCCCCAGCGCACGGCCTCCGCCAGCGTCGGCGCGCCGACCGGCATGATCATGAATTCCTGGAAGTCGATCGGGTTGTCGGCGTGCTCGCCGCCATTGATGATGTTCATCATCGGCACCGGCAGCACGTGCGCCGAGACCCCGCCGACATAGGAATAGAGCGGCAGGCCGCGCGCGTCGGCAGCGGCCTTGGCCACCGCGAGACTGACGCCGAGGATCGCGTTGGCCCCGAGCTTGCTTTTGTTGTCGCTGCCGTCGAGCGCGATCATCGCCAGGTCGATCTCGCGCTGGTCCTCGGCATCGACGCCGAGCAGCGTGTCGGCGAGCGAGCCGTTGACCGCATCGACCGCCTTGAGCACGCCTTTGCCGAGGTAACGCCCCTTGTCGCCGTCGCGCAGCTCGACCGCTTCGTGCGCGCCGGTCGAAGCACCCGAGGGTACCGCCGCCCGCCCGAAGCTGCCGTCTTCGAGCAGCACGTCCACCTCGACCGTCGGGTTGCCCCGGCTGTCGAGGATTTCGCGCCCGTGGATGTCGATGATCGCGGTCATTCATTGGCCTCCCGGCGGTGTTGCAATCGACTATGACACTACCCATGTCACGATCAACGGGCGGCGCCTAAACTGCGGAACATCGCGGTGCAAGTCGCGTTCGGATTGACAACGGCCTGCCGGACATTCCTTATCCGGCCGGCGACACGGCCTTGGCCGATGCAGAACGAAAGGGCTTTCAGATGGCAGACGCCGCGAGCACTACTCCGAAGACCGGTAAGCGCACGACCGCGAAGAAGTCGACCGCCGCAAAGAAGATGGCTGTGGCGCGCAAGCCGGCTGCTTCGAAAGGCAACACCGCTGAAGCGAAGTCTCGCTTCAATGCCGCCCTCGAAGAGGCACGTGCGGGCGCCGCCGCGCTCGGCGCCGAGGCCAAGGAGCGGGCCGGTTCCTACCGCAGCCAGGCCCTGACTCGCAGCGACGATTACGCCGGCCAGGCCAAGGCCAAGGCGGGCGACCTGGCGCGCGACGGCAAGGAAAAGGCGAGCGACGCGCTCGCCAGCCTCGGCAAGGTCGTCGCGGAGAACGCCGCCACGCTCGATGACAAGTTCGGCACTCGCTACGGCGACTACGCCCGCAACGCCGCGCGCGGTTTGCAGGAAACTGCGGCCAAGCTCGACAACAAGAGCGTCGAGGAACTGGGTGAGGATGCCCGCGAGTTTGTACGCAAGAGCCCCGGCACCGCCGTCGGCCTCGCCGCGCTTGCCGGGTTCTTCTTTGCGCGTCTGTTTCGGCGGCGTTAAGCAGCCCAACTAGCCGCAGGCGTAGGGAGGACGACGCCGAGTGTCCGATGTCGAGGAGATTGCGCCCGCCGGCACGTCCGACCAAAGCGACGCTATCGACGAAGCAGCCGAGAACCGCTCGCTGATCGACGATGTCGAGGTCCTCATCGAGGACGGTAGGACTTACCTCGAGGCCGAGCTCAACTTCCAGAAGACTCGCGCGCTGTTCATCGGCGATCGCGCGAAGGGCGTGGCGCTCTACTTGCTGCTCGGCCTCATGTTCGCTTGGATGGCGCTGATCGGGCTGACCATCGGGCTGATCTTCGCGCTCACGCCTTCGCTCGGCGGATGGGGTGCAACCAGAGTCGTGGTCGCAATCTGGCTGGGCATAGCGGTCGTAGCGCTGCGCGCGGCCGCCGGCCGCTGGAAACAGCTGATGGCCTCGTTCGAGCCGGGCGGCGACCAGCCATGAACCCGCTCGAAGTCCGCCTCGCCGAGGACCGCGCGCTGCGCGACGCCGCGCTCGAGGTGTTCAGCACCGATTTGCGCTTCATCCGCCAGGATCTGCGCGCGCGCAGCGTTGGAAAGCGGATCGCCGACCGCATTGGCGACAGCGCGATGGAGATCGTCGACGAAGCGGTCGACTACGCTGAAGCCAATCGCGGGCGCATCGCCGCGGCCGCGGCCGCGATCGTGCTGTGGTTCGCCCGTGCGCCGCTGCTGAACGGACTGTCGCGAATATTCGGGCTTGAGAGGGACGACGAGGAACAAGACGGGGACGAAGCCCGTTCCGACGACGACTGAACCCATCCCCGGAGATCGACGATGACCGAAGCCAAGCGCACGAATATCAAGCGGAAGGTATCTGCCGCGAAAACCCGCAATCAATCGCGCGCCGCGCCGCCGTCGTTCGCCGACCGCGCCGCCGAAACGGCGATCGAGGCCAAGGACAAGTTCACTGTTTTCGCCAAGAAGCACCCGATCGCCACGCTTGCCGGCGGGCTGGCTGTGGGCATCCTGGTCAGCGGACTGTTCCGCGGTTCGCCGACGCGCAAGGCGGGCAAGAAGCTCGGCAAGAGTGCCGCAGGGCTGGCCGCGCTCGCGACCGAACTGGCCGTCGCTTACGCCCAAAGCGCGATGGAAGCCACAAGCGGAGTACGCGAAGCCGGTGCGGAGAAACTCGGCAGCTGGAGCGAGGACGCGGCCGACTACGTCGCCAACGCTGGCGCGAGTGCACGCGACACCGGTAAATCTTTCGCTCGGACGTTGCGCGACCGCCTCAATTAACCTGACTTGGCCTTGCAGCGAACGGGCGATCCCCTAAAGGGTCGCCCGTTCGATTACGCGTGGCGAAAGGTGGGCAACCGATGGCAAAACAGCTTCTGCATTTGGTGATGGGCGGCCGAGTGGTTGACCCGCAGGGCTGCGAGTTCCAGAATCTCGAAGAGATCGACCTGGTCGGCGTCTTCCCGAACTATGCCGCGGCCGAGGAAGCCTGGCGCGGCAAGGCGCAAGGCACGGTCGACGATGCCGAGATGAAATACGTCATCGTCCACTTGCACCGGCTGCTCGAACCCGAGCTACCCGGGAAGTAGCCGTCAGAGGAATTCGATCTTGTCGACGAGGTAGCACCGGTCACCCGCGGGGACGGTCACTTCGACCTCATCGCCAACCGACTTGCCGATCAGCGCTCGGCCCATCGGCGAATCGTACGAAATCCGTCCCACCCTGACGTCGGCTTCCGGCTGTCCCACGATCTGGTAGCGCTGCGGCTTGTCGTCGTCGTCGCGCACAGTGACGGTCGCTCCGAACACGATACGGTCGCCCGAAAGCGAGGTCGGGTCGATGATCTGCGCGCGGCTGACCTTGTCTTCGAGGTCGGCGATCTGCGCCTCGACCTGGCCCTGGCGTTCCTTGGCGGCGTGGTATTCGGCGTTCTCCGAGAGATCGCCGTGCGCCCGCGCTTCCTCGATCGCATCGACGATCTTGGGCCGCTCGGCCCGGAGAATTTTGAGCTCCGCGGTCAGCTTTTCATAGCCTTCCGCCAGCATCGGCACCTTTTCCATACTCGGTCCCTGTCATCTCTGTGGTCCGTCAAAACCGCCCTCCCCGCTCTGTTTTGGCGGCGGCAGGGACGGAATGTCGGGAAAATCGGTTCAGCTATAATAGTCTTGCAGCGAGCGCACTTCAAGTTCGCTCACCTTAACCGATGTTATGGCCAGCGCCGCAGCTGCCGATGCCGTCGCCGTGGTGTAGTACGGCACCTTCGCGCCGAGCGCCGATGCGCGGATCGACTGACTGTCCTTGTGGCTCTGCCAGCCCTCAGTCGTGTTGAAGATCAGGTCGACCTCGCCATCGACGATCTTGTCGACGATATGCGGGCGTCCCTCAGCCACCTTGTTGACCCGTTCGACCGGCAGGCCGGCTTCGGTGAGGTAAGTCTGGGTCCCCCCGGTCGCGATGACCTTGAAACCCTGCGCGATGAGCTGGCGCACCGCTTCGAGGATCTGCGGCTTGTCGCTGTCCTTGACCGAGACGAACAGTACGCCCTTCTCGGGCAAGACGGTGCCCTCGCCGAGCTGTGACTTTATGTAGGCGGTCGGAAAATCGCGATCGATTCCCATGACTTCGCCGGTGGATTTCATCTCCGGTGTAAGCACAGGGTCGGCACCGGGGAAGCGGCTGAACGGGAACACGGCTTCCTTCACCGTCATGTAATCGATCCGCCAGTTTACCGGCGGCAGGTCGGCGAGCTTCTCTCCCGCCATTACGCGCGCGGCGATCTTGGCGATGGGCACGCCGATCGCCTTGGCGACGAACGGCACCGTGCGGCTCGCGCGGGGGTTGACCTCGATCAGGTAGACTTCGCCTTCCTTGACCGCGAACTGCACGTTCATCAGCCCACGCACGCCGAGCGCCATCGCCAGTTGCGCCGCCTGGCGCTCCATCTCGGCGACGATCGAATCTGGTAAGCTATAGGGCGGCAAGGTCGCGGCGCTGTCGCCCGAATGGACGCCCGCTTCCTCGATGTGCTGCATCACGCCCGCAATAACCACCTGCTCGCCATCGCACAGTGCGTCGACGTCGCATTCGATGGCGTCGCGCAGGTACTGGTCAACCAGCACAGGGCTGTCGCCCGAGACGTTGACCGCGGTGGCGATGTAATCGTCGAGCTGGGCTTCGGAATCGACGATCTCCATCGCCCGCCCGCCAAGCACGTAGCTCGGCCGTAGCAAGACCGGATAACCGATCCGCGCCGCCACCGCGGCGGCCTCGTCGCGGCTCTTGGCGATGCCGTTCATTGGCTGCTTCAAATTGAGCTTGTTGACCAGCTTGGCGAAGCGTTCGCGGTCTTCGGCGAGGTCGATCGCGTCGGGAGAGGTGCCGAGGATGGGAATCCCGGCATCCTCGAGCGCCTGGGCGAGCTTGAGCGGCGTCTGCCCGCCGAATTGCACGATCACGCCGACGAGCTCGCCGCGCGAATGCTCGACGCGAAGGATTTCGAGCACGTCTTCCGCGGTCAGCGGCTCGAAATAGAGCCGGTCGGACGTGTCGTAGTCGGTGCTCACCGTCTCCGGGTTGCAGTTGACCATGATTGTCTCGTAGCCGGCCTCGCTCAGCGCGAAGCAGGCATGGACGCAGCAATAGTCGAACTCGATGCCCTGCCCGATGCGGTTGGGCCCGCCGCCGAGAATGACGATCTTCTTGCGGTCGCTCGGCCACGCCTCGTTCTCAGGCTCGCCGAAGCTCGGCGCCTCGTAAGTCGAGTACATGTAGGGAGTGACCGCCTCGAACTCGGCGGCGCAGCTGTCGATGCGCTTGTAGACCGGCAGCACGCCGAGGCGCTGGCGCAGCTCGCGCACTTCTTCCTCGCTGGTTGCGCCGGCCATCGCCCGCAGAGTGTCGTGCAGCAGCCCGGAGCGCTTCGCCTGCGTCTCCGCGAGGCCGCCGGCGACGCCGACCGAGCGCACCGCCAGCGTGGCGAGGCGCTTGTCGGAGAAGCCCATCGCCTTGAGCCGCCGCAGCCCGTCGGCATCGTTGGGCAGGCCGTTCTGCCCGATCATCGCTTCTTCGTAGATGATCTCCTCGATGTGCCGCAGGAACCACGGATCGTAGTGGGTGATCGCGTTGATCTCTTCGACCGTGAAGCTCTCGCGGAAGGCCTGGCCGATGATGAGGATACGGTCGGGCGTCTGCTTGGAGAGCGCCGCGGTCATCTCGTCGCGGCTCACGCCTTCGAGCGCGAGCATACGGTTAAAGCCGTCGAGCCCGGTCTCGAGCCCGCGCAGCGCCTTCTGCAGGCTTTCCTTGAAGTTGCGGCCGATCGCCATGACCTCGCCGACCGACTTCATGGCGGTGGACAGCTCGGCCTTGGTGCCCTTGAACTTCTCGAACGCAAAGCGCGGGATCTTGGTGACGACGTAATCGATCGTCGGCTCGAACGCAGCCGGTGTCGCGCCGGTGATCTCGTTGGTGATCTCGTCGAGCGTGTAGCCGACCGCCAGCTTGGCGGCGACGCGGGCGATCGGGAAGCCTGTCGCCTTGGAGGCCAGGGCGGAGCTACGCGACACGCGGGGGTTCATCTCGATGACGATCAGCCGCCCGTCCTTCGGATTGACCGCGAACTGGACGTTCGACCCGCCGGTCTCGACCCCGATCTCGCGCAGCACCGCGATGCTCGCGCTGCGCATGATCTGGTATTCCTTGTCGGTCAGCGTCAGCGCAGGGGCGACGGTGATCGAATCGCCGGTGTGGACGCCCATCGGGTCGACGTTCTCGATCGAACAGATGATGATGGCGTTGTCGTGCTTGTCGCGCACGACCTCCATCTCGAATTCTTTCCACCCGAGCAGGCTTTCCTCGATCAGCACTTCGTTCGTCGGGCTCGCGTCGAGCCCCGTACGCACGACCGCCTCGAACTCGGCCTTGTTGTAGGCGATGCCGCCGCCGGTGCCGCCGAGGGTGAAGCTCGGTCGGATGATCGCCGGCAGTCCCGTGTGCTGCAGCACCGCGAGCGCCTCGTCGACGCTGTGGGCGACCCCGCTGCGGGCACTTTCGAGCCCGATCTTGTCCATCGCCTCGCGGAAGCGCTGACGGTCCTCGGCCTTGTCGATCGCATCGGCATCGGCGCCGATCATCTGCACGCCGTACTTCGCCAGCGTGCCGTCGTTGAACAGCGCCAGCGCGCAGTTCAGCGCAGTCTGCCCGCCCATCGTCGGCAGCAGCGCGTCGGGGCGCTCCTTGGCGATGATCTTGGCGACGATCTCGGGCGTGATCGGCTCGACGTAGGTGGCGTCAGCGAACTCGGGATCGGTCATGATCGTCGCCGGGTTCGAATTGACCAGGACGACGCGGTAACCCTCCTCCTTGAGCGCCTTGATCGCCTGCGTGCCCGAATAATCGAACTCGCACGCCTGGCCGATGATGATCGGGCCGGCGCCGATGACGAGGATCGAGGAAATGTCGGTACGCTTGGGCATCAGGTCTCTATTTCTTCGAGGAATTGTCAGGCGGATTGATGAACGGCTTTTCGTGCATCCACTGTTCGACGGCCTTCAGGGCTTCGGGGAAGTCCTGCATCAGCACGGCCTGGGATTCAGGCGCGGTTTTGCACTCCTTGGCGAAGTCGGAATAGGCTTCGGTGACCTGTTCGGTGATCACCTTCAGGTGGTCCTCCGGTGGATTGCCGAAATCGAAGCCGCTGCCGTTGCTGCTGCCGTTGCAGGGGGTGAATTCGATCTGAGTTCTGGCCTCTTCGCCGTTTTCGCCGGGCCGATAGGTCATCGAGACGGTCGCCAGCTTCTTGGTCACCGTCACCGTGCGCTCCCTGTCGTCGCCCGGCATGCTGCCCTTGTCGGTCAGTTGCCACCCGCCCACCGTCGCCCGGTGCGGCGGAAGAAACGGCTTCACCTTGGCAAACGCCTCGTCGAAGCCGGCCATCAGCCGATCCTCGACGCCCTCGGCGAGCTTGCAGTTGAGCTTGGCGTTGTAGATTGCCTCGGCCACCGTATCGCGCAGGCCCTTGGCGGTCACGCCATTAAGGCTCTCGTCCATCTCCCACGGACTGTCGCCGCAATCGCCGACGGTGATGTGTAAGCGGTCGTCATCATCCGGCGTTCGCTTGTAAGCCAGCGTGACGTTCTCGAGCGTGCGCGTCATCGAGGCGGAGCCGTTTGCTGGCGGGACGACAGTCCACACGGGCTTCTGCGCCATTGCTGACCCAGCAATACCCATTGTCGCCACAGTCGCGAGGAACAAGCGGATGATGGCTTTACTGATCATCAGAAGTGCTTCGAACCGACTTTCATCAACTGATCGAAAGCATCTTTGGAAAGTCTCAGGCGCTGAGAGACCTTTCCCGGCATTGCGCGATCTGCAGAACCGTAAGTATCGATCTGAATGAACCTTTCTCCGTCCGCCTCGACGGTAAAAATCGTCGCCTCGCCTTCGGAATGCGTCGAAGAACGGTCTAATTCCCGTGGCTCAAAGCCTCGCACAATCGCCATCAAGCGCCCTCCTTCTCCAACATCCCCACGAACTTCTCGAACAGGTAGAAGCTATCCTGCGGCCCGGGGCTTGCTTCGGGGTGGTATTGCACGCCGAACGCTTTCTTGCCCTTGATCGCGATCCCGCAATTCGAGCCGTCGAACAGGCTGACGTGGGTTTCCTCGACGCCCTCCGGGAGGGTCGCGTTATCGATCGCGAAGCCGTGGTTCATGCTGGTGATCTCGACCACGCCGTCGGCCAGGCGCTTGACCGGGTGGTTGGCGCCTCGGTGGCCCTGGTGCATCTTGCTGGTCTTGGCTCCGGCGGCGAGGCCGAGCATCTGATGGCCGAGGCAGATGCCGAACACCGGCACGTCCTTGTCGAGCAGCGCCTTGATCATCGGCACGGCATATTCGCCGGTCGCCGCCGGATCGCCCGGGCCGTTCGAGAGGAACACGCCGTCGGGCTTGAGCGCCATGATCTGGTCGTATGAAGTCTTGGCGGGCACCACGGTCACGCTCGCACCCGCCTTCACGAGGTTGCGGAAGATATTGTCCTTGCTGCCGTAATCGACCGCGACGACGTGGGGCCGCTTGTCGCGCGGCGCGCGGCCATACCCCTGGCCGAGCCGCCACGGCCCGCCTTCCCAGCCATGATGCTTCTCGCGGGAGACGCGCTGGGCGAGGTCCATCCCTTCGAGCCCGGGCCATTCCTTCGCCCGCTTGAGCAGCGCGGGAATGTTGAACTTGCCCTTGGGATCGTGCGCGATCACCGCGTTGGGCGCGCCCTTGAGGCGGATGCGTCGCGTCAGCGCGCGGGTGTCGACGCCGGCGATGCCGATCTTGAGGTGGCCCTTCAGCCAATCGCCGAAGCTGCGGTCGGAGCGGAAATTGCTCGGATCGGTCACATCCTCGCGGACGATGCAGCCGACTGCGCCTTCGACTTCCGACTCGATATCCTCGGGGTTCGTGCCGACGTTGCCGATGTGCGGGAAGGTGAATGTGACGATCTGCCCGGCGTAGCTCGGGTCGGTCATCACTTCCTGGTAACCGGTCATCGCGGTGTTGAAGCACACCTCGCCCACCGCGCTGCCGACGTGGCCGAATCCCTTGCCCCAGACCACCGTTCCATCCGCGAAGACGATGACTCCGGTCGCACCCTTGGGTGGCGCAAGCGAAGATGCGGGGTCGGCCATCGTATGGGGCGCTCCGATAACAGTTTTCCGGCGATGCGTGCTAAGTCGTGGCCGCTAACCGCCGGTCGGCCATGCGTCAACCTGTCCAAGGCCGATTTTGCCCGCTATTTGGACCGTGACGCCCCGCATTCAAACAGAAAGATCCATCGATGCTCCGTGACGACCTGAAACAGGCGCAGATTTCGGCGATGAAGGCCGGCGAGAAGGAACGGCTCGCCGCGGTCCGGCTGATCCTGGCCAAGGTCAAGGACCGCGACATCGAGCAGCGCACGTCGTCCAAAGAAATCGACGACGACGCTCTGATCATCGACACGTTGCAGAAGATGGCCAAGCAGCGCCGCGAATCGATCGAGATGTTCGACAAAGGCGGGCGCGACGAACTCGCCGCGATCGAGCGCAGCGAACTGGCGGTGATCGAGGAATTCCTGCCCCGCCAGATGGACGAGACGGAGACGAAAGCCGCGATCGAGGCGATCAAGGGCGAACTCGGGGCGAGCAGCCTGAAGGACATGGGCAAGGTGATGGCGGAGCTGAAGGCGCGGCACGGCACGGTGCTCGACATGGGCCGCGCGAGCGGCTGGGTGAAGGACGCGCTGCAGTGAGGCTTCACGCCGCCTTGGCCCTGTTGTTGCTCGCGGCGTGCTCGAAGGGAGCGGAAGCGCCCTCACCTACCTCGTCGGCGGCGGTGACGCCCGCGGTCGCGCGGACGCCTGACAAGCCGCGCACGCTCGTTCCAGCGGACTTTGCCTCACTCACCCTGGGCGCAAAGGTTGTCGGGTCGGACGCGAAAGGCCGATTCGTTTCCGACGGACAAACGCTCGCCGAAGTGTCGAGCCATGTCGCCTGCACGGACGGTGTGACCAATTGCGATCCGAGTTCGCTGCCCGGCGACACGGTTTACACTTACGTCCACGTCGTCACGCCGGGCCGCGGCGTGACCAGCGCCACGCTGTTCCGCACCGCGCGCGCCGTGGGGGGCTTCGCCAACCGCGTCGGTTATGACAACACCCAGGCCGCCACCGCGCTCGGGCCGAACGGGCAGATCGACGTAGCGGCCGACAACGGCGCGCTCGTCTGGCGGGTAATCGGCGGCGATGGGTGGAAGGCCGGCGAGCCGATCACCTTCTACTGGCAATCGATGCTTCCGCCCGCCGGCTCGACCGACGCCTACCTGGTCGAAACCGACGGCAGCGTGGCGATCGGCAGCGGCCCCTTCCCTGCGAGGGTAAAGGGGGCAGATGCGCTAGACTCAACCGGCGTGCGGCGCTGACGAGCAGTTCTCGTTGACGACCAGCCAGCTGCCGCCCGCATCGCGCTTGTAAACGTCGGTGCAGCGGAAAGTGGCGCTGCTCTTCGCGC
Source organism: Croceibacterium sp. (assembly GCA_035470785.1). GTDB lineage: Bacteria > Pseudomonadota > Alphaproteobacteria > Sphingomonadales > Sphingomonadaceae > Croceibacterium_B. The sequence goes on along the minus strand of DATIQN010000014.1, from coordinate 61,657 downwards.
TCGAGCTCGTGTCGTCGCCGTAGGAGCTGACGACAAATGCATCCGGGCCGAGGAGCTGGATCTTCTTGGCCTTGATAACGAGCTTGTCGATCTTGGCCGCGGCAAAAGCGTCCTGGTTCTTGTCCCATGTCGCGCGATCGGTGACCAGCGGCCCGACGAAGTCGAAGCCGGCCACGTCTGGCGCGTACAAGGCCTTGATCTTGGCCGCATCCATCGACTGCCACACCGCGATTGTCGCATCGAAGGCTTTCCCCGCCTCGCCTTCGGTCACCGGGGCCTGAGTGGCCTCAGCGGTCGGAGGCGTTGAGCCGAGTTGGCATGCGCCAAGCAGGGTGCAGAGTGCGGCGGTTGCAAGAAATGTGGATCGGAGCATGGGTCGGTCTCCCCTCGGGGGCGACCCCTGGTACGCGGATACAGGTTTTGCCGTCTTTCTCACCTGAATTCGCCCGAACGCGGGTTTGAGCGGCACGGCCATCCGGCTTACACTGCGACCATGGCCCTCACCCCCCAATGGCTGGACGAACTGCGCGCGCGGGTGACGCTGTCGAGCGTAATCATGCGCACGACCAAGCTGCAGAAGGCCGGGCGCGAGTGGAAAGCCTGCTGCCCGTTCCACAACGAAAAGACGCCGAGCTTCACCGTCAACGACGAGAAGGGCTTCTACCATTGCTTCGGCTGCGGCGCGCATGGTGACGTCATCCGCTGGATGACCGACCAGCGCGGCCTTGCGTTCATGGATGCGGTGAAGGAACTGGCGTCGGAAGCCGGCATGGAAGTTCCCCGCGCCGATCCGCGCGATGCCGAGCAAGCGGAACGCCGCGCAGGGTTACATGACGTCATGGCGTCGGCGCAGGAATGGTTCAAAAACAACCTTTTGGGCGATGAAGGTCGAAAGGCCCGCGAATATCTGACTTCACGGCGCTTCGACGGCCATACGATCGAGCGCTTCGGGTTCGGCTATGCGCCCGAGGGGCGCAACGCGCTCAAGAAGGCGCTATCGCAGTATCCGGAACCGATGCTGGTCGAGGCCGGCCTGTTGATCTCGGTCGACGAGAAAGAACCGTACGATCGCTTTCGCGGACGACTGATGTTGCCCATCCATGACGCCCGAGGGAGGGTCATTGCTTTTGGCGGACGCATCCTAGAAAGCGGCAAAATAGATGCGCCCAAGTACTTGAATTCTCCTGATACTCCCTTATTCGACAAGGGACGAACGCTGTACAACCTGCACCGGGCCGGCCCGGCCTCGCGCAAGAGCGGCCGGATCGTGGTGGTCGAAGGCTACATGGACGTGATCGCGCTCGCCGCGGCGGGAATCGAGGAGGCCGTCGCGCCGATGGGCACCGCGCTGACCGAGCGGCAAATCGAGCTGCTTTGGCGCCTCGCCGACGTGCCGATCCTGTGCTTCGATGGCGACGCGGCGGGACAGCGCGCTGCCATGCGCGCCGCCGTGCGCGCTTTGCCGCTTCTCCGTCCGGGTCACTCGCTCAACTTCCTGCTCATGCCCGCCGGCCTCGATCCCGATGATCTGATCCGCAAGGACGGGCGCGCGGGCATGGACCGGCTTCTGGCCGAGCCGCAAAGCCTGCTCGAGACGCTGTGGCGTCACGAAAGCAACGCGCTGCCGCTGCGCTCACCCGAGGACAAGGCCGGGCTCAAGGAACGGCTTATGGCCCATGCCGACAGCATCCAGCATCCTGAGATCCGCGCGCTTTACCGGCGCGACTTGGGCGACCGGTTCTCCGCCTTCGCTTTCCCCAAGCGCGAATTCGTGCCTCGCAAGGACTGGCGCGCAAAGCTGTCAGACAAGCGCTCGACCGCCCCCAGCGACACCGGCGAGTTGCGCCGCCTGCGCAGCGGCGCGCGCGATCACCTGACGCAAGCCGTGCTCGCCGGCCTCGCCCGCCATCCGGAGGAAATCGCCCGCCATGCCGAAGCGCTCGCCCGCCTGGCCAGCGCTGCCGGGAAAACCGCCCGGGCGATCGACGCCCTACTCGACGCATCCGAGGCGCTTGAAGCAGGCGGCAAAGGCCCCATATCTGCGCTCAAGGCCATCGTAACGCCGCCGGACAGCACCCATTTTTCCTTCCTCGCAGAAGGCACCGATCCGCAAGAAGCGCGCGAAGACCTGGCCGAAGCGGTTACCTTGCTGGTCGAACGGCCGGCGCTCGAGGCGGCGATTGCCGAGGCGACGGCGCGCTTTGACGCCGATCCGGAAGGCGCTTTCGCCGAGCAGCAGCGGCTGCGCAAACGAAAGCTGGAAATCGAGGTGCGACTCGGGCAGATGGCCCGGAAACGCGCGGCCGGACCGGCGTTGGAATACAATGACACGGGCTCTCCTGCAGATGCCCGCGAACAGGAAACGGAATAAGCACAGCGATGGCGCCGGACGACAACACCACCAACGGCAGCGGCAATGACGACGCCCCCCTGATCGATCTCAACGAAGCGACGATCAAGAAGCTCGTCGCGAAGGGCAAGCGCAAGGGCTACCTGACTTACGACGAGCTCAACGCGGCGCTGCCGCAGGACGAGCTTTCGTCCGAACAGATCGAGGACGTCATGTCGGCGATCTCGGAGATGGGCGTCAACATCGTCGAGAGCGACGAGGACGCCTCCGAGGAAGACGGCGAGGACGGCGACGGGCCGGAGGAAATCGCCGCGTCGGATGACGAAGACAGCGAAGAACAGCAGCACGTTCCCGAAAAGAAGAAAGCCGCCACCACCGAGCGCACCGACGACCCGGTGCGGATGTACCTGCGCGAGATGGGCGCGGTCGAGCTGCTCAGCCGCGAGGGCGAGATCGCCATCGCCAAGCGCATCGAGGCGGGCCGCGACACGATGATCATGGGCCTGTGCGAAAGCCCAATCACCTTCCACGCAATCATCATGTGGTCCGAAGCGCTCAACAACGGCGAGATGCAGTTGCGCGAAATCCTCGACCTCGACGCCATGCTCTCGAAGGAGCCGCCCGTCGAGAAGATGGAGGAGGAGAACGAAGACGACAGCGGCGAGATCTCCGAGGAAACCGCCGGCCCGACCTACAAGGAAGAAGAAGAGGTCGAGGAAGAAGAAGAGGCCGACGCCGACGAGGACGAGGACGGCGAGCCCCGCCCGCGCCGTCAAGAAGAGGACGACGAGGAAGACAACACCCTGTCCCTCGCGCAGATGGAAGCCGCGCTCAAGCCCGAGGCGCTCGAGCGCTTCGCGCGCATCACCCAGCTGTTCAAGAAGTTCGAGAAGCTCCAGGGCGAGCGCGTCGACACTCTCGGCCGGGGCGACGATTTTCCCGCCGCCAAAGAGAAAAAATACGAAGCGCTGCGCGAAGAGCTCACCGCCGAAGTCGAGAGCGTCCAGTTCCACGCAACCAAGATCGAATACCTGGTCGACAACCTTTATGCCTTCAACCGCCGCCTGACCGCCCTCGGCGGGCAGATGCTGCGCCTGGCCGAACGCCACAAGATCAAGCGCGGCGATTTCCTCGCCGAATACGTGGGCCACGAGCTCGACGAGGAATGGCTCGCCGGCATGGCGAGCAAGGACAAGAAGTGGGCAGCCTTCGTCGAGAAGGAAGCCGAAGCGGTCGAGCGTATCCGTGCCGAGATAGCCGATATCGCCGCTGCCACCGGCATGAGCCTGACCGAGTTCCGCCGGATCGTGAACATGGTCCAGAAGGGTGAGCGCGAGGCGCGAATCGCCAAGAAGGAAATGGTCGAGGCAAACCTGCGCCTCGTTATCTCGATCGCCAAGAAATACACCAACCGCGGGCTGCAGTTCCTCGACCTGATCCAGGAGGGCAACATCGGCCTGATGAAGGCAGTCGACAAGTTCGAGTACCGCCGCGGCTACAAGTTCAGCACTTACGCGACCTGGTGGATCCGCCAGGCGATCACCCGCTCAATTGCCGACCAGGCGCGCACGATTCGCATCCCGGTGCACATGATCGAGACGATCAACAAGCTCGTGCGCACCAGCCGCCAGTTCCTCCACGAGCAGGGCCGCGAGCCCACGCCCGAGGAGATGGCCGAGCGCCTATCGATGCCGCTCGAGAAGGTCCGCAAGGTGATGAAGATCGCCAAAGAGCCGATCAGCCTCGAGACGCCTATCGGCGACGAGGAAGACAGCCACCTGGGCGATTTCATCGAGGACAAGAACGCGGTCATTCCAGTCGACGCTGCGATCCAGGCAAACCTCAAGGAAACGGTTACCCGGGTCCTCGCCAGCCTGACCCCGCGCGAGGAGCGGGTGCTGCGCATGCGCTTCGGCATCGGCATGAACACCGATCACACGCTCGAGGAAGTCGGCCAGCAATTCTCGGTCACCCGCGAGCGTATCCGCCAGATCGAAGCCAAGGCGCTGAGGAAGCTCAAGCACCCGAGCCGCAGCCGCAAGATGCGCAGCTTCCTCGACCAGTAATCCCGGCGGGCCGCGGCTCGTCAAAGTGTTTTCGCTTGATCGCTTGCCCGCCCGCCTCTGCGGGTGCCGGCCATCAGTCTATTTCCTTGCCCCGCCGCAATTGTGCGCCGGCAACCCAGAACCGAGCGCTATGCCTTTCTCCAGCCTTCCTCCCCACCTTTCCGCCGCGCTTTCGGGCCGTGGCTACACCGAACTCACGCCGGTCCAGGCCGCGGTGCTTCAGCCCGAAGCCGCCGGACGGGACCTGATCGTCTCGGCACAGACGGGTTCCGGCAAGACCGTCGCCTTTGGCCTCGCCATGGCGAGCGAACTGCTTAACGACAGCGGGGTCACGTCACCGGCGGCCAAACCGCTCGCGCTTGTCGTCGCGCCGACACGTGAGCTGGCGTTGCAAGTCAGCCGCGAGCTCATCTGGCTCTATTCCGGTGCCGGGGCGCGGATCACGACTTGCGTCGGCGGGATGGATGCATCGAAGGAACGGCGCAGCCTCGGCTATGGCACGCACATCGTCGTCGGCACACCGGGCCGCCTGCGCGACCATCTCGAACGCGGCACGCTCGACCTCTCGGCGCTCAAGGCCGTGGTCCTCGACGAGGCCGACGAGATGCTCGACATGGGCTTTCGCGAAGAGCTCGAGGAAATCCTCGACGCGACGCCAGACGGCCGCCGTACATTGCTGTTCTCGGCGACCCTGCCGCGCCCGATCGTCACGCTGGCCAAGCGCTACCAGCGCGATGCTCAGCGTATCTCCACCGTTGGCGACGATCGCGGACACGGCGATATCGCCTACCAGGCGGTAACCGTCTCGCCGTCGGAAATCGAAAATGCCGTGGTGAACCTGTTGCGCTTCCACGAAGCGGAAACGGCGATGCTGTTCTGCGCCACGCGCGACAATGTGCGCCACTTGCACGCCACCTTGCAGGAGCGCGGCTTCGGGGTTGTCGCTTTATCGGGCGAGCATTCGCAGGCGGAACGCAACCAGGCGATGCAGGCGCTGCGCGACCGGCGCGCGCGGGTCTGCGTGGCCACCGACGTCGCCGCGCGCGGCATCGACTTGCCGAGCCTGAGCCTGGTGATCCACGTCGAAATTCCGCGCGACGCCGAGGTACTGCAGCACCGCTCGGGCCGGACTGGTCGGGCGGGCAAGAAGGGCACCGCCGTCATCGTTGTGCCCTACCCGCGCCGGCGCCGCGTCGAATCGATGCTCCGCGACGCGCGGATCGAGGCCGAATGGATCGACGCGCCGACGCCCGAGGCCATTCGCGCGCAGGATCGCGGCCGGCTGCTGGCGAACCTGCTGGAAGCCGTCGAGTTCGACGACGAAGACCGCGAGCTGGCGTCGCTCCTGATGGCCGAGCAGAGTCCTGAAGACATCGCCGCCGCGCTGGTCCACGCCCACCGCGCCGCGATGCCGCAGCCGGAAGAGCTGATCCCGAACACGCCCGCGGCGCGCGAAGCAGCGCAGAAGGAACGCCACCGGCCGGGCTTCGAAGACACCGTGTGGTTCCGGCTGGCCATTGGTCGGAAACAGAACGCCGATCCACGCTGGATTCTGCCGATCCTCTGCCGCCGCGGGCATATCACCCGCAACGAGATCGGCGCGATTCGCATCGGGCCCGAAGAATCATTCGTCCAGATCCCGCGCCCCATCTCGGGCAAGTTTGCCGATGCGCTGAAACGAACTGCGGCCGCCGAACTAGCGGCGGGCGAGGAAAGCCTGCTAATCGAACCATCGGAAAGCGGCCCGCGCGATACGGCGCGGCAAAACCGCCGCGATGGCGCGCCCGGGCGAGGCCACGGCGACGGCCCGCCTCGCGGCAAGGCAAAGGTCCACCGCAAGGGCCCGCCCAAGGGCAAGCATCCCGGAAACGCGAACCGCCCGCCAAAGACCTATTCGGACAGGAAGCCGCGCGGCTAGAACCCTTATCCCAACGGTCCAGCGCGAAGCGCCCGGCGTGTCGATATCGGTGAGCCAAGGCCTACATGCTCTTGCCTCTTTGTGCGATGCGGGCTTACCCCTGCACCCGGGAGCGAGCAGAGCCATGTGCAAGTGCTGAGAATTCGCTGACATGGTTCCAGGGATCTTCGCCTTCGAGAATTTCGCGCTCGACCACGGCGACCGGCGGCTGCGCCGAGCGGGCGAACCGGTCGAGCTGAGCAGCCGCTATTTCGACGCGCTGGCGCTCCTGCTCAGCGAGCAGGGAAAGCTGGTTTCGAAAGACCGCTTCATGGAAGAGGTCTGGCGCGGAGTGCCGGTCACCGACGAAGCGCTGACGCAATGCATCAAGACCCTGCGTCGCCAGCTCGGTGACGACGCGTTGAGCCCGCGATTTATCGAAACGGTACCCAAGCACGGCTATCGCTTCATCGCGGCGGTCGAGCGGATCGACCCGGCGCCCGAATACGGCCTGCCGACAGTATCCAGCCGTTGGCAAGCCTTCTGGTTGACTGGCGCGGCCGCAGCGGTCGGCGGCGGTCTGGCCGGCTTGATGGGTGGCTTGCTTTATGCGTTCGCGGCAACAGCCCAGCCAATGGGTGCAACAACCTTGTTGCTGGTGCTAATGGCGCTGACTTGCGGGCTCGGCCTGATCGGCGGCGCGGGTGTCGGGTTCGGAATCGCCGGCGCGGCCTTCGTGCCCAGTTCAAAATGGCAGTGGCCAGCGTTCGGCGGAATGGTCGGCGGAATCGTTGTCGGCGGATTGGCGAAGTTACTCGGAATCGACGCGTTCAACTTGTTGTTCGGCCATGCGCCGGCGAACATGACGGGTGCGCCCGAGGGAACGCTGCTGGGCGCGGCGTTGGGCCTCGGGGCTTGGCTTGCGCGCGACACCACGCGGATCAGCCGTAGCGTCCTCTACGGCGGCCTGACCGGTGGACTTGCCGGCGCACTGGTTCCCGTGCTCGGCGGTCACTTGCTAGGCGGCAGCCTCGACTTACTCGCGCGGGAATTCCCGGATTCGCACGTCCACATAGGCTCGATCGCTCGTCTCCTTGGCGAGCGAAAGTTCGGCCCCGTGAGCCAGGTCGTCACCGGCGCGATCGAAGGCGCGGTGTTTGGCGCCGGTGTGGTCGGCGCGCTGACGTTCGCCCGGCAACATCGCCGATGACCGCAGGCTACGATTTCATCGTCATCGGCGCTGGCTCGTCGGGCGCGGTAGTGGCCGCTCGGCTAAGCGAGGACCCGAGCGTTTCGGTGCTGTTGCTCGAAGCGGGGCCGGGCGACCGGCATCCGCTGCAGCTGATGCCGCTGGCGTTCCCGCGCGTGGCGCTGGGGCGTATCGGCACCTGGCAATTCGAGTCTGAGCCCGAGCCGGGCCTTAATTTCCGCCGCTTGGCCATACCGCGCGGGCGCACGCTTGGCGGCACATCTTCCATAAACGCCATGATCGCCATTCGCGGCAACCGGCGCGACTTCGACGAGTGGGCGGCGCGAGGTCTGCCGGGTTGGAGCCATGCTGAGGTGCTGCCATATTTCAGGCGACTGGAGTCACACTGGCGCGGCGCAGGCCCGTACCATGGCGGCGACGGCCCGGTGCACATTTCGCGGATGGAAGGGCTCGAACTACTGTGGGAGCCGCTCCTCGCCGCCGCCCACGCAGCCGGCATCCCCTATTGCGACGATCCTAATGGGCCCGAGCAGGACGGCATCTCGCGGATGGAATCGACCGTTTACCAAGGTCGCCGGGTGAGCTCGGCAAGGGCTTACCTTCACCCGGCGAGGGACCGCGCCAATCTGACCATCGAGACCGATGCGCTGGTCCAGCGCATCGTCGTTCGCGGCGGCCGAGCGATCGGCGTGCAGTATGTCCGGCGCGGCCAGTTGCTCACGGTGATCGCCAATGAGGAGGTCATCCTCTCGGCGGGTGCCTATGGCTCGCCTCAGACCCTGCTGCTGTCGGGAATCGGTTCGGCGGATGAATTGCGCGCCGTCGGCATCGATCCGGTCCATGATCTGCCCGGCGTGGGCCGCGACCTTGCCGACCACCCCGTCGTCATCAACGAGTTCGATCTCAAAGGCGACGAAGGGCTAACGCGCCACCTGCGCGCCGACCGCGCGGCTCTTGCCGCCTTGCGATGGTTCGCGCGCAAGGAGGGCCCATTCGCCTACACCGGCACGGTCGCCAACATCTTCGCCCGCTCGACTGAGGGGCTCGACCGGCCGGACATGCAGATGATGTGCCTGCCGCTGAGCGGCGACGCGCGGCTGTGGGTTCCGGGAGTCCAGCGCAGACCTGTGTCCCGCCTGTCGGTCCGCACAGGCTATTTGCCGCTGAAATCGCGGGGATGGGTGAAGTTGCGTTCAGCCGACCCGCGCGATCCGCCGCGGATCTTCCTCAACCTATTTGGCGAACCGGGGGACATGGAGGGCATGGTCCGCTCGATCCGCCTCAGCCGCGACATCTACGCGCAGAGTCCGCTGCGCGAGCTGATCGCGCGGGAGAACCTTCCCGGGGCCGATGTCGAGTCCGACGCGGACATAGCCGAGCATGTCCGCAAGACTGCGACACACCGGGCGCATCCGGCAGGCTCATGCCGGATGGGCGCCGATGCTCAGGCCGTCGTCGACGCCCAGCTGCGCGTGCGCGGGATCGATGGCTTGCGAGTGGTCGATGCCTCGATCATGCCCTCTCTGCCCCGCGGCAACCCCAATCTTGCCTGCATGATGATCGGCGAGAAGGCGGCCGACCGGATCCTCGGTCGCGTCCTGCCGCCCGATCGGGCGATCAGCGCCTGAAGCCGCGCAGAACGTTGCCTTCGGTCGAGAGGTAATTCTTCGAGTAGTCGAAGCGCGGTGTATCGGCGAACAGCAGGTAATAATACTTCATCTGCTCCGACCACCAGTCACCCGGGCAATGATCGGCCTCGACCTTGGGATCGGCGGTGACGTCGGCCAGGTCGGTGTAGCCGTGCGCGGCCTTGTTCCAGCGCTTCATCGCTTCGAAAGTGCGCGCGGCCGAGTTCGCGCCACCTCGGATTGCGGTCGAGGAGCCAGATGGTGAAGGCGGAGTCCGCCAGCTCCGGGCGCAACGCGTTGCCTTTCTGGGTCGGCAGCGCGGCGGCGTAATCATAGGCTTCAGGGAGGATGCCGCAGCGATCCTGCACCTTCATCCTGCTCTGGGTGTAGTCGGCCCCGAGCTCGCGTTCGCCGCCCTGCGCCAGCAGCCCGCCGTAGAACGAGGCGAGTTCGTCCTGCTCGCTCGAGACTATCTTGCCGGTCTCGAAATCGACGTCAACGAAACGATCGTCCAGCCCCATCAACCACAGCGTGTCGAGCGCTTCGATCAGGTTCAAACCGAGATGATGACCCTTCAACGGAAAGCTGGAATATGTACCGCTGACCGGCTTGATTTCGTCCTTGCCCCAGGCAAGCTCTCGGTAATTGTCACAGGCCCAGGCCATCTCGGCCTTCACGTCTTCGGCAAGCGCGTGCCAATCACCGCCCGCCAGCGCGGCCCCTTGAGTAGCGAGCGGCAGCGTCGTCCCTGCCCATAACGCCGCAGTGGCCCGTATGAACGTCCGCCGATCGCTACGTATTCGCCAACCCACCTCCGACCCTCACCGCTGCTTTGCCGCATCGGTGAATTCCGGTCGAGACCCGCCGCCAATAAACAGATGCCATGGGCCGCAAGCGTGCTAGGCTGCTGGACATTCGAGTGGGGCCGTCTGGGGAGAGGGCGAATGGCATCGGTAGCAGCACAAGCTCAATCGCGTGGTTTAACCAGCTCTCGCTACCAGGCGATGCTAGTCGGTTTGCTCGGCGTGAACCTGGGGGTCGTGTTCCTCGACCGCACCGCCTTCGGTTTGCTCGCGCCGATGATCCAGCCCGAGTTCAAGCTCGACAATACCCAGATCGGCCTGATCACCGGCGTGCTCGCGGTGACGTGGTCCCTGTCGAGCTTCGGCCTCACGCGTGCTGCCGACTTGACCGGACGCAGCAAGTTCCTGCTCGTGGTGGCAACGGTAATCTTCTCGCTCGCTTCGATCAGCTCGGGACTGGCGGTCGGGCTCCTGACGCTTCTCGCCGCACGCGCGCTGATGGGCCTGGCCGAAGGCGGGCTCCCGCCGCTGACATTCCATATCGTCAACAGCGAGGTGGCGGCTAAGCGGCGCGGGCTGGCGATGGGACTGACCTCGACCATCGGCCTGCAGGCGATCCCCCTGCTGGGCCCGTTGATCATCGTCGGCATCGGCACCGCCTACGGCTGGCGCGACGCCTTCTGGTTTGCCGGCATTCCGGGGCTGATCATGGCCGCGGCGATCTGGTTCTTTATCCGCAATCCGCCGCACTCTCGCACCGACGACACGCCGAAGGGCGCGATCGGCCCGCTTCTGGGGGTACGCAACATCCGCTTTTCGATGATTCTCGCGACGCTCAATATGACTTCGTACGCCACCCTGTTGGGTTTTGGTCCGCTCTACCTCGTCAACGTCGCCGGCCTTGGCAACGGAACCATGAGCGTAATCATGACGGGAGTTGGCATGGCCGGGGTGGTCTTTGCCTTCATCGGGCCAATGCTGTCGGATCGCGTGGGCCGCAAACCGGTAATCTTCAGCGCATACGTCATTTCCATGGCCGGGGTGCTTTTGCTGGCTTTTGCACACGGCTCGCTGCCGTTGCTGTTTGCAGGCACCGTGCTGACGGGCGCGGGTGGCGCTGGCACAGGCGCGCTGATCATGGCGATCATTCCCGGCGAGTCCGCCCCGCCGCATCTCAAAGGAACGGCGATGGGCTTGAACGCGGGGGTCGGCGAAATGCTCGGCGCGGGCCTGATGCCGGTAGCCGTCGGATGGGTTGCCGATCGTGCCGGACTTGGGGTCATCCCGTGGGTCCTGCTGGTGGTCGCCGTACTGTTCTGCCTGGTCACGTTGGGATTGACGGAAACCGCGCCGAAAGTGCTGGAGCGCGCCACCTAGCGCACTTGCCGGCCTTCGATCGGATAGGCAGGATCAGTGTAGCCTGGTGTCGAAGCGTGGCCCGGCGGAACGAGGCTATCGATAAACGCCTCATCATCGGCATCAAGCGCTGCTTCGATTGCGGGAACGTAGGCGTCCCACTGCTCTTCGGTCCGCGGGCCGACGATCGGCGCTGTGACGAAGCGGTTGCGCATCACCCAAGCGATGGCGAAAGCGACGGTCGACAGGCCCCTGGCCTTCGCGCGTTCGGCGACCTTGCGGGCGATCTCGAGCGACTCCGACCGCCACTCCGTCTGCAGGATGCGCACGTCGTTGCGGCCGGCGCGGGAGTCCACCGGCGGCGCTGCGCCGGGATCGTACTTGCCGCTCAGGACGCCGCGGGCGAGCGGGCTGTATGGCGCGATGCCTATCCCGCAATGGCCGGCAGCGGAGAGTTGCTCGACTTCGGCCAGGCGGTCGACGATGTTGTACAGCGGCTGGCTGACGACGGGCCGGTCCATGCCGAGCTGGTCGGCAACGCGGCAGACTTCCATGATCCGCCAGGCCTTGAAGTTCGACACCCCGTAGTAGCGCACCTTGCCTTGCGCCATCAGGTCCTTGATCGCCCGCAGCGGCTCTTCGAACGGGGCGTCATTTTCCGACCGATGAAAATAGAGCACGTCGATAAAGTCGGTACCGAGGCGGCGCAGGCTGTCGTGAACGTCCTGGAATATCCACTTGCGCGATTGTCCGCCCTCGTTCGGCTTTCCGCTGCTGTTGTAGCCGAACTTTGTCGCGACGACCCAGTGGTGGCGATTATCCTTGATTGAGCGGCCGACGACTTCCTCGCACGCGCCGCCGTTGTAAAGGTCGGCCGCGTCGAGGAAGTTGATCCCCTGCCCGCGCGCCTTGTCGAGGATGCGCTTGGCGATCGGCTCGTCGGTCGCCCCGCCGAACATCATCGTGCCGAGGCACAGCGGCGAGACCTTGAGGGCGCTTCGTCCGAGGTAGCGATAGTCCATGACCGACTCTCCTTCGATTCCCACGCCTATAGCTGACCTCGCCGGGGACAAAGCCCATTTGCGGTGGCACCGCGGCTCCCGAGTGCTTATGTGCGGCCCATGAAGATCGCCATCGCCTCCGACCACGCGGCGCTCGAGATGAAAGCCGACCTCGTCCAGTGGCTCGGCGAGCAAGGCCACGAGGTCGCCGATCTCGGCCCGTACGGCCCCGAAAGCGTCGACTACCCCGACTACGGCTACAAGCTGGCCGAGACGATTGCCTCGGGCGCGGCCGAGCGCGGGATCGCGCTGTGCGGCTCGGGTATCGGTATTTCCATCGCCGCGAACCGTAACCCCAAAGTCCGCTGCGCGCTGGTGTCCGAGCCGCTCTCGGCCAGGCTGTGCCGCTCGCACAACGATGCCAACGCGATCGCCATGGGCGCACGGCTGATCGGGCCGGAGATGGCCCGCGCGTGCGTGACCGCTTTCCTCACCACCGAATTCGAAGGCGGCCGCCATGCGCACCGCGTCGACAAGCTCTCCAAGACCCCGCAGGACGCCTGACTTCATGACCACCGCCAACGCGCCGCAGCCCGATCTCACCGACGCGCTCAATCATTTCTGGCATGACAGCCTTTCCGAAGCCGACCCCGAGGTGTTTGCCGCCGTGCGCAATGAGCTCGGCCGCCAGCGCGACCGGATCGAGCTAATCGCCAGCGAGAACATTGCCAGCAAGGCGGTGCTCGAGGCGACCGGATCGGTGTTTACCAACAAGTATGCCGAGGGCTACCCGGGACGCCGTTACTACGGTGGCTGCGAATATGCCGACGTGGTCGAGACTCTCGCCATCGAACGCGCCAAGGCGCTGTTCGGCTGCGAATTCGCCAACGTCCAGCCCAACTCGGGCAGCCAGATGAACCAGGCGGTCTTCTTCGCGCTGCTCAATCCCGGCGACACCTTCATGGGACTCAACCTCTCGGCAGGCGGGCACCTGACTCACGGCTCACCGGTGAACATGAGCGGCAAATGGTTCAACGCCGTTCCCTATGGCGTGCGGCGCGAGGACCAGCGGCTCGACATGGATGAGATCCGCCGCCTCGCGCATGAGCACAAGCCCAAGCTGGTCATCGCGGGCGCCACCGCCTACCCACGCCATTGGGATTTCGCTGCGTTCCGCGAGATCGCCGACGAGGTCGGCGCTTACCTGCTGGCCGACATGTCGCACTTTTCCGGCCTCGTCGCCGGCGGCGTGCACCCCTCGCCCTTCCCCCACGCGCACGTGGTCACGACCACCACTCACAAGAGCCTGCGCGGCCCGCGCTCGGGCGTGATCCTGTGGAATGACGAGGAACTTAGCAAACCGCTCAACATGGCGGTGTTCCCGGGCCTCCAGGGCGGCCCGCTCGTCCACGTTATCGCCGCCAAGGCGGTCGCGTTCGGCGAAGCGCTCCGGCCCGAATTCAAGGCTTATGCCGCCAGCGTGGTAGAGAACGCCAAGGCGCTCGCCGCGAGCCTTGAGGAATCGGGCCTGCGGATCGTCTCGGGCGGAACCGACAATCACCTGATGCTGGTCGATCTCACGCCGAATGACGTGACCGGCAAGGCCGCCGAAAAGGGCCTCGATCGCGCCTACCTCACCTGCAACAAGAACGGCATCCCGTTCGATACGAAGAGCCCCTTCGTCACCTCGGGCGTGCGCCTCGGAACGCCGGCGGGCACGACCCGCGGATTCGGCCCCGCCGAGTTCCGTAAAATCGGCAGACTGATTGCAGAAGTCGTCGACGGACTTGCGAAGAATGGCGACGAGGGCGATGCTCAGATAGAAGAGAGCGTCCGCCGCCGGGTGGGCGAGCTGTGCGCTGCCTTCCCCGTTTATCCCGGGAGATAAGCCGATGACCGAGCCCCACGACGAGCCCGACTTGGTCGACGACATGCGCGAAGAGATCATGGGCATGGCCAAGGAAGGGATGCACCATCCTTCGACCAAGCCAGTGCTGATCGGCGCCGCCGTCGGCGCGGTTGCCGCTGGGGTGCTTCCGGTGATCACCTGGCCAATCGGGCTCCTCGCCGGCGCGGGTTTCATGCTTTACAAGCGCGTTCGCCCCTGAGGCGATGACCTTCGATGCGGTGTCCCTTCTGTGCGCATGACGACAGTCAGGTAAAGGATTCACGCCCGACCGAGGACAACACGGCGATCCGTCGCCGCCGCCAGTGCGAAAGCTGCGGCGCCCGCTTCACGACCTTCGAGCGTGTCCAACTGCGCGAGATCGTCGTGATCAAGAGCGACGGCAAGCGCGAACCGTTCGAGCGCGGCAAGATCGAGCAATCGGTGGCGCTCGCCTGCCGCAAGCGCGCGATAGAGCAGGAGCGGATCGACCAGCTCGTCTCGGGCATCCAGCGCCAGATCGAGACGATCGGCGAAAGCGAGATCGCTTCGGCGCGGATCGGCGAGATGGTGATGGACGGCCTGCGCCAGCTCGATTCAGTCGCCTACATCCGCTTCGCCAGCGTCTATCGCGACTTCGGCGAGGCGCGCGATTTCGAGGAATTTGCCAGTACGGTGCGCGATGCCGGCAGCGAAGGCTGACCCGCCGGTCATCGTGCTTGTCCGCCCGCAGCTCGGCGAGAACATCGGCAAGGCGGCGCGCGCGATGCTCAACTTCGGGCTCACCGAGATGCGTCTCGTCGCTCCGCGCGACGGGTGGCCCAATCCCGCTGCAGGTCCGGCCGCGAGCGGGGCGGACGCTGTCTTGGCCCACGCACAGGTTTACAACGATACGGCCGCCGCCGTGGCGGATTGCGCGCATGTATATGCCAGTACGGTCAGGAAGCGCGGAGTAACCAAGCCGGTCCTGACCCCTGAAGCCGCGGCTAATGAGATTATCGGGCAGCCCGGTCGCAGCGCGATCCTGTTCGGACCGGAGCGTTCGGGGCTGGAGACCGATGATGTCGCGCTCGCGCGGGCCATCGTGACAGTGCCGATCAACCCGGAGTTCGGATCGCTCAACCTGGCCCAAGCGGTGATCCTCGTGGCTTACGAGTGGTCCAAGCATCGCGCACTTGCGCAACCACCGCTCGAAGAACTGCTGCCGCCCGCACCACAGGAAGAGCTCGAGGGCCTGATTGCCCATTTCGAGGAACTGCTCGGACCCAAGGGCTATTTCCTGCCACCGGGGAGAGCCGAGGTGAACCGGCGCACCTTGCGCGGAGTGCTGACCAAGCCGGGCTGGAATCACCTTGAAGTGCGCACACTGCGAGGGGTCCTGAGCGCGCTGGGCAGGCGCGAGCGCTAATCCTCGATCGTTAATCTTTGTAATGTTTTGTACGCTGTTTGCATTTTTTGCAGCAGTGATTAACTTCCGGTGCGAACTTGGCGAGGTTAGCGACCGCCTGCCGATCCCTAAATGGACCGAATTGTCAGGAGAGATGGAATGACGTTCAAGGTTTTGCTGGCCGCCGCGCTTGCAGTCGCTGTTTCGGCGCCGGCGCTGGCCGACGAAAAGGCCAAGGATAACGGCACGGCCGCGCCGGTTCAGGAAAAGAAGGTCTGCCGCACGGAAACCGTGACTGGCTCGCTGGTAGCCAAACGCCGGATCTGCCTGACGCAAGCTCAATGGGATGAGATGGCGGCGAATACCAGGAAGGACCTCAACAACCTTAACCGGTCCGAGAATCTCGGAGGCGACAGCGGCAGCGCCAATGGCGCCAACAACACCGCCGGGCTCTGATCCTTCCCGATTGACTTGCTGCGTGGTGACGTCTACCCGCGCCGTTCGCGATTGGCCCCGTACCCCGGTGAAGCGGTGGCCGCGCTGGAGAATAGCTCCAGCGGTGCGATGCCGGGTTGAAGCGCTATTAATGGGATAGCGACAGCAAGTTGAAGGATCGACAACATGTCGAAGCGCAAAAGCGCCAAGTACAAACTCGACCGCCGGATGGGCGAGAACATCTGGGGCCGTCCGAATTCTCCCGTAAACCGCCGCTCCTACGGCCCCGGCCAACATGGCCAGCGCCGCAAGGGCAAGATGAGCGACTTTGGCCTGCAGCTGCGCGCCAAGCAGAAGCTCAAAGGCTATTACGGCGACGTCACCGAGAAGCAGTTCAAGGCGACTTACCAGGAAGCCAGCCGCATGAAGGGCGACACCGGTCAGAATCTGATCGGCTTGCTCGAGCGCCGGCTCGACATGGTCGTCTACCGCGCCAAGTTCGCGCCGACGATCTTCTCCGCCCGCCAGCTCGTCAGCCACGGCCACGTTCGCGTGAACGGGGTGAAGTGCAACATCGCCAGCCGCCGCGTGTCGCTGGGCGATGTGATTAGCCTTGGCGACAGGGCCAAGGACATGGCGCTGGTGGCCGAGGCGCAGGGCCTGCCCGAGCGCGACATCCCCGAATACGTCGCGACCGACGGCACCGACAAGGTCACCCTGTCGCGCATTCCGACGCTCGACGAAGTGCCATACCCAGTCACGATGGAACCGAACCTGGTCGTCGAGTTCTACTCGCGCTGATTCACCGGAATTTGGAACACAAGAGGGCGACCCGACTGGGTCGCCCTTTTCGTTTGAGCGGCCACTTCTCCCTCTTCGAGCGACAGAATCCGTCTCGACGGAAGGGTAGCCAGCGATTATTGAACTGATTTCAAGCCGAAAATTCTCGGCAGATTGGGGAATCGTCATTATGAAAATTCGCTTCGGGCTGGCGCCCGCGATGGCTGCCCTTGCGAGCTTTCAACCGCTCGCGGCTGCCGAATCCGGCGGTGCAGCACCGGCAACCGTCTCCGCTTCCGCTCCGAGCGGCAAGGACGCCGCGGCAGGAAAGGCCGACAAGAACAAGCCCGAGCGCAAGATCTGTCATCGTGAAATGCCGACCGGGAGCATTACCCCGGTGCGGGTCTGCCGCACCCAGGCAGAAATCGACGAAAATGCCGAGCGGGGTCAGGCCCAGCTGGATGACTTAAACCGCATGCGACAGCAGCAGACAGGATCGGTGCGTCAATAACGGTCGTTTAGCCGCGCGACCCTTCCCGCCGTTTTAGCTCCTGAGCTCTCAGCCCTTTAATGGGCGGCATCGGCAAGGCCCATCGGCGACACCCGCTAGAGGTCGCCATTTGGCGTCCGTCAGTTCAACCCCATTCCCTGGCGGATGGTCTTTTCCGCGGCGACGAGCATCTGCGCACGTGCGGACGCGTCGTCGAGCTGGTGGGTGAGGCCCTTGAATTCGATATATCGAACCTGCTTGCCCGCGGCCTTCAGCCTGTCGTTCATCAGCCGAGACTCCCTGACGCCGACATTGGTGTCAGTATCGCCGTGGACCAGCAGCACCGGCACCTTAAAGCGATCGGCATGGCGCGCAGGAGAGGCTTCCGCGATGTAGGGCCCGTTGCCGATTTGCGCGTCGACATACTTGTAATCGTAGCCGAGGTGCTCGGCGCGCAGCGCGTCGAGATCGGTCACTGGCGCGACAGCCACGACCGCCTTGAACAAGTCCGGATCCACAACCGCCGACTCCAATGCGGCATAGCCGCCATACGACCAGCCGAAGATGGCGATCTTGCCCGGTGCGGCAACGCCGGATTTTTCGAGCCAACGGCCGGCATCGTTGATGTCGTCGATCGCGGCCTTCCATGAATGGAAGGCGTTCCCTTTGAACCAGTCGTTCCCGTATCCTGACGATCCCCGGTACTCGGGTTGCAGCACGGCAAATCCGCGCACCGCAAAATACTGCACGAGCCAGTCGAAACCCCATACGTCGCGCGCATCGGGGCCGCCGTGGGGTAATACGATCGCCGGAAGGTTCTTGCCGTCGCTGCCAGGCGGCAGAGTGAGATAGGCCGGAATCTTTGTCCCGTCCGCGGCGGGATAGGTGATGGGCTTCATTTGCCCAAACTGCATGCCTTCGAGTTCGGGCCGCGCCGGCAGCAGCAAGCCGAGCTGGGAGGTGCCCTTGTCGTAGACGTAGAACTTGCCTGGCTGGGTGTCTGTGCCGGCCAAGATCAGCAGTTTCTGTTCGTCTGCACTTGAGTCGATAATGCTGACTTCATTGTCGAGCCCGAGCGCTTTGGCGAGCTTCGCCGAAAGCGTCTTAAGTTCGGGATCGAGGTATTCGACGTGGCGCTTCTCGGTTACATAGCTTGCGCCGACTAGGCGCTGGCTGCGGCCAATCTCGATCACGCTGTCGATGTCGGCAACATTAGACCCGAGCACCAGCGTTTCCTTCCCGCTGCCGTCGAGAGACATCTTGAACAATGAGTTGTAGCCATTGTTCGTATCGAAACCGTACGCGACGTCGGCCTGGCTATCGACGGTAACCGGGTTAAAGCCCCTGATTTGGCCTCTCGTGGTTACCAATGTGCTGAGCGGCTTCCAACCGCCGCCGCTCTTTGGACGATAGAAGAAGCTGCTGGTCAGGGTCGCTTCCCCAAGCTCGTCCGTATGCTGGGTCTGCATGAGCCGGACATTGCCGTATCCGTCGCTTATGTAGTCGATCGCATTTTCCTTGGGGGCCAAAACAGTCTTTCGATTGAGGGTCAGCAGGTTTACTTTCTCGACCGCCAAACCTTCTCCTGTTCCACTGCTGATCGAGCCCGTCTGCCGCTCGGCCGCGACCCATGACTGCATCAGGATCGCCTTGGGATCGCCGGCCACGTTGTAGTCGACAATGCCGCCGCCGTATCTCGATTGGTAATACGTGTTCATGCGCGATTTGGCGGTGAGTTGCTTCATGTCCTTGCCGTCGGGCGACAGCGAGATCAGCCGCGTGGCCTGGTCGATGTCGCGGGTGCTTCCCCGGTTGAAAAGGACCGCGCAAACAACACGCTCCTCGAGGAGGAAATTGCAGCCGTCGAGCGACTGGTCTCCCCCAGTGGAGCTGAGGATTGGCGTCGTGATACCGGTCGCGAAATTGATCACAGATGCCGTTTCGCCGCCAGTCTTGAGGGGCGAGACGACGACGGCCTGTTTCCCCTCGGGCGACAAACCGATGCTGCGGACGAACTCCCGCGATCCCAGCTTCGCAGCGACTTCTTCCGCCGTATCGGCCAAGGCAATCGCGGGCAAAAGCGCGCACGCCGCCGCGCCGGCGGCTAGGAAACTTCGGAACATAGTGCAGGCCCCCCTCACAGAACTTGCTCCGGCGCCCTCGCGCCCGAACCCCGTCACGAACTATAGCGCGTTGAAAACTCTTTCGTAAACCCACTCAGCCGCCCCTCCGTAATCGCCTCACGAATCTCCCGCATGAGCTCCTGGTAGAACGTCAGGTTGTGTTCGGTCACCAGCATGGCGCCGAGGATTTCGCCCGCTTTGACCAGGTGATGGAGGTAAGCGCGCGAATAGCTTGCACAGGTCGGGCAAGGACAGCGCTCGTCGAGCGGACCGGTATCCTCCGCATGGCGCGCGTTGCGCAGGTTGAGCGAACCAGACCAGGTGAACGCCTGGCCGTTGCGGCCGGAGCGCGTCGGCAGCACGCAATCGAACATGTCTACCCCGCGAGCCACGGCGCCGACGAGGTCGTCCGGCTTGCCCACCCCCATTAGGTAGCGCGGGCGGTCCGCCGGCAATTGGCCGGTGGCGAAATCGAGCGTGGCGAACATCGCCTCCTGCCCCTCGCCCACGGCAAGGCCGCCGATCGCATAACCGTCGAACCCGATCGCAGTTAGCGCCTGCGCGCTTTGGAGGCGCAGTTGCTCATCGAGCGCGCCTTGCTGGATGCCGAACAGCGCCGCGCCCGCGGCATGCTCGCCGCCGGCATCGAAGGCCTCGCGGCTACGCTGCGCCCAGCGCATCGACAGTTCCATCGAGCGCGCGATCTCGTCGCGCGGGCGGTCAGTGCGCGGGCATTCATCGAACGCCATGACGATGTCCGAACCGAGCAGACGCTGGATCTCCATCGAGCGCTCGGGTGTGAGCATGTGCTTGCTGCCGTCGATGTGACTGCGAAACTCCACGCCTTCCTCGGTCAGCTTGCGGAGCTCGGAAAGGCTCATGACCTGATAGCCGCCGCTGTCGGTCAGGATCGGGCGCGGCCAGTTCATGAACTTGTGCAGGCCGCCGAGCCGCGCAATGCGCTCCGCGCCGGGGCGCAACATGAGGTGATAGGTATTGCCGAGGATGATGTCGGCGCCGGTCGCCCGCACGGCTTCCGGTTTCATTGCCTTGACCGTCGCCGCTGTTCCGACCGGCATGAAGGCAGGCGTGCGGATTTCGCCGCGGAGCATGGCGATCCGGCCGGTCCGCGCCAGCCCGTCGGTGGCGTCAATGGTAAAGGCAAAGCGCGTCATCGCGACCCGCGCTAGCGCGTCACTCGCGCAGCCGCCACCCCGTGCGGAAGATGAACGCGATCACGCCGACGCACAGCACCACGAAGCCGAGTGTACAAGTGAGAGATACACCGATGGGCACGTCCGATCCCCCCATGAAGGTCCAGCGCAGGCCGCTGATGAGGTAGAAGATGGGATTGAACTGCGCCACAGTACGCCACGGTTCGGCGAGCATCTTGATCGAGTAGAAAGTGCCGCCGAGGAAGGTCAGTGGCGTGAGGATCAGCATCGGCACGATCTGCAGCTTCTCAAAGCCGTCGGCCCACAAACCTAGGATGAACCCGAACAGGGCGAAGGCCGACGCCACGAGCACGATGTAGCCGGCAGCGTAGAAGGGATGCGCAACCGAGTAATCGACGAACAGCATCGCGGTGAGCATGATGATCCCCGCGATGATGAGCGATTTCATCGCCGCGGCGCCGACAAATCCCACGAGCGTTTCGAACACGCCCACCGGCGCACTGAGCAGCTCGTAGATCGCGCCGGTGAAGCGCGGCATGTAGATGCCGAAGCTGGCGTTCGAGGTGCTTTCGCTGAGCAGCGTCAGCATGATGAGCCCAGGCACAATGAATGCGCCGTAGGAGGAGCCCCCGAACTGGCTCGGGTTCATCCGGCTGCCGATCGCTGCACCGAATACGACGAGATAGAGCGAGGTCGTCAGCACCGGCGAAAGGATCGAGCCGAACGCGGTGCGGAAGAACCGCAGCAACTCGTTGTTGAAGATTGCGATCGCGCCGCGAATGTTCATCGCGCCACCTCGATCCGGTTCTCGACCAGGTCGACGAATATGTCCTCGAGCGTCGACTCGCTCGTCTCGACGCCTTCGAAAGCGATCCCTTGCTCGACCAGCAGGCGCAGCACCTCGGCAACTTCGCGCTTACCCTTCCCGGTGCCGTCGCCGCCGCGGTAGCGCAACAAGGTGCCTCCCCCGTCCAGGGTTAGGGGATAATGGCCAAGAAAACCAGGCAGTTCGCGCAGAGGTTCGCTCAAGGTTATGCGGGCTTCGCTGCGACCAAGTTTGGCCATGATCGCGTCCTTGTCGTCGACCAGCAGCAGCTTGCCTTTGTTGATTACCCCCACGCGGTCGGCCATTTCCTGGGCCTCCTCGATGTAGTGGGTCGTGAGGATGATCGTGGTCCCCTTCTCGCGCAATTCGCCGATCTGCCGCCACATGTCGCGGCGCAGTTCGACGTCCACGCCGGCGGTAGGCTCGTCCAAGAACAACAGGTCGGGATCGTGGCTCAGCGCCTTGGCGATCATGACGCGGCGCTTCATGCCGCCCGATAGCTCGCGGATCTTGCTTGCGCGCTTGTCCCACAGGCTGAGCGAGCGCAGCACCTCTTCAAGTCGCGCCTTGTTCGGCGGGCAGCCGAACATCCCGCGCGAATATTCGACCGAATGGTCGACCCGCGCAAACATGTCGAAGGCGAGTTCCTGAGGCACCAGGCCGATGCGTCGGCGGACCGAACGCCAGTGCCGGCTGACTTCTTCGCCGAATGCGCTGATCGTCCCCTCGGTCGGCCGGACGAGGCCGCAGACCGCGCCAATCAGCGTAGTTTTGCCCGCGCCGTTAGGGCCGAGCAGCGCAAAGATTTCGCCGCGCTGTATCTCAAGGTCGACTGAATCCAGTGCGCACACACCGCCCTTGTAGGTCTTAGATAGTCCGCGAATTTCGAGAATCGGTCCGTTCACCGACGCGACAATGGCGGGGGCCATCGGGATTGCAAGCGTCAGGGCAGCAAAAGGCTGGAATCGCCGTAGCTGTAGAATCGATACCCTTGCGCAATCGCGTGCGCATAGGCGGCCTTCATCCGTTCGAGCCCCATTAGCGCGCTGACGAGCATGAAAAGGGTCGACTTCGGCAAGTGGAAGTTCGTCATCAGTCCGTCGATCGCGCGGAACCGGTAGCCGGGTGTGATGAAGATCGCGGTGTCGCCTTCGAACGGGCGGATCATGCCGTCAGCGTCCGCAGCGCTTTCCAGCAGGCGCAGGCTGGTGGTGCCGACGGCGATCAATCGGCCGCCGCTGGCACGAATGGCGTTTAGGCGCTCGGCGGTCGCGGGATCGATCCGACCCCATTCCGAATGCATCTGGTGCGCTTCGGTATCAGCCACTTTGACCGGAAGGAACGTGCCCGCGCCGACGTGAAGGGTCAGCGTCTCGCGACCGACCCCCGCCTCGTCGAGTGCCGTCAGCAATTGAGGCGTGAAGTGCAAAGCTGCGGTGGGTGCCGCGACCGCCCCGTCCTCGCGCGCGAACAAAGTCTGGTAATCCTGCCGGTCCTGTTCGTCGGTGGCGCGCTTGCCGGCGATGTACGGCGGCAACGGCACTGTCCCGGCGCGCTCAAGCAGCACCTCGACCGGCTCATCGCCGCCGAAAGCGAGCGTGAAGTTGCCGTCGGCGTGGCGTTCTTCCGCAATCGCCGTGACGCCCTGGGCAAAGTCGATGCGGTCGCCGGGCTTGAGCCGCTTGGCGTTGCGGATGAAGGCTTGCCAGCGGCGCAAGTCGAGACGCTTGTGCAGCGTGGCGCCGATCCTGGCCTCGCCGCGCCTGCCCTCAAGCTGCGCCGGGATGACCCGCGTGTCGTTGAACACCAGCACGTCGCCGCGGCGCAAAAGGTGCGGCAGATCGCGGACTGTGTGGTCGGCAAAAGGGTTGTGGCCATCGGCCAGTAGCATTCGCGCGGCGTCGCGCGGTTGCGCCGGTCTCAGCGCAATCCGTTCGGGAGGCAGTTCGAAATCGAAGAGCTCAACGCGCATGGCGCGCGCTTATTGACCCTCGGCCTGGCTCAGCGCGGCGCCGTCGGCCTTGGTCCGTTCTGCGGGATTGTTCGCCGCAACCGGGAGCTTCTCCTGGGCCGTGAACTTCGGCGGCTTGTTGTCCGAGGCGAGTGACGCCTGCGCGATGTAGGTTGGATCCGTCGGCGGCTCGCCACGGTGGATGGCGTCGACCGCGGCCATGTTCGAAACTACCCGGCCGAAGTTGGTGTAGTTCCGGTCGAGGCTAAACCGCGGGTAGAAGACGATGAAGAACTGGCTGTTGGCGCTGTCCTCGTCCTGCGCGCGCGCCATCGACACGGTGCCGCGGATGTGCGGCATGGCGTTGAACTCGGCTTTCACGTTGGGCAGCGGCGAGCCGCCTTCGCCGGTGCCGGTCGGATCGCCCGTCTGCGCCATGAAGCCGTCGATCACGCGGTGAAAGATGATTCCGTCGTAAAATCCCTGTCGGGTAAGAGTCTTGATCCGCTCGACGGTCTGCGGTGCCCATTGCGGCATCAGCCTGATCGCGACGCGCTGGCCGTTCGACAGGTCGAGATAGAGGATATTGTCAGGATCGTGAGTCAGATCGTAATCGACCGCCGGCAAATCGGTTGGGACAACCGCCCGGACTTCTTCCGCCTTGAACTTTGGGGCGTCGGGATTCTCTTTCTGCTCGCCAGGCTTTCCCTGGGCGAAGGCAACAGCCGGCGCGAGAATGAGTGAAAGCGCTAGCGCGGCGCTGGCGAAAATCTTGATCATTGCTGGTCCATCAACCCCACGACGTCGAGCCGCCGCCCTATCGGCATCGCGCTGACGCTGCAATGAACGATTGAACTCTTATTATGCCAGTTCTGCGCTACTCGGACCCAGGCACTTAGTAATCGCCGCGCCGGCCGAGACGCTCGACCCGCTCGACGATCAGCTCCCGCACTTCGGGGCTGACGAACGGGGCGATGTCACCGCCGAGCAGGGCAATCTCCTTGACCAGGCGCGAGGCGATCGGCTGCAGCGAAACGTCGGCCATCAGGAACACGGTCTCGATCGCAGGGTCGAGTTGCTGGTTCATCCCCGCCATCTGGTATTCGTATTCGAAGTCCGCCACCGCGCGCAGGCCGCGGATCAGCACGTTTGCGTGCTTCTTCTGCGCCCACTTGACCAGCAGGGCGTTAAAGCCCTCCACCTCGACATTGGCAACGCCGAGCCGAGCGACTTCCGCGCGGACCATTTCGAGCCGCTCATCGGGCGCGAACATCGGGTCCTTCGAGGGATTGGTGGTGACGCCGACGATGAGCTTGTCGACCAACTTGGCCCCGCGCCGGATGATATCGGCGTGGCCCAGCGTGATCGGGTCGAAGGTGCCTGGGTAGAGGCCGATGCGCTCAGTCATCGGTCCCGCTCCACGATGAAGCGCGCCAGCGCGCGCAGAATGTCCACTTCCTCGCCGTGACCCGACAGGTGCCCGACGGCCTGCTCGGCGAGCGCCTGGGCCTGGTCGCGCGCCTTGTCGGCGCCCATCAGCGAAACGAAGGTGGCCTTGCCCTGCACGTTGTCCTTGCGCAGGGCCTTGCCCGCCTTGACCTCGTCACCTTCGTGATCGAGCAGGTCGTCGGCGATCTGGAAGGCAAGGCCGATATCACGGGCATAGGCGCGCAAGTGCGCCCGGCCGTCTTCGGGAACATGGCCGAGGATGGCGCCCATTTCCACCGCCGCTCCGAGGAGGGCACCGGTCTTCAATTGTTGGAGGCGAGTGACCGTATGGAGGTCGAACTGCTGGCTTCCGGCGGCGATGTCCATCATCTGGCCGCCCGCCATGCCGCTCCACCCACTGGCGGCGGCGAGCGCCTGGACCATCTCGGCGCGAATGTAGGGATCGCTGCTGATCTCGGGCATCGAGAGAATCTCGAACGCCAACGCATGGAGCGAATCGCCGGCAAGCACCGCAGTGGCCTCATCGAAAGCCCGGTGCACTGTCGGCTTGCCGTGTCGCATGGCGTCGTCGTCCATGCACGGAAGATCGTCGTGGATCAGCGAATAGACGTGGATCGCCTCGATCGCGCAACCCGCTCGCACAGCGCACTCGCGATCGACGGCGTACATGCCGGCGGTGGCGGTAAGCAGCAGCGGGCGCACGCGCTTGCCTCCGCCGATCGCAGCGTAGCGCATCGCCTCGACCAGCCGGGCGCGGGCATCTTCGGGAATCGGCAGGAGCGCGTCGAATTCCGCGTCGACTTCGCGCTGGATTCGTTCGAACCCGCGCGCAAGAGCACTGTCGGCGAGGCGCAGGCCCATAGGTTTATCCGGCGTCGAAAGGTTCGACGCCCATTGCCTTTCCATTGGGCCCGGCGACGATTTTCTCGATCCGCGCTTGCGCCGCGTCGAGCCGAGCCTGGCAATGCTTGCGCAGCTGCTCCCCGCGTTCGTACAGGCTGATCGACTCGTCGAGCGGCACCTCGCCGGTCTCGAGCTTGCGGACGACCTCCTCGAGCGCCTTCAATGCGTCCTCGAAGGTCATCCGCGACAGATCGGGGCCCTGGTCGTCCATGAGCCGTGCAATGACGGGGACAGGCGAGCGGGTCAAGCGTGGCGGGGCTAGCGGGACTCGCACCTCCCCGCTAAGGGCCGCAGCCATGCCCGAGATCACCCCCGAGGTCGTTGCCGAACACGGCCTCTCGCCCCAGGAATACGCGATCATCGAAGACCGTCTCGGCCGCGCGCCGAACCTGGTCGAGCTTGGCATCTTTTCAGTCATGTGGTCCGAGCATTGCTCATACAAGAGCTCACGCATCCACCTGAAGAAACTGCCGACCGAGGCGCCGTGGGTGATCTGCGGCCCGGGCGAAAACGCCGGGGTGATCGACATCGGCGACGGGCAGGCGGCGATCTTCAAAATGGAGAGCCACAACCACCCGAGCTACATCGAGCCTTACCAGGGCGCAGCGACGGGCGTCGGCGGAATCCTGCGCGACGTGTTCACGATGGGCGCGCGGCCGATCGCCAATCTCAACGCGTTGCGCTTCGGCCGGCCCGACAATCCGAAGATGAAGCACCTCGTCGCCGGCGTGGTCGAGGGTATTGGCGGCTACGGCAACTGCGTCGGCGTGCCGACCGTTGGCGGCGAGACCAACTTCCACCGGGCCTACGACGGCAACATCCTCGTCAACGCTATGACGGTCGGCGTCGCCGAGCAGGACAAGATCTTCTATTCGGCAGCGACCGGGCTCGGCAATTCGATCGTATATGTCGGCTCGAAGACCGGGCGCGACGGGATCCACGGCGCGACAATGGCCAGCGCTGACTTCGCCGAGGACGCCGACGCCAAACGTCCGACCGTGCAGGTCGGCGACCCGTACACCGAGAAGCTGCTGATCGAGGCTTGCCTCGAGCTGATGGCGACCGACGCCATCGTGGCGATTCAGGACATGGGCGCCGCAGGCCTCACCTCGTCGAGCGTCGAGATGGCCAGCAAGGGCGGCGCGGGCATCCGCCTCGACATGGACAAGGTGCCGTGCCGCGAACAGGGCATGACGCCCTACGAGATGATGCTCAGCGAGAGCCAGGAGCGCATGCTCATGGTCCTCAAGCCCGGTCGCGAGGGCGAGGCGGAAAATATTTTCAAGAAATGGGAGCTCGATTTCGCGGTCATCGGCGAAGTTACCGACACCGGCCACATGGTGCTCGAATGGCAGGGTGAGGTCGTCTGCGACATCCCGCTCGGCCCGCTCGCCGACGATGCGCCTCTGTACGACCGGCCGGCGGTGTCAAAGGACGAATATCGCGCCTGGGCCAAGGTCAAGCCGCTCGATGACATTCCTGAAAGCGCCGATATTGGCGCCGACCTGCTCAAGCTGATGGCCTGCCCCGACCTCTCCAGCCGAGCGTGGATTTGGCAGCAGTACGACAGCCAGGTGATGGGTGACACGCTGCAATTGTCGGGCGGCGACGCGGCGGTCGTGCGCGTCCACGGCAAGCGCAAAGCGCTCGCGATGACGACCGACTGCACCCCGCGCTATTGCTACGCCAACCCTTACGAAGGCGGCAAGCAGGCCGTCGCCGAGACTTATCGGAACTTGTCAGCAGTCGGCGCCAAGCCCTTGGCAATCACGAATTGTCTGAATTTTGGCAATCCCGAGCGGCCCGAGATTATGGCCCAGTTCACTGGCTGCCTCGACGGCATGGGCGCCGCCTGCCGCGCGCTCGATTTCCCGATCGTGAGCGGCAACGTCAGCCTCTACAACGAGAGCAAGGCCGCCGGTGGCGGCAGCGCAATCCTGCCCACCCCAGCGATCGGCGGCGTCGGTATTCTGGACGATTACACGACGATGGCCACGATCGGTTTCAAGGCCGCGGGAGAGGCGATCTACCTGATCGGTTCGGAGCCCTGGGCAACGCCGCACCAGGAGCGTGGCCACCTCGGCCAGTCGCTGTGGCTGCGCGAGATCCACGGCCGCGAGGAAGGCGATGCCCCGCACGTCGACCTGACTCTGGAGAAGAATTCGGGCGAATTCGTCCGCGAGCTGATCGCAGCGGGCCTTGTCAGCGCGGTTCACGACGTTTCCGACGGAGGCCTGGCCATCGCGCTGGCGGAAATGGCGCTGGCGAGCGGACTGGGCGCCGAAACCATGGCCCACGAAGGTTACTCACCGGCCGAGTGGTGGTTTGGGGAGGATCAAGGCCGCTATGTCGTGACCGTCCCCGATCTCGACGCCTTCCAACGTCAGATCGCCAAGGGCACGCGCAATGCCGACACCGCCTCCTCGGGTCTTCGCCGGATCGGCACGGTCGGCGGCACAAGCCTGTTCGGCGTGCCCCTCGCCGACCTGCGCACTGCGCACAAAAGCTTCTTTCACGACTGGATGGAAAGCTGAGCGCGCTCGTCGGCCCTCAACAGCTTTCGATCGAACCCATCTTCCCTAAAGGGTGTTAGTTGAATAACACACTGCCCTGACCGCGCCTGGGGTCGCGCGCTCGGGGAATTCGCATGGCAACGACCACCGGCGATCGCATTCTGACGCTCGACGTGATCCGCGGGATCGCGGTAATGGGCATACTTTCGGTCAACATCGTCGGCATGGCGATGATCGAGGACGCTTACTTCTTCCCGACCCTCTACGGCTTCCATTCGCAGGCCGACAAAGTGATGTGGGCACTCAACTCCATCTTCGTCGACGGACGCTTCCGGGCGCTGTTCTCGATGCTCTTCGGCGCATCGCTGACACTGGTGGTGACCCGCGCAATCGAATCCGGCAAGCGCGGCTGGCAGGTGCACTACGCGCGGATGATCGTGCTGCTGCTGTTCGGCTGTATCCATTATTACGTGCTGTGGTGGGGCGACATCCTGGTCAATTACGCCCTCGTCGGCATGATCGCCTTCCTGTTCTGGCGGCTCAAACCCTCACTCCTGCTGCTCTGCGCCACGGTTTCGCTGGGCGTGTTCTACATCCCGCAATGGGTCCAGGCGATTCCGCAGATTCACATGGTCCAGCAAGGCATGGAGCCGGGCGCGCCGCCAGCGTTGCACGCGAAGGCAGTGGTGATGCTGAAGAAGGTGACTCCGACGGCTTCGGCCGCCGACATCGAGCGCGACAAGCGCGAGCACGACGGCATCCCGGCGCACATAAGCGCTTCGACCAAGGGTGAAGCCGCGCTTGACCCGTGGGAATCGATCCTCGGCTACGGCGTCGAAACGCTCGGCTTCATGCTGATCGGCATCGCCGGCTTCAAATCGGGCTTCTTCACCGGCGCATGGAGCCGGCGTAGCTATGCGACGATCGCCGCGACTTGCCTTGGCACGGACCTGCTGGTGCACACCTGGGCGGTCTACGTTTCGGTTCGTGACAACTTCGCCGCCCTCACCTTCATCCCCTGGATACGGCTGTACGTCAGCCCGCTGCATGCGGTGGGTGCGCTCGGCTACGCCGCACTGATCATGCTGCTGTTCAGCCATCGCAGCGCGCTGTCGGACCGCTTCGCCGCGGTTGGCCGGGCGGCGTTCACCAACTACCTCGGCTCGACGATCATCGGCGTGCTGCTGTTCTACGGCACGTTCGGCGGCCTCTACGGCCAGTTGTCGCGCGGGCAGGTCTGGCTGGTCGTGCCGGTGATCTGGGCGGCAATGCTGCTGTGGTCGAAGCCGTGGCTCGACCGCTACAACTACGGCCCGTTCGAATGGGCCTGGCGCAGCCTAGCGCGGTGGAAGCTGCAACCCATGCGCAAGCGCGGCGCATCCGCGGTGCTGGCCGAAGCCTAACCTCCTTCTTTCGTCATTGCGAGGGACCAAAGGTCCCGCGGCAATCCAGGGCAATTCCGCGCCGCCCTGGATTGCTTCGCTTCGCTCGCAATGACGAACAGGAGGGCCGAACTACCTCATGACCCAGTCGTGCTCGGGAATCTCGAGCAGCTTAAGGATCGAGGTAAGGTCGCCGTGATCGAGCCACCCATTGGCGGCAGCGCGCGCCTTCGGCTTGGCCCGGAACGCCACGCCGTAAGTGGCCGCGGCGAGCATCGGGATGTCGTTGGCGCCATCGCCGGTGGCTAGGCTGACGGCGCTCTCGCCATGGCGGGACATTTCCTCGCGCAGCGCCGCTTCCTTGGCGGAAGCGCCGGTGATCGCACCGACGAGACCGCCGGTCAGCCTGCCTGAATGCACTTCCAGACGGTTGCCGATCACCCGTTCGAAGCCGATCTCCTCGGCGACCGGATCGGCGAAGTGATGGAAGCCGCCGGTGACGAGCACCGTGCTGCAACCGTGCGCCTTGAGCGTCGCCACCAGCGTGCGCGCGCCGTCCATCGGCACGATCCGCTCGGCAAGACAGCTCGCGATGGCGCTTTCGTCGAGTTCGGCGAGCAGCCCGACCCGCTCGGCCAATGCGGATTCGAAATCGAGCTCGCCCTGCATCGCCCGCTCGGTGATCGCGGCGATCTGCGGCTTGATCCCCGCATAATCCGCCAGCTCGTCGATGCATTCCTGGCCGATCATCGTCGAATCCATGTCGGAGACGAATACGTTGGGAATGCGGAACGGCTCGGTGGCGATAATCGCATCCGAAGGCGCGAAGCAGTCGTCGATGACCTTTCGAAGCGTGGCAACGTCCTCGCCGGGCAACATCAGTTGCAGTACCTCGCTCCAATGGTCGAGCATGACCGCCTCGGCGATCGGCATGCCGGCCGCATTGAGCGCCGCCGTCGCCGCATCGACGCGCCTTTCGAGCGTCGCGGGGTCTGCTATCAGGCGGGCGATGAGCAAGGGAGAGTCTCCGGGGAAAGCGGTCGCGCTCATTGCAGGGCCGACCGCCAGCGGCAAGAGCGATCTCGCCGTGGAACTGGCGTTGGCGGTCGAGGAACGCGGCCACCGCTGCATCGTGATCAACGCCGACAGCGCGCAAGTCTATCGCGACCTCAGGATTCTGAGCGCCCGGCCGACCGAGGATGAGATGCGCGGCGTGGAGCACCGCCTGTTCGGCGAGTGGGACGGCGCCGAGCCCTGCTCCGCCGCCGACTGGGCCGCGCGGGCGAAACGCGAGATCGAGGATGCGCAGCTTGCCGGAAAGCTGCCGATCCTCGTCGGGGGCACCGGGCTGTACATCCGCACGCTTCTGGAAGGAATTGCGCCGGTGCCGCCGATCGATCCCAAGGTGCGTGAGATGGTGCGCGCCATGCCCGTCGAAGATGCCTACTCCGCCTTGCAGGCCGAAGACCCCGAACGCGCCGCCTCGCTCAACTCCGCCGACAGCACGCGCATCGCTCGCGCGCTCGAAGTTGTACGCTCAACCAGCCGGCCTATAGCTCATTGGCAAAAACAACGCGTCGGCGGGATCGCCGATGGCATCGAGCTGCACCCGCTGATCCTGCTTCCCCCTCGCGAAGTGCTCTACGGTCGCTGCGATGCGCGGTTCGCTCGCATGATTGACGAAGGCGCTGTGGAAGAGGCCCAAGCGCTGCTCGCCCGCTGCCTCGACCGTGCCCTCCCCGTCATGCGCGCGATCGGGGTTCCGGAGATCGCGAGCTACTTGCGAGGCGAGTGCTCGCGCGCCGAGCTGCTGGCGCGCGGGCAACAGGCCACGCGCAATTACGCCAAGCGCCAGTACACCTGGTTCCGTCGCCAACCACCGCAAGATTGGCCGCGCTGCGAGTCCGAGAGTTGCGGGTTTGGAGCATATTTTGAAACAATATTTGCATTTTAACGGTTGACATGACATAAACTGTCGCTTAGCAGCCGCGTCAACGTGAGGGCTTGCCCTCCGCCGAGTTGGAGAGGAGAGACCCGGCACGACGCAGATCGTGCCGGGTCGCTTTTTTCCGGCGGTCGCAGCGAAAGAAGGAAGTTCACGTGCCCGACGAACGCAGCGGCGCTGCGATCTTGATCGAATGCCTGGTGCGCCAGGGTGTCGAATTCGTCTTCGGCTACCCGGGCGGCGCGGTGCTGCCGATCTATGACGAGTTGTTTGGCGATCATCGCATCCGCCACATCCTCGTGCGGCACGAAGCCGGCGCGGCGCATGCGGCCGAAGGCTATGCCCGCTCGACCGGCAAGCCGGGCGTCGTGCTCGTTACCTCAGGCCCGGGTGCGACCAACGCCATCACCGGCATCGCCGATGCCTTCATGGATTCGATCCCGCTAGTCGTGATCACCGGCCAGGTCGCGACCAACCTGATCGGCACCGACGCGTTCCAGGAAGCCGACACGATTGGCCTCACTCGCCACTGCACCAAGCACAACTACCTCGTGAAGGACCCGGCCGAGCTCGCCGCGACGATCGACGAGGCGTTCGAGATCGCCACGACCGGCCGCCCTGGCCCGGTCCTGGTCGACATCCCCAAGAACGTCCAGGTCGCGACGGCGGCGCTGTCCGACGCGCCCGCCCAGCGCCCGCAGCGTTACCGCCCGCGCACCAGCGCCGCCGCGGACGAAATCGCGCAGGCGATCGACATGCTGGCCAGAGCCGAGCGCCCGATCTTCTACACCGGTGGTGGGGTGATAAACTCCGGACCGCGCGCCAGCGAGCTGCTGCGCCAATTGCAGGCGCTGACGGGCGCGCCGGTCACGTCGACGCTGATGGGCCTCGGCGCGTTCCCCTCCGATCATCCGGATTGGCTCGGCATGCTCGGGATGCACGGCACGTTCGAAGCCAACATGGCGATGAACCAGTGTGACCTGATGGTGAACATCGGCGCGCGCTTCGACGACCGAGTGACCGGGCGCCTCGACGCCTTCTCGCCGGACTCGAAGAAGATCCACATCGACATCGACCGCAGCTCGATCAACAAGGTCGTGCCGGTCGACCTACCCGTCGTGGGCGATTGCGCGACCGTGCTCGAGCAGTTGATCGCAGCCTGGGGCGATCGCAAACCGCTGGATCTCGCTGAATGGAAAGTGCGGATCGACGGCTGGCGCGCGCGCGACTCGCTCGCCTACCCCAAGCGCAAGGGCGAAATCATGCCGCAGCTCGCGGTCGGGCGGCTGTTCGCGCTGACCCGCGACCTCGACCCGATCATCACCACCGAGGTCGGCCAGCACCAGATGTGGGCCGCGCAATACTTCGGCTTCGTCAAGCCGAACCGCTGGCTGACCAGCGGCGGGCTCGGCACGATGGGTTACGGCATGCCGGCGGCGATCGGAGCTCAGCTCGGCAATCCCGGCAAGCTGGTGATCGACATCGCCGGCGAGGCTTCGATCCAGATGAACATCCAGGAGATGGGCACGGCGAGCCAGTTCCGCCTGCCGATCAAGGTGTTCATCCTCAACAACGAATACATGGGTATGGTCCGCCAGTGGCAGGAACTGACGTACGAGAGCCGCTATTCGAACAGCTATTCGGACAGCCTGCCCGATTTCGTCGCGCTTGCGGAGGCTTACGGCTGGAAAGGCATTCGCATCGAGGACCAGGTCGATCTCGACGCCTCGATCCAGGCGATGATCGACCATGACGGCCCGGTGATGGTCGATTGCCGGGTGTCGCAAGACGCCAACTGCTACCCGATGATCCCCAGCGGCGCGGCGCACACCGAAATGCTGCTCTACGGCGACCAGGTCGAAGGCACGATGAACGACGAAGCGAAAGCGCTGGTGTGATGAAAATCCAGCAGAGCGATACCGAGCGTCACGTGCTGACGGTCACGGTCGATAACGAGGCCGGCATCCTGGCCAAGATCGCCGGGCTGTTCACCGCGCGCGGCTACAACATCGACAGCCTGACTGTGGCCGACATCAGCGAAGACCACGCGGTCAGCCGCATCACCATCGTCACCAACGGCCCGCCGCCGGTGATCGATCAGATCATGGCACAGCTCGACCGCCTGGTGCCGGTGCACAAGGTCGTCGACCTGACGGAAGCCGGCGCGCACGTCGAACGCGAGCTGGCCCTCGTCAAGGTCCGCGGCGCCGGCGCGGCGCGTGCCGAAGCGCAGCGCATTGCCGATGCCGCCGGTGCGCGGGTGGTCGACACGACCTCCGAAAGCTTCGTGTTCGAGCTGACCGAAACCAGCGACAAGATCGACGGCTTCATCGCCCGGATGCGCGAGCACGGGCTGGTCGAAGCCGCGCGCTCGGGCGTCGTCGGCATGATGCGCGGGGCGGAGGGGGCGTAAACCGCAAGGAATTCAATAACTCGTCACCCTGGACTTGTTTCAGGGTCCATCGAGCCGCTAGCTCCGCCCTTTCAGGCGGGATGGATGCTGAAACAAATTCAGCATGACGGACCAACAGAGAGAACGAAGAATGAAAGTCTATTACGACGCCGACGCCGACCTGAACCTGGTCACGGGCAAGAAAATCGCCGTGCTCGGCTACGGCAGCCAGGGCCATGCCCACGCGCAGAACTTGCGCGATTCGGGCGTCAAGGAAGTGGCCATCGCGCTGCGCCCCGGATCGGCCAGCGCCAAGAAGGCCGAAGCCGCCGGCTTCAAGGTGCTCTCGAACTCCGACGCGGCCGCGTGGGCCGACGTGCTGATGATCCTCGCTCCCGACGAGCACCAGGCGGCGATCTGGGAGAACGACATCAAGGGCAAGATGAAGCCCGGAGCCGCGCTCGCCTTCGCCCATGGGCTCAACATCCACTTCGGCCTGATCGAACCGCCGGCCGACATCGACGTGATCATGATCGCGCCCAAGGGCCCGGGACACACGGTGCGCGGCGAATACCTCAAGGGCGGCGGCGTGCCGTGCCTGATCGCGGTCCACCAGGACGCCAGCGGCAACGCCCACGACGTTGCCCTCGCCTATGCCAGCGGCGTCGGCGGCGGCCGCTCGGGGATCATCGAGACCAACTTCAAGGAAGAGTGCGAGACCGACCTGTTCGGCGAGCAGGCGGTGCTGTGCGGCGGTATCACCCACCTGATCCAGGCCGGGTTCGAGACGCTCGTCGAAGCCGGCTACGCGCCCGAGATGGCCTATTTCGAATGCCTCCACGAGACCAAGCTGATCGTCGACCTGCTTTACGAAGGCGGCATCGCCAACATGCGCTATTCGATCTCGAACACCGCCGAATACGGCGACATCACTTCGGGCCCGCGGGTGATCACCCCCGAGACCAAGGCCGAAATGAAACGCATCCTGGCCGACATCACCTCGGGCCGGTTCGTGAAGAACTTCGTGCTCGACAACCGCGCCGGCCAGCCCGAGCTGAAGGCCGCCCGCAAGGCCGCCGCCGCGCACCCGATCGAGCAGACCGGCGCGCAGCTGCGGGCGATGATGCCGTGGATCGGCGCCAACAAGCTGGTCGATAAGGACAAGAACTGATCCCGGGCCGCGCCGGGACAGGCGCGGAACATCGCTCCGGCGGTGCCGTTCTTTCGCGGCACCCCCGGAGATAATCGATGTTCCCCAAGCATTTCGCCGTCATCGCCGCCCTGGCGCTCCCGTTGGCGGGATGCCACGACCGTCCGCACGGCGATAAGGCAGCGCCCGAACCGACCGCCACCGCCGCGCCGGTTCCGGTCTACGTGCCGCCAACGCCGGCGGTGACCGCGGTCCCGACCGCGGCGCCCTCCGTCTCGGTCATGACCGATGCTACCCCCTGCGGGGCCGAGAAGCTGCAGAACTACCTCAACCTGATGCCGACCTCGACCGCCAAGGACGAAATCGCGCGAACGCTCGGACACAGCCGAATCCGCTACGTCCCGCTGCAGCAGGCCAAGGCGCAAGCCTCGCCAGCTTCCAACCGACTGACCGCCGGCGTCGGCGCCGACGGCCGGATCAAGGAATTCAGCTGCGGCTGAGCCCTATCGACAGCCACACGCGTGGTGGGCATAGGCGGCGGCGCCATGGACAAACTCGCCGAAATCTGCGCGGTCAAGCGCGAGGAAGTCGCAGCCCGCAAAGCGCTCGCGACGCTCGACGACCTCGACCGCGCCTCTGACTCGGCAGGCGCGCCCCGCGGGTTTCGGCTGTCGCTCGAAGCCAAGGCGAGAACCGGCTTCGGCCTGATCGCGGAAATCAAGAAGGCCTCTCCCTCCAAGGGCCTGATCCGCGCCGACTTTCGCCCGGCGGAACACGCCCTGGCCTACCAGCACGGCGGCGCCGCATGCCTCTCGGTGCTGACCGATGCGCCGTTTTTCCAGGGTCACGAAGACTTCCTGATGGACGCGCGCGCGACCTGCGACCTGCCTGTGCTGCGCAAGGACTTCATGGTCGATCCCTGGCAAGTCGCGGAATCGCGCGCGATCGGCGCCGATGCGATCCTGATCATCGTCGCCGCGCTCGGCGATACGGAGATGGCCGAGATAGAGGCCGCCGCGCTGGAGCGGGGGATGGACGTTCTGGTCGAGGTTCACGCGGAGGCGGAACTCGAAAGGGCCGCGCGGCTCAGCTCCCGCCTGATCGGCATCAACAATCGCGACCTCAAGACCTTCCGCACCGATCTTGCCACGACCGAACGGCTCGCCCCGCTCGCGCCCGCCGGCGCGCTGCTGGTCGCCGAAAGCGGCATCAATCGCCACGCCGACCTCGAGCGCCTCGCGCAGGCCGGCGTGCGCTGCTTCCTCGTCGGCGAGAGCCTGATGCGGCAGGATGACGTCGAGGCGGCGACGCGCCACTTACTCTTCGGCTGAACCGTTCTGGCGCGACGCGGAATTAACGCCTATGCACCCGCCCGGGTCGGAGGGAGAGGGATATCATGGGCAGTCTTTTCAACAGCGTCTTCAAGATCGTCAGCACCCTGCTCGGGTTGGTGATGGTGTTTTTCGGGTGCATTTGGGTTCTTCAGGGGCTCAACATGGCTCCGCCGCCGTTCAATGGCGGCTTCATGATCGGGGACCCGAAGTGGACTGTCTACGGCGCGATCCTGGCGCTGGTCGGCCTCGGCCAGGCGATTTGGAGCATCCGGCGCCGCTGACTGCCCTCAGCCGGGGGCAGGGTAAGTAATCGAGCCTTCGTGCGGAACTGCGCCCGGCGTCAGGCTCGCCGGTTGGATTTTCGTCGGCCACATCAGGTGGAACACCGCCCGCCCCCGCACAAGCAGGTAATCGGCGGCGATCCGCCGGTGGCAACGCCACCAGACAGCCTCGGCGCACATGATCGCACACCGCTCGCGGTCCGCGACGGCGAGGAGCCGGTCGAGGGCGTGGCGAAAGTCCTCCGTCAGCGCGTAGTCGGCATAGTTGTGGAAGCTCTGGTTGCGCCACAGGCCGTTCACCTCCGGCGCGACGTTCGGCGCTTTCCCGCGCAAACCGCCAAGCTCGGCGATATATTCGTGGCGGATCTGGAACGCCGCCAGTTCGCCGGGCAGCAGATCGAGGTTGTATTGCGGGTTGTGCCGTGAACGCGGCACCGTGCGGATGTCGACGACGGCGGTAACGTCTCCGACGCGAAGCAGATCGACGAATTCCGGAATCGTCGCGGTCGAATGACCGATCGTGCAGATCGGCAGCGGGTCGGAGCCGGACATCGTCAGCCGGCCGATGCGAAATGATAGAGCGTGACCATCAACCCCAATGCGAGGCCGAACGCGGCCAGCATGGTTCCACCAATGCGGCGGGCATAGACGCCGGGATCACCCCCGCGCCCCTGGGCCTCGGGCGTACCGGTGGGGCGGCCGGGACCTTTCAGGACCAGCGCAACCCCGATACCAACGAGGATGAGACCTACTATGTCGACGATGAGAACGTTCATTTCGGCCTCCGGCCTTGTCGTCCCCTACCTCGGCAACTCCTAACAGCTCGGCCGTGATAGCCAAAGCGGCTGTCCGGACACTTCCGATTTCGGCTGTCCTACAAGCCGCCGATCTGCCATGAGCGACGAATGATTCCGCTCGCTCAACCGCAGAATTCCGCCATTTCCAGCCTCGCGCCGGCCAAGGCGACATTTGCCCCTGGACCCTGTCAGGATTATCAACTTCGTGCCAAGTTCGAGGCGCGGTCATGGGCAAGCTGACCCATCTCGATTCGCAAGGCGCGGCGCGAATGGTCGACGTCGGCGGCAAGCCGGAGACGGCGCGGTCGGCCACCGCTACCGGTCGCATTCGCATGTCGCCGGAGGCGCTGGCGGCGGTGCGCGAGGGCAGCGGCCCCAAGGGCGACGTGCTCGCCGCCGGGCGGATCGCGGGGATCATGGCCGCCAAGAAGACCGCCGAGTTGATCCCTCTGTGCCACCCGCTGGCGCTCGACACCGTGAGCGTCGACTTCGCCTTTGAGACAGAGGCCGTCCGCGTCACCGCTACGGTCTCTCTTACAGGCAAGACTGGCGTAGAAATGGAAGCGATTACAGCTATTTCCATTGCACTTCTGACAATCTACGACATGGCCAAGGCGCTCGACAAGGGAATGGTGATCGAGGACGTGCGGCTGCTCGAAAAGACCGGCGGTAAGAGCGGCGCCTGGCGCGCACCGGGATGAGCCTTCCTCCGCCGCTGCCTCTCGCCGAGGCGCAGGCGCGGCTTCTGGCGCAAGTCGAACCATTGCCTGCCGAAACCGTGGGGGCTGGATGCGCGATCGGCCGCTATCTCGCCACTCCGTTGCGCGCCGCACGCACCCAACCCGCAGCGGACCTGTCGGCGATGGACGGCTATGCGATGCGTGCCGATGACGTCACGGGGCCGTGGCAGCTCGTCGGCGAAAGCGCGGCCGGGCATCCCTTCGGCGGCGAGTTGGCACCGGGCGAAACCATTCGCATTTCCACCGGCGCGCTGATGCCCGCGAACGAGTGCGTCGTCCTGCTGCAGGAGAACGCTGCCCGAGCCGGCGAGACGCTTGCCTTGCACGGCGAAGGCGAACCGAGCGCGCGCCACATCCGCCGCGCGGGCTTCGATTTCCGCAGCGGCGACGAGGTCCTCGGGGCAGGAATCCGCGTCGGACCGGCCCAGCTCGCGCTCGCGCTTGCCGCCGGGCACGCCGGACTGCCAGTACACGCCCTCCCCTCGCTCGCCGTGCTCGACAGCGGCGACGAGCTCGCGGTCGATCCCGCCGCTTGCGCCGCACACCAGATCCCGGCGAGCAACGGGGCGATGCTCTCCGCGATGGCGTCACCCTTCGCCGCCGCGATCATGCGCCTCGGGCCCGTCCCCGACCGCGTCGACGCCATGCTCGCCGCGCTCGACAAAACCGCGGATACGGATGTGATCATCACCAGCGGCGGCGCCTCGGTCGGCGATCACGACCTCGTCCGCCCGGCGCTCGAGCGATGGGGCGCCCAAATCGACTTCTGGCGGGTGGCAATGCGCCCGGGCAAGCCGCTGCTGGTGGCCAGACGCGGCCGACAATGGGTGATCGGCCTGCCGGGCAACCCGGTGTCGAGCTACGTCACCGCGTTCATGTTCCTGCTGCCGCTGCTGCGTGCGCTCGGCGGGGCGCGCGCTTCGTTGCCGCGCGGTATGACGATGAAGCTGGGATCGGCGCTGCCCGCTACCGGCGACCGCACCGAATTCGTTCGCGCGCGACTCGAAGGCGATGCACTCGTTCCATTGGCCGAGCAGGACAGCAGCGCGCTGGTCGCCTTGGCCCGCGCCGATGCGTTGATCGAGCGGCCGGCCAACGCGCCCGCAGCCGCGGCGGGGACCCTCGTAAGGGC
Source organism: Croceibacterium sp. (assembly GCA_035470785.1). GTDB lineage: Bacteria > Pseudomonadota > Alphaproteobacteria > Sphingomonadales > Sphingomonadaceae > Croceibacterium_B. The sequence continues at coordinate 22,276 of DATIQN010000014.1, read as the reverse complement.
CTATTGGATCGAAAACGGCGGCATCGCTTGACACGTAGGATTTCGTTGCCTACTTGTTCCGCGTTCGTTCCAAATTGGAACATTGCGGAGAGCGCCTGATGTTGACCGCCAAGCAGCACGAACTCCTCCTGTTCATCCAGCGCAAGCTCGAAGAGACCGGGATTTCGCCTTCGTTCGAGGAAATGAAGGACGCGCTCGACCTCAAGAGCAAGTCGGGCGTGCACCGGTTGATCTCAGCGCTCGAGGAGCGCGGCTTCATCCGCCGTCTGCCCAACCGGGCGCGCGCGCTCGAGGTGACACGCCAGCCCGAGGACGTGACTTCGGGCAAGAGAGTCGCGCCGCCGGCGAACGACCTTGTGTCGCGGGTTGCCACGCCGCCTCGCTCAGCGCCTGCCGCCGCCAACGACATCATCGAACTGCCGCTCCACGGCCGCATCGCCGCCGGCATGCCGATCGAGGCGCTCGAAAGCGACCGCACGCTGCCGGTACCGGCCGCGCTGCTCGGTGCGGGCGAGCATTATGCGCTCGAGGTTTCGGGCGACTCCATGATCGAGGCCGGCATCCTCGACGGCGACTTCGCGCTGGTGAAGAAGACCGATACCGCCCGCGACGGCGAAATCGTCGTCGCTCTCGTCCGCGACGAGGAAGCGACCCTCAAGTATCTGCGGCGCGAGAACGGCATGATCCGGCTCGACCCCGCCAACGGCGCCTACGACCCACAGGTCTATCGACCCGACGAGGTCAAGGTCCAGGGCAAGCTCGCCGGCCTGCTGCGCCGCTATCACTGAGGGTTCGCTGAGCTCCGGGATCGTCCTGGAGTTGTTGCAGGATGCCGCGCGTAGTCTCGTAACACGGCGCCGCGAGCGGAATGACTTGTGGCCAAGTTCGCTCGCCACCAGCCATGCTCGCCCTCGCTCGATGCGACCGTCGTAACCCGCAGCGGATCGCGCAGGACGATAGACAAGCCGCCGATCTCGCCCAGCATCTTGCCGTCGACCTTGAGCTCCTTCGGCAAGCAGGTCCGGGGCAGCCAGCGGTCGGCCACGACGATGTCGGCCCGCGCGCAGGTCTGCGCCAGCGCTGAAATAACGACCACATAGCGGCTGCGGCTCAGCAGCAAGCGCCAATCGCGCCCCGCCCGATGGACAGTTATGGCGCAGAAATCGGCGTTGCATTCGGCCCCGGGGCCATTGCTCGAGGGCAATCGGCTCGGCCTCGATCCCGGCAAGCTCCTTGAAGTTGTCGCGGGTGAAGTCGCTCCGGCTGTCGCGCGCCAGCAGCAGGCGGCCGTCGGGCGTGGCAATGCCGACGTTTTGCCCGTCACCCGCGATCAGCACGTCGAGCGTGGGCGTGGCGAATAGCAACACGCTGGCAAGCACGGTCGGCGCGAGGCCCCAAAGCCGCGCCTTCCCGCGCCCCAGCGCCAGCCACAGCCCGCCACCGATGAAGAGAACGAACGTGCCCAAGCCATCTGCGGCATCAGCCTTACCGCGCCCGGTTGCGAGGCGGCGAGATGCGCGATCCACAGCATGAACTCGAGCGACTTGCCCGCCAGCCACCACGCCGGCGCTCCGAGCCCCAAGAGGTCGAGCGTCAGGGCCAGCGCGATCAGCGGCATCGAGACCACTTCGACCAGCGGAATCGCGATGACGTTGGCGAATGCCCCGTAAATTTCTGCGCGATGGAAGTGAAACAGCACGATGGGCATCAGCCAGAGTTCGATGATGAAACCGGTCAGGAGAAGCATGACCGTGCGCCGGCCGATCCGCGTGATCCAGGCTTCCTCGCGGGGGGCAAAAAATGCGCGTACCGGCGCCGATCCGTGTAGAGCGACGACGGCGATCTCCGCTGCGAAGCTCAGCTCGAAACTTGGCCCCGCGAGCGAGTCGGGCCACAACATAAGCACGAACACCGCGCCCACGACGAGCATCCTGAGGCTCAACGGCTCGCGTCCGAGCGCCAACGCCCCCAGCACCAGCACCGCCCCCACACAGCTGCGTACTGTCGGCACCTCGGCGCCGGTCAGCAGCGTGTAACCGATCCCGGCGAGCGCCCCGATGCCCGCGACCACGAGCGGTAAGCGCACGCGCAAGGTCAGCCACGGCCACAGCGCGAGCAGAGTGATGGCGAGGAAACAGGCGCCCGCGATAACCGCGCTCACGTGCAAGCCACTGATCGACAGGAGATGGGTGAGGCCCGCGTCGCGCATCGCCTGCTCGTCCGCATCGGATATCGAACCACGGTCGCCGCTGGCAAAGGCCGCGGCGATCGCACCTGGGGAGCCGCCGAGCTGGCGCCGGACATGCTCCGACAGCCGCCGCTGCAGCGGCGCGAGCAGGGGTGCGCCGGTGGCGGGTGCAGTCACGGTCACCGGCCCCTGTGCGCTGCCTGTAGCCGCATAGGCCTCGAACCACGCCGCCCGGGCGAAATCGTCGCCACCAGGAAGCATCGGCGGCGCGGGCGGCATCAGCCGCGCTTTCAGACGCACGATCGCTCCTTCGCGCAGCGCTGCGCTGGCCTGTTCGAGCGGCACGTTGACTCTGACCTTGATCGCGCGCCCGATCGGCTCGCGGGTCGCCAGCACGAGGCGTATGCGGTCGTCGGCGGGTTGCTCTATGCGTTCGAGCACCTTGCCTGCGATGACCATCGAGCCGGGCCTCTCGATCGGCGCGGCGCCGACCAGCTCGGATGGCGTCCAGATCAGCGCGGTGCCCGCCGCCAACAGCAGCCCCGTGCCAACGCAGACAATCACCAGGTTGCTTCGACCTTCGACCCCGCGCCACATCGCAAGCGCGCCGAGTGCGACGATCAGCCCGGCCGCTATTGCGGCAACCCACCACGCCGGGCCCGACAGCGCGAACCAGGCGGCAATTCCGGTGGCGAGGGCCACCGCCAGCCACGCCCCGCGATCAATACCCGCGCGCGCCAGAAAGCCTTTGGCCGCGTCGGCCACGCTGGACAAGCGCGCGGCGTTTCGCCAAGGCGGCTGCTGCAACGCAGCATCGCTTGGTCCCTCCGCCAGCGGGACTAGCGGCGTTACGCGCGTCGCCATCGGTAAGTCATTGGATAGGAAACACGAAGGCATGGCAAGCGGCAGCGAAGGAACGGTGGTGACCCGCTTCGCGCCCTCGCCCACGGGCTTCCTGCATATCGGCGGCGCGCGCACCGCGCTGTTCAACTGGCTTTACGCGCGTCACCACGGCGGCAAGGCGCTTCTCAGGATCGAAGACACCGACCAGAAGCGCTCGACCCAGGCAGCGATAGACGCGATAATCGACGGGCTCGCCTGGCTCGGGCTCGACTGGGATGATGAAATCGTCTTCCAGAGCGAGCGCGGCTCTCGCCACGTCGAAGTCGCCGAGAAGCTCCTCGAGGCCGGCCACGCCTACAAGTGCTATGCCACGCCCGAGGAACTGGAGGCCATGCGCGAAGCCCAGCGCGCGGCGAGGCAGCCCTTGCGCTACGACGGCCGCTGGCGCGATCGCGATCCCTCGCACGCCCCGCTCGGCGCGCCGTTCGTGATCCGGCTGAAGACCCCCGACGAAGGCGAGACTGTTATCGACGACCGCGTCCAGGGACGGGTCACGGTCAGGAACGCCGAGATCGACGATTACATCCTGCTGCGTGCCGACGGGACGCCCACCTACATGCTCGCGGTGGTGGTCGACGATCACGACATGGGCGTGACCCACGTGATCCGCGGCGACGACCATCTCAACAACGCCTTCCGCCAGTTGCCGATCATCCGCACGATGGACCAGATTGAAGGCGGCTGGCCGGATCCGGTCTATGCCCACATCCCGCTGATCCACGGCAACGACGGGGCCAAGCTTTCGAAGCGCCACGGCGCACTCGGCGTCGAGGCCTACCGCGACGAGTTCGGCATCCTGCCCGAGGCGTTGGCCAACTACCTGCTTCGCCTCGGCTGGGGCCACGGCGACCAGGAACAGTTCACCCGCGAAGAAGCGATTGCCGCGTTCACCCTCGAAGGCGTGGGCAAGAGCCCGAGCCGCTTCGACATGAAGAAGCTGCTTAACATGAACGGCGATTATATTCGCGCGGCCGACGACAAGCGGCTGGCCGCACTCATCGCCCCAAGGATCGGCACCCGTTCAGACGCTGAGCTGCTGACCAAGGCGATGCCGGTGCTGAAAACTCGCGCGAAGGACCTCAACGAACTCGCCGGCGGAGCGGCGTTCCTGTTCAAGTCGCGGCCGCTGGCGCTGACCGAGCAAGCCGCCGCCCTTCTCGACGGCGACGCGCGTGTACTGCTGACCCGTATTTCCGGGCGCTTGCGGGCCGAACAAGACTGGACAACCGAGGCCTTGGAGGCCAGTCTGAAGGCTTATGCGGAGGAACAGGGGCTCGGCCTCGGCAAGCTTGCGCAGCCACTTCGCGCGGCGTTGACCGGGCAGACCACATCCCCGGGTATTTTCGACGTACTGGTGCTACTCGGCCGGGAAGAAAGCCTCGCGCGGATCGACGCGCAGGCGACCCAGGCGGCGTAGCGAGCGGCACGAATTTAGAGGAGACGCGAGTTGGCGGACAAGCAGGCGAAGCTGACAGTTGGCGCTGAAACTTATGACCTTCCGGTCATGGAAGGGACTTGCGGGCCCGACGTGGTCGACATCCGCAAGCTTTACGGCACCACCGGCATGTTCACGTACGATCCCGGCTACAAGTCGACCGCGTCGTGCGAAAGCGCGCTGACCTTCATCGACGGCGAGGAAGGGGTGCTGCTCCACCGCGGCTACCCGATCGGCCAGCTTGCCGAGCATTCGAGCTTCATGGAAGTCGCTTACCTGCTACTCAACGGCGAGCTGCCGAGCGCCGGAGAGTACGAAGACTTCAAGGTCACGATCACCCGGCACACCATGCTGCACGACCAGTTGCGGCAGTTCTATCAGGGCTTTCGCCGCGACGGGCACCCGATGGCGATCATGTGCGGCGTGGTCGGGGCGCTGAGCGCGTTCTACCACGACAGCACCGACATCTCCGACCCCGATCATCGCAAGATCAGCAGTCACCGGCTGATCGCCAAGATGCCGACGATTGCCGCGATGGCCTATAAGTACTCGGTCGGTCAGCCGTTCATGCCGCCGAAGAACTCGCTGAGCTACACCGGCAACTTCCTGCGCATGACCTTCGGCGTCCCGGCCGAGGATTACGAGGTGGACCCGGTGGTCGAGAAGGCGATGGACCGGATCTTCATCCTCCACGCCGACCACGAGCAGAACGCCTCGACCTCGACCGTGCGGCTTGCCGGCTCGTCGGGCGCCAACCCCTTCGCCTGCATCGCCGCGGGCATCGCCTGCCTGTGGGGCCCGGCGCACGGCGGCGCCAACGAGGCCGCGCTCAACATGCTGCACGAGATCGGCACCCCTGACCGCATCCCGCACTACATCGAGCGCGCCAAGGACAAGAACGACCCGTTCCGGCTGATGGGCTTCGGCCACCGGGTGTACAAAAACTACGACCCGCGGGCGACGGTCATGCAGAAGACCGTGCGCGAGGTGTTCGCGGCGATGAAGGTCAGCGACCCGGTGTTCGACGTCGCGCTGAAGCTCGAGGAAATGGCGCTGCACGACGACTATTTCATCGAGAAGAAGCTGTTCCCGAACGTCGATTTTTACTCGGGGATCATCCTGTCGGCGATCGGCTTCCCGACGACCATGTTCACCGCGCTGTTCGCGCTCGCCCGCACTGTCGGCTGGGTCGCGCAGTGGAACGAGATGATCTCCGATCCCGGCCAGGTCATCGGCCGCCCGCGCCAGCTCTACACCGGGCCGACGCAGCGCGATTACGTGCCGTTCGATAAGCGCTAGTCAGCGCCGCTTCGTGCGGCGTTCCTCGAACGTCGGCAGGTCGAGCACGAAGCGCGCGCCCTGCCCAGGCGCGCTGTCGACCGTAAGGTCGCCATCCATCGCCCGCGCGAGCCGGCGCGAAATGTACAACCCCAGTCCCGAGCCGCCGTCGCCGCTGCGGCCGAGCCGTTCGAACTTGTCGAACACCCGCGCCTGCTGTTCCGCGCTCAGGCCTTCGCCCTGGTCGGCGACGACGATCCGCGCGCGCCCGTCTTCCGCTTCGGCACGAATCCAGACTTGTGAGCCTTCGGGAGCATAGCGCAGCGCGTTTCCGAGGAGGTTGAGGAGGATCTGCAGCACGCGGCGAAACTCACCGACCGCTGCCACGCTCTCGCCTTCCTTCGGCGCATCGATCTCGATCCCACGCTCGCGCGCCCGGACTCCGAGAATTCCGGCTGCGCGCCGGGCGACGTCGGCCAGGTCGATCTTGTCGGGCGCCGCGCTGAAGTCGTCGGCTTCGACCACTTCGAGATCGGCCAGATCGTCGAGCAGCGCCAATAGGTGCTCACCGGCCGTGGCGATGTCGGCGGCGTAGTTGCTGTATTCCTCGGCCAGCGGCCCGGCGAGCTGGGTGCGGATCGTCTCGGCGTTGGCAATGATCCGGGCGATTGGCTGGCGCAGCACGGGAGCGATCTCACGCCCGAGGCCGGCGTTGAAACGGGTGCGCGGCTGCGCATGGGATACAGGTTCGTCCGCAGGAGGTTCGTCGGCAACCAGGAGCAGATCGAAACCGGCCTGGCCGGGCTCCGGCTTTCCCAGAGGCAAGAGCACGGCTTTCCAGTGGCGTGAGGAATCAGCCATCGTCACCCGCGCGCCGTCGAGCAGGCGCCAGTGAAGCGGCTGGCGATGATCGGCATTGCCTTCCACCTCGATCAGGTCGCTCCAGCGCCGCCCGATGCCGTCGCGCAGCTTCGCCGCGATGGCCGACAACTCGGCGCTGTCGCATTCGACGGAGATGACTTCCTGGTCGGGCCCAAGTCGCACCGACAGTTCGGCGACGTGGCGCTCGATCATCCCCCGCCGTTCCTCGGCGGTGAGCTGATCGTCGGGTGCAAGCGGCGCGGTCTGCCAATGGGCAACCCCGATCGTGCAGCCGTCGCCCCCCGTTTCGGGTTCGACTTCGACCCACGCGGTCACCCGCTCGCGGTCATCCTGGGCCTGTATCGCGCGCGCCAGCTTGAGTCCGTAGCGGCGGGCCTTGCGAACCAGCTCGAGAAGCGCGGGGGTGGCGATAATCCCGGGAAGTTCGCCGCCGCTGCGCAATTGCAGACCGGCGAGCGGCTCGTCGGCCTCGACCAGCCAGTCGCGGCCGTCGGTGCGAGCCCTCGCGAAGAAGGCGGGCGCGGTCATCGTCTCAAGAACTCTTTTCGACCGAGGCGGCGAGCATCTTCGCGGCGCGATCGCTGGTCAGCTTGGCGAAGCCATCGGGCAGCAGGATGTCGGGATGAAGGTACAAGAATTGCTTCTCAACCGCCGGCTGCTTCAGTCCCGCCGCGCGCATCGACAGCGCAAGTCGCGCGAATTGGCGGCCGGAGAACGACAGCACCACGGCATCGCGCGCTTGCCCTGAAGCCATCGCCAAGGCCGTGGCAAATATCGCCAGCCCCGCATGGTCGACGTCGAGTGCCCGTGTCGCGCTCCGGCCCATCTGGATCAGCAGGCGCGATATCACACCGAGCCGCCCCCGGCTTCCACCGAAGGCTTCACGCAGACTGCGTTCGGCCGCCACCACGCTGTCCTCAGACTCGCCGGCCGTCGCGCGCATCCGCAGTAACGCGATGTGGAGCAAGTCCGCGGGAAGTTCGTCGAGCGGCAGCGTCATCCGCCGGTGGTGCTGAATGAGCCGCGCCTGGGCCGCGAGCGCGGCCATCGCCGTGCCGGCCAGGACATCGTCACGCGAGGCGACGAGCTCCTGCAAAAGGGGGCAAAGCACTGGATCGACATGGCTTCGCTCTTGCAGCTGTAATGTCAGCCGGGCTTCGATCGTCAGCGAGTGGACGTGGGCAAGGAACGCCGGCTCGTTGGCCAGAGCCACCGCCAGGCCTTCCTCACGTTCGGCAATGAAGGGCGCGCGATCTGCCACGCTCGCCGCTTCGGCCAGGGCATGGAGCAATTGATGCGCAACATCGGTCAACATTCCACGGACGTGCGCCACAACGTCGTCGCTGCACAGCGCCCGGTCCTCGTTGACCAGCAGGTGGCGCAGGATCGGAGTTGCCGTCGACAACATCGCGTCGCCCTGCGCGAGTTCGTCGCGCAGCAGCGTTTCGACCGATTCGAGGGTCGGCTCAGCCAGGGTCGCAGCAGTCATCGTTTTCCCTTTACCGGCACAGGGTTAAACGGGCGTTAGCCGAGTTAATCGGGCGGCCCCGCAATGCGCACGCCAATCAACGCCAGCGCCAGGATCATGTACCCGCCTTCGACGAAGCCGAATGCGGCGGCGATCGCGAGCAAAAGCGCTAGCAACCCGCGATCAGCCATGAGCGCGCGCCAGCCGGTATCGGGGGTCGCCGGCGGCGTGTGCAGGAGACCACCCGCGACAAGCGGCGTGAACAGGCGGTGCGCGCGGCTGCCGTCGATGCTCAGAACTCCGAGCGCAACAAACGCGCCATCCCACATCAGTCGAAGGACGAAGGATAGCCTGGACACTCTTGTTTCCGCTCGAAAAACCGATCTGCCGAGCAGTCTGAACGCCTCGCCCGTTTCGATGGCAAAAGTCGCCGGGACGAGTGCCGCAAAGGCGACCGCGGCAAAGTCGAACCACGCGGCGGCGATCGCCGCACACAAGAACAAGGGCACCGCCGCGGTTAAGCCCGCGGTGACGCGTCGATTGCCGATGCAGCTTGACCAGAAGCCGCGCACCAGGGTGCGCGCCAGCCAAGGTGTCGGTCGAAAGGGCGAAATCGGAGGCAGGCGTCGCCGCAGCCAGGCCGGCTCGCTGGCGCGGGCGGCGTCGGGCGTGCGAACGATTTGCCAGCGCCCCTCGCCGAGTTCGCTCTCGGCCAGCGGCAACTCCCGGATACCCGCTTGCCGCGCGATCCGAAGCAATCCCGCGATCGGTTCGGCGTCTTCCGCCAGCTCGTCGAGGCCGGCGACAAGCCGGCCTGGCAGGACCATCGCTCCCCCCCATGCCGCTGCCAAGTCGAGCCGCTCGAAACCTGCACTCCATCCGGCTTCCGCCGGAAGGACCAGCACGCCATAGCCTTCCTTCAACCTCTCGAACGCCAGCGGCGAATCGGGCAGCAAACCGTGCGCAAAGACCGTGAGCATATCGTCGCCGCGAACCGCGGCCGATAAGTCGCGCACTCCGCGAACAACCTGGAATTGCGCTCCCGCCGCTTCAACCGCGCGGCGCAATTCGACCGCTTCCTTGCTGGCGCCGTAACCGAGAGCGATTATCCTTTCGCAGCCCTGCGCGAGGGCAAAGTCGAGCTGATGGCGCGCGAGCGTGCGGCCGGCGAGCGCACCGGTCTCGACCTGAGCGCCAGTATCGCCAACCGCAATCAGGCCGATCCGCACTCAATCCGCTCCCACGCACACCATGCGCCGGACGCTAGGCTGCGCCACGAGCGCTGCCAAGCGCGCGATCAGGCGGCCTGAAACTCCCTGGCGAAGCGCTCGAGCTTGCGAACCACGACGGGTTCGCCGGGAGCGCTGTCGAGCGCCTCTTCGGCGAGCCTGACTAGATCGGGGGCGTGAAAGCTGGCGCCGAGACCCTTCAATCGCATCGCCGCGATGGTCCAGTTGCCGTCGCAGCGTGCGCGGCGCAGCAAGTCTATCTGCCGCACGAGGCTTTCGGCGAATACCGCGCGCAGCTCTGCCAACAGCGCCGGGTCCTCGCCGGCGGCGGCGGCAAAAGTCGCATCGAGGTCGCCGTTTGCAAAAGCCATCGCGCCGATCCTGTGGGATAGGCAGTTAAGGTGGGGTTTATAGCGTCCGCCGGTGTGGTATTCACTTCGCCTATGACGCGCAGGGAAAATCTCGTGGCGATCGGGTCCAACCCCGATTTAGGCCAGGGCACTGCGGCCGAAACGGCCGCGGCGGAAGAAATGCTCATTCTCGACGAACCCGTCGACGAGCTTTGGGAGAATGAACCCGCGCCGCGCCAGTGGGGCTGGATTGTGCCCACTCTCGCCGTAGTGTCGGTACTCGGTTGGACTGGGTTCTTCGGCTGGGCGCACCAGCGCGAGATCCTTGCCGGCGGCACGCCTGACCAATGGAGCGCCTGGGTCGTCGCCTGGTCCGTGCCGGTGCTGCTCGTCGTTTCGCTGTGGCTGCTGGCGCTGCGGCATTCGCGCCGCGAAGCCTCGCGCTTTACCGACGTTGCGCGGGCGCTGTCGCTGGAAAGCGCACGACTTGAGGAACGCTTGGCAGTAATCAACCGCGAGCTCAGCCTCGCGCGCGATTTCATCGCCGCACAGTCGCGAGACCTCGAATCGCTCGGCCGCGTCGCTAGCGATCGGATTTCGCAGCACGCCGACGCGCTGCAAGGCCTGATCCGCGACAACGGCGAACAGGTCGAGACGATCGGCCGCGTCAGCGCGACCGCGCTCGACAACATGAACCGGCTGCGCGGCGAATTGCCGGTGATCTCCAACTCCGCGCGCGACGTCGCCAGCCAGATCGGCCAAGCCGGCAATACCGCCCAAGGCCAGCTCGAGGAGCTGATCGGCGGCTTCAACCGCCTCAATCAGTTTGGCGAGGCGAGCGAACGCCAGGTCGCCTCGCTGCGCGCGCGAATTGACGACGCGCTGGCAGCCTTCGATGCCCAGGCCGACCATCTCGAAGACATCGCCAGTACGCGCTTCGCGGTGCTCGGCGAGCGCAGCCGCGAGTTTCGCGCGGAACTCGACGGTCATGAAGTCGAAGCCCTCGCCGCGTTGCGCCGTCGCGCCGATCGGCTGGGCGAAGAACTCGAAGCGCGCCATGCCGAGATCCAGCGCCGCGCCGAAGAGGAAATCGCTCTCCTGCGCGAACGCGTCGGCGTGACCGGAACGGAAGGCCTGCAGATAGCCGAATCGTTGCGCGCGGCGCAGGACGACGCCGCCCGGCGCTGGACCGATGCCATTGACGAACTCAAGGAGCGCCTGGGTTACGCCATCGGAAAGATCACCGAGGTTGATGCCCACGCACTGGATAATGCCCGTAAACGGCTTGAGGCGCTCAGCGAGGAGGCCAAACGGGTCGAACAGGTCATGATGGATCGCGCGCAGGCGTTCACCCAGCACATCGCCGAACGCCATGCTGAGGCCGAGCAGCGCGAAAGCGAGGCAGCCGCGGCCCTGGCGGCACGCTTGGCGGCCCTGGACGAGACTGTCACGGAGCGCCAACAAGAGCATCTGGCTCATGTTTCCGGTCTTACGGAGCGTGGCGACGCCTTGGCCGCACGGATGACGGCGCTGTCCGCGGAGATGGCGCGAATCACTGCGCTGGGCAGCGAAACCGGCGGCTCGCTCGACGACGCGGCGGCCAGGCTCGCCTCGCGAATCGCCGAAGGACGCGCCGAGCTCGACGCGAGCAGTGAGCGCATTTCGCAGCTGACCGATGAGAGCGTGCGCTTGCTCGAACTCATTCGGGCCGGTGCCGAACATTCGCAGCAGACCTTGCCGCGCGCCTTGAGCCAGGCCGCTAACGACCTCGAGCGCTTCGAGGAACGGGTGCGCGGCGCCCACAACCTCGTCGGCGAAGCCCTGCGCCAAGGCGAACAACTGGCCGTCCAGGCCGCGGCGGCTCAGCGCGACGGCGCCAGTTCGATCGAGCATTTCGAAACTCTCGAACGGCGGATCACCGAAGCCAATCTCGCCCATGCGGCGACGCTCGCGGAATTGCAGAGCTCTCTCGAAGACATCGCCGGCCGATCGCAAGCGCTGGCGGACGCGGCCCGAGTCTCGCTCGGCGATGCGCTCGAATCGATGACCGGGCGGTTCGCCGACGAGAGCGCCGAAGCAATCGAGCGAGGGCTCCGCGAGCACACTCGCGAGGCCATCCAGGAGCTCGAGGCCAGCGCCGAGCGCGCCAGCGCGGCAAGCCGCGAGGCTGCACTCCAGCTGCGCGACCAGCTTTCGGTGGTGAACGAGCTGGCCGGCAATCTCGAGCATCGCGTCGCGCACGCCCGCCGCCGCGCCGAAGAGCAGATCGACAACGACTTCGCCCGGCGCATGGCGCTGATCACCGAGAGCCTCAATTCAAGCGCGATCGACATCACCAAGGCGTTCGACAACGACGTCGCCGACACCGCCTGGTCGAGCTACCTGCGCGGCGACCGCGGGATATTTACTCGGCGCGCGGTACGGCTTCTGGACAACCAGCAGGCGCGCGAAGTTTCCGAAATCTATCGCGCCGACGCCGACTTCCGTGAAACGGTCAACCGCTACATCCACGATTTTGAGGCGATGCTGCGCAGCGTGCTATCGACCCGCGACGGCCACGCGCTCGGTGTGACGCTGCTGTCGTCCGACCCGGGCAAGCTCTACGTGGCGCTGGCCCAGTCGATCGACCGCCTGCGCGATTAACCGATTCCGGACGAGAAGCCCGCGGGCTCGCCGAAAACGTCGATATCCTTCGCGGTGATCCAGCCCTGCTTGTAGTTGAGGATGAGCAGGCCGCAGATCACGAGCGACAGTATGGTCGTGCGCATGACCACGATGCCGGGACGGAAGTTGGCCGGCGCGCTGTCGGCCTGGCCCGGGACCTTGTCCTGCCCTGCTTCTTCATGCGTGCGGACGCCGAACGGCAGCATTGCGAACGCGCACAGCGTCCAGACTAGCACGTAGATCGCAAGAAACGAGTACCACCTCATGCGGCACCATCTTCCAGCAGGATGACCTTGGTCTGCGGTTTCTTGCCTGACCAACGCTGCGCCGCGCGGCGTGCGGCAATGCGGGCGGCCTCGAGTATCTCCTCGCGGTCTCGCGCCTTGGGGCCCTTGAGCCGCTTGAGCGCCTCGGTCACGTCGCGCTCTGCCTCGGCAATGAACTCGGGATAGTCCTCGTCGAGCGGCAGCCCAAAGCCGTGGATCTGCGGCCTATGCGCGGCATCGAGCGCCACGAACAGGATGCCGTCCCGCGCGATGCGGCGGCGCGTAACGATCGCCTCCCCGTCCGCGGGCACGATGATGTCGCCGTCGAGCACCAGGCGGCCGGCAGTGACATGCGCCAGCTTGCCGGGCTCACCGGGCGCGAGGCGGACGATGTCGCCGTTCTGCTGCACCACGGCATGTTCGATGCCGTTGGCCCTGCCAAGCCGCGCCTGTTCCTGCATGTGGCGCATTTCGCCATGCACGGGCACGAGGATATCGGGCCTGATCCAGCCGTACAGGGCCTCGAGCTCGGGCCGGCCCGGATGGCCCGACACGTGGATGTCGCTTTGCCGGTCTGTGACCATTTCGATCCCGCGCTCGGCGAGCTGGTTCTGTATCCGGCCGATGGCAAGCTCGTTGCCCGGGATCTGCCGGCTTGAAAACAGCACCACGTCGCCTGCAGCGAGATCGAGCGCATGGCTTTCGTCGGCGATGCGGGCTAGCGCCGCGCGCGGTTCGCCCTGCCCGCCGGTCGCGAGAATGAGCACCTGTCCACGCGGCAAGCCCATCGCGCTGTCGAAATCGATCACCGGCGGGAAATGTTGCAGGTAACCGTTGTCCTTTGCGACCTGAATGATCCGCTCAAGCGAGCGCCCGGCCACGCACAGCGCGCGCCCGGTCTCCTCGGCGATATGACCGAGCGTCTGCAGCCGCGCGACGTTCGATGCGAAGGTCGTGACCAGCACGCGGCGCCCTTCCCAGCGGCGCACTTCCTCGAGCAGGCCCTGATAGACCATCCCCTCGGACCCCGACGCGACCGGGTTGAAGACGTTAGTCGAATCGCACACCAGCGCGAGCACGCCTTCGTCGCCGATCTGGGTCAATTCCTCCTCGGTCGCCGGAATGCCGACCAGCGGATCGTCGTCGAGCTTCCAGTCGCCGGTGTGGAAAATGCGGCCGAAAGGCGTTTCTATCTGCAGCGCGTTACCCTCCGCGATCGAGTGCGCGAGCGGGATATAGGTTATCTCGAACGGGCCCAGATGGAAGCTGCCGTGCTCCCGATCGATCACGTTGAGCTCGATGTCGCGCTCGATCCCCGCCTCGACCAGCTTGCGGCGCACCAGGTCGGCGGTGAACGGCGTCGCGTAGAGCGGCACCCCGAGCTCGGCGGCGAAGTAAGGCACCGAGCCGATGTGATCCTCGTGCGCGTGCGTGAGGACGATGCCGAGCAGATCTTCGCGACGCTCCTCGATGAACTCGAGGTCGGCGAATACCAGGTCGACGCCCGGATACTCGTCGCCGCTGAAAGTCATGCCCAGGTCGACCATTAGCCACTGGCCGCGGCAACCGTAGAGATTGACGTTCATGCCGATCTCGCCCGATCCGCCGAGCGCGAGGAAAAGCAATTCGTCTTCGGGGGAAAAATTCTTTTTCACTGGGCTCCTGCCCGTTCGGCGAGAATCGCCAGGCCTTCGAGGGTCAGGTCGGGATCGACATGATCGAAAATCTTGATGTGATCATCGAACAGCAGCGCCAAACCGCCGGTGGCAACAACCTTGGCCGGACGCCCGATTTCAGCGCGCATGCGGGCCACTAGGCCTTCGATCATCGCGACGTAACCCCAGAACACGCCGATCAGCATCTGATCCTCGGTATTTCGGCCGATCACGCTGTCCGAATGGGGCCGCTCTATGGCAATCCGCGGGAGCTTGGCCGTGTTCGAGACAAGCGCCTCGAGCGAGAGATTGATCCCGGGAGCGATGATCCCGCCCTTGTAGGCGCCGTGGAAGTCGACGACGTCGAATGTCGTGGCGGTGCCGAAATCGACCACGATCAGGTCGCCGCCGTGCTTGGCATGCGCGGCGATCGCATTGACCGCACGGTCGGCGCCCAGTGTGTGCGGCTCATCGACGTCGATCTCGATGCCCCATTCAGCCACGCCCTCGCCGGCGAAGAGTGCAGTTACGTGGAAATACTTATCGGCGAGCACTTCGAGATTGTGACCGGCACGTGGAACGACAGTCGAGACGATCATCGAAGTCACGGCAGAACGGTCGATCCCCTCGATCGCGAGCAGTTGCAGCAGCCACACGGCGTACTCGTCGCCGGTGCGGCGGGGATCGGTGGCAATGCGCCAGCGCGCGCGGATCTCCCGCCCCTCAAACAGGGCGAAGACGACATTGGTGTTTCCGCAATCGACCGCGAGCAGCATCAGGCAGCGCCTCCAAGCATCACGTCGCCGGCGTGAATGACACGCCAGCCGCCGTCCGCCAAGCGCAGCCGTAAGGCGCCGTCCGGCTCAAGGCCGTCGAATTCGCCGGAAATGCGTCTGCCGCTCGGCTCGTGAACCGTCAGCTCGCTACCGATGGGATGCGCGGCGGCCAGCCAGCGGCTAAGGATCGGTTCGAGGCCGAATTGCCGCCAGCGTCCGAGCTCGAGATCGAATTGCGCGGCGAGTTGGGCGGCGAAGGCGTTGCGATCGGGAGCGGGGCCAATCTCGGCGAGCGCCCTTGCCTGCGGTTCCGAGGGGGGGGCCGAGGCAAGGTTGACGCCGATGCCGACGACTACGCTAGCGCTCTCGCGCTCGAGCAACAGGCCGCAGAATTTGCCTCCGCCGAGAAACACGTCGTTGGGCCACTTGAGCTGCAACTCGCGCGGGTTGCCGAGGCGCGCCAGCACTGTCTCGTAGACCGCCAGCGCCGCGACAAACGACAGCGTGGCCGGCGGCGGGTCTTGCGGCGAGACATGCACCACGGTCGAACCCATGAAATTGCCGGCCGCGTCAAGCCATTTTCGCGCTTGCCGGCCGCGTCCACCAGACTGGCGATCCGCGACGAGCCAGTCGCCTTCTGGAATGCGCTCGCCGGACGCCAGCTGCGCCAGCAGGTCGGCGTTGGTGGAACCGGTTTCGGGTACGACCCGGATCAAGCGACCAGGAACAGCGCCGCTGCCGCCTTGTCGGCCAGGTTGCCGAGCCAGATGGTGAGCAGGTAGCCGAGTGGAGAAACGGCAACGGTGCTGATCGCCAGCAAGGCCCAGTGCGCCCAGTCGCTCTTGCCACGGATAACATCGACGGGCTCGTCAAAGTACATCACCTTGACGATCTTGATGTAATAGAACGCGCCTATCACACTGGCGGCGATACCGGCGAAAGCAAGCCACACCAGGCCGGCCTTCACCGCCGCCTGGAATACGACGAACTTGCCCCAGAAGCCGAACAGCGGCGGGATGCCCGCGAGGCTGAACATCATCATGGCCAGGCACAGCGCGAGCAGCGGCCTCGTGCGCGAGAGACCCGAGAGATCGGCGATGCTTTCGACGTAGTCTCCCTCGGCATCCTTGAGCATCAGGACGGCAACGAAGCTGCCGATCGTCATCGCCACATAGATCGCGAGGTAGACCAGCATCGAGCTGGCACCCTGCGGCGTCGCGCAGGCGAGGCCGATGAGGATGAAACCGACATTGTTGATCGACGAATAGGCGAGCAGCCGCTTGATGTTGCCCTGCCCGATCGCGCCCAATGCGCCGACGACGATCGAGAGCAGAGATGCGCAGACGACGATTTGTCGCCAGGCTTCGGCCTGTGAGCCGAACGCGCCCATGGCTACGCGGGCGACGAGGGCAATAGCCGCCACCTTGGGGGCGCTGGAGAAGAAGGTTGTCACCGGGGTCGGCGCGCCTTCGTAGACGTCGGGCGTCCACATATGGAACGGCACGGCGCTTATCTTGAAGGCAAGGCCCGCGAGCACGAAGGTGATCCCAAACAGCGCACCCATCGCCATGTGCCCGTCGAGCGCGGCGCGGATGCCTTCAAAGCTGGTTGTGCCAGTGAAGCCGTAGACCAGGCTGACGCCAAACAGCAGGATGCCCGAAGCGAGCGCGCCGAGGACGAAATACTTGAGGCCGGCCTCGGACGAGCGGTTGTCGGTCTTGAGGAACGAGGCGAGCACGTAGCTCGACAGACTGTTGAGCTCGAGGCCGATGTACAGCGTCATCAGGTCGGTCGCCGAGACCATCACGTTCATGCCGAGCACCGCAAACAGCACCAGCACCGGAAATTCCGCCCGCATCAGCCGGAAGCGTTCGAAGAACGCCGGCGCGACCACCAGAACGGCGCCCGCCGAGGCGTAGATCATCAGCTTGGCGAACCCGGCGAAGGCGTCGGCGACGAACAGGCCGCCAAAGGCATGCGTCCCTGCCCCCATTGCTCCGCCGCACACAGCCGGTGCGGTGAGAAGGAAGCACGCGCCAAGAACGAAGCACGCGGCCACGCTGATTGCGCGGCTCGCCTTGTCGCCGACCCAGCCGGCGACGAGCAGCAGCACCAGGCCTGAGGCCGATATCAGAATCTCGGGCACGATCAGGGAGAGGGAGGCCGTGAGGTCCATCAGTGCGCCTCCCCGCTCGCGGCAGGCGCTGACTTGTGCGCAACCATTTTCAAATTGCTGTCACCCGCTGGGGCGGCACGCGCGACGCGCGCGTCGAGCGCGGCGATATCGGCACGCATCGGGGCGAGGAAGCTTTCGGGGTAGACGCCCATCCACAGCACGGCGAGCGCGATCGGGCCGAGCATCAGCCACTCGCGCACGCTGAGGTCGGGCATTGCCGCTGCGTCGGCGTTGCGCTGCACGCCGAAGGCCACTCGCCAGTACAGGTAGAGCATGTACGCCGCGCCGAGAATGATCCCGGTCGCGCAGATCGCGGTCACCCATGTGTTAGCCTGATAGATGCCGACGAGGCTCAGGAACTCCCCAACGAAGCCGCTCGTGCCCGGAAGGCCGACGCTCGCCATCGTGAAAAGCATAAAGAACAGCGCGTACTTCGGCATGTTGATCGACAGGCCGCCGTAGCGGGCGATCTCGCGCGTGTGCAGCCGGTCGTAGATCACGCCCACGCAGAGGAACAGCGCGCCTGAGACGAGTCCGTGGCTCAACATCACGATCATCGAACCTTCGAGGCCTTGCGTGTTGAACGCGAACAGCCCGACGGTGACGATCGCCATGTGCGCAACCGAGGAATAGGCGATCAGCTTCTTCATGTCGGTCTGGACCAGCGCGATCAGGCTGGTGAGCACGACTGCCGCCATCGACAGGCCCCAGACCAGCCACATAAACTGCGCACTGGCTTCGGGGAACATCGGCAGGCTGAAGCGGATGAAGCCGTAACCGCCCATCTTCAGGAGCACGCCCGCCAGGATCACCGAACCGGCAGTCGGCGCCTGCACGTGCGCGTCGGGAAGCCAGGTGTGGAACGGCCACATCGGCATTTTCACCGCGAAGCTGGCGAAGAAGGCAAGGAACAGCCAGGTCTGTGCGTGCGGCGGGAAATCGTAGGCCATCAGCGTCGGGATGTCAGTGGTGCCCGCCTCGTTGGCCATCCA
Source organism: Croceibacterium sp. (assembly GCA_035470785.1). Taxonomy (GTDB): domain Bacteria; phylum Pseudomonadota; class Alphaproteobacteria; order Sphingomonadales; family Sphingomonadaceae; genus Croceibacterium_B. The sequence goes on along the minus strand of DATIQN010000014.1, from coordinate 4,014 downwards.
CAGCATCGCAATCAGCATCAAGACCGAGCCGAGCAGGGTGTAGAGGAAGAACTTATAGGCCGCGTAGATGCGGTTATCGCCGCCCCACACGCCGATGATCAGGTACATCGGGATCAGCCCGGCCTCGAAGAAAATGTAGAACAGGTAGAGGTCCTGCGCCGCGAACACACCGATCATCAACACTTCCATGAACAGGAAGGTGGCCATGTATTCGGGCACGCGCTTGGCGATCGACTGGCTGGCGAGGATGCAGATCGGCATGAGGAACACGGTCAGCACGATCAGCATCAGCGCGATGCCATCGATGCCCATCGCCCACTTGAAGCCCGCGAACAGCGGCAGGCGTTCGGTGAACTGCCACTGCGCCCCGCCGATGTCGTAATTGGCCCACAGCACCACGCCGAGCGCAAGATCGACGAGAGTGGCGACGAGCGCGATCGTGCGTGCGGACTTGATCTCGACGAACAGGCACGCGAGCGCGCCGAGCGCCGGCACGAGCAGCATCAGCGAAAGGATCGGCACGCCCATCACCGCGCCATTACCCAGGTGACCGCCGCAACTAGACCGATGAGCATGATCAGCGCGTAGTTGGTCAGATAGCCGGATTGGAAGCGCTTCGCCGCGACCGAGCCCTTCTCCACCACCCAAGCCGCTCCGTTCGGCCCGAAGCGATCGATGATCCCCTCGTCACCGCCGTGCCAGAACAGCCGGCCGAACCAGAACGCGGGCTTCACGAAGACCACGTGGTAGAGCTCGTCGAAGTACCACTTATTGTAGACGAAGGTGTAGATCGGCCCGAGCTGGTCGGCGATCTTGCCGGGGATCGAGGTATCCTTGATGTAGGCGTACCAGGCGGTGACGAAGCCGATCAGCATCGCGATGGTGGCGCTCCACTTTGCCCACACCGGAATTTCCTCCATCGCGTGGATCAGGTGCTCGTTGTAGGCGATCGCGCCGTTCCAGAAGCTCGCGCCCTGGATGAACGGTGCGTAGAAAACGAACCCGGCAAACACCGCGCCGACTGCCAGCAAGAGGATCGGGACAAGCATCGTCCACGGGCTCTCGTGCGGGTGGTAGCCGCCGGTGCCGTCGCCGTGATGGGCCGAAGGCACGTGGTGGACGGCGTCGTGACCCGCGTTTTCTTCATCTGGATGATCGTGATGATCGCCATGGACCGCATGCTGGACATGCTCGCTCTCGCCCCAGCGCGGCTTGCCCCAGAAGGTCAGGAACAGCAGCCGCCACGAATAGAAGCTGGTCAGCAGCGCGGCGAACGAACCAAGCCAGAAAGCAGCCGTGCCCATTTGCGTGCCGGAAGCGAACGCCGCCTCGAGGATCGCGTCCTTCGAGTAGAACCCGGCGAACCCGAACACGCCCGCGATGCCAACGCCGGTAATCGCCAGCGTGCCGGCCAGCATGACGTAAAACGTAATCGGGATCTGCTTCCGCAGACCGCCGTAATATCGCATGTCCTGCTCGTGGTGCATCGCGTGGATCACGCTGCCCGCGCCGAGGAACAGCAGTGCCTTGAAGAACGCGTGGGTGAACAGGTGAAACATCGCCGCGCCGTAGGCGCCGACGCCCGCTGCGAAGAACATGTAGCCAAGCTGCGAACAGGTCGAATAGGCTATCACCCGCTTGATATCCCACTGGCAGGTGCCGATCGTCGCGGCGAAGAAACAGGTCGCGGCGCCGATGAAGGTGACGAAGGTCTTCGCTGCGGGCGCCGCCTCGAACATCGGCGACAGGCGACAGACCATGAACACGCCCGCGGTGACCATCGTCGCCGCGTGGATCAGCGCACTGACCGGGGTCGGGCCTTCCATCGCGTCGGGCAGCCACGTGTGCAGGCCGAGCTGCGCCGACTTGCCCATCGCGCCGATGAACAGCAGCAGGCACAGCACGGTCATCGTGTCGGCGCGGAACCACAGGAAATGGATCGTGCTCGCGCCCTTCATCGACTGCGCGGCGGCGAGGATGTCGGGAATCGATACCGTCTGGAATACGAGGAATGTGCCAAAGATGCCGAGCATGAAGCCGAGGTCTCCGACGCGGTTGACCACGAAGGCCTTGATCGCCGCGGCGTTGGCGCTCGGCTTGCGGAACCAGAACCCGATCAGCAGGTAGCTGGCGAGACCGACGCCTTCCCAGCCGAAGAACATCTGCATCAGGTTGTCCGCCGTCACGAGCATCAGCATCGCGAAGGTGAACAGGCTGAGATAGGCGAAGAAGCGCGGCTGGTCCGGGTCCTCGTCCATGTAGCCCCAGCTGTAGAGGTGGACGAGCGCCGAGACGGTCGTCACCACCACCAGCATGACCGCGGTGAGTGTGTCGACCCGCAGCGCCCAGTCGAAGCGCAGGTCACCCGATGATACCCAGTGCAGCACCGGTGTCACCGTCGCGCCGACGTTACCGCCGAGATAGTGCAGGAAGATCGGCCAGCTCAGCGCGCAGGACGCGAACAGCGCGCCGGTCGTGACCAGCTTGGCCGGAAAGCTGCCGAGCGCGCGGTTGCCCAGCCCGGCGACGATCGCCGCGAGCAGCGGCAGGAAGACGATGAACAGGATCGAAGGCACCAGCTAACCCTTCATCCGGTTGACGTCGTCGACCGCGATCGTGCCGCGGCCGCGGAAATACTGCACCAGGATGGCGAGCCCGATCGCCGCCTCGCCGGCGGCCACGGTCAGCACGAACATCGCGAAGATCTGACCCGTCAGGTCGTGCAGGAAGGCGCTGAACGCCACCAGGTTGATGTTCACCGCCAGCAGGATCAGCTCGATCGCCATCAGGATGACGATCACGTTCTTGCGGTTGAGGAAGATGCCGAGCACGCCGAGCACGAACAGGATCGAGCTGACGACGACGTAGTGTTCGATGCCGATCACAGCTCGACCCCCTTGCCCACTTCGGGCCGCATGTTGACGGTCGCGTCCTGCGGGCGGCGAGCATTCTGCTTGGCGACATTCTGCGGCTTGGTGTCCTTGCGCTCACGGTGGGTGAGGACGATCGCGCCGATCATCGCCACCAGCAGGATGATGCCCGCGGTTTCGAACAGGAACAGGTAGCGCCCGTAAAGCAGCGCGCCGATGGCGGCTATATTACTCACGCCTGCAGGAGTCGCGGCGGTGCCGTCGGGCGTGCCGAGCGCAAGCGCGCCGGCCCGGTAGGCGCCGACGCCGAGCACCAACTCGGCCAGCAGCACCAGCGCGATGGCTATCCCGAGCGGGAAATTCTTGATGAACCCGGCGCGCAGCTCGGCGAAATCGATGTCGAGCATCATCACCACGAACAGGAACAGCACCGCGACAGCACCGACGTAAACGATCACCAGCAGCATGGCGATGAACTCGGCGCCCACCAGCACCATCAACCCGGCGCCGTTGAAGAACGCGAGGATCAGCCACAGCACCGAATGTACGGGATTGCGCGACGAGATGGTGAATACGCCCGAGACGATCACCAGCGCGGCAAACAGATAGAAGGCGAAGACCTGGATCATCGGGTTGCGCGCCGCCTAGCGATAGGGCGCATCGGCTTCAAGGTTCGCGGCCAGCGCCCGCTCCCACTTGTCCCCGTTGGCCAGCAGTTTCGCCTTGTCGTAGAGCAGTTCCTCGCGCGTTTCGGTCGCGTATTCGAAGTTCGGCCCCTCGACGATGGCATCGACCGGGCACGCTTCCTGGCAGAAGCCGCAGTAGATGCACTTGGTCATGTCGATGTCGTAACGCGTGGTGCGGCGGCTCCCGTCCTCGCGTGGCTCGGCTTCGATTGTGATGGCCTGGGCCGGGCAGACCGCCTCGCACAGCTTGCAGGCGATGCAGCGCTCTTCACCGTTGGGATAACGGCGCAACGCATGCTCGCCGCGGAAGCGCGGGCTCAAGGGCCCCTTTTCGAAGGGGTAGTTGATCGTCATGCGCGGCTTGAACATGTATTTGAACGTGAGAGCCATGCCCTTCACGATCTCGGTCAGGAACATGCCGCGCGCTGCGGAGTCGAGGAAAGCCATGTTTCAGGTCC
>DATIQN010000013.1:0-3935 GCA_035470785.1 Croceibacterium sp. | reverse complement strand
ATCGCGCGACTCGGAGATTGACCGACTCAAAAACAGGACCAACCGATCCCGCCTCCGTTTACTTTTCGTTCTCCTCGCAGCATCGTCGCGGCGATGGATTCGCTTGCCCTGCCCGCGCTTCACGCCAGCCACGCCGGCAGCTGGATCCGGACCGGCGCAGGCGTCACGCGGGGGGCGTCCAAGGGCGATGCGATCATGGCGGCGGCGGATACGCCCCTGTTGCTGCTCAACGCGCCGCTGGTCGCCAGTCGACTCGGCTATCCCGACCTGTCGGGCCTCGATCTTCTCGAGTTGTTTGCCTTCGTGCATCCGGCGCGGTTCATGGTCCCAACGCCCAAGGGCCTCGCGCACGTCCTCGGGCTCGACGAGCCGGCGAGCGACGATGCCGTCCCTGCCCTGCTCCAGTGCGCCGCCGCCGAGTTGCTGGCCGATTGCGCGCGCGACGACTGGGCCGAGCGCGAGGGCGCGTGGTCGGCGCTGCAATCGCTCGCCCGGCTGCGCTGGCCGTGGGCCGGCGTGCTCGCGCCGCATGTGCGCCAGCCGGAAAAGGCCGAGAAGTGGTTGTTCTCGCGTCTGCCCGAATGGGAGGAAGCGCCCGAACGGCCACAACCCGCGCAAGTCGCCCTCGACGAAGCCGAGATCGAGGCGCGGCTTGACCGCCTGACCGGCGACGGCGCCGAGCGGCGCGAGGGCCAGCGCAGCTATGCTCGCGAGGCTGGGCGCGTGTTCGCCCCGCGCGAAAAACGCCGCGCGCCGCATGTCCTTCTTGCCCAGGCCGGCACCGGAATCGGCAAGACGCTCGGCTACCTCGCCCCTGCGTCGCTGTGGGCGGAGAAATCGCAAGGCACTGTGTGGGTCAGCACGTTCACCAAGAACCTCCAGCGCCAGCTGCGCCGGGAAAGCGGCCGCGCCTGGCCCGCCGCGCGCGCCGACGGCAGCAAGCCGGTTGTGGTGCGCAAGGGGCGCGAGAATTACTTGTGCCTGCTCAACCTCGAGGACGCGCTGCAAGGTGGCTTCGGCGGACGCGCGGCGGTGCTCGCGCACCTCGTCGCGCGCTGGGCGGCTTACTCGCAGGATGGCGACATGATCGGCGGCGACTTGCCCGGCTGGCTCGGAACGCTGTTCCGCAACCGCGCGATCCGCAGCCTGACCGACCAGCGCGGCGAATGCGTCTATGCCGGGTGCCCGCATTACCGGAAGTGCTTCATCGAGCGTTCGGCGCGGGCCAGCGCGCAGGCCGACCTGGTGATCGCCAACCACGCGCTGGTGATGATCAACGCCGCGCGCGGCCGCGACCACGCCCAGCGCCCGACCCGTATCGTCTTCGACGAAGGCCACCACGTGTTCGACGCCGCCGACAGCACTTTCGCGGCCGCGCTGACCGGGCAGGAAGCGATCGAGCTCAAGCGCTGGATCACCGGGCCCGAGCGCGGCTCAAAGGGTCGCCGCCGGGGCCTCGCCGCGCGGCTGGCGGACGTCGCCAGCTACGACGAGGAAGGCGGCAAGGCGATCGCCGCCGCGCGCGAGGCGGCCGAGGCGCTGCCGCAGGACGGCTGGCTCCAGCGCCTCGCCGACAGCATGCCGTCAGGCCCGATCGAAGCGCTGCTCGCCGCCGTGCGCGCAATCACTTACGCCCGCGATGAGAGCGGCGGGCAGGAAGCCGGCTACGGCATCGAGACCGAGGCCGCGCAGCTCGACGGCAACTTCGTCGAGCTGGCCCAGCAGGCGGCGAGCGCGCTGGCCGAGATTCGCCGCCCGCTGCTCAAGCTCGGCGTGCGGCTCGAGGCGCTGGTCGAGGACGGGCCCGACTGGCTCGACGGGCAAGGCCGCGCACGGATCGACGGCGCGCGCCATTCGCTCGGCTGGCGCGCCGACACCCTTGCCGCCTGGGAAGCGCTGCTTGATCGGCTCGGCGGCGCGCCTGATCCAGATTTCGTCGACTGGCTGGCGGTCGAACGGTCCGACGCACGCGAGTTCGACGTCGGCGTGCACCGCCGCTTCGTCGACCCGATGAAGCCGTTCGCGCAAGTCGTGCTCGAACCGGCGCACGGGGTGATGCTGACCAGCGCCACCTTGCGCGACGGCGAGGACTGGGAGGCGGCCATCCAGCGCTCGGGTGCGCGTCACCTTGAGACCCAGCCGCTGCTGGTCACGGCCGAGAGCCCGTTCGACTATGCCAGCAACGCCGAGGTGCTGATCGTAACCGACATCAAGAAGGGCGACCTTGCCGGCCTCGCCTGCGCATACGCCGGGATCATCGAGGTGTGCGGCGGGGGCGTGCTCGGCCTGTTCACGGCGATTCGCCGGCTGCGCGCCGTCCATGGCCGCATCGCCGACCGCCTCGCCCGGCTCGGCCTGCCGCTCTACGCGCAGCACGTCGACCCGATCGACACCGGCACGCTGGTCGACATCTTTCGCGACGACCCACGCTCGAGCCTGCTCGGCACCGATGCCTTGCGCGACGGGGTCGACGTGCCCGGCGAGAGCTTGCGTTGCGTAGTCATGGAGCAGGTTCCATGGCCCAAGCCCTCGATCCTCCACCGCGCCCGCCGCGCGGCCAACGGCGGCAGCGCGCACGACGATGCCATCATCCGCGCCCGGCTCGCCCAGGCGTTCGGACGGCTGATCCGCAGCAAGGACGACCGCGGTCATTTCGTCGTGCTCTCGCCCGCATTTCCCAGCCGGCTGCTAGGTGCATTCCCGCGCGGCACGCCGATCGTTCGCTGCACGCTCGACGAGGCTATACAGCGGCTGGCGGGCGGGCTTTCATCGCCGGATCGCGCGGGACTCGCGTCGCGGCAAGAGGAATTGCGCTAGGTGAAGATTCTCGGCCTGTTGCGTCACGCGAAGTCCGAGTGGGACCATGCTGCGCTGCGCGATTTCGACCGCGGGCTCAACGATCGCGGCCGCCGCGGCGCGGCCTTGATCGGGCGGCACATTCGCGACACGGGGATTGACTGGGACGCCGTGATCGCGAGCCCCGCCGCGCGCGTCAAACGCACGCTCGAAGCAACCGGCCTGCCGCTTTCACCGCAATTCGACGAGCGCGCCTATCTCGCCGACGCCGCCACGCTGATCGATGTTCTGCGGGACGTGGACGACGAGGCCGGTAACGTGCTGCTCGTCGGGCACAACCCGGGGCTGCATCAGCTGCTGTTCCGGCTAGTCTGCCCCGGCGAGGAAAACGACCTCTTCGCCCGCGCGACCGAGAAGTTCCCGACGGCGAGCTTTGCCGTGCTCGAGCTGGCCATCGATCGCTGGGCGGACCTCGCGCCGGGCTGCGGCAAGGTAGTCGATTTCGCCCGCCCGCGCGACCTCGATCCGGCGCTGGGACCCGAGCGCGCAGGGGAACACGGCTAATATTATCTTAGCCGTGTTTGCAATTCGGCAATCACTCTGCGGCATACGCGGCAACGCAGAGAGGCGAGGCCCTTGATCGAGATCGAAGTCCAGAACGAGACCCACCAGACCGAGGTGATCCTCAAGTTCGTGGTCGTGCCCCGCATCGGTGAGGGCATTCGCCTGCTCGAGCCGAGCGGCCAGTGGGCGTCGTACGACGTTCTCGACGTGTGGTACCAGAAGGCCGAGTACGGCGACATCTGGGTGCCGTTCATGCACGTGCGCATGACCCCGCCCGAAAAAGACTACGGCGCCGTTCTGCGCCCCGACCTGGACGTATACCCGGTCGAAAACTGACCGTTCAGGCGGCTTCGAGCGCTCTCGCCAGCCGGGCACGAATGGCGCGCAGGTGTGGAAGGATGTCGGTGACTTCAATCGAGGGTGCCTCGACCTTCGGCTGCACCATCCCGCCCGCAAGCGCCTGCCGCGCGCCTTTGAGCGTATAGCCTTCGTTGTTCACCAGTCGGTCGATCGTCTGCACCAATGCGATGTCCTCGGGCCGGTAATAGCGCCGGCCGCCGCTGCGCTTGAGCGGC
>DATIQN010000012.1:0-12107 GCA_035470785.1 Croceibacterium sp. | reverse complement strand
GGCTCGACGGGTCGTCGCAGATAATCAGTTGCGCCCGCACGAATGATTTGGATTGGCGACTTTGAAGAGGCTTCATCGGTGATGACGACGAGAGGTGTCTTCGGATTAAACTTTCTCAATTCGGCTACAGCATCAGCCGTGGCCGGCCCGCTCGCGTTCTCATTGAGAACGATGGCCGACACACCTGCCAATGACTCCAACGTCGCGTTCGCCTGGGACAATTCAGGCACGACGATCGTTCGCCAGCCGGCTACGCGCGCCCGGTCTATGACCAGATCAGCATCCGCAGCGGGAGGACTGATTAACAGTATCGTCGGTTGCTGAGCTGAAAAGTCCGCTGCAGTCATTAGGACCTCACCTAGAGGGTTTGGTTCGTCGGCTAAGAATTTGCTCAACGTCTGCCGAAATTCGGATCTGCGAAGCCCGACCGACTGGAGCACCTCAGTGGCAGATCGCGCCCGCTGTTGTCAGCGTGAGGTTCGACGGTGTCCAATTTTGGGAAGCTTGGCGCCTGATCGTTATGCCCATTGATGGGCTGAAGGCTCGTCTGCGCGCGCGCCAGAACTGGGGATGAGCCGTGCTTTGCGGCTCCATTCTCGCCGATGATGACATTCGAAGAATGGCCGCGGTCATCTCCAAAGAGAGCTCCAGGGAGCTCGCATTCATTTGCATCTAAGCTATCGAAATCCCGGGGAATCCCGCGTTTGGGCGCATTGTGCCCTTCGGTGGCTGCCGTCAGTCGACTTGCCATGGAACGACGATTTAGGACAGTTTGGTGCCCGCGTAATTGAGGATTTACCCTGAACAGATACCGCCTGATTCCCGGGGACCGACGCGGGCTTGCAACTTCGCGACACGGGGCGGCGGGATGCAGCCGGTGTGCGAGTGGGGCGAGCCAGAATACGCCCGACTAAACCACGCGTCAGCTCTTCTTCTTGGGAACCGTGAACGTCCCGGTGACGCGGCCGCCGCCGCTCGTCGATGAGCCGGGGCCCTTGCCGCCGCCGCCGTCGACTGTCGACAGGCCGGACTTGAGGTCCATCGTCAGCCGTCCGCCGTTGAGCGTATCGGTGCCGCGGCGTAGCGCCACGCCGCCCGACAGCACGATTACCCGACGGTTGAAGTCGTAAACCCCGGCCGCGCCGCTGGCGCGTTCGTTGCCGCGGGTGACGACGACCCCGCCGGTCGCGTCGATGCGCTGGATGTCCGGCCCGCTGCCCGGGACCTGGGTATAGGCGACCGTGGTGCGCGCGGCGGTCAACCGCAGGTCGCCCTGGTCAATGACGACATCGCCCGACAGGATCACGCGCTTCTGGTTGTCCTGCAGCTCGATGCGGTCGGCGGCGTAGTTGACCGGCTGGTTGGAATTGAACCCGGAAATCGCCTGCGCGCCCGCCTGCGATCCGACTGCCACCACACCGGTCATGCCCGCCAGCGCTCCGGCGGCGAGGGCACGCAAGGCAAGGCGGGAAAGAGGCGTGCGCCGATCCATCGGGGCAATCCCTAGCGACTGCCGATTTGCCTGGGAAGCGCTCACTTGGGCGCCTTCATCTTGCCGGGCACCATGTGCAGCCGTGCGCGCCCCTGCAGCGCCACCGTCCGGGCATCGAGGTCGGCGCTCATCGAATCCGCCGAGAAGGTCCCGGCGGGGGTTTGACCTGTTACCCCGCCGCTGCCGACCATCGTCTTCTTGCCGAGATCGACCGACACGCCGCGCGTGGTCACGTGGTAGCCGTCGGCGGCGACAACATTGACCTCGCTGTCGATCGCGACTTGCTGGGTGTCGTAGTTGTAGCTGCCGAGTTCGGCGGTGATCTGTGCCGGGCCCTGGTCGAGTAGCAAGCGCCCGACGAGCCCGCGCATCTGCACCACCGGCTCCGCCACCGAATGCTGCACCGCCGATCCCGCCGAAAGCGTGAACGGGCGGCCCTTGCTGTCTTCGCCGCGATAGACCGCGTTGTCGACCACCAGTCGGTTGGGCGTGGTCGAGACCTTGTTGCGGTCGAGCAGGAAGCTCACCTCGCCGCGCGGGCCGAGCGGGGTGATCACCATCAGTGCGGCGATCACGCCGACCAGCGCGGGCAGCCCGACTGCGAGCCAGCGCACCGTGCGGTCGAGCGTGCTGCCCGGCGCCGCGAAGGCGCGGCGGCGTTTCCTGATCTCGTCTGCCTTGACTGTCATCGGGGCCTTATGCGGCAGCGCACCTTATTCGTGGCTGAAAATATCCTTGTCGGCCCAGCCGGCGATATCCAGCCGCGCCCGCGCTGGAAGGAAAGCGAAGCAGGCCTGTGCAAGTTCCATCCGCCTTTCGCGCTGGAGGCGTTCGACGAACACGTCGTGCAGGCGGTGGAGAAAGCGGACATCGGATGCGGCATACTCGCGCTGGGCGTCGCTCAGCGTGGGCGCACCCCAGTCGCTCGATTGCTGCTGCTTGGAGATATCGTCGTTCAACAGCTCGTTGATCAGATTCTTGAGGCCGTGCCGGTCGGTGTAGGTCCGCGTCAGCTTGCTGGCGATCTTGGTGCAGAACACCGGCGCGGCGACCACGCCGAGGTAATGCTCGATCGCAGCAAGGTCGAAGCGGGCGAAGTGGTAGATCTTGAGCCGCGCCGGATCGGCCAGCACCGCCTTCAGGTTCGGCGCGTCATAGCGGCTGCCGTTGGCGAAACGGACGAGGTGCTCGTCGCCCTTGCCGTCAGAGATCTGCACCACGCACAAGCGGTCACGCGGCGTAACCAGCCCCATGGTTTCGGTGTCGACGGCAACGGGCCCCGGCGCGAGCACGCCTTCGGGCAGGTCTTCTTCATGAAAATGAACGGTCATTCAGGGGGCCTTAGTGGCATTGGGGAAACAGGAAAAGCCTTGCTTGGACCGGGCGCGCAGAGGGCGCTAAGCCGTGGCATGGCCGACACGGTACCCGACAGCTGGCGCGCGGCGCTCGAGCCGGTGCTGGCGCTGCCCGAAAGCCGCCGCCTCGGCGGCTGGCTGCGCGCCGAGGAGGAACGCGGCGCCGCAATCTTTCCGCCGAAAGGCACGCGCCTCAGGGCGCTCGAGCTGGCCCCGCTCGACCAAGTCAAGGTCGTCATCCTCGGGCAGGACCCGTACCATGGCCCCGGCCAGGCGCACGGGCTGAGCTTCTCGGTGCCCGACGGGGTGCCCGTACCCCCGAGCCTGGTGAACATCTACAAGGAGCTCGAAAGCGACCTCGGCGTCGCCCGGCGCGGCACCGGCAACCTCGAGCACTGGGCGCGCCAGGGCGTGCTGCTGCTCAACACCTCGCTCACCGTCGAGGCCGGCAAGGCCGGCAGCCATGCCGGCAAGGGCTGGGAGGCGATCACCGACGCCGCCGTTGCCGCCGTCGCCGCGCGCGAGGTGCCGAGCGTGTTCATCCTGTGGGGCAACCACGCGCGCAAGAAGGCGCTCAACGTGCCGCGATTGGCGCAAGGTGGCCCCCACCTCGTGCTGGCCAGCCCGCACCCAAGCCCGCTTTCGGCGCACGCCGGATTCTTCGGGTCGAAGCCGTTCAGCAAGGCCAATGCGTTTCTGAACGAGACGGACCGCGGGGCAATCGACTGGTAAGCCCGCCGGGGATCGTTTATTTTCCGAATGATTCCGGGAGAGAACGATGCCGCTGACGATCGAACCGATCCTGCCGCGATTTGGCGCCGAGCTGTCGGGCGTCGACCTGACCCGGCCGCTCGACAACGAAACGCAGGAGGCGATCCGCCAGGCGCAATACCAGTGGGGCGTTACCGTGTGGCGCGACACCGGGCTCGACGATGCCTCTCACGTGGCTTTCAGCCGCATCTTCGGCGACCTGTTCAGCGCGCCCTCGATGCTGGCGAAATCGCGTTTCACGCTGCCCGAGATGTTCGACGCGGGGAACCTCGACCAGCGGGGCGAAATCGTTACCGACGAGCGGACACAGATGCACAAGCGCGGCGACCGCTTGTGGCACACCGACACCAGCTTCATGGCGCAGAAGTCGGGCTGGAGCCTGCTGCGCTGTGTCGAGGCGCCGCCCGAGGGCGGGGCGACCTGGTTCGCCGACGCGCGCAGCGCCTACGACGACTTGCCGGCGGCGATGAAGGCCCGGCTCGAAGGGATGGAAGCCGAGCACGTCCATGCCTGGTCGCGCCGCCGGGCGGGAATGCCGTACACCGAGGAGGAGATCGACGCGATGCCGGCGGTGCGCCAGCCTGTCGTGCTGACCCACCCGATCACCGGGCGCAAGTCGCTCTACGTCGGCAGCCATGCGCGCGAGATCGTCGGCCTGGAGCGCGCCGAAGGCCGCGCGCTCATCGACGAACTGGTCGCCTGGGTCACCCAGCCGCAGTACGTCTTTTCGATCACCTACAAGCCCGGCGACATGTCGATCTGGGACAACCTCGCCTCGCTCCACCGCGGCGGCGAGTTCGACGACGTCAACCACCGCCGCGACATGCGCCGCACCACGGTGAAGTCGCCGCCGGGAACCCAAGTCGGCACGGTGCGCGAGCCGCTGGCGGCTTAGGCCGCGTCGGCCAGTCCCATCCACTCGTAGGCGCTCGTCTCCGGCCCGCTCTCATTAATCGTCGTCCGCCGCATATCGCGGCGGTATTCGTCCGAATGGAGCGGCGTCGCTGCGTGCATCGTGCAGCGGTTATCCCAGATGACCAGATCCCACCGCCGCCAGTGATGGCGGTAAATGTATTTCTCTTGCGTCGCGTGGGCGTAAAGCTCCTCGACCAGCGCGAGGCCTTCCTCGGCGCCCGTCCCTTCGATGCCGAAGCAATGCCCGCCGACGTAGATTGTCTTGCGGCCGTAAGGCATTGTGCGGACCAGCGGGTGCTTCACAGTCGGGAACGGGATGATCAGCCGCATCTCAGGCGTGATCTCGGCCTTGAACCCGGCGAGCTTGCGGCCTTCCCAGAAGTCGTGGAGCCCGACGAGGTTCTCGATCCGCGCCTTCATCGCGTCGGACAGGTCGTCATAGGCTGCGCGGGCATCGACGAACCAGGTGTCGCCGCCCGCGCTCGGCGGCGGGGTCTCGACGCCGTGGAGCAGCGACCACTTGGTCGGCATCGTATGGAAGCTCGAATCGGTGTGGAACCGCTCGGCCCCTTTGGCGAGGCTCTTGGGGTCCGAGCCATAAGGGATGATCTCGCCGTTGTGGTCGAGGTTGCCGGCGTAGAAGATCGCCTCGGCGATGGGCCGCTTGCCGACCGGCCGGGCGGCTCCCGGCACGCGGCTGGGAATCTCGAGCGGCCCAAACGCGCGGCTGAATTGCTTTTGCTGTTCGTCGGAAATCTCCGCATCGCGGATCGCCAGCACGCCGTAGCGCGCCATCGCGTCCTCGACGGTACGCACCAGATCGGCATCGGGCGGCGCGGTCAGGTCGGCGCCGACCAGCTCGGCGGCAAACAGCGGATGGAGCGGATTGACTTGCATCGCCGACGTCCTCGGATTGGTTTGTCCGCAGAATAGTTCACTCAAGCAACGGTTGCAAAAGCTATCCGCCGGTGCGAGCAGGATACATGGTGAAACCGCCGCAACCGGGGCATGAATGGGGCCTGCTGACCGACATGGTGGGGCCGCGCGTGCGCCTCTTGCGCAACGCGCTAGCCGCCCGCTCGATTGCCGCGCTCGAGGAGTTCGGCCTGCCGACCGGCTCGTTCACCGTGCTCTCGCTGATCGCCGCCAACCCGGGCTCGAGTCAGACCGTGCTGGCGAAGGCCGCGGGGCTCAACAAGTCGGCCCTGGTCGGCATCGTCGACGAACTGGAGAAGGGCGGGCTCGCCGCGCGCGATCGCTCGTCGAGCGACCGGCGGCGCAATCAGCTGATCGTCACCCCCGCGGGCGAAGCCGCGATGACGGCGATGTTCGATCGCGTGCGCAGGGGCGAGGAAGCGGTGCGCGATGCGCTGGGTACCAACGACTTGCGCAAATTGCTCGAGCTGATCGACCGCGCCAACGCCGCGCTCGATCGCTAGCAACGCAGATTTAACCTATCTCCTGTGCACGCGGCTAACCGCGCTCGTGCATTGGGCGCTAAGGGGCATCCCCTATCCAGCGGTGGATGCGGCACGAATCACTTGTTTTCAAACGGGTTGGGGAGATCCGTAGGTCCGAGGTTGTGGCCGCGTTCACCTATGCGCTCGACCTCACCGAAGGGCAGCCGCAGGGGCATTCGATCCGCAGCTGCTTCATCGCCACGATGCTCGCGCGCGAGCTCGGGCTCGACGAGGCGGCGACGGGCCGGATCTATTACGCCGCGCTGCTCAAGGATCTCGGCTGCAGCAGCAACGCCGCGCGAATCCACGAGCTCTACCGAACCGACGACCTGGCGTTCAAGAACGCCTGGAAGACGGTCGCCCCGGGGCGCGGCGCCACCTTGCGCTTCGTAGTCGACCGGACCGCGCGCGGGGCGCCGCTCAAGAACCGCATCGCCGCGATCGGCCGCATTCTCGCCAACGGCGATGCGATTGCGCAGGAGATGATCGAATCGCGCTGCACGCGCGGCGCCGACGTCGCCCGAGAGCTGCGCTTTGGCGAAGGCGTGGCCGAAGGCATCTACCGCCTCGACGAGCACTGGGACGGGTCGGGCCGGCCCGGCGGCTTGCGCGGCGACGCGATCCCGCTGGCCTCACGCTTCGCCCTGCTGGCGCAAATCGCCGACGTGTTCCACCAGACTGCCGGGCGGCGGATCGCGGTCGAGGAAGTGGTCCGCCGCGCGCGCACCTGGCTCGATCCCGAGCTGGTGCGCGCCTTCGTCGGTCTGGCCGACCAGCCGAGCTTCTGGGCCCAGCTCGAATCGACCGCGATCGACATCCGCGTTGCTGCGCTCGCTCCCGAAGAGGCCGAGGACGTCGACGAAGCCTATCTCGACGCGATCGCCGCGGCGTTTGGCAAGGTCATCGATGCCAAGAGCCCGTTCACAGCCGGACACTCGGTCCGGGTGGCCGACTATGCCGCTCAGTTGGGCGAGCGCCTCGGCGTGCTGCCGAGCCGGCTGCGCCGCCTCCGCCGCGCGGCGATGCTGCACGACCTCGGCAAGCTCGGCGTCTCGAGCGCGATCCTCGAAAAGCCGGGAAAGCTCGACGACGAGGAGTGGGCGGTGATGCGCACCCATGCGAGCCATACGCAGGCGATCCTCGGCCGCATCGGCGCGCTCGCCGAGCTCGCGCCGATCGCCGCTGCGCACCACGAGCGGCTCGACGGCAAGGGCTATCCGCTCGGGCTCGACGCGAGGGTGCTGAGCCGCGAGACGCGGATCATCACGTTGTGCGACTTTTTCGACGCGCTCACCGCCGACCGCCCCTATCGGGCCGCGATGCCGGTCGACCGCGCGCTGGCGATAATGGCAGGCGAAGTCGGCGGAGCGCTCGATCCCGAGGGCTTCGAAGCGTTGACGGCGATAGTAAGCGGCTAACCTGAAGGGGCGCGCTTAACTCAGCGCGGCAGCTCGCTCACGCCCATCAGCGCCTCGTCTACCGCGCGCGCCGCCTGGCGGCCTTCGCGGATCGCCCACACCACCAGCGACTGGCCCCGGCGCATGTCGCCGCAGGCGAAGACCATGTCCTCGCTCGTGCGATAGTCGTCGGTGTTGGCCTCGACATTGCCGCGCTCGGTCAGCTTGACGCCGCTCTGCGCGATCATTCCGGCCTTGCGTGGGCCGGTGAAGCCCATCGCCAGCAGGATCAGGTCGGCGGGGATGACGAACTCGCTGTCCGGCACTTCGCCCAGCTTGCCCTGCGACCAATCGGCGCGGACGCACTTGAGGCCGGTGACGCGGCCGTCTTCGCCGACGACTTCCTTGGTCAAGACTGCCCAGTCGCGCTCGACGCCTTCCTCGTGGCTCGACGAGGTGCGCAGCTTCATCGGCCAGTCGGGCCAGGTCAGCGCCTTGTCTTCCTTCTCGGGCGGACGCGGCATGATCTCGATCTGCGTGACGCTCGCCGCGCCCTGGCGGTTCGAGGTGCCGACGCAGTCCGAGCCGGTGTCGCCGCCGCCGATCACGATCACGTGCTTGCCGGTGGCGGTCAGCGTGCCACGCGGCGCGGCGCGGACCTCGTCGTCGCCGGCGACGCGCTTGTTCTGCTGGGTGAGGAATTCCATCGCCAGCCGCACGCCGGGCAGCTCGGCGCCGGGAATGTCGAGCGAGCGCGGCTCCTCGGCCCCGCCGGCGAGCACGATCGCGTCGAAGTTTTCCTTCAGCGACTTCATCGACACGTCGACGCCGACCTCGGTGCTCGTCTTGAACACCACGCCTTCGGCTTCCATCTGCACCGCGCGCCGGTTGATCAGATGCTTTTCCATCTTGAAATCGGGGATGCCGTAGCGGAGCAGGCCGCCGATCCGGTCGGCCTTCTCGAACACCGTCACCGAATGGCCGGCACGCGCGAGCTGTTGCGCGCAGGCGAGACCTGCTGGTCCACTGCCGACGACGGCGACGCTCCTGCCGGTCTTTTCCTCCGGCGGCTGCGGCTTGATCCAGCCTTCCTTCCAGCCGCGATCGGCGATCGCCATCTCGATCGACTTGATCGTCACCGGCTGGTCGATGATGTTGAGCGTGCAACTCGCCTCGCACGGCGCGGGGCAGATGCGGCCGGTGAACTCGGGGAAGTTGTTGGTCGAGTGCAGGTTCTCGAGCGCGTCGCCCCAGTCGCCCTTGTAAACCAGGTCGTTCCAGTCGGGGATCTGGTTGTTCACCGGACAGCCGTTGTGGCAGTACGGGATGCCGCAGTTCATGCAGCGGCTCGCCTGCTGCTTGAGCTTGTCGTCGGGCAGCGGGACGATGAATTCCTTGTAGGTCTTCAGCCGCTTCTTGGGGTCCTCGTACGAACGATCCTCGCGGTCGAGCTCGAGGAAGCCGGTTTCCTTACCCATGTCCTGTGATCCTACTCGGCCGCGACCAGGGCGGCTTCGTTACGCTCGACTTCGAGCTGGCGGAGCGCGCGAGCGTAGTCGCGCGGCATCACCTTGACGAACTTCGTGAGCGCATTGTCCCAATCGTCGAGCAGCGCGGCGGCGCGCTTCGAACCGGTGTGCAGCTTGTGCCGTTCGACCAGGATGCGCAGTCGCTCGGCGTCGTGGCGCAGCATGTCGCCCATGCCGGCGTCCTCGACGCTGCGCGCGCGCTGTGCCGGCCGGCCCCCAAACGATTCTGGGCCTTCGTCCTCGTCGGGCTTGGCGCTGATCGTTTCGAGATCGACTTGCGCGGTGTTGCACAAGTCGCGGAACTTGCCGTCGATGTCATAGACGTAAGCCACCCCGCCGCTCATGCCCGCGGCGAAGTTGCGCCCGGTGCGACCGAGCACGCAGACTACCCCGCCGGTCATGTATTCGCAGCCGTGGTCGCCGGTGCCTTCGACCACCGCGACGGCGCCCGAGTTCCTCACCGCGAAACGCTCGCCGGCAACGCCGTTGAAGTACGCCTCGCCGGCGATTGCGCCGTAGAGCACGGTGTTGCCGACGATGATGTTCTCGCTCGCCTCACGGGCGACGCCGTCGGGCTGGCGGACGATGATCCGCCCGCCCGAGAGGCCCTTGCCGACGTAGTCGTTGGCATCGCCGGTCAGCGCGAGCGTGACGCCGTGCGCCAGCCAGGCGCCGAAGCTCTGCCCGGCAACCCCGGTGAAGTTGATCCGCAGCTGCTCGGGCTTGAGCCCGGCGTGGCCGTGCGCGCGGGCGATCTCGCCCGAAAGCATTGCCCCGACGGAGCGGTTGACGTTGCGGACTGTGCGTTCGAGCACCAGCGTCTCCCCCGCATCGATCGCCGGCCGCGCGGCCGCGATCAGCTCGTTGTCGAGCGCCGCGGCAAGGCCGTGGTCCTGCTCCATCGCCTGGTGCAGCGCGTGGCCGTGCGCCGGCTTGACCTGGTGGAGGATCTTGCTGAGGTCGACCCCGCGTGCCTTCCACTGCTTGACGAGGTGGCGGGTGTCGATCCGGTCGACCCGGCCGATCATCTCCTCGACGGTACGGAAGCCCATCTCGGCCATGATCTGGCGCAGCTCTTCGGCAACGAAAAAGAAGTAGTTGATCACGTGCTCGGGCTGGCCGGTGAAGCGCGCGCGCAGGACGGGATTTTGCGTCGCGACGCCGACCGGGCAGGTGTTGAGGTGGCACTTGCGCATCATGATGCACCCGGCGGCGATCAGCGGCGCGGTGGCGAAGCCGAACTCGTCGGCGCCGAGCAGCGCGCCGATGGCAACGTCCCGGCCGGTGCGGATGCCGCCGTCGACCTGGACCGCGATGCGCGTCCGCAAGTCGTTGAGGATCAGCGTTTGCTGCGTCTCGGCAAGGCCGATCTCCCACGGGGATCCGGCGTGGGTGAGCGAGGTCAGCGGCGACGCGCCGGTGCCGCCTTCGTAGCCGGAAATGGTCACGTGGTCGGCGCGCGCCTTCGAGACTCCCGCGGCGACGGTGCCGACGCCGACTTCGCTGACCAGCTTGACCGAGATGCGCGCGGCCGGGTTCACGTTCTTGAGGTCGTGGATCAGCTGCGCCAGATCCTCGATCGAATAGATGTCGTGATGCGGCGGCGGGCTGATCAGGCCGACCCCGGGGGTCGAGTGACGCACCTTGCCGATGGTCTTGTCGACCTTGTGGCCGGGCAGCTGGCCGCCTTCGCCGGGCTTCGCACCCTGCGCCATCTTGATCTGAATGTCGTCCGAATTGACGAGGTACTCAGTGGTCACGCCGAAGCGGCCCGAAGCGACCTGTTTGATCCGGCTGCGCATCGAATCGCCGTTGGGCAGCGGCACGAAGCGATCCGCTTCCTCGCCGCCTTCGCCGGTGTTCGAGCGGCCGCCGATGCGGTTCATCGCGATCGCCAGCGTGGTGTGTGCCTCGCGGCTGATCGAGCCGAAGCTCATCGCCCCGGTGGCGAAGCGCTTGACGATTTCCTCAGCTGGCTCGACTTCGCTCAGGTCGAGCGGCTTGTCGGCCTTCTTGAGCTCCATCAACCCGCGGATCGTCAGCAGACGCTCGGACTGCTGGTTGATGTCGCGTGCGAAGGCTTCGTAGTTGGCGTAGTTGTTGCCGCGCACGGCGTGCTGCAGGTTGGCGACCGTCGCCGCGGTCCACGCGTGCTGCTCGCCGCGCAGGCGCAGCTGGTAGATCCCGCCGACGTCGAGCATGTGCTCGTAAATCGGGTTGTCGCCGTAGGCGCAGGCGTGGCGGCGCACCGCTTCCTCTGCGATTTCCTTGAGGCCGGCGCCTTCGATGGTGGTCGCGGTGCCGGTGAAGTACTTGTCGACGAACGCGCTCGACAGCCCGACCGCGTCGAAGATCTGCGCGCCGCAATAGGACTGGTAGGTCGAGATGCCCATCTTGGACATGACCTTCATGATCCCCTTGCCGACCGCCTTGATGTAGTTCTTGCGCACCGCGGCTTCGTCGAGCTCGGGAAACTTCTCGTCGCGCAGCTCCTCGATCGTCTCGAACGCGAGGTACGGGTTGACCGCCTCGGCGCCGTAGCCCGCGAGCACGCAGAAGTGATGCACCTCGCGCGCTTCGCCGGTCTCGACCACCAGGCCAGTCTGCATCCGCAGGCCCTGGCGCACGAGGTGGTGGTGCACCGCCGCGGTGGCGAGCAGCGCCGGGATCGGGATTCGGTCCGGCCCTTGCGCGCGATCTGACAGGATCAGGATGTTGCGATCGGCCAGCACCGCCTCGGTCGCCGCCCAGCACATTTCCTTGAGCGCCTGCTCGAGGCCGTCGGCGCCGCTCGCGGCGTTCCAGGTGATGTCGATCGTCTCGGTGCGGAACGCGCCGTCGAGCGATGCCTCGACCGAGCGGATCTTCTCGACGTCGCGGTTCGACAGGATCGGCTGGTCGACCTCGAGCCGCTTGTGCGTGCCGGCCGCGTGGCCGAGGAGGTTCGGGCGCGGGCCGATCATGCTCGTCAGGCTCATCACCAGCTCCTCGCGGATCGGATCGATCGGCGGGTTGGTGACCTGGGCGAAGTTCTGCTTGAAGTAGTCGTAGAGCAACCGGCTCCTGTCCGACAACACCGCGAGCGGGGTGTCGGTACCCATCGAGCCGATCGGGTCGTCGCCAGCCAC
Source organism: Croceibacterium sp. (assembly GCA_035470785.1). GTDB lineage: Bacteria > Pseudomonadota > Alphaproteobacteria > Sphingomonadales > Sphingomonadaceae > Croceibacterium_B. Next base: position 60 of record DATIQN010000012.1, on the reverse strand, counting down.
GGCCATCGGCTCGAGGAAGCGCGAGAGGTCTTCCTGGGTGTAGCCGAACGCCTGCTGGCG
>DATIQN010000011.1:0-21273 GCA_035470785.1 Croceibacterium sp. | reverse complement strand
GAGGCTCCACAGCCCGATCCGGTTGATACCGGTGATTATCGGCTGACCTTTGGGCGGAAATACGCGCCGCGCCTTCCCGTTGGTTTCGGGCAATCCGTTCGTAGCGGTTGGCAGCGCGGCTGGGGCTTGATTGGCCATGGGACGCCGACTATCGGCAGCGCCCCGGGCTGGCAAGCGCCGCGCACGGGTCGCCGGCATTTTGAAGGTAACGTATCCGCATGAACTGGACCGACGAACGCATCGCCACACTTACCAAGATGTGGGAAAGCGGCGCGACCGCGAGCCAGATCGCCGACGAGCTCGGCGGCGTGTCGCGCAATGCGGTGATAGGCAAGGCCCATCGCCTTGGCCTGAAATCGCGCCCGTCGCCGGTCAAGCCGAACGATGAAAAGTCCACCGCCGGCAAGGCACCGGATCCGGCGCCCGTGGCCAAAATGAAGGCAAAGCCGGTTAAGGCGCCGCTTCCGCCAAGGGCCGCGCAGACCGCCGCACCCAAGCCAGCCAGCGACATTCCCACCCAGCCGCTGCCCGATGCGCGGCCTGACATGCCCAAGATCGTCTCGGTGGGCCCCGGCGGCTTCTTGCGCCAGGGCCCCGGCGACCAGCAGGCCCCGATCCCCCCCGCGCCGCCGCGCCGTCTGGTGCCGGCCAAGCCGAGCCCTGAGATTGCCGACAAGACCAGCCTGCTCGACCTCAACGACCGCGTCTGCCGCTGGCCGATGGGGCACCCGGGAGAGGCCGACTTCCACTTTTGCGGCGAGAAGGTGAACCCAGGCTTCCCCTATTGCGTCGAGCATTGCGGCCGCGCCTACCAGGCGCAGCTGCCGCGCGGTGCCCGCCGGCCTCCGCCGCCGCTACCTTTCGGCGGGCCGAGGGTCCGATAAGCCGTTCGCTAAGCTAGGTCGTCGCCGCCCGTGTCCGCCGAACCGGCGGTACGTGCCGGTCGACGATCAGCGGCGCTGCCGAGATCAGCGCAGCGCTAATCGTCAGCACTGCGAAGTACGGCACGGTACTGCCATGCCCGATGTCGAGCAGCCAACCGCCGAAGGCGCTTGCGGAAATGGCGCCGACGCGCCCCATCAGGATGCCGAAGCCGATGCCGGCCGAGCGGCACGACTGCGGATAGCCGTAAGTCATCAGGGCGTAGATCGACGCCATGCCGGCGCTGAAAATCGCCGCGGCGACGCCTATCAGCACGACCACAAGAAGACGGTCGTCGGCTGAAGGCGCCGCGGGCAAGTGCTCTACCGCGAACGCGAGGGCGATGAACGACAACACCAGCGTCGCGCTGATCGTCGCCATGACCGCCTTCGAACCGAACCGGTGGACCAGGAGGCCGGCGGCGACCGACGCGACGATCGAGGTCAGCCCACCGATCGAAACCGCGCTACCCGCCTGGGCAAGCGTGAAGCCCTTGGCGGTCAGGAAAGTCGTCGACCAGTTGAGCACTCCGTAGGCGCACAGGGCACAGGCGGTGAAGGTGATGCCGACGCCAACATTTAGCCTCAAGTTGGTGCGATGAAGGACCCCCACCGGCGAACCTCCGAGAATGTCGGTGGCGTGCGTTTCGGGCAGCAAGTCCACCTCTACCCGCAAGAAGTCGGTCGCCGTTCGCCTGGCTTCCGCGGGCTTGCCGCGCACCAACAGGAACGACGGGCTGTCGCGTAGCGCGCCGATGATCAGGATCACCACCAGCAGAGTCGCCATCCCGAAAGCGACGAACGCGCCGCGCCAGCCATAACCTTCCACCAAACCCGGCGCGAGCCAGCCAACAACGGTACCGCCCGCCGGCGTGCCGACCGACAGTGTTGTGACCGCCACCGACCGCCAGCGGTCGGGCAGCCATTCACCAGTCAAGGCCATCGCGTTGGCATAGGCCGACCCGAAGCCGAGCCCGCCAACTACCCGCCATGCGGCCATGGCCCAGACCCCGCCTGCCAAGCTCGCACCCACGGTCGCCAACGCGAACACCGCAGCCGCGAGCGCCAGCGACCAGCGCCGGCCGATCTTGTCGCCCAGCCATCCGCCGCTAGCCGAGCCCAGGCCGAAGCCGATTAGCGAGGCGCTCATGGCGATGCCGAAAGTGCTCTTGGCGACGCTGAAATCGGCAATCACCTTCGGCGCAATGATGCCCAGCAACTGTTGATCGATCCCGTCGCAGGTCAGCACCAGCATGCAGATCGCGAAGGTCGCAACCTGGAATGCGCGCAGCGGCGCCCGCTCCATCGCCTCGCTGAATGTCGTCGCCATCGGCCGAATCCCCTCTCCGCCGGCAATCTCACTGTTCCGGAAGCAAAAGACCAGCCCTGCCGATCGATCAACCGGTGACTTCAAGCACCATGTTGGTCGGCGTCTCGGACGCACGGCGGACGTTGGCGAAGCCGGCTTGCTGGCACACTTCGGTCAGGCGCTTCTGCCCCGCCTGCGCGCCTAGCCCGAGACCAACGGGCTGCGCGAGCGAGGCCGGGGTGCACACGGTGGTCGACGCGGCATAGAAGATCTGCCCGATCGCGTGCATATTTTCGGCCATGCTGTCACCGGCCATGGGCTCGACCAGCATGAACGTGCCGCCGGGCGCGAGCGTTTCGCGGATATGGCGCGCTGCGCCGACCGGATCGCCCATGTCGTGCAAGGCGTCGAAGATGCACGCGAAGTCGAAGCCTTCGCCCGGATAATCCTGGGCGCTGGCTACCTCGAACGTAACGTTGGTCACTCCCGCTTCGGCCGCCTTGGCCTTCGCCGCCTCGATCGAGGGGGCGTGGAAATCGATGCCAGTCACCGTCGAGTTGGGATAGGCTTGCGCCATCAGGATCGTCGACGAACCATGGCCGCAACCGATATCGGCCACCTTGGCCCCGGCCTTGAGCTTGTCCTCGACCCCTGCGAGCGCGGGGATCCAGTTGTCGACCAGGTTCGTCGCATAGCCCGGGCGGAAGAAACGGTCGGTACCGCAGAAACAGCACTGGCTGTGCTCGCTCCACGGGCGGCCTTTGCCGGACTTGAAGGTTTCGACCGCCTTGTCGAGCATCTCGAACTGCGAAAAAACGATCTGGATGAATCCCTGCATGCACGCGGGCTGGCCCTCGCGACTGAACACCAGCGCCTGCTCGGGCGACAGTTCGAACGTCTCGTTGTGCGAATGAAACGTGATGTAGCCGGCCGCCGAGACCGACCCGAGCCATTCGTGGAGGTATTTCGGATTGAGCCCGGTCTTCGCCGCCAGCGCCTCGCAAGTCAGCGGACCGGCACCGTCCATCGCCGCGAATACCCCGGCCTGGTCGCCGATATAGGCCATGAACAGGCTCATCGCCCCAGCGACGTCGCCGATGACCTTGCCGATGTGACCGTGCAGTTTGGCTTCGTCGATCGCTTCGCTCATCGCACACCCTCCTTCGCTGCAATTGGTGGGTTCGTTATTGCCCTCCCGCCGGGCTCTGCGAGCCGAGGTCGAGCTTCATATCCTCGGCACTTTCGACCGGCACCGGGCGGTTGCCGGGGGCCATCAGGTTGCGGACCATCTCGGCGCGCATGTTTTCGAACTTCACCCGGCCCGGAGTCGGCTCGTCAGTCGGGAAGGCATCCTCGATCTCGCGGTGGCGCTGCTTCACTTCCTCGAGGAATTCGCGGTTGGTGAAGATGTAGAAGCGGTTGTCCTTGATCGCCGAGACCACCGCCTTGCCGGTGTCATACGGGTCGATCGCCCCGCGCATTGCGTCCCACAGGTCCTTGAGGAACTGCGGCGCACCCTCCTCTTTGATCCGCTCCGGCTCGTCCTCGGGCAGCGGGACGAGCGCTGTGCGCGTGGCGCCGGGAAACAGGCACGAGACGCCGATGCCCTTGGGCGCGAGCTGCATCCGCAAGCTCTCCGAGAAGCCGCGCACGGCGTATTTGGCGGTCGAGTAGGCGGCGAGGCCCGGCAGCGGCACGACGCCGGCCATGCTGCTGGTGTTGACCACGTGCCCGCCCTCGCCCTGCGCGCGGATGATGGGCACGATGATCTTGGTGCCGTTGACCACGCCGCCGAGGTTGACCGCAATCGCCCGGTCCCAGTCGTCGAAGTCCTCGCCCGCCGCGGTGCCGCCGCCGTTGACACCCGCGTTGTTGCACAGGACGTGAATCTTGCCGAACGCGTCGAGCGTCTCCTGCGCGGCGGCGCGCACAGAATCGCGCTCGGCGACGTTGGTCTTCACGAAATGCACCGCGTTGCTACCGGCGAGCTGCGCCTTCGCCTTGGCGATATGCTCGTCGTTCCAGTCGGCGAGGCTGACTTTCATCCCCTCCTCGAGGAACGCGCGCGCCATGCCGAGGCCGATGCCGCTCGCGCCGCCGGTAATGAAGGCGACCTTGCCGGTCAGGTTTTCCATTTGCGCTATACCTCTCTGAAGCGGTTGAAGTCGGGCATCGTCTCGGTGCGGTCGGGCGTCGCCGCCAGCACCGCCTCGGCTCGGGCGCGCATCGCGGCTTTGAACATGCCGTGGGTGACGAGATAGGTCGCGTTCGAGAGGATGCCGTCGGCGACGAGGTTGCCGACTTCGACCGGGTCCATCCAGTCGTCGCCGACGATCCGGCGGCTGAGGCGCGCCTCGCTCGCTGTGTAGCCGCTCCCTTCGCGGAATTGCTCGGGGCGGTTCTGGCTGGCTTCGTGGATGCGGCTTTTGACCGGGCCGGGCAGCAGTATCGAGACACCGATGCCCTTGGTGCCGAGCACGCCCTTCACCGCCTCGCAATAGTGGCACACCGCCGCCTTGCTCGCGGCGTAGATCGCCAGGTGCTCGGGCATGACCACTTCGGCGGCGAGGCTGGCGGTTGAAACGATATGTCCGCCGCGCCCGTGGGCGATGATCTGCGGCACGAACTCGACGAAGCCGTTGATCACCCCGCCGACGTTGACCCCAAAGCCGAAGTCGTAATCGGCGTAAGTCGCTTCGAGGACGGGCCCTTCGAGGCCGACCCCGGCGTTGTTGACGAGAATGTCGATGCCGCCGAACTCGTCCTGCATCTTCTGCGCGGCTTCGCGGTAGGCGGAGCGGTTGGTGACATCGAGGTTGAGCGCGCTGACCGCATTCGATTTGCCGCCGCCGGCGAACTCCGCAAGCGCGTCGTCGATGTGATCCTGCCGGAGGTCGGCGAGAACCACCTGCGCGCCGCGCGCGACCAAAACCTTGGCAATGCCGAGGCCGATGCCGCTCGCACCGCCGGTGACGAACGCGGTTCTTCCCTCGAAACTGGTGATTGGCATGGGCGCTCCTCTTCCAACTTGGGCTTTGCAAAACCGCGGAACGCGTCTGCCGGCGAGCCGAGGCCGGAAGTCGCAATTTTCGCTAAGTCCGCGCTAATTCACATTTCTCAGTCTTTTCGTCGTTCCCGCGTCCCGGCACGCGAGCACCCCCGGTGAGGACCGTGATCGAGCCAGTCGTCATGGGGTCAATGCGATTCGCTCATCGGCGAGTTTAAGGCATAAGACGAGCGCTGTAGGAAGGCGTATTCTGGGCCCGCGCGGCAGGCGTTCAGAACGGCCCGTCACGGGCGAAGTGAACCTCGCCATGACGCGGCGTCGGGCGCTCGTCCACGTCGTTCCATTCGCGGCCGTTGGGGAAGAGGATGGGCACGCCGACCAGCTCTTCGGGATCGAACAGGCGCATGTTGACGCCTTTGCGATCGAGCGGCTCGAGCGAGGTCCAGCCGAGCGCGGCGCCGCAGGTTGGGCAGAAGTCGAACGAAATCCACGCCTCGATGTCGGAGCGGACGAACGACTTGGTCTCGCCCGCGATCGTCACGTCGTCCGGATGGAAATAGCCGGTCAGGCCGCCGAGTTTGAAGCACGCGGTGCAGTCGCACGAATTGACGTATTCGGGCCGGCGCGGGACGGTCACCGTCACGCCGCCGCAGAGGCACTGGCCCTTCACACGAGCTCGCGCACGTCGGTCAGCTTGCCGGTCACCGCCGCCGCCGCGGCCATGGCCGGGCTGACGAGGTGGGTCCGCGCGCCAGGACCCTGGCGGCCGACGAAGTTGCGGTTGGAGGTCGAGGCGCAGCGCTCGCCCGGGGGTACCTTGTCGGGGTTCATGCCCAGGCACGCCGAGCAGCCGGGCTCGCGCCATTCGAGGCCGGCGTCGATGAACACCTTGTCGAGCCCTTCTTCTTCGGCCTGGGCCTTCACCAGGCCCGAGCCGGGGACGACGATCGCCCATTTGACATTATTGGCCTTGTGACGGCCCTTCAGGATCGCGGCGGCGGCGCGCAGGTCCTCGATGCGGCTGTTGGTGCAGCTGCCGATGAAGACGTTCTGCACCTCGATACTGTCCATCCGCTGCCCGGGCGCGAGGCCCATGTAGTCGAGGCTCGCCTGCGCGGCCTTCTGCTTGCTCGGATCGGCGAAACTGGCGGGATCGGGCACGACGCCGCCGATGGCGACGGTGTCTTCCGGGCTGGTGCCCCAGGTGACGGTTGGCTCGACCTTGGTCGCATCGATGCGCACGGTCTTGTCGAAGGTTGCGCCCTCGTCGGTCTTGAGCGTGCGCCAGTAGGCAACGGCCGCTTCCCACTCCTCGCCCTGGGGCGCGAGCGGGCGACCCTTAAGGTAGGAGAACGTCGTTTCGTCCGGAGCGATGAGGCCAGCGCGCGCGCCGCCCTCGATGCTCATGTTGCACACGGTCAGGCGTTCCTCGACGCTCATCCGCTCGAACACGCGCCCGCGATACTCGATCACATGGCCGGTGCCGCCGGCAGTGCCGATGGTGCCGATGATGTGCAGGATAAGGTCCTTGGCGCTGACTCCGGGCGGCAAATCGCCCTCGATCACAACCTGCATCGTTTTTGAGGGGCGCAGCAGCAGCGTCTGCGTCGCCAAGACATGCTCGACCTCGCTGGTGCCGATGCCGAACGCCAGCGCGCCGACGCCGCCGTGGGCCGCGGTGTGGCTGTCGCCGCAGACGATCGTAGTGCCGGGGAGCGAAAAGCCCTGCTCGGGGCCGACGACATGGACGATGCCCTGCTCGCGGGCCGTCGCGCCGAAGTAGCGGACGCCGAATTCGGGCGCATTGTGCTCGAGCGCTTCGAGCTGGTTGCGGCTCTCGGGATCCTTGATCGGCACGCGGTTGCCGTGCTCGTCGATGCGCGCGGTGGTCGGCAGGTTGTGGTCGGGGACCGCCAGCGTCAGCTCGGGCCGGCGGACCTTGCGGCCAGCCAGCCGGAGCCCTTCGAACGCCTGCGGGCTGGTCACTTCGTGGACCAGATGGCGGTCGATGAAGATCAGGCAAGTGCCATCGTCGCGACGCTCGATCACGTGAGCGTCCCAGATCTTCTCGTAAAGGGTGCGGGGCCGTTCGAACATATGCCTGGAGATGGCGTCCGACGCGCACCATGGCAAGCCGGGGCTGTCTTTGCCCGCCCCAAGCGCTTATTTAGGGGTATGCTCTGGCTTATCCCCGCTCTTATTGTCCTCGCCACTGTTCTGGCGATGGAGGGCGTCGCCTGGGCGAGCCACAAGTACGTCATGCACGGCTTTGCCTGGGGCTGGCACCGCGACCATCATGAGCCGCACGACGGCTTGCTCGAGAAGAACGACCGCTTCGGGCTGGTCGGCGCCGCCGTCAGCATCGCGCTCTTTGCGGTGGGATCGCCGCTGGTGATGCGGAGCGGCGCGTGGTGGCCGGGCACATGGCTCGGGCTCGGCGTGCTGCTCTACGGGGCGATCTACACGCTGGTGCACGATGGCCTCGTCCACCAGCGCTGGTTCCGCTGGGTGCCCCGGCGCGGCTATGCCAAGCGGCTGGTCCAGGCGCACAAGCTGCACCATGCGACGGTGTCGAAGGAAGGCGGGGTGAGCTTCGGTTTCGTATTCGCGCGCGACCCGGCGGCGCTCAAGGCCGAGCTGCAGCGCCAGCACGCCGCGGGGCTGGTCGCGATCCGCGAAAGCTAGGCGGCGTCGGTATCCGCCAGCCCGTGCTTTCGGATGCAATGGCGCAGCTGGTCGTAACTCAGGCCGAGCGCCTTGGCGGTCTGACGCTGGTTCCACCGGTTGCGGCCGAGGTGGTGCTCGACGATCGCGCGCTCGTGCGCCTCGACCGCGGTACGCAAGTCTGAAATGGAATCGTAGTCGGTGCGCGTTGGCATGGGCCCCGGCTCTGAACCGTTGTGCGCCCGTTCAGGGCCGTTCTGCGCCCGCTCGACGAGCGGTTTCCACGGGCTCTCGAACGGATTGAACTGGACGTGCCCGATCGGCTCTCCCCAATCGCCCCAGCGATAGACCGCACGCTCGATCACGTTGCGCAGCTCGCGCACGTTGCCCGGCCACGGATAGTCCTCGAGCTGGCGCGAAACGTGCTCGGCAAAGCCCGGCCATTGCTCCCAGCCGATCTCGGCGGCCATCCGCCGCCCGAAATAATCGGACAAGACCGCGATATCGCCCTCGCGCACGCGCAACGGCGGCAGGGTGATGACCTCGAAGCACAGCCGGTCGAGCAGGTCGGCGCGGAATGTCCCTTCCTCGACGAGGCGCGGCAGGTCCTCGTTCGTCGCGGCGACGATGCGCACGTCGACGCGCATGGGGCGCGAGGACCCGATCCGGGTGACCTCGCCGTATTCGACCGCGCGCAGCAGCCGCTCCTGCGCGCCCATCGACAGAGTCGCCAGTTCGTCGAGAAATAGCGTTCCCTTGTCGGCTTCCTCGAACCTTCCGGCGCGGGCTTTGGTAGCGCCGGTGAAAGACCCCGCCTCGTGGCCGAACAGCTCGGCTTCGATCAGCGTTTCGGGCAGCGCTGCGCAGTTCATTGTAACCAGCGGCTCGCCCCAGCGCGGCGACAGGCGGTGCAGGCGCTCGGCGATCAGTTCCTTGCCGGTGCCGCGCTCGCCGATCACCAGCACGGGGCGGCGCATTGGCGCGGCGCGGCTGGCGCGCTCGACGGCGTCGAGAAAAGCCCCGGACTGGCCGATAAACTGGTTGTCCCGCTCCACGCCCCTATCCTTAGTGCATTTTCCCAATATCTGGCAATACGCACCATCCGTAAACCCGGGCTACAGAGCCGGACTGGCCCAAATCCGCCATTCCGGCGAATTGGCACGACGCTTGCTGATAGGTGAACATCAGGTTTTGGTTCAGGAGGACAATCCGATGTTCGATCGAAACTTTCTCACCAGCAAGCTCGGCGTTGCCGCGCTGGTCAGTGTGGCCATGATGGTCGCCTTCAACGTCTACGCGCTGAGCTTGCAGCTCGACGCGCCGGCGATGCCGGGCCACGCAGGCGCGGCCGTCGGTCTTCCGCTGGTTGTGCTCGCATGAGCCGTGATCCGATCAATCCGCTGACCCCGATCGGACCGCGCCGCACGGCGCGGGACGAGCGTGAGGCTTCGCGGATCGATCAGGAGATCGAGCGCTTGCGCACGAGCCCGACCCCTACTCGTAATTCTCTTACTGCCGGAGCCGTCTGGATGGGTATCTTTTCACGTACCCGCGATATCATCGCGGCCAACTTCAACGACCTGCTCGAACAGGCCGACGACCCGTCGAAGATGATCCGCATGATCATCATGGAGATGGAGGAAACGCTGGTCGAGGTTCGCGCCAGCGCCGCCCGCACCATCGCCGACCAGAAGGAGATGCACCGCCACACGGTCAAGCTCGACCGGCTCCAGGCCGACTGGGCGGAAAAGGCGCAACTAGCGCTGAGCAAGGACCGCGACGACCTCGCCCGCGCCGCGCTGATGGAGAAGAAAAAGGCGGCCGACATGGCTGAGCAGCTGAAGGCGGAGATCGCCGTGCTCGACGACGCGCTGCGCGCTTACGAGCAGGACATCGCCAAGCTGCAGAACCGCCTGCGCGAGGCGCGCAGCCGGCAGAGCCAGATCGCCGCGCGGCTCGAGAGCGCCGAAAACCGCGTCAAGCTGCGCAGCCTGATGACCAGCGACCGCGTTGACGACGCCCTCGCCCGATTCGACCAGCTCGAGCGCCGGGTGGATTACGCCGAAGGCCGCGCCGACGCGCTGTCGATCGCCGACGGGACTGGCAAGCCGAGCCTCGCCGAAGAGATCGCCGCGCTCGAAGGCTCGGACAAGATCGACGAGGAACTCGAAGAAATGAAGCGCGCGCTCGGCAAGGCCGGCGACAGCGATAAAGGGGAGGATTGAACCGTGGGTGAAGAGATTTTCATCGTTCCGGTCATCTTCCTGGGACTGCCGTGGATCATCTTCCACTACATCACCAAATGGAAGACCGCCGCGACCATCACCAGCGACGACGAGACGCTGCTCGAGGAGCTGTACCAGCTCGCCAAGCGCCTCGACGAGCGGATGGACACCGTCGAGCGCCTGGTCGCCGCCGACAATCCGGAATTCAAGCCGGCCCGCATCCAGGCGGACCGCGAAATCGACAACCAGCCGCTGCGCGAGCTCGATCGCCTGCTGGCCGAGAAGGGGTCCCGCAAGTGACCAGCGAACGCACCACGCTTTACCGCGACAAGCAGAACGCCAAGCTGATGGGCGTCTGCGCGGGAATAGCCGACTACACCGGAGTGAGCGTCGCTTGGGTTCGCCTGGGAGCGGTGATCCTCGCGCTGTCGATGGGCGGCGTTGCCATCCCGGCATACTTCATCGCCGGCATGTTCCTGAGCAAGAAGCCGGCGCACCTCTATGTCGACGCGCAGGAGCAGAAGTACTGGCAGCGCGTGCGGCAATCGCCGCAGCGCACCGCCCGCGAGATCCGCGCCCGCTTCCGCGACGTCGATCGCCGGCTGGCCGAGGTCGAGAGCTTCTACGTCACCAGCAATCCGCGCCTCTCGGCCGAGATCGAGCGGCTGCGCTGAAACCAGGGCGTGTGAAGGGGAAAGTTGATGAATGAGTTGGGAATCCTTGTTCCGCTGGCGCCGTTCCTAATGGTGGTCGGTATCGTCTGGGTGAAGAGCCACGCCAGGCTCGAGGAAAAGCGCATTGCCGCCACGGCGGAGAACAGCGCCGAAAAGGCCGCGCAATACGCCAGCCGGATCAGCGAGATGGAAGACCGCATCCGCGTGCTCGAACGGATCGTGACAGACGGTGGCTACGATGTCGCCACGCAGATCGAGGCATTGCGCGATACCCGCAAGGTCGAGGACCGGCTTCCTGCTCCGCAAGCGAAGGAGCGAGTCTGATGAACTCGGCGATCCTCATCCCGTTCTTCGCCATCGGGTTGACCTTTTCGATCCCGCTGCTCGCCATCTGGACCAAGCATCGCAAGGACGTGATGCAGATGCAGGTGAACGCGACCGCCGAGAAGGCCGCGCAGTACGCCGCCAGCAACAAGGAGCTGGAAGACCGCGTGCGCGTGCTCGAGCGGATCGTCACCGACGGCGGCTACGACGTCGCGACGCAAATTGAGGCCCTGCGCGATACGCGCCGGGTCGAGGGCAAACTGGAAGGCCTGCGCGGCAAGTCGCGCAACTGAGGAGGCAGCGATGATTTCGGGCGGCCAGGAATTTGTTCTCATCATCATCGGCATGGCGATGTTCTCAGGGGTGCTGAGGACGGCGGTGCGGGCCAAGCACGGGATGCCCGACTTTCCGGTCGGCAGGCACGCCCGGCGCGAACTTCGCCATCAACGCGATGACAGATCGGGCGAGGTTGAAACCCTCAAGAACGAGAACAAGCGCCTCACCGATCAGGTCGAGACGATGCAGGACCGCCTGATCGTGCTCGAAAAGATCGTCACCGACCGCGGCTACACCCTCGCCAGCGAGATTGAGGCCCTGCGCGATCCCGTTCATCGGCGTCAGGCCGAGGAGAACATCTGATGATGGAACCGGGTGATGTGATCGCCGCCGTCGCCTTTTTCGGGATGCTGATTGCCGTTGTCTGCGTCGGCGGGGTCAGCTTCCAGCGCTGGGTATCCTACAAGCAGCGCAAGGCGGAGCTCGACGCCGAAGCCCGCCGGGCGACGCTGAGCGAGCGCGGCGACTATGTCGAGATGCTCGAGCAGCGCGTTCGCGTGCTCGAACGCATCGCCACCGACAGGGGCGTCGACCTGGCGGCGCAGATCGAAAGCCTGCGCACCGACCCCGCTGTTGCGAAATTTGCCGATGAGGAGCTGAACTAATGAGCCCCGGAGATATTCTTACGATCGTCATCGTCGGCGTGATCGGCACGGTGGCGGTCGTGGCCGTGAGCGTGGCGGGGTGGTTCTACAATACCCGCCAGAAGATCAAGCACGGCTATCCCCTCGAAAGCATGTGGGGCAAGCCGCTCCACCCGCAGGTCACCAACGAGGCGCAGGAGCGGGTCAAGCTACTGACCCAGGAAAACGCCCAGCTGCGCGCCGAAATCGGCTCGCTGCACGACCGGATGGTGAGCGTCGAGCGGATCGTCACCGACAGCGGCTACCAGCTCGGCCACGAGATCGAGCAGCTGCGCGGAGCCAAGGGGAAGGTCCAATGAACCTGTGGGAATTCATCCTGCTGATCAGCGTCGCCGGCATGATCTACAGCGCCTGGCGCTCAAAGCACCTCGCCCAGTTCGGCGCCTATGAGGACGACAAGGGCACGGTCCGCAAGATCGCATCCGGCCGCGAAGCCGAGCTGGAACGCGAAATCACGGAACTTCGCGAGCGGGTCAAGGTGCTCGAACGCATCGCCACCGACGGGCGCGAAACAAGCCTGCTTTCCGACGAAATCGAAAAGCTGCGCGACAAGTAATTCGGGAAGGAACCGGATCATGTTGAACCAGGACCTGCTGATCGCCGCCAGTGCCCTTCTGGGCCTGGTCGTGCTGGCCGCCACGGCCCTCAAGGGCTGGCAAGGCTGGCTCGAACTCAAGGATCACGAGCTGCAAGTGGCGCATCCGCACCGCGAGATCGAAGGCGGCGCTCAAGAAGGCGCCGCGCGGATCGAGATCGCCGACCTCAAGGAACGCATCCGCAAGCTCGAGGCGATCGCAAGCGGGGTGGACCTCTGATGGCGATGCGCTAGAGGCGCGCGCATGCGCAGCCTCGACGACATCCGTGAAGAGTACGAGTTTCTCGACGGCGACGAGCGCTACCGCCTGCTGATCGAGCTCGGCCGCGAGCTCGACCCGATGCCCGAGGCGCTCAAGACCGACGCCACGCTGGTGCGCGGCTGCTCGGCCAAGGTGTGGGTCTATCCTGTGGCGCAGGACGGCCAGCTGCACTTCCTCGCCGACAGCAACGCCGCAATCACCAAGGGGATCGTCGCGCTGGTGCTGAGCGCCGTGCAGGACCGGCCCGCGGCCGAAGTCGCGCGGGCCGATATCGAAGCTGCGCTCGCGCCGTTCGACTTGCGCAACCAGCTCAGCTCGAACCGCACCCAGGGCGTGCCTAACATGATTGCCTTGGTGAAGCAGACCGCGGCACGACTGGCGGCGGAGCAAAGCTAAATAACTCGTCATTGCGAGCCTAGCGAAGCCATCCAGGGCGATGTTGTGCCCCTCCTGGATTGCCGCGGGGCTTCGCCCCTCGCAATGACGAATTCTTTGGATTGGAATCCGGTTGCAAAAGGCCAAACCCGCGCCTATCTGGCCGTCATCCCGACATTGGTAACAAAGTCTGGTGCTGGCGCCTCCGGGGGCCGGCCCGAACCCCGTTTCCAGCCTGTCATTCGAACGAAAGACCCTGTGGCCGATATCGCCCGCCTGACTCAAGTGATCGAACCCGAGGCGCAAGCGCTCGGCTTCGAGCTTGTGCGGGTGAAGCTGTTCGATACCGGTCCCGAAGGCGATGGCGAGCGCACTTTGCAGGTCATGGCGGAGGACCCGGCGAGCGGGCAGCTTGTCGTCGAGCAATGCATGGCCCTGTCGCGCCGCATTTCCGACGCGATCGACGCGGTCGAGGACGGCGGCGAGGAACTGATCGAAGGCACTTACCAGCTTGAGGTCAGCAGCCCCGGCATCGACCGTCCGCTGACCCGGCCGAAGGATTTCGCCAACTGGGCCGGACACGACGTGAACGTCTCACTCAATGAGCCGGTGAGGGATCACCGCAAGCTGCGCGGCGAGCTGCTCGGGGTCGAGGCCGGCCAGGTGCAGATCGAAGATCGCAAGCACGGCCGTTTTGCGGTACCGTTCGAGCAGATCAAATCGGCGAAGCTCGTCCTGACTGACGAGCTGATTGCCGCGACCAAGCCGCTCGACATGAGCGGCGCCGACGAAATCGTAGAAACAACCGAAGAAGAGAAGGTCCAAGACTGATGGCCAGTCCGATTTCCGCCAACAAGGCCGAGCTGCTCGCGATCGCGACCTCCGTCGCCACCGAGAAGATGATCGACAAGGCGATCGTCATCGAGGCGATGGAAGAAGCGATCCAGAAGTCGGCGCGCAGCCGCTATGGCGCCGAGAACGACATCCGCGCCAAGCTCGATCCGCTGACCGGCGACTTGCGCTTGTGGCGCGTCGTCGAGGTGGTCGAGGAGGTCGAGGACTACTTCAAGCAGGTCGACATCAAGCAGGCCGAGAAGCTCCAGCCCGGGGCCAAGGTCGGCGATTACATCGTCGATCCGCTGCCGCCGGTCGACCTGGGCCGCATCGACGCGCAGAGCGCCAAGCAGGTGATCTTCCAGAAGGTCCGCGATGCCGAGCGCGAGCGCCAGTACGAAGAGTTCAAGGACCGCGCCAACGAAGTCATCACCGGAGTGATCAAGTCGGTCGAATTCGGCCACGTGATCGTCAACCTCGGTCGCGCCGAGGGCGTGATCCGCCGCGACCAGCAGATCCCCCGCGAGGCTGCCCGCGTGGGCGAGCGTGTCCGCGCGCTGATCATGAAGGTCGAGCGCAACAACCGCGGCCCGCAGATCTTCCTCAGCCGCGCGCATCCCGAGTTCATGAAGAAGCTGTTCGCGCAGGAAGTGCCCGAGATCTACGACGGCATCATCGAGATCAAGGCCGCCGCGCGTGACCCCGGCAGCCGCGCCAAGATCGGTGTGATCAGCCACGACAGCTCGATCGACCCGGTCGGCGCCTGCGTCGGCATGAAGGGCAGCCGCGTGCAGGCCGTCGTGCAGGAACTGCAGGGCGAGAAGATCGACATCATCCCGTGGAGCGAGGACACCGCGACGTTTGTGGTCAACGCGCTCCAGCCGGCGACCGTCAGCCGCGTTGTGCTCGACGAAGAGGAAAGCCGCATCGAGGTGGTCGTGCCCGACGACCAGCTTTCGCTGGCGATCGGCCGCCGCGGCCAGAACGTTCGGCTAGCCAGCCAGCTGACCGAGAGCCAGATCGACATCATGACCGAGGAGGAAGCCTCGGAGAAGCGCCAGCGCGAGTTCTCCGAGCGCTCGAAGATGTTCGAGGAAGAGCTTGACGTCGACGAGACGCTCTCGCAGCTCCTGGTTGCCGAAGGTTTCGCCGAACTAGAAGAAGTCGCCTACGTCGACATTTCGGAGCTCGCGGCGATCGAGGGTTTCGACGACGAGCTGGCCGAAGAGCTGCAGGAACGCGCAAAGGAAGCGCTCGCCAAGCGCGAGGAAGCTTACCGCATCGAACGCACCGCGCTGGGCGTTGAGGACGCACTGGCCGAGATCCCGCACCTGACCGAGCAGATGCTCGTCACGCTCGGCAAGGCCGGGATCAAGACGCTCGACGATCTCGCGGATCTCGCCACCGACGAGCTTATCGCCAAGAAGCGCGAAGCGCCGCGTCGCCGCCAGCCCGCCGCCGTCGACGGCCCGCCGATGCGTCGCGATCGTCCGCGTCCCGAAGACAAGGGCGGCGTGCTCGGCGAATACGGCCTGAGCGAAGATCAGGGGAACGCGATCATCATGGCCGCGCGCGCGCACTGGTTCGAGGACGAGGAGGGGGCTGCGGCCGCTTCCGACGGGCCCGCATTAGAGGAGGCCGCCGATGCGGAATCCTCGCAATGAGCCGCTAAGGGTTCCTGGCACCGGCAGCGACGCCGGGCCCGACGACGGGCCCGAGCGGCGTTGCATCCTGTCCGGGCGCAGCAGTGCGCGCGACGAACTTGTGCGCCTGGCGATCTCTCCAGACGGCGATGTGCTGCCCGACGCCCTCGCCCGGGCGCCCGGGCGCGGCGCGTGGATCGGCGTCAGCAAGGCCGAGCTCTCAGCGGCGCTGGCCAACGGTAAACTCAAGGCCGCGCTCTCGCGGGCGTTCAAGGGCGCGAAGCTCTCGATCGCCGACGATCTCCCTGCGCTGACCGAAAACGCGCTGCGCAAGGCGTTTCTCGACCGGCTGGGCCTCGAAATGCGCGCCGGACGCCTTATCTTGGGCTCCGATCGCATCGCGGGCGACGCGCGGGCAGGCCAGGTGGCCGCGCTCTTCCACGCCGCGGACGCGAGCGAGGACGGGTCGCGCAAGCTCGACCAGGCTTGGCGGGTGGGCCAAGATGCGGAGGGGTCTGGCCTTTCCGGGCTTCGCCTGCCACTGGACCGCGCGGCACTGTCTGTGGCATTGGGCCGCGACAATGTCGTCCATCTTGCGCTGGCCGACGCTAAATCGGCGGAGCGGGTCGCGGCCCCGCTGAAGCGCTTGCTGACCTTTCTGGGCGCCGAAACGGCGACCAATGGAAGCGGTGAACGAGGGGCAATCGCCGCTCGCGATGCCGCGATGAACTGATTTTGAAGGACTGTTGAACGCGTATGAGCGATAGCGAAGACACCCCGCGCACCCGCAAGCCGCTTGGCCTCAAGCGCTCGCTGGATGCTGGCGAGGTCAAGCAGACCTTCAGCCACGGCCGCACCAACAAGGTGGTGGTCGAGGTGAAGCGTCGCCGCATCCTGGGCAAGCCGGGCGAGACCGCCGCGCCCACTCCGGCGCCCGCACCCGCGCCGGCCCCTGCGCCCGTCGCGGCTCCGAAAGCCGCGCCCAAGCGCGCGCCGGCGCCCGCCGCGGAAACACCGCAGGAGCGCGTCGCTCGCCTGCAGCGCGAGGCCGAGGAAGACCGGCTGCGCTCGGGCGAGGAAGCGCGTCGCCGCGAAGAAGAGGAAAAGGCGCGCTCCGCCGAGGAGCAGAAGCGTCGCGCCGAAGGCAACCGCAAGGCGGACGAGACTCCCACAGCGCCGGCCCCCGCCGAGGCCGAGGCAGCCGAGCTGGCGAGCGAGCCCGCCGAAGCTGAAGCTGCGGCCGAAGCCCAAGCCGAAGCCGGTGGAACCACGCCCACTCCCGCCGCGCGCCGCTTCACGCCAGTCGCCCGGCCTGAGGTCAAGCGCCCGGAAAAGAAGCGCGAAGAGAAGAAGCCCGGCCGCGGAACCGAAAGCCGCGGCGTCACCGACCGCGACGACCAGCGCCGCCGCGGCGGCAAGCTCTCGGTCAAGACCGCGTTCAACGAGGACGAAGGCGCCCGCGCCCGCTCGCTCGCCGCGCTCAAGCGTGCCCGCGAGAAGGAACGCCGTGCGCATTTCGCCGGCCAGAACCAGCCGCGCGAGAAGCAGGCGCGCGAAGTCGTGGTGCCCGAGGCGATCACTGTGCAGGAACTGGCCAACCGCATGGCCGAAAAGGGCGCCGACCTGGTGAAGGCGCTGTTCAACCTCGGCATGATGGTCACTGTCAACCAGACGATCGACCAGGACACCGCCGAGCTGCTGGTCGAGGAATTCGGCCACAACATCACCCGCGTCTCCGCGAGTGACGTCGACATCGACACCAGCGTCGACGTCGATCCCGAGGAATCGCTCAAGCCGCGTCCGCCCGTGGTCACGATCATGGGCCACGTCGATCACGGCAAGACTTCGCTGCTCGACGCGCTGCGCGGGACCAACGTCGTGAAGGGCGAGGCCGGCGGCATTACGCAGCACATCGGCGCCTACCAGATCAAGACCAAGGGCGGCGACCTGGTCACCTTCCTGGACACACCTGGCCACGAAGCGTTCACACAGATGCGCCAGCGCGGCGCCAACGTGACCGACATCGTCGTGCTGGTGGTGGCAGCGGATGACGGGATCATGCCGCAGACCATCGAGGCCATCAATCACACCAAGGCCGCCGGCGTGCCGATGATCGTCGCGCTGACCAAGTCCGACAAGCCCGAGGCGAACCCACAGCGCATCCGCGAGCGACTGCTCGAGCACGAGATCGTGGTCGAGGAGATGAGCGGCGACGTGCAGGACGTCGAGGTGTCGGCCAAGACCGGCAAGGGTCTCGACGACCTGATCGAGAAGATCCTGCTCCAGGCCGAACTGCTCGAGCTCAAGGCCAATCCCAGCCGCGACGCCGAGGCGACGGTGATCGAAGCTCAGCTCGACAAGGGCCGGGGCCCGGTTGCCACGGTGCTCGTCACGCGCGGCACGCTCAAGCGCGGCGACGTGTTCGTCGTCGGCACCGAAAGCGGCCGTGTGCGCGCGCTGGTCGACGACAAGGGCAAGCAGGTCAAGGAAGCCGGCCCTTCGGTCCCGGTCGAAGTGCTCGGCCTGGGCGGCGTGCCGATGGCGGGCGACCAGCTCACCGTGGTCGAGAACGAGGCGCGGGCGCGCGAAGTCGCCGCCTATCGCCAGGAACAGGCCACGGAGAAGCGCACCGCGCTGGCGCCGACCAACTTCGACACGATGTTCACCAACCTGCAGAGCGACGTGGTCGAATTCCCGCTGGTGGTGAAGGCCGACGTCCAGGGTTCGGTCGAGGCGATCGTCACCGCGCTACACAATCTCTCGAACGACGAGATCAAGGTGCGAGTGCTCCACGCCGGCGTCGGCGCGATTACCGAGAGCGACGTGACGCTGGCGGCCGCTAGCGGCGCGCCGATCATCGGCTTCAACGTGCGCCCCAATTCCAAGGCGCGCGAACTGGTCGAGCGCAACAAGACTCGGATGATGTACTACGACGTGATTTACCACCTGACCGAAGAGATCGGGAAGGAAATGGCCGGCGTGCTCGGCCCACTCAAGATCGAGAACGTCATGGGCCGGGCGGAGGTCAAGCAGGTATTCCCCGCGGGCAAGCGCGACAAGGCGGCCGGCCTGCTGGTCACCGAAGGCGCGATCCGCAAGGGGCTGTTCGCCCGCCTCACCCGCCAGGACGTCATCGTCTCGGCGACCACGATCCAGTCGCTGCGGCGCTTCAAGGACGATGTCGAGGAAGTCCGCGCTGGTCTCGAATGCGGCGTGGTGCTGGCCGACACCAACGACATCAAGCCGGGCGACATGCTCGAGGTGTTCGAAGTCGAGGAGCGCGAACGGACGCTGTAAGCGATGCCAAGGAGTCGAGGGCGCAAGTGGCGCAGCAAACAGCCGGGCGATGCCGGCTTCACGTCGCGTCGGCCTGCCTGGCTTCACAAGGCCGCGGATGTGCTTGTAGACGGAGCGGTTGAGCGCCTTGGTTGCGGGTGTCTCTCCGCCGCGGCTTCGGTTTGCGTGGTCGGGATCGTCGTCGGAAGCATGCTGAAATGACGCCCTACGTCGCCCTGCTCAGCTCGATCAACGTCGGCGGCAACCGGCTGAAGATGGCCGATCTGCGCGAGGCGCTCGAGCGGGAGGACTTTGCGGACGTGGAAACCGTCATCGCGAGCGGCAACGTGCTGTTCTCGCATGAAGAGCGCCCGTCCGAGGGCCTCGCCGAGAAGATCGCCTACGTGGTCAGCGACCGCTTCGGTATCGACACGTTCGCCGCGGTGCGCAGCCGCGACGAACTGGCGGCGGCGATTGCCGGCAATCCGTTCGCCGAGGACGGCGAGCCCAACCAGGTCCACACGGTGTTCCTGCATGAACCACTCGATCGGGCAGCATTCGACGAATTCGCGGATGATTATTCGGGCCCCGAGCGCCTTGCCCCGGGGACGCGCGAGATCTTCGTCGACTTTTGCGGCGGAGTGGCGGATTCCAAGCTCGGTCCCGCGATGCGCAAACTGAAACTCCGTGCCACCGCGCGCAACATTCGCTCGCTCCAGCGAATGCTCGACAAAATGGATAGTGTTTGATGGTCCGCCCCACCGCCACTCCCGAACAGCAATCGGTCCGCGTGCTCAAGGTCGGCGAGCGCGTGCGGCATATCCTTTCCGAGTTGCTCGCCCGCGGCGAGGTGCACGACGATACGCTCACCGCGCACGCGGTTAGCGTCACCGAAGTGCGCATGACGCCCGACCTGAGAAACGCCGCCGCCTATGTGAAGCCGCTGCTGGGCCTCGATGAAGAGGTCGTGTTCAAGGCGCTGCGCACCAACACCGCCTTCTTCCAGCGCGAGGTGGCCAAGCGCCTCGGCCTCAAGTTTGCGCCGAAGCTGCAGTTCAAGCCCGACGAAAGCTTCGAGGAAGCCGAGCGGATCGAGCAATTGCTCAACGATCCGCGCGTGGCGCGCGATCTCGAAGACGACTGAAAGGCAACGCTGGCGGCGCGGGGCGGCGCTCCCTATCTAGCACGCCATGGACGGAACCCTGCTCAACGTGCTGGCGCTGGCGCCGGCGCTCGTCTTCGCCATCGTTTTCCACGAGATCGCCCACGGATGGACCGCGCTGGTGCTCGGCGACCCGACGGCGAAGGAGCAGCGGCGGCTCAGCCTCAATCCGCTGCGCCACGTCGATCCGGTCGGCACGCTGATCCTGCCAGGCCTGTTGGCTTTGGTCGGGGCGCCGGTGTTCGGCTGGGCCAAGCCCGTGCCGGTGAACTTTCAGCGTCTGAGGAATCCGCGTTTCGGGATGATGGCGGTCGCCGCGGCCGGACCGCTGACCAATCTCGTTATGGCGACCCTGGGCGCGCTCGCGATCGGCTTGCTGGTACGCGGAGGCGCGCCGGCCGACGTCAGTGTGGGAAGTTTCTGCCTTTTGGCGCTGACCTATTTCGTGATGATCAACGTCTTCGTGGCGTTCTTCAACCTGCTGCCGATCCCGCCGTTCGACGGCTCGCACATCGTCGAAGGCTTGCTCCCACCCCGAATGGCCCAGGCCTATGGCAAGCTGCGCGGGGTCGGCATGGCGCTGTTCTTCGTGCTGGTCGCGCTGAGCTGGTTCGGCCCGACCAGCGGAATCCTCGGTCACGTGATCGGGCCGCCCATCGAATGGATGCTCGGGCGCGTCGCCACTTTGGTCGATTGGGTCGCCGGGTGGCATTACACCCTGGCGGATTGACTATTTTAATCCTGGTAAATATAACGCGTCCTCATAGGAGGCGACGATGACGGTTACGGTGTTCCTCAAAGACGAAGTGCTCGCACAAGGCCCGCCCGAAGAAGTCCTGCCGGCCATGCGCGCGCTGCAACCGCTCGCGCGCAGCTCCGACTTGCTGGCCTTCGACGACGAAAGCGGCCGCCAGGTCGATCTCGACGTGCGCGGCGAAGCGCCGCCGGAGGCACGCCCCCGCGGGCGACCTGCGCTTGGAGTCGAGGCCAAGGAGGTAACCCTGCTTCCGCGCCATTGGCAGT
>DATIQN010000010.1:0-2069 GCA_035470785.1 Croceibacterium sp. | reverse complement strand
TCTATCGCAAGAACAAGCTTTCCCGCATCGCGCTGCGTGAACTCGGCTCCAAGGGCCTGGTTCCCGGGCTCGTGAAGTCGAGCTGGTAAGGGGGTCGGACATGTCAACACACGATCCGATCAGCGATCTCATCACCCGCATCCGCAACGCACAGATGCGCGCCAAGCCCAAGGTTTCGACCCCGGGCTCGAAGATGCGCGCCAATGTGCTCGAGGTGCTCAAGGCCGAAGGCTATATCCGTGGCTACGCCAGCGTCGAGCATGCCTCGGGGCGCAGCGAGCTTGAGATCGAGCTGAAATATTTCGACGGCGAGCCTGTGATCCGCGAGATCGAGCGGGTATCGAAGCCGGGGCGGCGGGTTTATGCCTCGGTGAAGAACCTGCCGCGCGTCAACAACGGTCTCGGCATTTCGGTGTTATCGACGCCGAAGGGAATCATGGCTGACCACGAAGCGCGCGACGCGAATGTGGGCGGCGAAATTCTCTTCACGGTGTTCTGAGGAAGGGACTTAGACCATGTCACGTATTGGCAAGCGGCCTGTGACGGTTCCGTCGGGCGTTACCGCGACCGTCGAGGGACAGACCGTGAAAATGAAGGGGCCGAAGGGCCAGCTTCAGTTCGTCGTCCATGACGACGTCGAGGTGAAGTTCGAAAACGGCGCGGTCACGGTGGCGCCGAGGGTCAAGACCAACCGCGCGCAGGCGATGTACGGCACGGCGCGGGCGCAGGTGGCCAACCTGGTCGCCGGCGTGACCAAGGGCTTCGAAAAGAAGCTCGAAATCACCGGCGTCGGCTACCGCGCCGCGCTGCAGGGCAAGAACCTGCAGCTCGCGCTCGGCTACAGCCACGACGTCGTCTATGCGATCCCGGAAGGGATCGCGATCACAGTGCCGAAGCCGACCGAAATCACCATCACCGGCAACGACAGCCAGCGCGTCGGCCAGGTCGCCGCCGAGATCCGCAGCTACCGTCCGCCGGAGCCCTACAAGGGCAAGGGCGTGAAGTACGCCAACGAATTCATCTTCCGCAAGGAAGGCAAGAAGAAGTAACGGAGCCGGTCATGTCGAGACTCAAGATTACGAATGCCCGGCGCAAGCAACGCGTGCGGCTGTCGCTGCGCCGCTCCGCCGGCGGTCGCCCGCGTCTGTCGGTGTTCCGCTCGTCGAAGCACATCTACGCCCAGGTCATCGACGACCTCAAGGGCGAGACGCTCGCCTCCGCCTCATCGCTGGAGAAGGCGATGCGCGAGGGCGGCAAGACCGGGGCGGACATCGATGCGGCAAAGGCCGTCGGCAAGCTGCTGGCGGAACGTGCCGTGAAAAACGGCGTCACCGAGGTGGTATTCGATCGCGGCGGCTATCTCTATCACGGGCGCGTCAAGGCGCTCGCGGATGCCGCGCGCGAAAGCGGGTTGAGCTTCTAGTTGGATTTAACGGACATAAGGCCTCTCGAGGCAAGTCTTTCAAGGATCGGAAAACACCATGGCAGGTGAACGCGAACGCGGTGGCGGCCACAGGGGCGGCCGGGAAGAACGCGACAGCGAGTTCGTCGACAAGCTCGTCCACATCAATCGTGTGGCGAAGGTCGTCAAGGGCGGCAAGCGCTTTGGCTTTGCCGCGCTCGTCGTGATCGGCGACCAGAAGGGCCGGGTCGGTTTCGGCCACGGCAAGGCGCGCGAAGTTCCCGAGGCGATCCGCAAGGCGACCGAGTCGGCGAAGCGGAACCTGACGCGGGTGGCGCTGCGCGAAGGCCGCACGCTGCATCACGATATCGCCGGTCGTCATGGTGCGGGCCGGGTCTACCTGCGCGCGGCGCCGGCGGGCACCGGCATCATCGCGGGCGGCCCGATGCGCGCGGTGTTCGAGACGCTCGGCATTCAGGACGTGGTGGCCAAATCGATCGGCTCGTCGAATCCCTACAACATGGTTCGCGCGACCTTCGATGCGCTGAAGCATCAGGATTCGCCGCGTTCGGTTGCGGCGCGCCGCAACATCAAGGTTTCGACGCTGCAGTCGCGCCGGGTCGGCGGCGATGCCGAGGTGGTTGCGGAATAAAGAGGTCATGATCCG
>DATIQN010000009.1:0-118576 GCA_035470785.1 Croceibacterium sp. | reverse complement strand
CAACAGCCACGGCTTCATGCGCGAGATTCCGCAATGCTGGCTGACCGGCCATGCGGCCGGCGTCGGCGCGGCGGTGGCGGCCAACCGGGGAGTGCAGCCGCGCGAGGTCGATGTCGACGAGGTCCGTTCGATCCTGCGCTCGCAAGGCGCGCACCTGAGCGACGATGCGGCAGTCGCCAAGGCGCGCAGCGAAGGCGAGGCGGTGCCGGCGGAGTAGCGATTCGGCCGCTTCGGGCCGGCCGAAATTCGACGCGAAGTTGACAAATCTGACACGGTCCATCGACTTTCGCCACCTGATCCCCAAACGCTGAGAAAACGGCGGTTTTCTGCGATTTTCGCCGTATTTCATGCCGCCCGCATGGCACGGCGTCCGGTTTGTAGGAAAGCGATTTCGCCCCTAGCGCTCGGTCATCGCCATCACCGCTTCGGGCAGGCTGGCACCTTCGACAGTGACTTGCGCCAGGCCCTCCTCGATCTCGAGCAAGTCGTCGCTGGTGAGCTCGACGTCGACCGCGCCGAGGTTCTCCTCGAGCCGGTGCAGCTTGGTGGTGCCGGGGATCGGCACGATCCACGGCTTTTGCGCCAGCAGCCACGCCAGCGCGACTTGCGCCGGAGTGGCGCTCTTGCGTTCGGCGACGCGCTTGACGAGGTCGACGAGCGCCGTGTTGTGCGCCATCGCCTGCTCGGTGAAGCGCGGCAAGATCTTGCGGAAATCGGTCGGGTCGAGCTGGGTGGTGATGTCGATCTTGCCGGTCAGGAACCCGGCGCCGAGCGGGCTGAAGGGCACGAAACCGATGCCGAGCTCCTCGCATGTCGCCAGCACGCCGTTGCCTTCGAAGTCCCGGGTCCACAGCGAGTATTCGCTCTGCACTGCCGTCACCGGATGGACCGCGTGGGCGCGGCGGATCGTTTGCGCGCCGGCCTCCGAGAGACCGTAGTGCGCGACCTTGCCTTGCCCGACCAGGTCCTTGATCGTCCCGGCGACGTCCTCGATCGGCACGTTGGGGTCAACACGGTGCTGGTAGAGCAGGTCGATCTTTTCGACACCCAGCCGGCCAAGCATGGCGTCGACAACCTTGCGAATGTGCTCCGGCCGGCTATCGAGCCCGGCGCGGCTTCCGTCAGGATTGATGCTCCAGCCGAACTTGGTGGCGATCACCACCTCGTCGCGGAACGGCGCCAGCGCTTCGCCGACGCGCTTCTCGTTAGTGAAGGGGCCATAGACCTCGGCGGTATCGAAGAAGGTTACGCCGCGCTCGAAGGCGTCGCGGATCAACTGTATGCCCGCCTGCCAATCCTGCGCCGGCCCATAACCGCTGTCGAGGCCCATGCAGCCGTAGCCCAGGGCCGAGACTTCGAGATTGCCGAGTTTGCGCGTCTGCATGGGAGGTCTCCGGGCCTGGGAGTGTCATTGAGGCGAACGAACGGGATCCTAGGCCGCTCCCAAGCACGTGCAAATAGCGCCTTTTATGCTAAAGCGCCCGCAGACGGCACTGGAGGCAGGTGCATGATCGGGACGGCGAAACGATTGGCGGCCGTGGGCGCGCTTTGCGCCGCCACCTCGCTCGCCGCGCAATCCGCGCCAGCACCCGCTCCTGCGACGACCACCCCCGATTCCGGCATCGTCGTCACCGGCAAGCAGGAGCCGGCGCCAAAGGGCAACCAAGTGTTCGATGAGGCGCGCGGCATCAGCCGGCTCGGCCCTCACGAAACCTACGTCGTCGCGCTGCCGCGCTTCCGGCGACCGGTCTGCCCGGGGGTGCTAGGCCTTCGGCCCGCCTACGCCGACGCGATGATTGGCCGGATGCGCGCCGACATCAAGCGGCTCAAGGTTGCGCTGGCCGATGAGGGATGCTCACCCAACCTCGTCGTGGCCTTCGCGCCGGATGGGCACGCCTTGCTGTCGGCCCTTGCCCAGGATTGGCCGAAGATGTTCCAGCTCATTACCCCTTCCGAGCAAGCCGAGCTGATTACAGACGAAGCCCCGGTCCGCGTTTGGAACAACCTGGTTGCTCGCTGGACAGGAGCCGGCCCGCCGCCGGAAAACGGTGTGAAGCCCAGCGTGTGGGGCCAGCTCAATCGAAACGACATGCCCGTCAGCTACGATATCCTCTCCGCACTGGTCGTCTTCGATCAAAGCTCAGTGAAAGGCATGACGCTGACTCAACTGGCCGACTACGCGACGATGCGGGGCCTCAGCCATACGCGCCCGCCGAGCGGCGAGCAGCCGATGGCGACGATCCTGTCGCTGTTCGACGGCGACAAATCGAACCCGGACAAACTGACCCGCTTCGATGTCGGCTACCTCCGCAGCCTTTACTGGTGGAATGCCAACACTTCGGCTGCGAACAAGCTTGCGGACGTGGAGCGATGGGCCGCGAAGGCCGCCGACGAAGACAAGCAGGTTCGCGCGAAATAGCCCTCCATGCCGAGGACAGGCGTCCGTTCAGGCGCCGTTCCACCGCCGAAGGGCAGCCGCTGTCCACTGGTGGCGGGAAACCGAACTCGCGCCGACCGTTGACCGACACCACTCGACCCAATCGTTCGAGCACAGGAGATATAATTCGTGAAGAAACCTATCCTTATCGCCGCTGCCCTGGCGCTTGCCGGCACCGCCGGCGTGGCCAGCGCGCAATATGCGGATAACAACCGCACCTACCGCCCGGTCGCAGCCAGCGGTTTCTGGCAAGGCGCGCCGGACGGATTGCGGCAGCGGATCGACTGGCTCCAGCAACGCATTGATCGCGGCGTAGCCGACGGCAGCCTCAGCCGCCGCGAAGCCCGCCAGGCGCAGATGCAGCTGAACGACTTGCGCAGCCAGGCGGACGTGCTGCAGCAGCGCCTCGACGACCTCAGCCGCAGCATCCGCTGGAGCCGCAACAACGGCGGGTATGGCTACAACAACGGCTCATATCGCGATCCCTACACGACCGACTACGACGCCTCGCGCTATTATCGCGACGATCCGCGCTACCAGGAGCGCCGGCTTGGCCCTGACGACGAGGTCTATCGCGGGTCCGACGGCCGTTACTACTGCAAGCGCAGCGACGGCACGACCGGCTTGGTGATCGGCGGCGTCGGCGGCGCGGCTCTCGGCAATGTTATCGACGGCGGTCACAACCGCGTGGCCGGAACGCTGATCGGCGGCGCGCTCGGCGCGCTGCTCGGCCAGACGATCGCCAGCAACAACAGCGACGTGCGCTGCCGCTAAGCGCGTGTCAGTCCACCGGTGGCACCAGCACGCCGCCGGTGGACATGTCTCGCACGTCGTGTCGGAAGGTGTCGAGGTAACCGGTCGCGGGAGTCTTCCAGCCCGGACCGTTGCGCCGGCTGAGTTCGTCGGCGGGGACGTCGACGTCGATGCTGCGGTTCTTGACGCTGATCGTGATCGTGTCGCCGTCGCGGATCTTCCCGATCGGGCCGCCGGTTGCGGCTTCGGGGTGGACTTCGGCCACCGTGAGGCCCTTGAGGCACAGGCCTGAGAGTTGGCCGTCGGTGACGAAGGCGGTGGTCTTGGCGAGACCCGCGGCGTCAAGCGCGAACAGGATCACGCTGGCGCTGCCGCCCATCGCCGGGCCGCCCTTGAGGCCCTGGTTGCGGGCGACGACCACGTCGCCAGGCTGGACCACCTTGTCCTCGATCGCCTGCATGGTCTCGGCAGTGCTTTCGAACACCCGCGCCGGGCCGGTGAACTCCTCGGGCCGCGAGCCGTCGCGGATGCCGAGGCGAACCACCGCAGTCTCAGCGAAGCTGCCCTTGAGGATGGCGATGCTCGGCCCGGGGCCGATGGGATCGTCCATCGAATGGATCACCTCGGGGCCGGGAATTTCGTAGCCCGCGAGGTTCTCGGCCAAGGTCTTGCCGGTGCAGGTGAGCGCCGAGGTGTCGATGCGGCTTTCGAGCCGTTTCAACACGGCCTTCGCCCCGCCGGCGTCCTCGAACTGTTCGATGCGCACCTCGCCCGTGGGGCGAACGGCCGAGAGCACCGGAACGTCGCTCATCTCTTCCCACAGCTTGAAAACGTCAAGGCCGTTCTGGGCCTCGATCGCGGTCGCCTGGAGGTGCTTGATCGCGTTGATCGAGCCCGAGACGGCGAGGACCGTTGCAATGGCGTTGCGGAACGCGCCTTCGGTAAGGATCTGCCGCGGCTTCAGGTCCTCGTGAACCATCTCGACGATGCGTCGCGCCGCTTCGCGGGCGTTCGCCTGCATCTTGGGGCTGTTCGCGCGCACCGGGGCGTGTCCCGGCAGGCACATGCCGAGCGCCTCGACCGTGCTGTGCATCGTGTTGGCGGTCGCCATTCCCGCGCACACGCCCGGGCCCATGATCGCGTTCTCGGCCATCTGCGCGATCGGGAACTTCGGCTCGCGCCCGAAGCGCATGCCGATCGTGCCCGACCAGACGTCCTCGACGTCGACCGGCTCGCCGTCGATCTCGCCCGCGGGCTGGTAGCCGCCGATGACGAGGATCGTCGGGATGTTGAGCCGCGCGGCGGCCATCAGGTGGCCCGGCGGGGTCTTGTCGCAGCTTGTCAGACAGATCATCCCGTCAAGCAGCGCCGCCTCGACCTGGACCTCGATATCGTTGGCGATGATGTCGCGCCCGGCGAGGATGTAGCTGCCGGCCTTGGCCGCGCCGGTGATGAAATCCGACGGCGCGGCGGTGCGCACCTCGAACGGAATTCCGCCGGCAGCGCGGATCTCCTCCTTCACGATCTTCGCGATGCCGTCGAGGTGGGCGTAGCAGATCGCCAGCTCGCTCGAGCTGTTCACCACCGCGATCTTCGGCTTTTCCATGTCCTCAAGACTAAGCCCGAGCGCGCGCCAGTTGGCGCGGCGGCTGGGGGTGTTGGCGGCTAAACTGCGCAGGGTCATCTCAATCTCCTCAAGCCGCGACCGGCTCGATGTCCTGAAGGGCGCGTTCGGCATGCAGGCGCTTGGCATAGACCGCGAGCGCGAAGATGCCGACCACGACGCCGGCGAGGCAATACCCTGTGAACGAGTAACCGTTCAGCACGGCCGCGCGGTCACGCAGGAACCAGGCCGCCCCGACCAGCGGCGCGGCGACGGCGGCGAACTTGGCCATGAAGCTGGCCCAGCCGCCGCCGGTCGAGCGTATGGCGCTTGGGTAGTAGATCGTGGTCATCGATATCACCGCCGCGTGGCCGATGCCGACCATGACCGTGCCGAGCATGATAACGGGGATGAACAGCGGCCCGCTCGTCAGACCCCAGCCGATCGCTAGCATCGCAGGGACGCCGAGCAGCGGCGCCAGCGCGATCCACAGCGGTCCGCGCTTCTCGGTGAACCCCAACAGGAATACGCCGCCGACTGCGCCGACGAGCCCACCGACCGAGCCGATGTTCGTGCCCTCGATCCGGTTTACGCCGAGCATTTCCATGAAAATGACCGCGTAGCTCACCCGCATGTAGATTGCGAACGACGAACAGAAATAGGTGAACCAGATCACCGGGGTGATGAACGCCAGCGTGCCGCGGAACAGGTCCGCCGTCTTGGCCCAAGGGGATTCGCCCCGTGTCTTGCGCTCGTCGGGCAGGGCGAAGCCGGTGTAGGGAATGTCCGCCGCGGCCGGGTCGAAACGGCCCAGCGCCTTGGTGATCAACGGCGCGGGTTTACCCTTGGCGACTAGCCAGCGGGCGGATTCGGGCAGCGTGAAAACCAGGATCAGCGCCAGCGCCATCGTCCCGGCGCCGCAGGCGAAGAACACCGATTGCCAGCCGTGCAGCGGCGCTAGCAGGTTAGTCACTTGTCCCGCCGCCGCCCCGCCGATGCTAAAGCCGAGCATGATGATCGTCACGGCAGTCGCCTTCTTACCCGAAGGCATCGATTCGATATTGAGCGACCAAGCCGGCGCAAGCAGACCGCCGATTGCGAGCCCACCGACAAAACGCAAACCGATGATCATTTCCGCGCTTGCGGCAAATCCCGTGACGAACGTGAGCAGCGCCCCGATCATCGTGCACCAGATGATCACCGGACGTCGACCGTAAAGGTCGGCCAGGTAGGAACCTGCGAGCGAGCCGACCATCTGCCCCAGGAACGCGGCCGAGGTAACCAGGCCCATCATCGAAGGGGCGAGATGCAGTTCGTCGCGCAAATACGGCAGCGTGAACGAGATCAGCGAGAAATCGAGCCCGTCGAACAGCGTAACGAACGACGAGAGCACCAGCAGCCATATGTGGAACCGGGTAAGTCCGACGTTTTCGAAAAACGCGGTTACGTCGAGCGTTCGGGAATCCGCGTCGGCGACCATAGGCATCCTCTCGCTTGTTGTCTTTGTCCGAGAGGTAACCCGCCAATCCGTATCGCGCCAGCGCTTATCCGCTCAGGCCGCGGTGGTGTTGACGCCCATCTGCTGGAGGTAGCGCTTCACGTTGCGCGCCGCTTGGCGAAGCCGCTGCTCGTTTTCGACCATGGCGATACGCACGAAGCCTTCGCCCTGCTCGCCGAAGCCAACGCCCGGCGCGACCGCGACCTCGGCGTGGGTGAGCAGCTGCTTGGCGAACTCGAGGCTGCCCATGTGCTTGAGCGACGGCGGCAGCGGCACCCACGCGAACATCGACGCCGGCGGCGGCGGGATGTCCCACCCGGCGCGGCCGAACGCCTCGACCATCACGTCGCGGCGCTTCTGGTAGAGCTCGCGGTTGCGGTCGACGATGTCCTGCGGGCCGTTGAGCGCGGCGCAGGCGGCCGCCTGGATCGGCGTGAACGCGCCGTAATCGAGGTACGACTTCACTCGCGTCAGCGCGCTAATCATCGCCTGATTCCCTACCGCAAAACCGATCCGCCAGCCGGCCATCGAGAAAGTCTTCGACAGCGAGGTGAACTCGACCGCCACATCCTTCGCGCCGGGCACCTGGAGGATCGAGGGTGTCGGCTTGCCGTCGAAATAGAGCTCCGAATAAGCCAAGTCGGAGACGACCCAGATCTTGTTCTCCTTCGCCCAGGCGACCAGCCGCTCGTAGAACGCAAGGTCGACCACCTCGGCCGTGGGGTTCGACGGGAAGTTGACGATCAGCACCGTCGGGCGCGGAATCGTGAAGCGCATCGCCCGGTCGAGCGATTCCCAGTATTCGGCGTTCGGCGTCGTCGGCACCGAGCGGATCGCCGCGCCGGCAACGATGAAGCCGAAAGTGTGAATCGGGTAGCTCGGGTTCGGCGCCAGCACGACATCGCCCGGCGCGCTGATCGCGGTGGCGAGGCTGGCGAGCCCTTCCTTCGAGCCCATCGTCACAACCACCTCGCGCTCGGGATCGAGCTCGACCCCGAAGCGGCGCGCGTAGTAGTTCGCCTGCGCCTTGCGCAGCCCGGGAATTCCCTTCGACTGCGAATAGCCGTGCGCGTCGGGCTTGCTCGCCACTTCGCACAGCTTGTCGATCACGTGCTGCGGCGGCGGCAGGTCCGGGTTGCCCATGCCGAGGTCGATGATATCGCGTCCCGCCTGGCGTGCTGCGTGCCGCATCGCGTTGACTTCGGCGATGACGTAGGGCGGCAAGCGCTTGATGCGGTAGAACTCGGTATCCATGACCTCAGGCTTGTCTTGATGGCGTGGCCCTATTGCCGCGACTGCGGCCAATTGTGGCGGAATCGCTTCACTCGCGCAATTGATTGCTCGCAACCGCAAAATTTCGACATTACCTTGCGCCCATGAGCGAGACCAAAACCCCCGACATGTTCACTGAAATGTTGCGCATGCAGAGCGAGGCGGCGCGGCAGATCGTCAGCGCCGGCATGCCGAACGAGGCGGCGATGGCCGAATGGGGCGAATCGGCGCAGCGGCTGCAGGCGATGTGGTTCGACCATCACAAGCAGGACAAGCTGCCCGAGCCGCCCACGCCGTTCCTGACCGATCCCGCGCAATGGATGGGCTTGATGCAGGCCTGGTACCGGCAGATCCCGCTGCTCGACCCTGCGCGCCAGCATGAGTTGTGGCAGGAGGGCGTCCAGCTGTGGCAGGACATCCTCGGACAATACGGCGTCGGTCCCGACGGCGAGACGACGGCCGCGGCGCCCAAGGCCGAGCCCGACCTGCCCCGTCAGGACCGCCGCTTCGCCGATCCGGCGTGGCGCGAGCAGCCGGTGTTCGCGCTGATCCACCAGACTTACCTGCTGTTTGCCGAACGCCTGAGCGAAATGGTCGACGAGGTGCACGGCATCAGCGAGGCGGAGCGCCAGCAGCTGCGCTTCGCGCTCAAGAGCGTGCTCGACGCGATGAGCCCGGCGAACTTCCCGCTAACCAATCCGGTGGTGCTCGAACGCACGCTCGAGACCCATGGCGCAAACCTTGTCCGCGGGATGGAACGGCTCACTGCCGACCTCGAGAAGGGCCAGCTGACGCACACCGACGCGAGCGCCTTCAGGCTCGGCGAGAACATCGCCTGCACCCCCGGCAAGGTCGTGCACGAGACGCCGCTCTACCAGCTCATCCAGTATTCGCCCGTGACCGACGAGGTGGCGGAGATCCCGCTGGTGATCTTCCCGCCGTGGATCAACCGCTTCTACATCCTCGACCTCAACCCCAAGAAGAGCTTCGTCAAATGGGCCGTCGAGCAGGGACTGACCGTGTTCATGGTCAGCTGGCGTTCGGCCGACGCCAGCCTCGCTCAGATTACCTGGGACGATTACGTGCGCGCCGAGATTGACGCGATCGACCACATCCGCGAGCGGCTCGGCGTGCCCGCGGTCAACGCGATCGGCTATTGCGTCGCCGGCACCACCCTCGCCGCGACGCTGGCGATCCTCACTCGGCGCGGACAGGCCGACAAAGTGCGGAGCGCGACGTTCCTCACCGCCCAGGTCGATTTCGAGCGCTCGGGCGACCTCAAGCTGTTCGTCGACGACACCCAGCTCGAGCTGATCCGCCAGGCCAGCCAGGGCGGCTATCTCGACGGGCGCTACATGGCCGCGACGTTCAACCTGCTGCGCGGATCGGACCTGATCTGGAACTACGTGGTCAACTACTACCTGCTCGGCGAGGACTACCCGGCGTTTGACCTGCTCTACTGGAACGGCGACGTGACCAACCTGCCGGCCAAGTGGCACGAGAGCTACCTGCGGGACCTCTATCGCGACAACAAGCTGGTCCAGCCCGACGTGATGAGCGCCGACGGCACCCCGATCGACCTGCACTTGGTCGCGACGCCGAGCTACATCCAGGCCGGCCGCGAGGACCATATCGCCCCGCCCGAGAGCGTCTGGCGGCTGACCGGCGAGTTCGCCGGCCCGATGCGCTTCGTGCTCGCCGGCAGCGGCCACATCGCCGGGGTGGTCAACCCACCCGCGGCCCGCAAGTACCAGTACTGGACCAACGAGGCGGCGGCCGATTCGCTCGAATCCTTCGTCGCCGGCGCGACAGAGCATCCGGGAAGCTGGTGGGTCGACTGGCGGCAATGGCTCGAAGCCTTCCAGGGGCCAAAGGTCAAGGCGACGAGCAAGCGCAAGCCCGGCGGTCGCGGCGACAAGGTCATCGAGGACGCGCCCGGACGCTACGTGGCCACGCGCTGAAGCCGGTCGCCCGGCACTTTTGTTGCACTGCACAATTTATCCTTGACTTCGCAGTTGCGAGGTCATATTTTGTGCACTGCAACAAGACTGAGGAACTAGGACGATGGCCGAGTCCGCCGACAAAGCCGTGAAGAGCGCCGAACAGGCCTACGCCGCCGCCGCGGCTGAGGCCACGCCGGCGAAGTCCGAGATCGCCAAGGCCGAGGCTGCTTCCGTCACGATCGACCAACCGGTGACGAACGAGGCCTTGGTCGTGGCGCCCGCAGCGGCCAAGGCCGCGGCGCCGAAGCCTAAGCCCGCCGCCCGCAAGGCTGCGGCGGAGAAGAAAACAAAGCCGGCCACCAAGAAGCCGGCTGCCAGGACGAGCAGGAAGATATCGAAGTCGCGGCGTTTGCCGGCCCCCAGGCCCAAGGCGATCGCGGCCAGTTCACCCCGTTTCACCGTTACCGAATTGAAGGAAAAAATCATGGCTACCGCCAAGACCACCGATTTCACCAAGCCGATCACCGAAGCGATCAGCGACGCGCAGAGCAAGGCCAAGGCCGCTTTCGACAAGAGCACTGCGCTCGCCGCCGAAATGACCGAGTTCGCCAAGGGCAATGTCGAAGCCGTCGTCGAGAGCACCAAGGTCTACGCCGCCGGCGTGCAGGACCTCGGCAAGAACTACGTCGCCGAAGCCAAGTCGGCTTACGAGACGCTGACCGCCGACATCAAGGAACTCGCCGCCGTGAAGAGCCCGGCCGAGCTGTTCCAGCTACAAGGCAAGCTCGCGCGCCGCAACTTCGACGCGATGGTCGCTTATAGCTCGAAGAGCACCGAGGCCGTGACCAAGCTCGCCAACGAGGCTTTCGCGCCGATTTCGGGCCGCATCAGCCTGGCCGCCGAGAAGATCTCGAAGGCCGCGTAAGCGCTCTACTCTCCCGCCGGCATCTCTCCTCTCCCATTGCCGGCCTAAGGAACGGGCTGGACGGCTTTTCCGTCCGGCCCGTTTCCTTTTGCGGCAAAGTTCGGCCGCGTTAACCCTTTGCATCGCCGTGCACCTTGCGGCTTGGCCGGGCGATACGATATTCTGCGATCGCGATGACTTGGAATCACTCCTCCCCGCCGCCCATGTTGGCGACGCCCCGCGCGGCGGGTGACGATGATTCGCCCGGTATCGGCGTGCGCGACGGACAGGACCAAGTCGGCCTCGCCACCCGGACGCGCGCGAAGCCCAAGAAGCCGAGCCAGTACAAGGTGCTGATGCTCAACGATGACTACACGCCGATGGAATTCGTCGTGATGTGCCTCAAGCGCTTCTTCCGCATGGATCTCGAGCAGGCGACGCGGGTCATGCTCCACGTCCACCAGAAAGGCGTCGGCGTCTGCGGAGTGTTCCCTTACGAAGTGGCCGAGACCAAGGTGAACCAGGTGATGGACTTCGCCCGGCAGAACCAGCACCCGCTACAGTGCACGCTGGAAAAGGCCTGAATACTCGCGGCGCTCGCGCATTCGAGGAATGACCGGCGCGCAATTCGCGTCTATAGGCCGCGCTTCCGCCAGCCGACCGATCGCGATACGCCCTTTGAAATTGCTCACCGCCACCGATCGTTACATCTTCCGGCTGGTGCTGGTTCCGATGATCGCGGTGTTCGCCATCGCCGCCTCGCTGCTTGCGCTCGACAAGATGCTCAAGCTGTTCGAGTTCGTCTCGACCGAGGGCGGCCCGGTCGGCGTCGTGTTCAAGATGATGCTCAACCTGTTTCCCGAATATGCCGGGATGGCGGTGCCGCTCGGGCTGCTGCTCGGCGTGCTGCTGGCGTTCCGCAAGCTCGCCACGTCGAGCGAGCTCGACGTCATGCGCGCGGTCGGGCTGAGCTATGTCCGCCTGCTGCGCGTGCCTTACCTGGTGACCCTGGTGCTGGTCGGGGTGAACCTGGCCATCGTCGGCTATCTCCAGCCGCTCGCGCGGTACGCTTACGAGGAGCAAAACTACGAGCTGCGCTCGGGTGCGCTCGGCGCTTCGATCAAGATCGGCGAGTTCACCACGCTCAAGGACCGCATGGCGCTGCGCATCGAGGAAAGCCGCGACGACGGCCGGCAGCTGATCGGCATCTTCGCCCGCGTCGCCGACAAGAAGGGACAGGTGTTGTCGATTTCCGCCGCCGAAGGCCGCTTCCTCGCCAGCGCGGAGAACCGCAACACGATCATCCTGCGCCTGACCGACGGCACGATAGTGCAGGATGTGCCGCATATGCCGCCGCGCGTATTGAGGTTCACGCAACACGACCTGCCGGTCGACTTGCCAGCGATCGAGCGGTTTCGGGCGCGCGGCAACGAAAGTCGCGAATTCATCCTGCCCGAACTGCTCAAACTGGGTTGGAGCAAGACCGCCCCGAAGGCGGAACGGACTGGCAGCCAGGCCAATTTCAATTACCGGATGGTCGAGGTTGTGATGATGCTGTTGCTGCCGTTGCTCGCCGTGGCGCTGGCGATTCCACCCAAGCGCTCGACCTCCGCCCTTGGCGTGTTCGTCTCGATTGTGCTCGTCGTGGCCTATCACAAGATCAACCAGTACGGGCAGGAGACGGCCGAGCTCGGCCGCATCAGTCCCTACCTCGCCTTTTGGGGCCCCTTTGCGCTGTTTGCCGCGATGATCATGTGGATGTTCTACCGGGTCGCCTACGTGCCTGGCGGGCAGCCGATCGGCGCGCTCGAGACCGCTTACGCG
This sequence comes from Croceibacterium sp., assembly GCA_035470785.1. Taxonomy (GTDB): domain Bacteria; phylum Pseudomonadota; class Alphaproteobacteria; order Sphingomonadales; family Sphingomonadaceae; genus Croceibacterium_B. The sequence goes on along the minus strand of DATIQN010000009.1, from coordinate 106,342 downwards.
CGCATCGCCAAGCAGGTGAAGCGGCTTTGGCATCGCGGCGATCGCAAACGCGGCATCGTGATGGCGGGAGCAGCCGATGCTGTTTGATTTCTTCCCGTCGCGAACGCTGACCTGGTATCTCGCCAAGACATTTGTGACCCGCATCCTGGCGGTGCTGGTGATGCTAGTGCTCGTGCTGATGATGCTCGACCTGCTGTCCGAGAGCGCCGACATCCTCGCCTATCCCGGCAACGGGCAGGGCCAGCTGCTGCACTACGTCGGTCTACGCGTGCCGCAGCTCATCGCGCGGTTCCTGCCCTATTCTGTGCTGCTGGCGACGATCATAACGCTGGCCACGTTCAACCAGAACAGCGAGGTCGTGGCCATGAAGGCGGCCGGGCTTTCGGCGCACCAGATCCTGGCGCCGCTGCTGCTCGCCGCCGGGCTCGTCTCGCTCACGTCGTTTACCTTCAACGAACGCGTTCTCACCCGAGCCAACGCCAGTCTGGCGGCGTGGCAGGCCGTGAATTACGGCCCGATCCCACGCGACAGCGGCGTGCGCAGCAACGTCTACCTGGCGGTCGGCGACGACATCCTCGAGGCGGCGACGGCCACCGGCTCGGGCGCGACGACGAAAATGCAGAACGTCACGTTCTACGAGCGCGACCCGAAGGGCATGATCCAGCGCGAGCTGCACAGCGACAGCGCGACCTGGGCGAACCCGGGGTGGCGCCTCAACGCACCGAGCGTGTTCGACGTCCGCACCGCGCAAACCCAGCGTTCGACCGCGCCCGAGGTGGTGGCCCGCGGGCTGACGCTCGATCAGGTGGAACTCGGTAAGGTCGACCCGGACTCGCAGCCGCTGACGCAGTTGTCGCGCTCGATCGCGGCGCTCGACAAGGAAGGCCGCCGCACGGCGGAACTCAAGGGCAAGTGGTGGCACAAGATCTCCGGCCCGCTATCGGCGATGCTGATGCCGCTGCTCGGCGCGGTCGCCGGCTTCGGGCTCGCGCGGTCGGGCTTCCTGCTGGCGCGCGCGGTCATCGGCATGGCGCTCGGCTTCGCCTACTTCGTGGTCGACAACGCCGCGCTCGCGATGGGCAGCTTCGGCGGCTATCCGCCTCTACTAGCCGCCTGGGCGCCGTTCCTGCTGTTCCTGCTGGTGGGCGAAACCGTGCTGATCCGCACCGAGGAATAGCACTCGGGCGGCGCTCAATTCGCCTCATTTTCGCCATTTTTCGGGAACCTCGGCCGGGGCTGAGCGTCTTTGCCCGCAATGGCTGCCAGGCGATGGGGATCTCCAGCCGCGCGCGTCACGCGTTCACACCCCATTTTGAAGGAGTATTGGGATGAAGAAACTTTTCCTCGCGGCGCTGGCCGGTTCTGTCGTTCTGGGCCTGAGCGCCTGCAGCGACAAGGACGCGGACAACACCGCTACCTCGACCGATACTTCGGTCGCGACGACCCAGACCTACGCGACGCCGGCGCCGGCCGACACGGTGACGGTCCAGCAAGGGACCAGCTCCGCCACGACCACGACCGACAGCGCCACCGGTGCCGACGGAAGCTCGACGACGAGCTCAACGACGACCCAGTAATCGTCGCCGAGAGCGAATTTAAGCGGCCTCCGCGCGACGAGCGCGGGGGCCGTCTCGCTATCGGCGGACCATGGTGCTGCGGGCGATCCTCACAAGAAGCGGCGCCATGCCTTTGTGGCTCGCCTGCCAGAAGGTGGTGCCGGGCTCCAGATGGACGCGCAGCCGGCGATGCGCTTCACCGAGCGAGTGATAGGGCATGCTCGGCATCAGGTGGTGTAGCGCATGGTAGCGAAGGCCGACGGGGGCCCACAGGACGGAGAACGGCGAAGGCGGCGGCACATTGACCGAATCGAGATACTGCGCGGTCACCGTCATCGCTTCGCCCTCGTTCTCCCACAAGTGCGCAACCAGGGTGCGCAGCTGGTTGAACAACGCGACGACCGAGAACACCGCGAGCGCGATCAGCAAGGGTCGCCAGCCGATTACGAACACGCTCCCCACAAGGACTATCGCCCAGGCGCTGGCGCCCACCTCCTGCCAGAAGAAGCGGCGCTTCATGTCGTCGTCGGCCGGCCGACGGCGGAACGCCGGATTGATCGACAGCGCGGAAAAGCGCTCCCACACGAACGTCCGCAGCCTGGGAAAGAGCACCCCAAGCGGGCTCAGGACGGCGAAGCGCAAGACCAGCGCCGGCGGCGCCAGCAAGGCGATCAGCACGAAGGCCGGGAGCGACCACGGCTTCATCAAGGCCAACGGCAAGTACTCCGGGTCGTCGAGCGTGCCGTAGCGCGTGCGAGCGTGGTGGAGCGTATGCACGCCTTCATACATGAAGGACGGCGTCAGCATGGGGACCCCGACGAGCACATTCCACGCGGTGCGAAAACCGGGCAGCGCGTTGCGGTGCAGGTGCGAGATCTCGTGAATGAACAACAGGGCGCGATAGAGCGCCAGAACCGCAACGACGCCGCAAGCCCACGCCAGCCACGCCGGCCGCGCTACGATCGCGCCGGCAAGCGCGGCATAACCGATCGCGGCCGAGCCGAGCATGTCGGACCAGTAGACGCCCGCCCTCGCCTCGCCGATGTCGCGGGTCAGCTCGGCGGCGGCGCGCATCATCGCCTTGTCATCGGCGATCGCGGCATGGATCCGCCGCTCGGTCGAACCGGCTTGCGGAGCCGCCGGATCAAGGAATTGCGTGGCCGTCATCTAGTCAGTTTCCAAATTCCACCGCGCGCTTGCGCTTCATCGGGGCGACCGGCAAGCCTCGCCTTGACATCGCGCAACAAGCGCACTCAGGGCTAACCATGTCTGAACAAAGGCGGGAAGATCATGTCCGACAGCAAAGTAAGTGTCGCCCCCGTATCCGGCAAGCGTGACCTCAACGCCTTCGTCGATGTTCACTATCGCTTGAACAAAGACGATCCCAACTTCGTGCCTCAGTTGCGCAGCGAGCTGATGGAACTGCTGACGCCCGGAAAGAACCCGTTCTTCGAACATGCCCGCCACCAGTTCTTCCTCGCCCGCCGCGGTGACAAGGTCGTCGGCCGGATTTCCGCGCATATCGACGAGCTGGCGCTGACTCAGCCGACGGACAAGGGCTTCGGGCCCGGCACCGGCCAGTGGGGCTTGTTCGAGGCCGAGGACAAGGAAACCGCGGACCTTCTCATTGCCACTGCCGAGGATTGGCTGCGCGGCCAGAAGATGACCCGCGTTCTGGCGCCGATCAGCATGTCGATCTGGGAAGAACCCGGCTTGCTGGTCAAGGGCCACGATCATCCGCCGACGGTAATGATGGGCCATCACAATCCGGCCTATCGGGCATGGATCGAAGGCGCCGGCTACAAGCCGGTCAAGAAGCTGCTCACTTACGAGCTCGACATTACCCGGGAATTTCCGCCGATCGTCCAGCGGATCGTCGCCGCGGGCGAGAAGAACCCGCGGATCAACATTCGCCCGGTCGAAGTGAAGCACTTTGCCCGCGAGGCGGCGATCGTCATCGATATCCTCAACGACGCTTGGGCGGACAACTGGGGCTTCGTACCCTTCACCGCCAAGGAAGCCGAGTACGGCGGCAAGAAGATGACTCCGCTAATCCGCGAGGATCTCAACATGGTCGCCGAACTCGACGGCAAGCCGGTTGCCTTCATGCTGACGTGGTCGAATGCGAACGAGCCGATCAAGGCAATCGGCGGCAAGCTGCTCCCGTTCGGCTGGATCAAGATGCTGCGCTGGCTGAAGGACCCGCAGTGCAACACGATGCGTGTGCCGCTGATGGGCGTGAAGAAGGAATACCAGAACTCGCGCCTCGCCAGCCAGCTCGCTTTCATGATGATTGAATACATCCGCCGCAACTCGGTCAAGAGCTACGGCGCGACACGCGGCGAGATCGGCTGGATCCTCGACGACAACAAGGGGATGGTCGCCATTGCCGACGCGATTGGCAGCCACGTCAACAAGGAATACCTGATCTACGAAAAGGCGCTTTGATCGCCTCGTGGCGCGGGAACCGCTGCCCCGGACTTCACGTTTTTCGATTTCGCCCGCCGCATTCCGCGGCGGGCGCATCGAAAGCTCTCCATGACCAAAAAGCCAGGTGCGAAGCACAATCGGGCTCTCACGCTCGTGCTGGTGGTCGAGGATGATCCGGTGCTCGCGCTCGCGCTTGAGGACGCACTGATCGCCGGCGGCGCCGGTGAAGTCATCATCTGCCCAAGCATGGAGAGCACCATGGCCGAACTCGAGAAGGGGCCGGTCAACGCCATCGTCGTTGACGTGCACCTGGCCGATCGCGACGACGGCTGGGCGATCGCCGAGCTGGTCGACATGCTCGGTGCCCGTCGTCCGCGGATCGTCTTCTCCACCGGGGCGCCGCAGGACATCCCGCAGGAAATCGCCGAAATGGGCGCGGTGTTCGAGAAACCATACGATCCGGCGGAACTCGTCGCCGCGCTTTCCGGCGAGGAAAAGCGCGGGCTGTTCGCCAAGTTGCGCGACGCGATGGGCTGAGTGGCGCGGATCCGGCACGGCCGGCGCGCTGTAAACTTAATTAATTTCGCGCAGTAAACTTAATTAATTTTACGCGAAAAAAAGGCCTCCGCGCCATCGCGCGGAGGCCTTTCGGGATCGTATCACCAGCCGCTTGGACGGGAGGGGGGGTCTCGGCGGTGACATAGCGATAATGACCGGCGCGAAAACAGGTTCCCGCCGTGTCCAAAATTTTTTGACGATTGTTTAAGTGGGGCGAAAGTCGCCTTGCGCCGCCGATGGCAATCGACAATAGCAGCAAAATCGTTTGCAGCGGCGGTGGAACCGGACGTTGCGCTGTGCGTTCCCTGAACGCCTGACTCATCGGGAAGGGGTTCTATGTCTATCGGCGCCGAAGTTGCCGCACATTTGCCGTTCTTACGTCGTTACGCTCGCGCGCTCACCGGATCGCAATCGACCGGCGACGCCTTCGTGAAGGCGACCCTCGAAGCCGCGCTGGCTGACGAGGATCTCGCCCAGTCGCTCAAGGGCGGCCGCGTGCCGCTTTACGCGGCGTTCAACAAGCTGTGGTCCAGCGCCTATCTGGAAGTGGCCGAGGAGACCCAGGGTCACGGCCTCCACGAGGCCGCGGCGCAGGATCAGCTCAAGCGCATCACTCCGCTCAATCGCCAGGCGTTGCTGCTCACGACGGTCGAGGATTTCTCGCCCGCCGAGGCCGCGCAGATCATGGGCATTCACGAAGACGACATTGCCCGGCTGGTGCAGGAAGCGATCGAGGAGATCGACCGCGAGAACACCACCAGCGTGCTCATCATCGAGGACGAGCCGCTGATCTCGATGCAGCTCGAGGATCTAGTCCGTTCGCTCGGTCATGACATCTGCGGCACGGCGGCAACGCGCACACAGGCGCAGCAGATCGCTGCCGAACAGACCCCGGGCCTCGTGCTCGCCGACATCCAGCTCGCCGACGGCTCTTCGGGCCTCGACGCGGTCGACGACATCCTCGAGATGGACAACATGCCGGTGATCTTCATCACCGCGTACCCGGAGCGTTTGCTGACCGGTAATCGGCCCGAGCCGACCTACCTGATCACCAAGCCGTTCCAGGAATCTACCGTCCGCGCCGCGATCAGCCAGGCGCTATTCTTCGGTTCGAGCCGTCCGCTGAGCTGAACCGAAACGCCCGCGGCCGTTATGCTGCCGGCGTTTCGTCGCGCGGCGGCGCGCGCATGGCAAACGCCGTCGGCTGGCGCACCGGTATAGTCAGCACGCAGGTCACGCCTTCGGGATCGAAGTCGAGCTGGACCGGGCTATCGAGCTCGTTGGCGACGATTTTCTCGATCAAGTCGGTGCCGAACCCGCGCCCGCGAGTGGCCTTCACCGGCGGGCCGCCCCGCTCCTTCCATTCGAGGCGCACCCGCCGCGGCGCGATCAGCTCCCATTGGATCGAAACCTCGCCGCCAGCGCGCGTCAAAGCGCCGTACTTCGCGGCGTTGGTCGCGAGCTCGTGAATAGCCAGTCCGAGCGACAGCGCATCGTTGGGCGCGAGGGGAATGTCGGGCCCGGTAATGGCGATCCGGTGCTCGTCGGCCTGGCGGTAAGGCGCCAGCTCTGCATCGACGACGGCGCGGATCTGCGTCGTGCCCCAGTCCGATTGCGTCAGCAGGTCATGCGTGGCCGAGAGCGCGCGAATTCGGCCGTCGAGGCCTTCGACGAAATCGTCGAGGTTGGTCGCCCGGCGCCGCGTCAGCGCAATGATTGACAACACGTTGGCCAGGGTATTCTTGACCCGGTGGTTGAGCTCGCGTGTGAGCGAGTTGCGGATCGAGGCCTGTTCCTCGAACCAGTGCAGCGCGGCCTCGTCCTCGGTCGCCTGCTGGGTCAGCATCCGCACCACCAGCATCAGCAGGCTGGCCACGAGCAGGCCGAACACCAGCGTCAGCATCGACAAGCCGGACAGCGAATTCGGCCGCGGGGCTTCGATTTCGAGCACCCAGGAATGGTTGGCGATGGTCACCGGCAATGCGTAGGTTGCCCCAAGCTGCCCTTCCGGGCTGATCTCGGCCAACAGGCTCTTCTGCGTCGCCTGGCCGTCATACAGCCTGATGCCGAACAGGCCAGGCCGCTCGAGCTCGAGCGCGGAGGCGAGGAAGTCGTCAGCGTTGAACGGACTGTAGATGAAGCCCTTCAAATGCCGGCCCGCCGCGTCGGCACCGAACACCGGCATGTAGATCAGGAACCCTGAGCCCGAACCTGCCGACTCCTGCACCAGCACGACCTTGCCGCTCGCCGTGGGGGTTCCAGTTCGCTCGGCTTCTCTCATCGCCGCGCGGCGGACGGGATCCGAAAACATGTCGTAGCCAAGCGCGCGGCGATTGCGCTCGGTATCGGGCTGGAGAAAGAGCACCGGGGTTGCGTAGGGCTGGCTCGTCCCGAGCGGCGGATGGAACGCGATCCCAGGCGCTTGCGCGGCCATCGCGGAATTGAACGCCGCGACTTTCGCTGCCGGAACAACGGGCGCCCAGCCGATGCCCTCGGCTCCGCGGTAATCAGCATCGAGGCGCAATTCCGAGACGAACCGACCGAACAATGGCGCCGGGACCTCGTCGAGCGTGGCGATCAGCGACGCACCCGCGCGCAGATAGGCGCTGCTGGCGTTGGCTCGGCGCTCGAGCGCCGAAGCGACAGCGTCGGCCTCGTTTCGCAGTTGCGCTTCGGCGCGCTGGCTTTCGCCGCGCTCAATCGCGTAGACGCTGAGTGCCGTGATCGCCGCGACCAGCAAGAAGATCGCTACCGGCACACCGCGCGGGTAGGGAACCAGCCAGCGCTTGGTCCAGCTATTCGGGGTTGCCATATTCTGCGAATTCCCGTCCCCTGCCCGGCAGCGTTGTGATCAAAGCGCTCCTTGGCGGATAGTCTAGCGAATCTAAATTGGATTAACCAACCGTCGGCAGTTGCTTGCGGGAACCGGATGCGGCCGGTTTCGTTCCATACCCGCCATTGACGGGTGTTCATGCGATGCAGCTGTGCCACAGGTCCCAACCTGGCGCCGCATCGCGATTACTGTTTATACGGGGGCTGAAATTGCATTTCATGGCTGGCGGAAAAAAAGACAAGAAGGTCGCATCGCCCAAAACGGGCGGAAAGCTTCGCGATCCCGAATGGGCCGCGGGGCTGAAACGTCTCTATGACTCCGTCGTTGACGAGCCGCTGCCGGATTCCTTTACCGAGCTTCTGAAGAAGCTGGACTCGGCGGACTGATGAACAAGCCCGAGCCACGCCCCCCGCTGCCCGAGCGCAGCGCCGACGAGCGGCGCGCTTTCAAGCGTGAATTGACCGGCGTCGTGCCCCACCTTCGTGCGTTCGCCCGCGGCCTGTGCGGCCGACCCGACATGGCCGACGACTTGGTCCAGGAAACATTGCTCAAGGCGTGGGCCGCGCAGGACCGGTTCGAACCCGGCACCAGCATGCGCGCTTGGACCTTCGTGATCCTGCGCAACGCCTATCTCACCGACATGCGCCGCAATCGCTTCCGCGGCGACTATGACGAAACGGTCGCAGAGAGAGTCCTGACCGCTCCCGCCGGCCAGGAAGAACCGATCCACCTGGCGGACATGCACCGCGCGTTGCTGACGCTGCCCCCTGAACGGCGCGAAGCCCTGCTGCTCGTCGGCGCCGGCGGCTTCTCGTACGAGGAAGCGGCGCAGATCTGCGGTTGCGCGGTCGGCACGATCAAGAGCCGCGTCGGACGCGCTCGCGCCGCGCTGACGACGATGATCGAGGAAGGCAATATTCCCGATCGTGCGCCCGGCGATCCCGCGGCCCACCGGGCGATTCTCGAAGAGCTCGACATGGTCGCCGCCGGCAACGGCCGCTCGGTCGCCACCCGTTGACCGCGGCTTGATCGCGGCCCGACGGAAGGGCACAACGGGGCCAATGGGCGACCGCACTCCCCCGCAGCTCGACATTGCGCCGCTCGCCAGCGCGCGGCCGCGGCGCGCGCTGACTTTCGCCGCACAGGAACTGCGACTGATCTCGTCGCTCGTGGTCCTGCTGGCGATCGGCTTGTTCCTGGCGCTGCCTTTCGTGCTGTCGATCGGCGCGGTGGTGTTCCTGCCCATCGTCACCGCGATGATGCTGACCATCGTACTGTCGCCGATGGCCGACCGGCTGGCGCAAGGCGGGCTGCCGAACATTCTCGCCTCGCTGGTGTCGCTGCTCGTCTTCCTCGCCATCGTCGTCCTGGCGCTCGCCGCGGTGCTGCGGCCCGCGATCGGCATGTATGACGAGCTGCCTGCGCTGATCGAGCGGATCGGCCAGCATTTCCACCAGCTGCAGCACAACTTCGGCTGGCTGACCCGGATCAACAAGCAGGTGACCAACCTGACCGGGCCGCCCGTCGGCAAGCAGGTCGTGCTGGCCAGCCCCTCGATGCTCGAACAAGTCGCCTTCGCGACGCCGACCGTCGTGCTCGAGGTCCTGCTCACCTTCCTAATGGCGTTCTTCATGATCGAGGCGCGGGTGCGCGTGCGCCGCCGGCTGCTCCTCGACCGCCAGCACGTCGGCGCCAGCCTCAAGGTCGCCCGCGTGATCCGCGACGTGCAGGACCGCGTGGCCGCCTACATCCTCACCGTCGGCCTGATCAATCTCGGCATCGGCGTCATCGTGGCGCTAGGCGCCTGGGCCCTGGGTCTCGAGGCGCCGATCATGTGGGGCGGGCTCGCGGCCCTGCTCAACTTCCTCCCCTATATCGGACCGTTGACGATGGCCGGCGTACTCGCGCTGTTCGGCATCGGCACTTCCGCCTCGCCATGGGTCGGAGCGGTCCCTGCGCTTTGCTACCTTTGCCTGCATGCCATCGAATCGAACGTGGTCACGCCGTCGATCCTCGGCGCGAAATTCACGACGAACCCCGTGCTGATCCTGTTCGCTTTGAGCTATTTCACCTGGGTATGGGGCGTGACGGGCGCTCTGCTCTCGGTGCCGATCCTGCTCACGCTGACCGCGCTGATCGATCACCTCGGCAAGCCGAACCTGATCGGCTTCATGTTCGGCGAGGCGCTGTTCGCCACCAACCCGCTCGAAGCGGACGAAGAGGCCGTGGCGCCAGCCCCGGCCCCTTCGCCATCGATCGATTAGGCGGGGTATTTCCAGGCCGAGCCGCGCTCCAGGTTTTCGGCGGCAAAGTCCCAGTTGAGGTGGTTGTCGAGCACCGCCTTCAGGTAATCCGGGCGCACGTTCTGGTAATCGAGGTAATAGGCGTGCTCCCACAGGTCGATGGTGAGCAGCGGGTTCTTGCCGCTATCGGCCAGCGTGTCGCCGTCGTGGGTTTCCTCGAGCGAAAGCGTGCCGCCGTTGTCCGCCAGCCACACCCAGCCGTTCGAGAAGTGCCCCACGCCGCGTTCGACCAGCTTGGCCTTGAGCTCGTCGAGCGAGCCGAAAGCCGCGTCTATCTTGCGCGCAAGGTCGCCCGAGGGCGAACCGCCGATCGGAGCCAGCGACTTCCAGTAGAAACCGTGATTCCAGCTCTGCGCCGAGTTGTTGAACAGGCCCTGGTTGCTGCCGCGCGCCGCTGCGATGATCTCCTCGAGTGACTTGCCGGCGTTCGCTGTGCCGTCGATCGCTGCGTTGGTCTTATCGATGTAGGCCTTGTGATGCTTGCCGTGATGGAAGCTCAGCGTCCTGGCGCTAACCGCCGGTTCGAGCGCCTCGGGGTCATAAGGCAGCGGCATGAGTTCGAAAGCCATCGGTCCGTCCTTCCGTTTCGGTTGGGGTCGTTCGTTTTGCCAACGCGTGGGGATGCAGCTAGTGCCGCGCTGAGGAAATCGCAATTGGCCGATGGCATATTACAGCCAGACGGCATTCGAGAGGTTCGCATGGCTCGCAAGTTTTTCGGTACCGACGGCATTCGCGGGCGCGCCAACGCCGGGGTGCTGACCGCCGAGCTGGCGATGAGGGTCGGCCAGGCCGCCGGGCGCCATTTCCTGCGCGGCGAGCACAAGCACCGGGTGATCATCGGGAAGGATACGCGGCTGTCGGGCTACATGATGGAAAACGCGCTCGTTGCCGGATTCACGAGCGTGGGCATGGACGTGGTGCTGACCGGTCCCTTGCCGACGCCGGCGATCGCCATGCTCACCCGCGAGATGCGCGCGGACCTGGGCGTGATGATCTCGGCCAGCCACAACGCGTTCCCCGACAACGGCATCAAGCTTTTCGGTCCCGACGGGCTCAAGCTGTCCGACGAGGACGAAGAGGCGATTGAGCGGCTGATGGAAACGCGAATCCCTCTCGCGGAGGGCAAGGATGTCGGCAGGGCGCGCCGGATCGAGGATTCGCGCGGACGGTACATCCACGCGGTCAAGAACTCGGTCGGCGACGAAGTGCGCTTCGACGGGCTCAAGGTGGTGATCGATTGCGCCAACGGCGCCGCCTACCAGGTCGCCCCGACGGCCATCTGGGAGCTTGGCGCCAAGATTTTCGCCGTCGGCGTCGAGCCCAACGGCACCAACATCAATGAGGGCGTCGGCTCGACCGCGCTCGAAACGGTCAAGGCCAAGGTGCTTGAGGAACGGGCCGACATCGGCCTGGCGCTCGACGGCGACGCCGACCGGCTGATCGTGGTCGACGAGAAGGGCGAGACAGTCGACGGCGACCAGCTCATGGCGCTGATCGCAACGCGAATGGCCGAATCCGGCAATCTCAAGGGCGGCGGGGTGGTCGCCACCGTGATGAGCAACCTCGGACTGGAGAGATATCTGGATGGGCTCGGGCTGAGCCTGGTCCGAACCCAGGTCGGCGACCGCTACGTGCTCGAGGCAATGCGTGCGGGTGGTTACAACGTCGGCGGCGAGCAATCGGGGCACATGATCCTGCTCGACCACGCGACAACCGGGGACGGCACGATTGCCGCGCTGCAGGTGCTGGCGGAGCTGGTCCACTCCGGCAAGCGCGCGAGCGAGCTCCTGCACATGTTCGATCCGGTCCCGCAGCTGCTCAAGAACGTCGTGTTTGAAGGCGGCGACCCGCTCGCCGACCCCGACGTCAAGGCAGCGATCTCCGACGGTGAACGCACGCTCGACGGCCGCGGCCGACTGGTTATCCGTAAATCCGGCACCGAGCCGAAAATACGCGTCATGGCCGAAGGCGACGACGCGACGGAAGTGGAACGGGTGGTCGATTCGATCTGTGAGGCCGTGAAGAAAGCTGCCGCCTGATGCCGCTCGAAATGCGTCCCGATTGCGAGCGCTGCGGCGCGGACCTGCCGGCCGAGGCGCCGGGCGCGTTCATCTGCAGCTTCGAGTGCACCTTCTGCGCGGCCTGCGCCGAAGCCCTCGACGACGTTTGCCCCAACTGCGGCGGGGAACTGGTCGATCGCCCGACCCGAACCGAGCGCGATCACGAGAAGCACCCGCCGGGCACCCAGCGCCGGTTCAAGCGATGACCGCCCCGCCCCGCATCCTCGCCATCGCCGGCTCCGATAGCTCGGGCGGCGCCGGGCTCCAGGCCGACATCAAGACCATCACCATGCTCGGCGGCTACGCGATGACCGCGATAACGGCAGTGACGGCACAGAACAGCGTCGGCGTGCAGGCGATCGAGGTGCTCACCCCTGAGATGGTCGGGGCGCAGATCGACGCCTGCCTGTCAGACATCGGCGCGGATGCGATCAAGATCGGCATGCTCGGCTCCGCCGAGATTGCCGAGGCGGTTGCCGACCGGCTCGAAGGTTTATCGCTCCCGGTGGTGTTCGACCCCGTCATGGTTGCGACGAGCGGCTCGCTGCTGGCTGATGAAGCGACCATCGCTGCGTTCGAACGCCTGATGAGGATGACGACGCTGACCACACCTAACGTCGCTGAGCTGGCGACTCTCGGCGGCACAGAATGCATGGCTAGGCGCCACGTCGCTTATCTCGCCAAAGGCGGTGACGCTGGAGATTCGGTAGTGGAGGATCGGCTCGTCCGCCCCGGCGCGCAGGACCGCGTCTGGCGTAGCCCGCGCATCGACACCCGCCATACCCACGGCACCGGTTGCACCTTGTCGAGCGCGATCGCGACACTGCTCGGCAGGGGCCTACCGCTCGAGGACGCGATCGAGGCCGCGCGACAGTTCGTGCGCAACGCCCTCCGCGCCGCCCCCGGCTTCGGCGCGGGGCACGGCCCGATGGGCCATCACGCGGTGCGCTAGTCCCTGATCTTGTAGAACGCCGCGATGTGCTTCCAGGCGTCCTCGGCGGTCTCGCACCAGTGGAAAAGCTCAAGGTCCGTAGGCGAGATCGTGCCTTCCTCGCACAGCGCCTCGAAGTTGATCACGCGGTTCCAGAACTCGCGGCCGAATAGCAGGATCGGGATCGGCTTCATTTTGCCGGTCTGGATAAGCGTCAGCGTCTCGAAGAACTCGTCGCACGTGCCGAACCCGCCGGGGAACACCACCACGGCGCGCGCGCGGAGCAGGAAATGCATCTTGCGCAGCGCGAAGTAGTGGAAGTGAAACGAGAGGTACGGGGTGACGTAAGGATTCGGCGCCTGCTCGTGCGGAAGCACGATGTTGAGGCCGATCGATTCCGCACCGGCGTCGCTCGCCCCCTTGTTGGCAGCCTCCATGATCGAGGGCCCGCCGCCTGAGCAGACGACGAACTGCCGCTCGCCGTGCTCGATGATCGAGCGCTCGCTGGCGATCCGCGCCAGGCGATAGGCCTCGGTGTAGTACTTCGCTTTCGCGGCAAGGCTTTCGACTACCTTACGTTCGAGCTCGGGCAGATCCTTGGCGCCCTTGAGCGCGGTCTCGACCGCCTCGGGAGGCGGGATGCGCGCGGAACCGTACATCACCAGCGTCGAACCCACGCCCGCCTCGTCGAGCAACATCTCAGGCTTGAGCAACTCGAGCTGAAAGCGCACCGGACGCAGTTCCTCGCGCAGCAGGAAATCGGTGTCGGCAAAGGCCAAGCGGTAGGCCGGATGCCGAGTCTGCGGGGTATCGGTCGGCGCCCGCTCGGCAAAACCGGCTTCCTGCTCGGCCGGATAGAACTTGCGAACGGTCAGGTCGCGGTCGTCCTCGCCAGGCTTGCTATCGTCCACGCTTGTTCCTCTGTCCCGGCGCTGTCGCCGCCGGACTAGGCGTTCGGCGCGGCGAAGAAAAGCGCCGGGTCGCGGGCTACAGCGGTGGGGCGGAGCCGTGGGCTGCTGCAGGGCGTTGAGAATCTGCGCCGACGCAGAGTCCATCGCGGGAGCGTGCGCATCGTCTGCGGGGGCACGGCTCTCGGGAGGCGAAGATTGCTTCCCGAGATAGAGCGCGGCGAGCTCCTGGTTGCTTTGCAAATCGGCATCCGACGCCAAGCGCAGCCGCGTCGCCGGCGAAGGGAAGGACCGTTGCTCGTCGGCCGTTTGCTGTTCGGCGAGCGAAGACACCCCTCGATTTCCCAAGAGTTAACGGATTCTTATGAACCGCCGGGGCTGATTCGCATCCCCACCAATGGGAACCTTATAATTATCCGTCAGTTAGGTCCTGTCCGGTCCCAATTCGGCACAGTCGGCGCCCCACCTATACCGAGCAAAAACTGTGCGTCAGCCGCAACAATTGAAGCGACGTAGTCACCGCCGCCTTGGCATGAATCTGCTTCAGGTGGCTGCGCACGGTGCTCAGCGAAACGCCGAGCTCGCGGGCGATCTGCTTCGGCGAATTGAGCTCGGCGAACTGCCTGAGAACACGGACTTCGGCATTGGTCAGTTTGAGCTCGCGGGCGAGGCCGCTGCGCTCGATGTCCTCCAGTGGCAGGGAAGGGCTGGCCAGCACGCAAACCGCGCGATCCCAGTGCGCCGGCCGCCAAGCGCGCAGCACTGCCCAATGGCGCTTGGCCTTGCCGCGGATCAGCTTGCGCTGCACTTCGGACCCGACATTGTGAAGGAATTCGGCGAAATCCTGTCGCAGTTCCTCGTCGTCGACGACAAGTTTGCCCTTGCGGATGCACAGCGGCATCGGCCCGTCGAGCAACCGTGGAGCCATATCGCAGGACCAGAGCACACGTTGATCGTAATCGACGACGATTTTGGGTCGCTGATCTAATTTCTCGAACGCTCCCGCGAATTCGGCACGGCACTCCTCGGCCAGAACTTCGGCCGGCGCGGCTGTAGCCATCAGACCGACCCGCCCGATTCGCGGGCTATCTGCCCGCGGGAAACCCGCGCCTCACGATCCATCGCTGCCCCCTTCGACGTCTCCCTGTGCGGGAAACTCATGATTTTTCATGTGAAATAAAGCTAACCGTTTGCGCGTCGACGTTCAACAGCCAATTCCTGATGACCGCGAGAGTTTGCACCAAGCTGGGGAAATTGCGCGTCAGGATGGCCAGCAATGGCGCACGCCTGCCCCGCGGCTGACCGGCTGCGAGAACGGGAAGGCTGGATGCCCCGCGAGGATTCGAACCTCGATAAACGGAGTCAGAGTCCGTTGTCTTACCATTAGACGACGGGGCAACGAGGGGGCGCATCTAGAAAGCGCTGCCCTCGTCGTCAAGGCGGGAAGCCGATCACGCCGGCTTGCGCACGATTGCCTGCTTACTTGATCCGTTCGACGCACAGGCGCGAGGCGAACCGCCTGACGATTTTTACCTGCCCGGGCGCGATTCCCGCCTCGCGCAAGTAAACCTCCCACTCTCCTTTGCGGAACGAACGGGCGATCGACAGGCGCCCGTCCTCGCGCACGATGCGGTGAACCATCAGCAGGCGCGCGAGCAGCGGGAAGCCCCAGTAGGAGAAAGCAAGGCGATGAAGATCGCAGATCAGCCAGCCCCTCCGCGCCTCGGTCTCCACGTAGCGCAGGAAGGTGACCAGCTGCGGGTCGGTCATGTGGTGTGTGACCTGGCTCGAGACGACAAAATCGAACGGCCCGGCCTGGTGAGCGTAATCGCCGGCGCGATAGTCGATCACCATGTCGGGCGGCGTCGCGTCGCGGGCCGCCTTGACGCTCTTCTCGTTGAGGTCGACCCCCACCAGCTCGGCGGCGATACCCTTGCGGCGGGCCCAGCGGGCGACTGCGCGCAGCACGTCACCATCGCCAAAGCCGACGTCCATCAGCCGAAAGTTCGTCGCCTCGCCCACCGCGCGGTTGAGAAAGGCGAGCGTCGGCCAGGCCGTGAAGGTCGCCCGGTTGACCCGGGCGAGATCGTGCAGGACCTTTTCATAGACCGCCGGATCGAGGTCCGGGGCGTCCATTTGCTCGGCCTCGCGCGAGCGGATATCGAGCTTGCCCATGAACCCTCCAACCGCATAACCAAGCGTATGCGGTCGTGGCGGATTATCATGCGCGGGTTCATCCCGCCACTTGCGCTGGCGGTTGCGGCCCCCGCAATGGCAGGGCCGAGCGTCGAAGGGCTGTGGCTCAACGATGATCACAAGGGGCTCGTGCGCATTGCACCCTGCGGCGCGAAGCTGTGCGGCACGATCGCGAAAGTGCTCGACGCCGACGCCAGGGCGCCCAAGACCGACATTCACAACGCCGATCCCAGGCTGCGCAACCGGCCGATCCTCGGCCTACCGGTACTCATCGGCTTCGAACGCCATGGCGATGTCTGGCGAAACGGTCGCGCCTACGACCCCGAAGGCGGCAAGAGCTACAAGTCGACGCTTCAGTTGAACCCGGACGGCTCACTCCGGGTGACCGGTTGCGTGTTCTTCATCTGCGAGAGCCGCCGCTGGACGCGTGCCCGCTAGGCACGCTCCCACACGAACACGCCGTATCGCATCGCGCCGCCGCGCAAGGCCAGGATCAGCCGCGGCAGGCTGAGGATGAACTCGCGATTTTCGGTCGCCCGGCTTAGGGCCAGACGGCGGATCTCGCGGTCGGTGAGAACGTGGCCCGCAAGCCGGCGCAGGCAGATCGTCCAGGTGCGCCGCACTTCGCGGCTGATGTCGCCGTAACGCAGCAGTCGAAAACCGGCCGCCGCCGCGAGCGCCTCGTAGTCGGCACGGCTGCCCATGCTCGGCAGCCGTCCCTCACGGCAGATCGGTTCGAGCAGATGCCTGACGTGCCAGGGCGTCACTGCTTCCCCCTCGAGCCAGGCGCAAACGACGAAGCGCGCAGCGGGCTTGAGCACCCGATGCGCCTCGGCGAAGAACCGCGCCTTGTCGACCATGTGCTCCGAACTTTCGATCGCGTAGGCGCGGTCGAAGGCGCCGTCCGGAAGTCCGTTGTCGAGCCAGTCGCGGACGAAGCAGGTGAAGCCCGGGCGCGCGCGCCCGACCGCAGCTTGCGCCTCGGAGAGCGTGAAGCCGGTCACCTCAACGCCCTCTTGCGCAGCAAGCCACCCGGCCGTCGAGCCGTACCCACAGCCAATGTCGACGACGCGTTGGCCGGGTTGGAGCGCGAGCCGCTCGGCGACGAGTTGAACCAGCGCCTCGGCCGCCTCGGCCGGGCTTTCGGCGCCGGTGCGCCAGTAGCCGTGATGGACGTGCTCGCCCCAGATACGCCGGTAAGGCAAATCCAGCTCGTCGTAGTGGAGTGCGACATCGGCGGCCGATTGCGGGCGGTTGGGATAGATCACCTGACCGAGTGTGTCTTGCTCGTGAGGCGGGTTCAACCCGCATCGACGAAACTTGCCGCGATGCTGGCCATCCGCTAGCCTGACCCCAGGTCCCCGCCGAAATGGCGGGCGGAAACGTGAAAGTCTGGATTTCTCATGGCGGATCACTCACCGCCGCAGCGGCCGCAGGAAGCGGCCGGGCAGGTCGAACAAAATCTCGCCACGCCGCAATCGAGCGCCGGGGATGCGCCCGAACAGCGTCCTGTGCCGCACCATCATCCACGTCAGGCTTATGCCGCCATCGACCTCGGAACGAACAACTGCCGGCTGCTGATCGCCCGCCCGGCGAGCGCCAACTTCGTGGTCATCGACGCCTTCAGCCGGGTCGTCCGGCTCGGCGAGGGGCTGGCGCAGACCGGGCGGCTGAGCGACGAGGCGATGGACCGCGCGGTCGGTGCGCTCAAGGTCTGCGCCGACAAGCTGCGGCGCCGCAACGTGCATCTCGCTCGCTCGGTGGCAACCGAGGCCTGCCGCCGGGCCACCAACGGCGAGGAGTTCATCGAGCGCGTCCGGCGCGAGACCGGCATCATGCTCGACATCATCTCGGCGCAGGAAGAGGCTCGTCTCGCGGTGCTCGGCTGCCACATCCTGCTCGAGGACGGCATCGGCCCGGCGATGATCTTCGACATCGGCGGCGGTTCGACCGAGCTGGTCCTGATAGAACCGGGCGGACCGGTCCCGCGGATCATCGACTGGCAGTCGGTGCCGTGGGGCGTCGTCTCGCTGACGGAAACCGTCGGCCATGAAGACGAGCACGCCGACGCGGCCGCGCGCGCCGCGCGCTATGCCGAAATGCGCCGCGTGGTCACGGAAAGCTTCGCCGAGTTTGCCGAGCGCGTGGCACCACATCGCGCGCCCGACTTGCGCCTTCTCGGTACCAGCGGCACCGTGACCACGCTCGCCAGCGTTCATCTCGATTTGCCGCAATACGACCGCAAGGCCGTCGACGGACTGATCGTGCCGGGCCAGTCAATGCGCGAGATCTCCTCGCGGCTGGCGGAGATGAGTCCGGCCGAGCGGCGCAAGCTGCCCTGCATCGGGCAGGAACGGGCCGACCTGGTGGTGGCCGGTTGCGCGATCCTCGAATCGATCCTCGACATCTGGCCTGCCCCGCGCCTCGGGGTGGCCGATCGCGGCATCCGCGAAGGTATCCTGCGCAGCCTGATGTCCGCCGAGGCCGAGGGCGCGCAAGCGCGCGCCAGCCTCAAGCGCGTGCGGCACAAAGGGTGAGCCGCGTCGGCAAGGACGCCGGTCGCCGGGTCAAGACCGCCCGCGGGCGCACGGCTTCGTCCACGCGCTGGCTCGAGCGGCAGCTGAACGACCCTTATGTCAAGCAGGCCAAGGCTGAGGGCTACCGCAGCCGCGCAGCCTACAAGCTGCTCGAGCTCGACGAGCGCTTTGGCCTGCTCAAGGGCGCGCACAGGATTATCGACCTCGGGATCGCGCCCGGCGGCTGGAGCCAGGTGGTGCGCAAGCGCGCGCCGGAGGCAGCCGTCGCCGGCATCGACCTGCTCCCGACCGAACCCATCGAGGGCGTGACCATCCTGCAGCTCGACTTCATGGCCGACGAGGCGCCCGGCGCGCTTGCAGAGGCCCTTGGCGGAGCGCCCGACCTCGTGCTGTCGGACATGGCCGCCAACACTGTCGGCCACAAGCAGACCGACCACTTGCGCACGATGGGCCTGGTCGAGGCGGCCGTGGCCTTCGCGGTCGAAACGCTCGCCCCCGGCGGCGCGTTCGTCGCGAAGGTCCTGGCCGGCGGTACTGACAGCGAACTGCTGACGCTGCTCAAGCAGCATTTCCGCACGGTCAAGCACGCCAAGCCGCCGGCGAGCCGCAAGGGCTCATCCGAGTGGTACGTGATAGCTCAGGGGTTCAAAGGGCGCAGTTAGTGCGCCTGCGATGACTTGGTGTTCGAATCCGCGGCGTGTCCCGGAACCGGCTGCGGCTGAGCGACCGCGCCTGAGGCGTCCTTCGTGCTCGCCGGTGCGCCCGAGGGGGCCGGACCCGGGTTGGCGTCGGGCGCCTTGGCCGCCGCGGCGTCAGCCTTGCCCGCGGCTGCCGCGGGAGCGGCCGGAGCCGGGAAGTCGGGGCCGCCGCCCTGCTGCTTCAGATAGGCGATCACGTTTGCGCGATCCTGCGGGCTCGAGAGACCGGCAAAGGTCATCTTGGTGCCCGGAGCAAAGGCGCTCGGGCTCTTCAGCCAATCGAACAGGTTTTCATAAGTCCAGTTGCCGCCGTGGCCCGAAAGCGCGCCGGAGAACGCGAAGCCGCCCTTGCCCTCGCCAATCGGCACGCCAACGGTGCCATAAAGGTTCGGGCCGATCCCGTTGGCGCCGCCCTGGTCGATCGTGTGGCAGCTTGAGCACTTGGCGAAAATCTTTTGTCCCGCCGCCGGGTCGGCGCTCGCCAGCACGGTGCCGAGATCGACCTTCGCTTCGGCGCCGCCCTCGACCACACCGGCGATCGGAAAGCCCATCGTCTCGGGCCGCTCGGGCTTGTTCGCTTCGAATATGCGCTCGCTCACGGCGTTGAGGCCGAGGGCGACGATTCCGGAAAAGAGAAGCCAGCCGGCGATAGTGTTGAAACGGTCGGTCATCGGGTGAGACTACTGCCTTGGGGGAGAACTCCGGCGCCGCTCTAGTGAGGGCCAGCGCGCTTCGCAAGACGGCAATTCGCCTTGTCCCCGCGGGTCCGCCGGTCTACCCGCCGCGCCGATGCACAGCTTTCCCGTCCCCGCGCTCGCGCTGGTCGAGCAAATGGTCTCCGCCGCGGCGAAATATCCGGCACGCGCGATCGCCTTCCAGGGAGCGCCCGGGGCCAATTCGCACCGGGCGGCAATGGAATGGGCGCCCGATTGCCTGCCGCTGCCGTGCTTCAGTTTCGACGACGCGCTCGACGCCGTGAGCCAGGAGCGCGCCGGAAGCGCGATCATCCCGATCGAGAACTCGCAGCACGGCCGCGTCGCCGACATACACTTCCTGCTGCCCGAAAGCGGTCTTTCGATCGTCGGCGAGCATTTCCTGCCGATCCGTTATGCGGTGATGGCGATCGGCGACGGTCCGTTCTCGGCCGCCTACTCCCACCCGCAGGCGCTCGGCCAGACGCGACACTGGCTACGAGAGCGCGGTATCGTGCCGATGACTTATCCCGACACCGCCGGCGCGGCCGCCTTCGTCAAGGAGCAGGGCGACCCCGCGGCCTGCGCCATCGCACCGCGCATCGCAGCCGATCTCTACGGCCTGAAGGTGGTGGCCGAGGACATTTCCGACGCGAGTGACAATACCACCCGCTTCGTCATCCTTGCGCGCCAGCCGCTCGACCCGGCTTCGCTCGGCGACGCGCCCGCGATGACTACTTTCGTCTTCGAGGTGAAGAACATCCCGGCCGCGCTCTACAAGGCGCTCGGCGGCTTCGCCACCAACGGGGTCAACATGACCAAGCTCGAAAGTTACCAGAAGGGCGCGAGCTTTTCGGCGACGATGTTTTACGCCGACATTGTCGGGGCGCCCGGCAACCCGGCGGTCGACCGCGCGCTCGAGGAGCTGGCGTTTCACTGCAAGTCGTTGCGCATGCTCGGCACATACCGCCAAGCGCTCAAGCGGGGCTGAATCCTACCCTTCGCCGAAGATCGCGATTTCGCGCATTCCCTGGCTGTCTGCCCGCCCGCGATACATCCCGGGCGTGTTAAATGAAAACGCCGTGCTTCCGTCCGCCCCGGCGACGATCACTCCGCCGTCGCCGCCAAGCTCCCCGACCTCGGCGATCGCCGCGTCGGCCGCCTGCTGCGCGCTCTCACCGAGGAAGCGCATGCGGTCGCAGATCGTGTGGGCGACGGCGGTGCGGATGAAGAACTCGCCCGCCCCGGTGGCCGAGGCGGCGCCGGCGCGGTCGTCGGCGTAGGTGCCGGCACCGATCACCGGCGAATCGCCGATCCGGCCCCATCGCTTGCCGGTCAGACCGCCGGTCGAGGTGGCGGCGGCGACGTGGCCGAGCACGTCCCGCGTCACCGCGCCGACTGTACCGTACTTGACGCTGGAGTCGAACCACGCGCCCTTGCGCGAGCGGAACTCTTCGAGCTGGCGGCGGCGTTCGGGCGTTTCGAACCACGCCGGGTCGATCGCCTCGAAGCCGTGCTCGCGGGCGAAGCGTTCGGCGCCCGCCCCGGCGAGGAACACGTGCGAGCCCTGCTCCATCACCGCGCGGGCGAGCAGCACCGGATTGCGCACCGTGGTGACCCCGGCGACGGCACCGGCCGCACGGTCGCTCCCGTCCATGACCGCCGCGTCGAGCTCGATCCTGCCGTCGAAGGTGAAAGTCGCGCCACGCCCGGCATTGAACAGCGGATCGTCTTCGAACAGGACGATGGTCGCCGCGGCCGCGTCGAGCGCGCTGCCGCCCTCGGCCAGCAGCTTCGCACCGGCATCGAGCGCCAGGCCCAAGCTGGCCTCGTATTCGCGCCGCTGATCTTCGCTCAATTTATCGCGCAGGATCGTACCTGCGCCGCCATGAATGGCGATGCTCCATCTTGAATCCATCGCCGGCCCCTAGCACAAGCGCTGGATGCCGGAATACCGCATCACCGAAGACGATCCGCTGCGGCCCGAGATCGCTGCGCTGCTCGACCTGCACCTGGCCGAAATGCACCGGTGGTCGCCCGCGTGCAAAGTCCACGCGATGCCGGCGGCACGGCTGCGCGAACCCGACGTGACGTTCTATTCAGCTTGGGACGGCGACACACTTGCCGCGGTCGGCGCGCTGAAGGACCTCGGACCCGGGCGCGGCGAGCTCAAGTCGATGCGCGCCGCGTCGAACTATCGCGGGAAAGGCGCCGGGCAGGTGATCCTGCGGCACCTGCTCGCCGAGGCGCAGCGGCGCGGCTACACTTGGCTCGGGCTTGAGACCGGGCGCCCCGGTCCGTTCCAGCCGGCCCAGGCGCTCTACCGCAAACACGGCTTTGCCGAGTGCGAGAACTTCGGCGACTATGTCAGCGACGAGTTCAGCATGTGCATGAGCCGCGAGTTCGCGCCGCTGTGAACGCCAGCCTCCGCCCCGCCGTGCCTGAAGATGCACCCGCGCTGGCGGCGCTGGCGGCCGAAGCCTTCGTCGCCGCGTTTGGCCATCTCTACCGGCACGAGGACCTGGCCGCTTTCCTCACCGAAGAGCGCACCGTCGAGGGCTATCGCGAGCACTTGCACGATCCCCGCACTCGGATCGCCCTGGCCGAAAACGCCGGGGAGCTGGCCGGTTACGCCCTGATCCACTGGCCCAGCGATTTTGCCTCCGAATCGGACGCATCTCGTCCGCTCGCCCTGCACCAGCTTTATTGCGCGCCTGCGGCGACGGGGCGCGGCATCGGCGCGACGCTGATGGAATGGGCCTTGGCCGAGGCTCGCGCGCTCGACTGCGACGCCGTCCAGCTCTCGGTTTACAGCGAGAACTTCGCCGCACAGCGATTTTACGCCCGCTACGGATTCTCCAAGATTGCCGACATTGGCTTCATGGTCGGCACCCAGCGCGACGCGGAATTCCTCCTCGAATTGAAGCTTTAGCGGCCCCACCTTCTCCTCTGGCGGAGCTGGACAAGCCGCAAAGTCTTGATATTTCAGACGCCGCAGGCCTTAACCATGCCCGCGGCCGCCAGAGCACCGGCGTGAGAGGGGATCGACGCCTTGCCAACCACTCTGCAACGCGAGCTGGAACGATACCCGCGCACCGCGCGTTTCCTTATGGGCCGCCTGCGCAGCGCTATGACCGAGGACGAGCGGCAGCTTGTCGAGGATTTGATCGAAACCGAGCACTCCCTGGCCGGCGGAGAGCTGATCGCTCGCCGCGGAGCGGAGTGCTCGCATAGCACGATCCTGATTGACGGCTTTGCGATCCGCGTTCTCGAGCGAGGGGGCGACGCCCATATCGTAAGTCTGCAAGTCCCCGGCGATTTCATCGATCTCCACGGCTTCGCCCTCAAGCGGCTCGATCACGACCTCTACGCGCTTGGCCCGACACGAGTCGGTCGCGTGTCACATGCCCGCTTGAACGAGGTGATCGGCCGCCAGCCGCATCTCGCCCGCTTGCTGTGGTTCTCGACCCTGCTCGACGCCGCAATCCATCGCGAATGGATTCTCAAGCTCGAAGACCTCAACGCCGCACAACGCGTGGCACACGTGTTTTGCGAGATCTGCCGCCGCCTGGACATGGTCGGACTGGATGGTGAGGGAAAGATTGCACTGCCGCTGACCCAGGCGCAGCTCGCCTCGATGTGCGGAACGACCACCGTGCACATGAGCCGCGCCTTGCGCCGCCTGCGCGACGAGACGGGCGCGAGCTTCCGCCACGGCAGGCTCAAATGCCCCGACCTCGGCGCACTCGCGGCCTATTGCGAATTCAACCCATCGTATCTCTACGGCCCGGGTGACTTACAATTGCCGGGCGGCGATTACGACGATTACGACGACTAGCGCCTCGGGCGCGCGTCACAGCCACTTCCACCGCCGGAACAGCCAGAGCTGCAACAGCAGGATTGCGACGCACAGCCCGCAGACAAACCAGAACGCATCGGGCTCGCCCGCTGCGCTTCCCAGAATACCAGCGACGTGGGGCGCCATGTGACGTTGCGGCCAGGCAGTTGCGGCGAATGGTCGAAATCTGCACCAGCATCCCGTCGGGATCGGTCTCGGCCGGCTCCATGGCTTCGAGCCGGTCGATCTCTTCGTTCATGCCGACGATCGCGGAATCATCTTCGTCACCAGCTGCTCGATCAGGTTGGTGACGAGCGTGCCGGCGTCGCGTGGGCCGTGGCCTGAATCGAGCTCGGCCAGCGTGTCGCGCGGCGTCTGCAGCTTGAACCGGCGCAGCGTCAGCAGCTGCGTGCCGTCGCACCACAGCTGCATGCTGACCATGTCTTCGGGTTGCGCGCCGGGTTGAAGTTGATGTCCCGCAGCGTCGCGACGAGGATATGGCCCTCGCGGAAGGCGCGCGGGCGGGTCGCGTCGCCGGTCAGCAGCTCGGCGGTCGGCTCGGGGATCGCCAGGGCTTCCTGCAACCAATGCTGCACGCCGTCGGCCGTGCGGCACAGGTGCAGCCAGAGCAATTCGCCGGGCACACCGGGACGCCAGGCCTGCGCCTCGGCCCAACCGATCGGCCGCGCGCCGCCCTGCCCGTCGAGCACCCGGCCGAATAGCAGCGGGCCGTCGGCGGTAAGATCGTCGGTTGCGTGGGAAAGCGCGTCCGTCGCACAGTTCTATGCTCCATGACGGCGCGCTTTCCTACCCGCGGGAGGTCCTTGCGCAGCGCCGACTTTCGCTTAGGACGGAGTCAAGAGGAGAGAGCGATGCCAGATAGTCCCCAGGGCCACACCGGCCCAATCGAATGTGACGTGCTGATCGTCGGCGGTAGCCTGGTCGGGCTATCTGCAGCCGCGTTCCTCGGGAACCATGGCATTCGCGCCTACGTGGTCGAGAAGCATCCCGGCACCTCGATTCACCCGCGCGCCGGCTACTTCCATATCGGCACCATGGAAGCCTATCGCCGCATCGGGCTGGAGCCCGCGCTGCTCGAACTCAGCTACCAGCAGTTCGGCCCCGAGGGCGGGATAAACCTGGTCGAATCGCTCGCCGGCAAGGAACTGGCGCGGTTCGTTCCCGAGATCAACGCGGGGATCGAGGACTACAGTCCGTGCAAGCGATTCTTCATGACCCAGCAGGCGCTCGAACCGCTGCTGCGCCATCGCGCCGAAGAGCTCGGAGCGGACCTGCATTATCGCACCGAACTGGTCGACTTTGAGCAGGACGACAGGGGCGTCACCGGCAGGGTGCGCGACCTCGACAGCGACGAGGAACGGGAAATCCGCGCCAAATACATGATCGCCGCCGACGGCAACCGCAGCCCGGTCCGTCAGCAGCTCGGCATCGGCACCAGCGGACCGGGTTGGCTCAGCGACAGCATCACGATCTACTTCAAGGCCGATTGCAGCAAGTGGCTCGAAGAGCGGCCGATGGGGGTAATCTACGTGATGAACCCCGACCAGCGCGGCTTCTTTCGCTTCGAGGCCGGCGGCAAGCGCGGGTTCCTCGTCGTGAACACGCTAGGCGACCTGTCGCTGCCCGGCGCGAAGGACGTCGCCGGCGACATTTCGCCCGAACGCTGCATCGCACTCGTCCGCTCGGCGATCGGCGTACCCGACATCCCGGTGGAGATCGAAGACGTGGCGATCTGGCACGCCGAAGCGCTGTGGGCCAACGCCTACCGCAAAGGCCGCATCTTCCTCGCCGGCGACGCCGCGCATGTAGTTCCCCCGACCGGCGGTTTCGGCGGCAATACCGGCGTGCAGGACGCGGCAAACCTGGCCTGGAAGATGGCCAAGGTGTTGAAAGGCGAAGCCGGCGAGGCGCTGCTCGACAGCTACGAGGCCGAGCGCCTGCCCGTGGCGGAGCTGACGGTCGGCCAGGCCTATACCCGCTACATGCGCCGGGTGACACCGGAAGAGATGGACGAGAGCACCCCTGAACTGCGCGACGAGTTGACGATGGAGATCGGGCAATTCTACCGCTCAAACGCCGTAGTCGACGGGCGGCGCGAGGACGAGCCCGCATGCCTGCATCCCGACAAGACTCGCGGCCGTGCCGGCGCTCGCGTGCCGCACGCGTGGCTCGCGGATGGCCGCTCGACGCTCGACATTGCGGCAAAGGAACCGACATGGTTGCTGGGGCCCGAGGCGGCGTCGCAAGAGGGCGTGCGGCTCTCGGCCGCCGAGGCGGAGCGATGCGGCATCGCCCTGGCAGGCGCCATGCTGGTCCGGCCCGACGGCTATGTGGCAGAGGTGCGCTGACCGGCCCTGCCTGTCATTGCCCCTTAATCTCCGCGCGCCTATAGGCGCGCCCATGACTTCCGTTCGCCCCTGGCGCGATATCGTGCGGCGCGAGAGCCGCCAGATCATGGTCGGCAACGTGCCGGTCGGCGGCGATGCGCCGATCACCGTGCAGACGATGACCAATACTCTCACGTCCGACGCGAAGGCGACGATCGACCAGATCCGCCGCTGCGAAGACGCCGGCGCCGACATCATCCGCGTCTCTTGCCCCGACAAGGAGAGCACCGCGGCGCTCGGCCAGATTGTACGTGCTTCGCGCATTCCGATCGTCGCCGACATCCATTTCCACTACAAGCGCGCGCTCGAGGCGGCCGACGCGGGCGCCGCGTGCCTGCGCATAAACCCCGGCAACATCGGCTCGGCCGAACGCGTCAACGAGGTGGTCAATGCTGCCAAGGTCAATGGCTGCGCGATCCGCATCGGCGTCAACGCCGGCAGCCTCGAGAAAGACCTGCTCGAAAAGTACGGCGAGCCGTGCCCCGAGGCGCTGGTCGAGTCCGCGCTCGACCATATCAAGCTGCTGCAGGATCGCGATTTCCACGAATTCAAGGTGGCGGTGAAGGCGAGCGACGTGTTCCTCGCCGTCGCCGCCTACATGCAGCTCGCCGACGCGGTCGATTGCCCGCTGCACCTCGGCATCACCGAGGCCGGCGGGTTAATCGGCGGCACGGTCAAGTCGGCCATCGGCATGGGTAACCTGCTGTGGGCCGGGATCGGCGACACGATCCGCGTCTCGCTCTCGGCGGAGCCGGAAGAAGAAGTCCGCGTCGGGTTCGAGATCCTCAAGGCGCTCGGCCTGCGCACCCGCGGCGTGCGCGTGGTTTCGTGCCCCAGCTGCGCACGGCAGGGCTTCGACGTGATCCGCACCGTCCAGGCGCTGGAAAAGCGGCTCAGCCACATCAAGACACCCCTGTCGCTCTCGGTGCTCGGCTGCGTCGTCAACGGCCCCGGCGAGGCGCGCGAGACGGACATCGGCATAACCGGCGGCGGCGCGGGCAAGCACATGGTATACCTCTCGGGCATGACCGACCATCACGTGCAGGATGCCGACATGCTCGACCACATAGTCGAGCTGGTCGAGGCCAAAGCGGCCGAGATCGAGGCCGCGCAAGAGGTGGCCGAGGCGGCCGAGTAGCGCTTTGCCCGGCCTTAAGCATCGCCAATTACCCTTCCGGCGATAAAAGGGTTCTTCGCCTCGGTGCTCGCGATCGCTGCGCTGGTCGCGTTCTTCGTGCCTCACGGGGCGACTGACCCCAACAAGGACCCGGTGGCGCACGTCACGGCTCCAACAGACAAGCGCCTCAACATGGCGACCAAGCCCGCGTGAACCGGTGGCGAGATGGAACTCGACCGGGAGGGCGACGGGCACTTCTACGCGACGGCGCAAGTCGATGGCCAAGGCTATCGCATGCTGGTCGATACCGGCGCCACCGTGGTCGCGCTGACCGGCGACGACGCGCGCGATATGGGGCTGGAATGGGACCCTAATGCGCTCGCTCCGGTGGCGCGCGGCTTCGGCGGGACGGTGATGGGCGTGTCGGACGATCAAGAACATGTCGGTCGGCGACTTCGAGGCGCGCGATGTGCAGGCCGTGATCATTCCCGACGGTCCTGGAATCTCGCTGCTCGGCCAATCGTTCCTGAGCCACGTGCCCAAGGTCGACATCGCCGACGACAAGCTGACCCTGTCCAGCTGAGCGCGGAAGCGAAGACTCGCTTAACCTCTCACGACTAGTTTTCGCGGCGATGACGATCAGCGGATTCCTGCCCCAACGCTGGCGCGCCAGCCCCGAAGCCGCGCGTCACGCCGAGGCTATCGCGGGTATTCTGCACACGCCCCCGCTCGAGCAGACCCCGGGGCCCGGAATAATCTCGTTGCTCGGGACGACTCAGGTGCTGCCCTACCTCGTCGCGATCAAGACGCTCCACCGCCGCCTCGGGCGCGGCGCCATCGCGATCGTCGACGACGGCACTTTGACGGGCGAGGACCGCGCGATCCTGGCGCACCACTGCAGCGATCCTCAGATCGTGCCGCACCAAGCGGTGCGCCGCGGGCCCTTCCCGGCCGGCGCCGCGTGGGCGCTGCTCCTGACAATCCTCGACCGGCGCGCCGGTGAATTCTGGATCGCGCTCGACCCACACACCGTGACGCAGGCCGACGTGCCCGAAGTCGCGGAGGCGATCGCCAGCAACCGCAGCTTCTGCCTCGCCGGTAGCGAAGGGACGCGCGGCCCCGCACGCCGGTTCGAAAGGCGGCTTGCGGTGGTCTGCGGCACTCGCGGCTGGCGCTACCGTCCGGGCTCTGGCGGGCTCACAGGTTTCGCCGCCGGCGGAAACGGACGCGCACTAGCCGGCGCCTTTCAGGCCGATGCCGCCGTGCTCGGCGAAGAGGTCTCGGCCGATTTCGCTCGCAACCTGCTCATCGCCAACGAATCCGGGCCGGTTGTCCTGCCGCGCCAACGCTACAGTGGCCATGGTTCAGAGGCGGCGGCCCCTGACGCCGCATTTGCATTCTTTCCAGACGGCCCGCGTCACGGCGCAGCCTATTCCGAAATGAGCCGCTCGGTGATTGCCGAAATGCTCGTTTAGCTCGATTGGCCGCCAACGAACCACGGTTTGCCGCCAAATCGCTTCCTTAGATTCACCACTCCGTTACACATTTGTGCTAAGGGGGGGTAGTATGGCCAAGGCCATCGACAGGCGCGCGTTCATCGCTTCGGCTGCCGCCGCGACCGGCGCGCTCGTGTTGCCTGCGCGCCTGCCGGCACGGGCGTCGGCCCTCGACGCAAGATCCACCCAGATCCTCGACATAGCCCGCCGGGAAGTGGCGCGCGCCGGCAACGTTCTGTGGCACCGCGACATCGCCGGGATCGCCGATTTCGGCGTCCGTTCATCGCAACCCCGGTTGCATTTCGCCAATCTCGAGGCCGGCACCGTCACTTCGTACCTCGTCGCTCACGGGCTCGGCTCGGATCCCGAGCACGACGGTTGGCTGCACTGGTTCTCGAACGAAGTCGGCTCGAATGCGACCAGCCGCGGCGCGTACATCTCGTACGAATGGTACAACGGCAAATACGGCACCTCGATCCGCCTCGGCGGGCTCGATGCGGAAAACTCGAACGCGCTCGATCGGGCGATCGTGATGCACTCGGCCGCCTACGCCACGCCTGATTTCGTCGCCGAGCATGGCGTGCTCGGCCGCTCGAACGGCTGCTTCGCGATGGCGCCTGACGAATTCCCGTACGCCCTGGTGCAACTCTCGGGCGGCCGCCTGCTCTACGCGGACAAGCTCAACCTGGCTTAAGTCTGCAGGTCGTCGACGATGGCTTCGACTTTTTCGCTGGTCTTGCGCGCGCGATTGGCCACGCGAGGCGCGTCGAGCGCGGCGAGAACCGGCGCATCGCGGCCGTAAAGGTCGTTGAAGGTGCGCAAGTTGCCGTCGATGTCGCGGCCCATCGTGAAATAGGTGATGTAGACCGGCATGGTCTTTTCGACCGGCACGCGCTTGTAATCTCCCGAGGTCGAGATCGCGATCGCCTCATTCTTGCTCGCGCCCTGGCCGAGGATGGCGATGGTCATGCCCAGCTCGAGCGCGCGCTCGGTGCGGATGCAGCCGTGGCTCAGCGCGCGGTTGGGCAGGTTGAACAGGGCGTGGTTCGGCGTGTCGTGAAGGAAGATGGCATGCGGGTTGGGCATGTCGAGCTTAACCACCCCGAGCGAATTCGTCGGCCCGGGTTGCTGGACGACGTAGATCGTGCCGTCGGCGGTCTGGGTCCCCTTGTAGCCCGCGGCCTTCGCCCACGCTGGATTGGCCATGACTTTCGCGCCGAGCCCCTCACCGACGACGATCGACTGCGGCACCGACCAGGTCGGATTGAAGATCACGCCTTTGACAGTCTCGGCAAGTTGCGGCGTCGCCGTCTTGCCCGGCTTGCCGACAATCGTCTTGTAAGTGCGGATGATGTGATCGTTGACCGTCAGCCGAAGCTCGAACTCGGGAATGTTGGTGATCAGGTACTGGCCGCCGAGATCGCGTGCGAGCCAGCGCCAGCGATCCATGTTGGCGCGGATCAGCTTGCGCCGCTTGACGTCGCTCGCGGGCGTGTTTGCCAGCTCGGCCTTCAGCGCGGTATAATCGGGATGCGTCGGATCGAGCGAGGCGAGCGTGCCGGCGATGTCGTGACTGCCAAGCGCCGTCATCATCACCTGGCCGGTCGGCATCAGGTCGGGATCGGGGTCGACCACGAACCACTGCTTGCGCGCCTGCATGGGGGTGCGCCCGTCCCGCAGGTCCTCGACCAGCCAGGCGAAGCTTTCACTGGCGACCTGGTCGAGTTCCGGGCTGGGACCCATGGCGATCGCCTGCTCCAGAGCGGCGGGATGATAATCCAGCGGATCGAGCCCTTCGTCGCCGATCGCCTGAATCGCGGCAAGCAGCCGCTGCGCATCGGCGATTGTCCATTGCTGCACCACCGGAAAGCGCGGCTGGAGCGCGGGAGCCGGCTGGGCCTGCGGATTCGAGATCACCGGGACGGCGTCGTCCTCGAGCACCTTTTGCGGCAGGACCTTGTCGAATTGCGCGCTGGGGTCCTTCGCACTCTGGGCGAAAGCGGAACTCGCAAGTGCGAACGCAGACAGCGCCGAAAGCGTCAGAATGCGCGAAATACCTGTCATCGTAATGGCCCTGTTCGTCGCCGGGCCGGGCCCGGGGCGACGCTCCTATTTAGCTCGTTTCGGCCCCAAGCATCAACTGGCTCTGCTGACTGGCGGCTGAATCGTCCACCGGTTAAGGGTTCATGCGATGCGCCGCACTCATCCCGTGTTGCCGTTCGCGGCCGTGCTCGCGGCGATCGCGCTGCTCTCGCTGATGGACGCGCTGATGAAGGGCGCCTCGCTGGCCGTCGGCGCCTATTCTACTCTGCTGGTCAGAAGCGTGTTCGGGCTGGCCCTCGCCGCGCCGCTTTGGCTCTCTGCGCGCACGGGCTGGCCGGCACCGGCGACCGTGCGGCTGCATGTCCTGCGCGGGATCGTTGTCACGGCGATGTCCTTCACCTTCTTCTGGGGCCTGACGCGGCTGCCGCTGGCCGAAGCGATCGCAATCTCGTTCACCGCTCCGCTGGCGGCGCTGTACTTCGCCGCGATCATGCTCGGCGAAAGGATCGGCAAGGGCGCGGTCGCCGCCTCGCTGATGGGGTTGGCCGGCGTCGTCCTGATCGCGGCGGCGCGGCTGGAAGGCGACTCAACCCCGGCGACCGGCTGGGGAATTGCCTCCGTCTTGGTCTCCTCGCTGCTCTATGCCTTGAACCTTGTCCTCCAGCGCAAGCAGGCACTCGTCGCAAGGCCCGCCGAAGTATCGACGTTTCATCAGGCGGTGGTGCTGTTGTCGCTGGCCCCGTTCGCGCCGTGGTTTGTCAACCGGCCCGGGTTCGATGCAACTCTCCTCAGCGCGGGCTCGGCGATGCTTTCTGTCGCCGGCGCGATGACCTTCGCCTGGGCTTATGCGCGCGCCGAAACGCAGGCGCTCGCCCCGCTCGAGTATTCCGGCTTCCTGTGGGCCGGACTGTTCGGCTGGCTGTTCTTCCGCGAGCCGTTGACCCTGTCGACGCTCGCCGGCGCGGCGCTGATCGTGGTCGCCTGCTGGATCGCCGCGCCGCGCAAACGGCCCGAGCAAAGCGCGGCCTAGCCGAGCCGAGAGGTGGATGTCTCGGCCGGTTTGTCGGTACCGGCCAGCTTGTGCCAGACCAGCCCGAGCGCGCCGCCGGCGAACGCCGCCAACGCCAGCGCCAGTGCCATCGCGATGACATGAAGGGGTTCGCGTGGACGTCCTGAGCCGAGGGCCATGATGCGCTTGTTCCTAGGCAACCAGAACTAACCGCTCGAAGCGGCGGTTCCAACCCCGCGACCCTTGATTTTGCCCCGCGGAACGCGCAGGTGCCGCGCCAAATCCGGCCCCTTCTTGCGTGTCCCCCGCGACGATCCGGCCGGAACCGAAACAGGAGGCACACCCCGCGATGACCCAGGTCGGCAAGAACTCGCTCGATACCCGCAGCATCCTGAGCGTTGGCGGCAAGAGCTACGCCTATTATTCGCTCAAGAAGGCCGCCGCGAAGATCGGCGACATCGCCCGGCTGCCGTTCAGCATGAAGGTCCTGCTCGAGAACCTGCTGCGCTTCGAGGATGCCGGCTTCACCGTCTCGCTCGGCGACGTCCAGGCTATCGCCGACTGGCTCAAGAACCCGGCCACCGGCAAGGAAATCCAGTACCGCCCGGGGCGCGTGCTGTTGCAGGACTTCACCGGGGTGCCCTGCGTGGTCGACCTCGCGGCTATGCGCGACGCGATCAAGGCGCTCGGCGGCGATACGGGCAAGATCAACCCGCAGGTCCCCGTTCACCTCGTCATCGACCACTCGGTGATGGTCGACGAGTTCGGCACGCCCAAGGCGTTCGAGAAGAACGTCGCGCTCGAATACCAGCGCAACGCCGAGCGCTACGACTTCCTCAAGTGGGGCTCGAAGAGCCTCGACAACTTCCAGGCGGTGCCGCCGGGCACCGGCATCTGCCATCAGGTAAATCTCGAGCACATCGCGCAGGGCGTGTGGACCAGCAAGGACCAGGACGGCGCGCTGGTCGCCTACCCGGACACATGTGTCGGCACAGACAGCCACACAACGATGGTCAACGGGCTTGGCGTGCTCGGCTGGGGCGTCGGCGGGATCGAAGCCGAAGCGGCGATGCTCGGCCAGCCGATCTCGATGCTGATTCCCGAGGTCGTGGGATTCAAGTTCACCGGCCAGTTGGGCGAGGGCGTCACGGCGACCGACCTCGTTCTCACGTGCACCCAGATGCTCCGCGCGAAGGGGGTGGTCGGCCGCTTCGTGGAGTATTTCGGCCCGGGCCTCGGCGCGCTGAGCCTCGCCGATCGCGCCACGCTCGCCAATATGGCACCCGAATATGGCGCGACCTGCGGCTTCTTCGGGGTCGACGACAAGACGCTCGAATACATGGCGCTCACGGGCCGCAGCGAAGAACAGCTCGCGCTAGTCGAGGCTTATGCCAAGGAGCAGGGGCTGTGGGCCGATCCGGCCAACCCGGACCCGGTGTTCACCGACACGCTCGAGCTCGATCTGGGCACTGTCGTCCCCTCGCTCGCCGGTCCGCGCCGCCCGCAGGACAAGGTCGCGCTGCCGCAAGTCGACGAACTGTTCAACGCCGACCTCAAGACGCTCTACGGCAAAGCCTCGGCACGCCGCTGTCCTGTCGAGGGCGCGGACCACGACGTCGGCGACGGCGACGTAGTCATCGCCGCGATCACCAGCTGCACCAACACCAGCAATCCCGATGTCATGATCGCCGCCGGGCTCGTCGCCAGGAAGGCGCACGCGCGGGGGCTCAAGCCCAAGCCGTGGGTCAAGACCAGCCTAGCGCCGGGCTCGCAGGTGGTCACCGACTACCTCGTCAAGGCCGGGCTGCAGGCCGATCTGGACGCCATCGGGTTCGATCTCGTCGGCTATGGCTGCACGACCTGCATCGGCAACTCGGGTCCGCTGGCCGAGCCGATCAGCCAGGCCATCAACAACAACGACATCGTCGCCGCCAGCGTGCTCTCAGGGAACCGCAACTTCGAAGGCCGGGTCAGCCCCGACGTGCGCGCGAACTTCCTCGCCAGCCCGCCGCTGGTGGTCGCCTACGCGCTGAAGGGCACGGTCACCGAGGACATGATCGACACCCCGATCGGGCAGGATCAGGCGGGCGCCGACGTGTTCCTCAAGGACATCTGGCCAAGCAACGCCGAGGTCGCCAAGGTGCGCGCCGGGGCGATCGACCGTTCGATGTTCGAGAAACGTTATGCCGACGTCTACAAGGGCGACGCGCACTGGCAGAAGCTGGTGGTAGAAGGTTCCGACACCTATTCCTGGCGCGCCGGAAGCACCTACATTGCCAACCCGCCCTACTTCGAGGGCATGACGATGGACCCGGTGCCAATCGTCGACATCGTCGACGCCAAGCCGCTGGCGATCCTCGGCGATTCGGTGACCACCGACCACATCAGCCCGGCGGGCTCGATCAAGGCCGACAGCCCAGCCGGCGAGTACCTGCTGAGCCACCAGGTCGCTCGCAGCGACTTCAATTCCTACGGCAGCCGGCGCGGCAACCACGACGTGATGATGCGCGGCACCTTCGCCAACATCCGCATCAGGAACGAGATGGTCCCCGGCGTCGAAGGCGGCATGACCAAGTACAACGGCGAGGTCATGCCGATCTACGACGCAGCGATGAGGCACAAGGCCGACGGCACGACGCTGATCGTGATCGCCGGCAAGGAATACGGCACGGGCTCGAGCCGCGACTGGGCGGCAAAGGGCACGATCTTGCTCGGCGTGCGCGCGGTGATCGTCGAGAGCTTCGAGCGCATCCATCGCTCGAACCTGGTCGGGATGGGTGTGCTGCCGCTGCAGTTCAAGGACGGCGACACCCGCGCCAGCCTCAAGCTAACCGGCGACGACAGCTTCACGATCCACGGCCTCGCCGAGCTGGCGCCGGGCCAGGACGTCGATGTCGAAGTCACTCGGGCAAACGGAGAACGCTTCACGTTCTCGGCGAAGTGCCGGATCGATACCGCCAACGAGATGGAATACTACCTGCACGGCGGCATCCTGCAGTACGTGCTGAGAAAGCTCGCCGCCTGATCGAATCGGCTTGACGCCCGTGTAACCCATAGGATCCATGTAACCTAGAGGTTACACGGGAGTCCAGTTCCATGTCCGATCTTGTCGAAACCGCCGACCGGCTGAGCCGGCGCCGCGCGCGGATGATGATTCCGGTCGCGCTGATGTTTCTTCTTCAACAGGCGGCCTTCTTCAGCAATCCGCCGGACCACCGCACCGTATCGCTCGTCCGCTTGAGCGGATGGACGCTTCTTGCGCTGGTTATCCTCGCCGGACTCGCCACGGGCGGGTTCTGGTTCCGGCCGAAGGCGGTTCGCGAGCTGATGGAGGACGAAGTCACGCGTGCGCACCGGGCGGAAGCGCTGTCGCTGGCTTTCGTGCTGACGATGCTCACGGCAATCGCCCTGTTCGTTGTCCAGGTTTTCGTGCCGGTCGAGACGCCGGTGGCGATCCATCTGGTTCTCAGCGTGGGCTTCGCCACCGCCCTGCTGCGCTTCAGCATGCTCGAACGGCGCGCGCACCAGTTTGGCTGAGCTGGCGAACCGCGTGCGCGAGGTGCGCGAGGCGAAAGGGCTGACCCAGGCCGAGCTGGCCGCGCTGGTCGGGGTCAGCCGCAAGACGATCAACACGGTCGAGAACGCGGTGTTCGTGCCCTCGACGGTGATCGCGCTCAAGCTCGCCCGGGCGCTCGGCGAGCCGGTCGAACGTCTGTTCTCGCTGAGCGACGCGCCATAACGAAAAGGGCGCCCCCCGACCGCCCTCCCCCTAGAGACTCCGCCGGGAAGGATCAGGCGGCGGGGCTCGCAGCTTTCTTCTTGCGCCGGCGGGCGAAGGCCGCGAGCGCGCCCATGCCGAACAGCGCCACCATCGGCGGCTCAGGAACCTGGGTGCCCGAGCTGGTGCTGGTGCTGCCGCTGGTCGAGGTCGAGCCGCTCGTCGAGGAGCTGCTCGAGGTCGATGAGCTCGTCGAGCTGGAGGTCGACGTGCTCGAGGTGATGTTCCCCGAGGTCGAGCTGCTGGTCGAGACGTTGCCTGACGAAGACGACGTGCTGGTGACGTTGCCCGAGCTGGTCGAGGTCGAGCTGCCACCGGTCGAAGTCGAGGTCGACGAGCCGCCCGTCGAGGTCGAGGTGGAGGAGCCGCCGGTCGAGGTCGACGAACCGCCCGTCGAGGTCGAGGTCGAGCTGCCGTTGACGTTGACGATCACGCCGCCGCTGCTGCTCGAGCTGCCCGAGGTCGAGCCGCTGGTGGTCGTCGTCGACGTAATCTGGACATGGCCGCCGCTGCTCGAACCGCCGAAGAACCCGCCGAAGAAGCCGCCACCGAAGCCGCCGCCGCTCGAGCCGCCGATAATGACCGGGGCGCCGCCACCGCCGCCGCCACCGGCGACGAAACCGCCGCCGGCCGCGGGCATAGGCATCGGCATCGGCACCATCGCCATCTGCTGTTCCTCGGCGCAGACTTGCGCGCCTTCATGCTCGACGAGGCGCTTGGGCGCTTCGCATTCGATGGTGACGATGCGATGGACGCGCTGGATCTTGCGGGGGACGTGCCGCTCGGTCTTGACGTACTTGACCGGCTTGGTCGTCTTCACATCCTTGACGTACTTGGTGGAGGTCGTCGCCGCCGGAGCTTCCGCGACATGGACCGCGCCGCCGACAGCGAGCGCGCCGCCTGCCGCGACAGCGGACAGTTTCGCCAGGGCCATTCGTACCGACATGGTTGTTCTCTCAGCTTCGACGGGATTGGCCTGACCGACCCGAAATGGCCGGCACGGCTCCGCCCGTTCACGCCAAGAACAGCGCAAATCGGTCGATCGGCAATGCGATTAACCACGATTCAAAGAGCCCGGAGCGATTTTTTGCCGCGAATCCGAGGGTTGCCGCGGGTCTGTCCCACTCTGGAACCGAACCCGCCCCGTTTGCGACGCGATTGTTAACGATTGGAGCCGCCCGCGCGCCTTACTTTCCGTTTCCCTCGGAATCGAACAGCCCGGTCTGCGAGCCCGTCGGCGGGGCCATCCCGAGGTGCTTCCAGCCACCGTCGTTGAGACAGCGTCCGCGCGCGGTGCGAGCGACCAGGCCGAGCTGGATCAGGAACGGCTCGATCACGTCCTCGACCGTGTCGCGCGGCTCGGCGAGGCCGGCGGCGAGCGTCTCGACGCCGACCGGGCCGCCTTTGTAGATGTTGGCGATCATCGTCAGGTAGCGCCGGTCCATCGCGTCGAGGCCGAGGCCGTCGACCTCGAGCCTGGTCAGCGCCGCGTCAGCGACCTCGGCGGTCACGGTCGGCGCACCCGCGACATGCGCGAAGTCGCGCACCCGCCGCAGCAGTCGTCCGGCCACCCGAGGCGTCCCCCGCGCCCGCCGGGCGATTTCGCGCGCGCCCGCCGCATCGACGGCGACATTGAGCATTCGCGCCCCCCGCTGCACCACGCGCTCGAGCTCCTCGACGGTGTAGAAGTTCAGCCGCACCGGAATTCCGAAGCGGTCGCGCAGCGGCGTGGTCAGCAGCCCTTGGCGGGTGGTCGCACCGATCAGCGTGAACGGCGGCAGGTCGATCCGCACGCTGCGCGCGCTGGGCCCCTCGCCGATGATCAGGTCGAGCGCGCGGTCCTCCATCGCCGGGTAGAGCACCTCCTCGACCACCGGATTGAGCCGGTGGATCTCGTCGATGAACAAGACGTCGTGCGGCTCAAGGTTGGTCAGCAGCGCGGCGAGGTCGCCGGTCTTGCCGATGACAGGGCCGCTGGTGGCGCGAAATCCGACGCCCATCTCGCGCGCGACGATCTGCGCCAGCGTGGTCTTGCCGAGGCCGGGCGGCCCGAAGAACAGCACATGGTCCATCGCCTCGCCGCGGTGGCGCGCGGCCTCGATGAACACCCGCAAGTTCTCCCGCGCCGCCTCCTGCCCGACGAACTCGCCGAGCGACTTGGGGCGCAGCGCCGCGTCCGGGTCCTCCGGCTGGCGCGGGGGGGAGAGTGCGGGGTTATCGGTCATTGGTGGCCGCTTGCGGCACGATGGATGCTGAAACAAGTTCAGCATGACAGGATTGGCGGGGTTCGGGAAAATGCTCTGAATCAAGCACTTCATCGTCACCCTGAACTTGTTTCAAGGTCCATTTCTCGGCACTCTCCGGTGCATGCGCTACGAGCGGAACCCTTGCGTATACCTCCTCTCGAACAAGCACTACTGCGCTATCTATATCGGCGTGACGTCGAGCCTGCTGCAGCGGCTCGTGCAGCATCGAGAGGGGCTCATCCCGGGGTTCACCACCCGCTACAAGGTCCACCGTCTCGTCCACTTCGAAATGTTCGGCGACATGCAGCGGGCGATCCTGCGCGAGAAACAGCTCAAGCGCTGGCACCGGCAGTGGAAGATCGACCTGATCAATGCCGAGAACCCTGAGTGGAGGGAATTGGCGGTGGGGTTGGGCCTTCCACCGCTTGATCCGCGAGAGGGGCGAAATGGATCCTGAAACAAGTTCAGGATGACGAATCTGCGAGGTGGGAACCGATTTCATCCCGCCGCCCTCTTTAGCGCGACGCGCACCAGGTCGTTCAACCCCGCATCCACCCCCAGCTCCCCTTGCGCGTGCGCCACGGCGCTCGCCGCCACGGCAGGCTTGAAGCCGAGGTTCTGCAACGCCGAGACCGCGTCCGCGCTGGCGCTGCCGACCGGCGCGGCCACCGTCGCAATCCCGCCCCCCGGCATCGCGCCGGCCTTGTCCTTGAGCTCATTGACGATCCGCCCCGCAAGCTTCGGGCCGACGCCTTGCGCGCGGGCGACCATCGCGGCGTCTTGCGCGGCGCAGGCGGCTTGCAGATCGCCCGGCGAGAGCGCCGAGAGGATCGCCAGGCCGACCTTGCTGCCGACGCCCTGCACGCCGGTCAGCAGGCGGAACCAGTCGCGCTCCTCCCCAGTGGCGAAACCGAGCAGGCGCAGGTCGTTCTCGCTGACCTGCAGGTCGGTGAACAGCGTGCAGGCGTCGCCCGCGATGCCGAGCGCGCCCAGCGTCTTCGACGAGCAATGGACGAGATAGCCGACGCCGCCGACGTCGATCACCGCCCAGTCTGCGCCGGTTTCGTCGAGCCTGCCCGTCAGCTTGGCAATCATGTTTTGTTCCTGCCGATTCGCCGGGGGTTTGGCTAGGGGCAATCGCCGCGCGTCCACCGTGGCGGCTGTTCAGGAAACGCGTAGAATTCCTGCCGAAGTTGACAACTGTGACAGGGTCCAGGGCAAAAATGTCGCCTTGGCGGCGAAACTGTCACCTTGCGGCGGGAAGTGTCATCTTGCGGCGGGAAGTGTCATCTTGCGGTGCGCGTTCGGCCGGGCCATCGCAAGTCTATGGCAAATACCGACAATGTAGGAAACGGTGTTGTCGCCCGGCCGCGGGCCGCTTCAGCTCAGCAGCCGGGCGAGGAAATCCGGGTGCAGGGCGAGGCCGAGGAAGCCCGACATCCCCATCACGATCCCGAACGCGCCTAGCGCCCAGCTGAGCCACAGCAGCCAGACGCTTTCCGACAGCGCGGCCACGGCAGCGATCGAGATGGCCGTGGTCAGCGCGGCGTCGGCGGCGTCGAACTGGTCGTCGTGGCGGTTGAGCGCATCGTACTGCGCCGACTGGTCCTTGGCTGAGGCCGCGAGGCGCGGGGTTTCCGCGGTGTACTTGGCGATCGCCTTGTCGAGATCGGCGATCGCCGGCGCCGCCTTGGCCGGATCGGCTAGGACCTGCAGCTGGGACCGCGTCGACTGGTCGATGTGCAGCTTGGTGCGCGTGGCCTGGTATTCGTTCCACTGGTCGATCGAAGTCGCCTGCGCCTGCTGCATCGACTGGACGATGTTGCCGTCCTTGATGTTGCACAGCGCCGAAAACACCGACAGCGCGACCACGGTGATCGCCACGTTGCGGTTGAGCGCCTTGTCCTTAGCCTCGGCGCTGACTTCGATTTCCATCGCGGCGTCCTCCCGTTCGTTGGGGCGACATGGCTAATCCAACGTGGGCGCAAAGTGAACAAGTGGACAGATTCGTCCGATTGCGACAGAAGCGCGCCCCATGAGCTGGAACACCTTCGGCCGCGTGTTGCGCTTTACCACCTGGGGCGAGAGCCACGGGCCGGCGCTCGGCGCCGTCGTCGACGGGTGCCCGCCGGGGCTCGCGCTCGACGAGACGGCGATCCAGCCGTTCCTCGATGCGCGGCGGCCGGGCACGAGCAAGTTCACCACCCAGCGCAAGGAGCCCGACGCGGTCCGCATCCTCTCGGGCACGTTCGAGGGCAAGACGACCGGCACGCCGATCAGCCTGATGATCGAGAACGTCGACCAGCGTTCGAAGGACTATTCGGAGGTCGCCAAGGCCTATCGCCCGGGCCACGCCGACTACGCCTACGATGCCAAGTACGGCTTCCGCGACTATCGCGGGGGCGGGCGCAGCTCGGCGCGCGAGACCGCGGCGCGGGTCGCGGCAGGCGCGGTGGCGCGGCTGGTGATCCCGGAGGTCAGGATCACCGCCTATGTTTGCGAGATCGGCGGCGATGCGATTGACCGCGAGGCGTTCGATGCCGAGCAGATCGGGCTGAACCCGTTCTTCTGCCCCGACGCCTGGGCGGCCAAGCGGTGGGAGAAGCTGGTCGACGACGCGCGGCTCGAGGGATCGAGCCTCGGCGCGGTGGTCGAATGCGTCGCGGAAGGGGTGCCCGCCGGCTGGGGCGCGCCGATCTACGCCAAGCTCGATGCCGACCTCGCCAGCGGGATGATGGGAATCAACGCGGTCAAAGCGGTCGAGATCGGCACCGGCTTTGCCGCCGCGCGCCTGCGCGGCGAGCAGAACGCCGACCCGATGCGGCCGGGCGCCGACGGCCCCGAATTCCTCGCCAACAACGCCGGCGGCATCGCCGGGGGCATCTCGACCGGGCAGCCGGTGGTGGTGCGCGTGGCGTTCAAGCCGACCAGCTCGATCCTGATCGCGCAGGAGACGGTCACCCGCGAAGGTGAGGCAACCGAGCTCGCCACCAAGGGCCGCCACGACCCCTGCGTCGGCATCCGCGGCACGCCGGTGGTGGCGGCGATGATGGCGCTGGTGCTGGCCGACCACAAGCTGCTGCACCGGGCGCAGTGCGGGTAGGTGGAGAGACGGGCCATGGGAATGCCAGGATGGCACGTTGTCAGTGATTTTATTAAAGTTCTGTCCAAAGAAGGCAGACTTGTTAGACTTTACCGTGGGCAGCCAAATGCAGAATGGCAGCTAATTCCTTCAATTTTTCGATCAAACACAAACGGCATCCGAAACGATTCTGCTCTCTACAAATGGAAGCAGCTTGCCTCTCGATTCGCTTCGCCGCTGCCAATCGACAACATTGAATGGCTAGTTCTTGCACAGCACTACGGGTTGGCGACACCGCTGCTGGATTGGACCACCAGTCCGCTGGTCGCGCTTTACTTTGCCTGC
Source organism: Croceibacterium sp. (assembly GCA_035470785.1). Classification (GTDB taxonomy): domain Bacteria; phylum Pseudomonadota; class Alphaproteobacteria; order Sphingomonadales; family Sphingomonadaceae; genus Croceibacterium_B. Next base: position 65,278 of record DATIQN010000009.1, on the reverse strand, counting down.
GACGACGAGACCCAATCGCACGCCCCCGGCGCGGTTTGGACGATTGATCGAACCCATTTCCAAGATGCGCACAATACGCTCACGATTCATGCGTTTGGAGCGGACCGGGATAAGCCATTTCTAATCAACGCTGTTGGACGAAATCCGCGCTCAACGGCTCAAGACAGTTTCATGTCTCTGCACACAGATAGCGATTACGAAACTCTTCCGACCGAGAAGATTTTCGAGGTCGAACCGTCACAAAAGCAAGACACGATTCTGACGCTTGGCAAACTCGGCCTTACCGCCGAGCGACTGCATTTCGACATCACAAAGTTGGTTGCGCGAATAAAGGAAGATCTTTGAGCGGCATCCATCGCGAGTGCTGAGCGCTCACCGGTAGTGGACCAGGCCCAGTATGATCGCAGCGACACGGTCGAAAGCTGGCGAGTGGACCACCACCTTGTGCATCACGCCCTCGACGAAGATCCACCCCGCGCCGAGCATCGAATAGCGGCTGATCCTGCCCGTCCGGCGCCATTCGTGGATCAGGATGGCCAGCGCCATCGTCCATAGCGTGAGATAGAGCGGCACCACCGGAATGGGCTCGAGCCCGAGCGCGTGGGACCAGAACCGGTTCACTCCTGGGGGCAGCACCGGGAGCATAGCGAACAGGATCATCCTCTTGTGAATCTCCGGCCGGCGCGTGTTGCGAATGGCCAGCGTGAACATCAGGATGAAGCCGAAGAAGGCGCACAGGCCGAGGTAAAGCCCGTCGGTCCCCGCGGCGAAGCCCTTGTCCATCGCCCGCCGCGTCGCGATCAGCTGGAGCAGGATGCCGGTATAGATCAGCGCGGTGGCGTGCGCGATGCCCCAGGTTCCGACGCTGCGGTGCAGCTTGACGTTGCCGGAATTGACCAGCCCCGCCTGGACCAACAGCAGGATCATCCACGAGAAGAAGATCACCGCGTGCAGGTGGACAAACGGGGGCGCCGGCGGGAACGTACCCCGGCCCATCGGCACGAGGTAGGTCATGCCGAACCCGCCGAAGACGAAGAAGCACATGGCCACGATCATCCAGAAGAAGAAGGATGGCCTGAACTTTCGGGCGGTTCTTGGTGCGGCAACGGTGACTGGTACGGTCATGGCAAGCTCCCCCCGAAGCCGAAACGGTCCAGCCTCTTACAGGCAAGCGGATGGATCGTTCAATCGGATGAGCTTTAATCGATGATCTAAATCAATCAGCGTTGATTGATTTATTCACTCAACCTTATCGGACTATCCCGCTTCGCCCCCGCCTCGCCGCTTGCTAGTGTCGTCCTGTCATTTTGGCGCGGCATGAGTCGCGCCCGCTCAACACGACACAGGAGAGACACCATGGACGCCAAGACTGGATCGATCGAAGGCGGTTGCCCCGTCCCCCATGGCGGCGGCGTGCGCGCGCTGCTCGGCCGCACCAACAAGGACTGGTGGCCCGAGATGCTGGCGACGGAAATCCTCAATCCCAACGGCCCGACCAACCCGCTGGGCGAGGATTTCGATTATGCCGAGGCGTTCAACGCGGTCGATTACAAGGGCCTGAAGGCCGACCTCACCGCGCTGATGACCGACAGCCAGCCCTGGTGGCCGGCCGACTACGGCCATTACGGCCCGTTCTTCATCCGCATGGCCTGGCACGCGGCTGGCACCTACCGCACCGCCGACGGGCGCGGCGGCGCCAACAGCGGGCAGCAGCGCTTCGCCCCGCTCGATTCGTGGCCGGACAACGGCAACCTCGACAAGGCCCGCCGCCTGCTCTGGCCGATCAAGCAGAAGTACGGCCAGAACATCTCGTGGGCCGACCTGTTCATCCTCGCCGGCAACGTCGCCATCGAATCGATGGGCGGCCCGACCTTCGGCTTCGGCGGCGGCCGCGCCGACGTGTTCGAGCCCGAGCGCGACATCTACTGGGGCTCGGAAGACAAGTGGGTCAACGAAGGCGTGCAGACCCGCATCGACCCGGCGCACGGCATGGAAATGCTCGAAGGGCCGCTCGCGGCGATCCAGATGGGCCTGATCTACGTCAACCCCGAAGGCCCGGGCGGCAATCCCGACCCGCTGCAATCGGCGCGCGACATCAAGGTCACGTTCGAGCGCATGGCGATGAACCACGAAGAGACCGTCGCGCTCACCGCCGGCGGCCACACCTTCGGCAAGGCGCACGGCAACGGCGATCCGTCGAAGCTCGGCCCGGCCCCGGCCGGCGGCGACCTCGCCGCGCAAGGGTTCGGCTGGGTCAGCACCAATAACAGCGGCTGCGGCGAGCACACCGTGACCAGCGGCCTCGAGGGCTCGTGGGTCAACACCCCGACCCACTGGAGCGAGAACTACTTCCGCCTGCTGCTCGACTACGACTACGAGCTGGTGAAGAGCCCGGCGGGCGCGCAGCAGTGGCAGCCGATCAACCAGAAGCCGGAAGACATGGCCCCGGCGGCGTGGGACCCGAACATCAAGGTCCCCACGATGATGACCACCGCCGACATGGCGCTCAAGATGGACCCCGAGCTGCGCGTGATCAGCGAGAAGTTCCGCAACGACCACGAAGCGTTCAAGGACGCCTGGGCGCGCGCGTGGTTCAAGCTCACCCACCGCGACATGGGCCCCAAGGTGCGCTACCTCGGGCCGGAAGTGCCGGCCGAAGACCTGATCTGGCAGGACCCGATCCCCGCCGGGACCATGCCGTCGGACGCCGACGTTGCGGCGGCGAAGGGGCGGATCGCGGCGAGCGGCCTCACCGTCAGCCAGCTGATCAAGACCGCCTGGGCCTCGGCTTCGACCTACCGCAAGTCGGACCACCGCGGCGGCGCCAACGGCGCGCGCATCCGCTTCGCGCCGCAGAAGGACTGGGAGGTCAACGAGCCTGCCATGCTTTCGATGGTCCTCGCCAAGCTCGACGAGGTGCGCGGCAACCTGTCGCTCGCCGATGCCATCGTGCTCGGCGGCGTGGTCGCGCTCGAGAAGGCGATCAAGGACGCCAGCGGCAACGTGGCGGTGCCGTTCACCGGCGGCCGCGGCGACGCGACCGAGGAACAGACCGACGGCGACAGCTTCGCGGTGATGGAGCCGGAAGCCGATGCCTTCCGCAACTATGTCGGCAAGAAGAAGCTCAGCGTGAAGACCGAGGAAATGATGCTCGACAAGGCCAGCCTGCTCGGCCTGTCGGTGCCCGAGATGGTCGTGCTGATCGGCGGGTTGCGCGTGCTCGGCGCAAACCACGGCGAGCGCGGCCACGGCCACTTCACCAAGCGCTCGGGCCAGCTGACCAACGACTTCTTCGTCAACCTCTACGACATGACCAATGTCTGGAAGGCGGTCGAGGGCTCGGACGACCAGGAATTCGTCGCGACCGACCGCAAGGACGGCGGCGAGAAATGGCGCGCGACGCGGGCCGACCTGATCTTCGGGTCGAATTCGGAGCTGCGCGCGGTCGGCGAGGTCTATGCCCAGAAGGGCGGGCAGGAGAAGTTCGTCAAGGACTTCGTCAAGGCCTGGACCAAGGTCATGAACGCCGACCGCTACGACCTCAGCTACGCCAAGTACCACAAGGCGGCGTAAGCCTCAGCGAGCCTTCCTGAGGACCAGATAAAGCGCACCGTCGCCCCCGTGGCGGCGGTGCGCTTTTCGTATGGCGGAGATCGACGGCGCGTGCCGGCCGGCAGCGAGCCAGTCGAGCACCTTGGCGCGGATCGCGCCGCGCCGCTCGCCGCGGTCGGCCGCCTCGGAAGGGCGCGGCTTGCCGGTAATCACCAGCACCACCCTCGCGCCCAGCGCCTTGGCCTGCGCGAGCCCGTGGTCGAGCCGAGTGTGTGCCGAGGCCAGCGTGTGACCGTGCAGGTCGAGCGTGAAATCGGGCGCGAGCGTGCCGCGCGTGAGCTTGCGTTCCCAGGCCGAGTCGAGGCCCGGTCCCGGCGGCGGAGGCGGCGCAGCCGGTTGCGGTCGTGGCGGCGGCACGCGGCCTTTGGGGGCCTTGGCGATCGCTTTCGCGGGCTCGACGACCACGGGCGCGATAGCTTTGCGGGCAGGCATCGCGCGCATCGGCTTCACCGTCGCCGCCAGCCGGGCCCAGGCGGCGGCCTCGTCTTCGCTCAGCCCCCTTGGCGCCTTCATCGCGCATTGAGGCGCGCGAGTGTGCCCTTGGGGACCAGCACCAGCGCCTGCCCACGCGCGCTCATTCCCCCGGCGACCTGCCGCGCCTGATCGCCCGCGCCCCAGAAGCTGTCGAAGCGGTTGGCGCCCTTGATCGCGCCGCCGACGTCCTGCGCCACCCACAGACCGTTCACTTCCGGCCGGTCGGCGTCGATCAGCACCGGCGCGCCGAGCGGCACGAACGCCGGATCTGCGGCGACCGAGGTTTGCGGCCGCACCGGCACCCCGAGCGAGCCGATCGGGCTGTCGCCGGGCAACTCTTGGAAAAACACCCAGCTCTCGTTGAGGTCCATAAGGCCTTTCGCCTCGGCCGGATGGTCGCGAAGATACTGGATGATCCCCTGCATCGACGTGGGATAGGCCGTGCCCTCGCCGATCAGCCCGCGCTGCTTCATCACCTGCCCGAGCGCCGTGTAGCCACGCCCGTTCTGCCCCGCATAGCCGAGCTGCATCACGCTGCCGTCGGGCGCGCGCAACCGGCCCGAGCCCTGGATTTCGAGAAAGAACAGCTCGATCGGATCGGCGACCCAGGCAATCACGGGCGCCTTGCCGGCGAGCGCCCCGCCCTCGATTTCGGCGCGGCTGTAGTAGGGAACGAACTTGCCGCTTTCGTCATAGCGGCCGAGCTGGCCCTTGCCGGTGCGCTGTTCGGGCGGAGTGTCGTCCGGCCAGCCGCGCACGAGGTCGCTCGGCAGCCCGTAGACCGGCACCGCGAACCCCGGCCCTTGGGTGCGCTGGCCGGCGATCTCGGGTTCGTAGTACCCGGTGACGAAGCTCTTGCCGTCGCCGACGCGGGCCGTCTCGAAATAGCTGTCGAAGAAGCGCACGGCATCGTCGCGCGGCCAGCTCGCCGCGGCGGTGCAAGCGCCTTGCCAGTCCTCGGGCCGGGTCAGGCCGCTCTTGTCCTCGCGGCGGAGCAATTGCCGGCAGCTTTGCTGGAACGACGCCAGCGCAGCCGAGGCTTTCACCTGCGCAAGGCCGTACGACGCGATGGAAGGACCAGCGGCAATGCCGGCAAGCAGCGCATTGGCGGGAGCGGGCGCAACCGGCGGGCGGGGCTGTTCACCGGGCGGGATCAGCGGACCGCAGCTGCCGAGCAGCAGGATGGTGGCGAAGGCGGCGGCGTATCTGCCGATCAGCCCGCGACCCCTCCCCGACATGTCAGGCCATCAGCCCTCGTCGGTTTCGTCGAGCACCCAGTCGGGGCCGGCGGAGGTGACGTCGCGCTTGAAGGTCCAGATGTCGCGGCTTTCGATTGCGTCGTCGAGCGAGCCGGCGATGACGGTGCCGTTCTTGTCGCGCGTGACCGTGGCGATATCGGCGACGAAGCGCACCGCGATGCGGGCGATCTTGCCGTCGAGGGTAGCCGAATGGATCGAGGTTTCCTCGATCCGGATCAGGCGATTGTCGAGCGTCTCGCCGGCTGCCTCGCGCGCATCGATGGCCGCGGCGAAGCTGTCATAGACGTCGCGGTCGCAATGCTGATTGAGCTCGGCCTTGTCGCCGCGCCAGAACGCTTCGAGGATCATCTCGTAAGCCGCCTTGGCGCCATCGATGAACGGCAGCAGGTCGAAACGGCGGTCGGCCGCGGCGATTTCGCGAATGCCGCGCTCGGTCGCCGCCGGAACGCCGCTAAGTTCGCGCTGCGGACGCAAAGTCTGCTGGCCCGGAGGGAGGACGGGCTTGGGCGCGTTGGCTCCCTCGCCGGCGTCGAAGCGCTGCGGAATCGGCTCTTCCTCGTGCTCCGCCCGGCGGCCGAGCACCGAATAGAGCCGCAAGCCCAGGAAGGCCGCGATCATGGCGAGGATGACGATCTCGTAAATCACTACACTACAGTCCCGTTTCACCCGGAAAAGCACCCGGTGGGCTCTTAGTTCCGATTGTGCCCGAGATAGGAGCGAATTACAAATGAACAACTCCGGAATGTCCGCACTGCCGCAATTCGCGAGCGCTCGGTCCGTTTCCGTTGCGGGCGTGTCACACGGCTGCTAGTCGCGGCGCGAAATTCGACCCATTCCGACAAGAAAGAACCAGTTCATGGCCGAAGAAGGCGACGTCCTCACCGATCTCAATCCGCAGTCGAACGGCAATGGCGCCGACACGGCGCCGGTCGCCGGGATCATCACGCAATACGTGAAGGACCTTTCGGTCGAAAACCCCAAGGCGCCGGATTCGTTCGCCTGGACCGAGACCCCCGAGCTCGACGTGCAGTTCAACATCGCCGGGCGGATCATCAGCGATGAAGTGCAGGAAGTGACGCTGCGGATCTCGGTCACCGCCAAGATGCAGCAGGGCACCGCCTATATCGTCGAACTGGCCTATTGCGGGCTGGTCGGCATGCGCAACATGCCCGACGAGCACAAGCACGCGTTCATCTATTCCGAGGCGCCGCGCTTCCTGTTCCCGTTCGCCCGCCGGGTGATCGCCGACGCGACGCGCGACGCGGGCTTCGCTCCGCTGGTGCTCGATCCGATCGACTTCGGCGCGATCTACTTGCAGCAACTCCAGGCGCAGCAGCAGGAAGTCGGCGAACCCGCGGGCGAGGCCTGATCGCGCGCTCCCTTCGCGTTCGCGCTGAGGTGATAGACACTCTACACTCCGGGCGAATGGGAAGGGAAACCGCCGCGTGAGCCTGGTTCGCAACGTCGGAACGATCGGCGGGCTGACGCTGCTCAGCCGCATCCTCGGCCTCGTGCGCGATTCGCTGTTCGCGCGCTACATCGGCGCCAGCTTCGCCTCGGATGCGTTCCTGGTCGCCTTCCGTCTGCCTAACATGTTCCGCGCGCTGTTTGCGGAAGGGGCGTTCGCGTCGGCGTTCATTCCGATGTTCAACCACAAGGTCTCGGATCCCGACGGGCCGGGCCTGCCGGCCGGGATCGCCTTTGCCGAACGGGCGATGGCGGTGTTGCTGCCGGTGCTGATCGTCATGACCGTCGTGCTCGAGGTGTTCGCCTGGCCGGTGACGCTAGCGCTGTCGGGCAAGTTCCACGGCGTGAGCCACGAGCAGTTCGCCTTTGCGGTCATGCTGTCGCGGATCACCATCCCCTACCTGATGCTGATCAGTCTGGTCTCGCTGTTCGGCGGCATCCTCAACTCGCTGCACAAGTTCTGGGTCAACGCCGCGGCGCCGATCCTGCTCAACTTGACGCTGATCGTCGCCCTGCTCGGTTTTCACTCCGCCGATCCGCTGATCACCGCGCGCACCCAGGCGATTGCCGTGACGGTTTCGGGCCTGCTGCAGCTGATCTGGCTGGGGATGGCGTGCCGCCAGCTGGGGGTCCGGCTCAAGCCGCGGCTTCCGCGTCTCGATCCCGACGTCAAGCGCCTGCTGGCGCTGATCTGGCCTGCGGCGGCCGGCGCCGGGGCGGTGCAGATCAACTTGGTGATCTCGACCGCGCTCGCGGCGGCGCTGCTGTCGCACGGCTCGGTGACCTACATCTACATGGCCGATCGGCTGAACCAGCTTCCGCTCGGCCTGATCGGCATTGGCCTGGGCACGGTATTGCTGCCGACCATCTCGCGCCAGCTCGGCTCCGGCCAGGAACAGGCCGCGATCGAGACGCAGAACCGCGGGCTCGAGCTGGCTTTGCTACTGACCCTGCCCGCGACCGTAGGCCTGGTGCTGTGCGGCGAGCCCATCGCATCAGCCTTGTTCGGCTATGGCCGCTTCAACCCCACCGACACCCATTACACGGCGCAGGCGCTGGCCGCCTTTTCCATCGGCCTGCCGAGCTACGTGCTCGTGAAGGTGCTGACGCCAGGGTATTATGCCCGGCAGGATACGCGAACGCCGGTGCGCTACGCCGTGCTGTCGATGGTCGTGAACCTGATTCTCAACCTCGCGCTGATCCTGCCCCTCGCGCACATGGGGCCGCCGCTGGCGACCGCGATCGCCTCGTCGGTCAATGTCTGGCTGCTTTACGCAACCTTGCGCAAGCGCGGCCATTTCGTGCCGGACGCCCGGCTGAAGCGCCGCGCCTGGCGCCTGTTGCTTTCCGCACTGGCGATGGGGGCGGTGATCTGGTTCCTGCGAGGACCGATCATGCCTTACACCCATGGCACCTGGATGGTGCGGTTCGCCGCGCTGCTCGTCCTGTGCGGCGCGGGCGCGATGATTTACGCCGTCGCCACATTCGCGCTCGGCGCATTCAGCCGCGACGATCTTCAGTTCCTCCGCCGCAAGCGAGCGCCGGCCCCGCCCGCGGACTAGGGGTTTCGCGCAGCGTCCTTTGTGATATTGGCGCGCGCATGGACCGATCCGCCCTCCTCGAACGGACAGCGCTGCGCCTTGCGGTTTGCGGCCGGGCGGCCTGGCGATGGCGCGCCTGAGCTAGCGCTCCTGCCCGGCCGAACGGGCAGCCATCTCTGATCTAATTTCCAAAAAGGCCAAAATCATGCGCGTCGTTTCCGGCATCCAGCCCACCGGCAACCTCCACCTCGGCAACTATCTTGGCGCGATCCGCAACTGGGTGCGGATGCAGGACGAGATGGAGCCGGGCAGCGAGTGCCTGTTCTTCCTCGCCGACCTCCACGCGATCAGCCTGCCGCACAATCCCGCCGAGCTGAAGGCGGCGACCCTCGAAATGGCCGCGGCGCTGGTCGCATGCGGCATCGACCCCAAGCGCTCGGTGCTGTTCAATCAGGCGCAGGTGCCCGCGCACGCCGAGCTGCAATGGCTCCTGAGCGGCACCGCGCGGATGGGCTGGCTCAACCGCATGACGCAGTGGAAGGACAAGGCGGGCAAGAACCGCGAAGGGCAGAGCGTGGCGCTGTTCTCCTATCCGGTGCTGCAGGCGGCCGACGTGCTGCTCTACCAGGCGACCCACGTGCCGGTGGGCGAAGACCAGAAGCAGCACCTCGAGCTCGCCCGCGACATCGCGCAGAAGTTCAACAACGACTTCGCCAGCGAAGATGCGCCCGTGTTCACCCTGCCCGAGCCGATCGTGCCGCCCGACGCGGCGCGGATCATGAGCCTGCGCGACGGGACCGCGAAGATGAGCAAGTCCGACCCGTCGGAGATGAGCCGGATCAACCTGAGCGACGATGCGGACGAGATCATGCGCAAGGTCAGGAAGGCCAAGACCGATCCCGAGCCGCTGCCGAGCGAGGCCGCCGGGCTCGAGGGGCGGCCCGAAGCGCTCAACCTGGTGGCGATCTATGCCGCGCTCGCCGGCAAGACGGTCGACGCCGTTTTGGGCGAGCACGGAGGGCAAGGCTTCGGCGCGTTCAAGCCCGCGCTCGGCGAGCTGATGGTCGAGGTGCTCGCGCCGATCGCCGCGCGCTTCAACGAGCTGCGCCACGACCGCGAATCGCTCGATGCGATCCTCGCCCGCGGCGCCAGCAAGGCGCGAGACATGGGCGCGTCGACGCTTTCGGCGACATACAGCGCGCTCGGGTTGGTGCGCGGCTAGCGGGATTGTTGATAGCGGAGGCTGCAGGGCTCACGACAAATACCTCTAAACAAAGCATTTTTCACAATCGCTGTATTCAATCGCGGTTCAGCCCGTCATATCTATCGCACGGACTGTCGTTGAAGCCTCGTATCCGGTGAACCCCGGATGGCGGGAGCGGTTACCACGTGAGAGAGGTTGAACCCATGCAGATCACTTCCACCTTCGGCCGCGCGGTGAAAGTCGCCCTGGTGTCGCTGGCGCTTGCCGGCCTCGCCGCCTGCGAAGCACCGTTCAACGCCAACGTCTCGCACTTCTCGAGCCAGCTTCCTGCGCCCACGGGGCAGACGTTCACCGTCGTGCCCGAAGACCCCGCGCTGGCCAACGGCCTCGAGTTCCACCAGTACGCGCAGCACGTCGCCGACCACCTCGCATCGCTGGGCTACCGCCCGGTCGACAATCCGGCGCAGGCGACCCTGCTCGTGCGCTTCGGCTACGGAGTCGACCACGGCCGCGAACGGGTGACCACGACGCCCGGGTTCTACGATCCGTTCTACTCGTCCTGGTACAGCTACCCCGGATTTTATCGCGGGTATCACGGGCACGGGTACATCGGCTATCCGTACGCCCCGTGGGGCTTCGGCTGGTACGATCCGTTCTTCGGCGGTCCCGACATCGAAAGCTATACCGTCTACACCAGCGGCATCGACCTGAAGATCGACCGCGCGGCGGACGGCGCCCGGCTGTTCGAAGGCAAGGCCGAGGCGGTTTCGACCTCGAACCACCTGCAGTACCTCGTGCCGAACCTGGTCGAGGCAATGTTCACCGACTTCCCGGGCAACTCGGGCGAGACCGTGCGCATCTCGATCGCACCGGAAAAGAAGCCGGTGAAGCGCGGCTACTGAAACGCCGAGAGTCGTGGAAATGACAAGGGCGGGCCGATCGCGGCCCGCCCTTTTCGTTTGCCGCAAGGCCTTGTGCTGGCTGCGCCGCTAGGTCATCCTCTTCTTGGGGGAGGACACGGGCATGCGAATTTCAGCGGGATCGATCGCCGCATGGGTTGCCGCTGCGGCTCTGGCGGCACTGACCGGACCGGCGCCGGCGCAAGCGCCGGCTGTGCAAGGCGACGCCTGGGTGCTCGGGCAAGCTCCTGAAAATTGTTACATCTCTCGCTCCATCGACGCCGACGGACAGAAAGCCGAAGTACTGATCCAGTCTTTCGGCATGACTACGCCCTATCATGTCGTGGTCCGCAGCCCCGCGCTTCCGTTGCTTCCGCAGCGTGCCGAAGTCGCGCAAGTCAGGTTTGGCAGCGCGCTGCCCTCGAAGGATACCTACGCGATCCTAGGCAAATGGAACGGCGTGGGGACGGCGGTCTTCGCCGCGAGTTGGCACGATGTCGGGCAATATGGGGAAATTTACTACTACCAAGGCGCCGTCGCGCAGACCGCCGCCACAATCGATCGCTCGGCGCAAGTCCTCTCGCTTCAGGTGCCCAACTCCGGCCCGTTGACCTTTCAACTCGGCGACATGACGGGTGCAATCGACCGGCTCGACGCTTGCACCCGGGCTCTCGAAGCGAAATGGAGCGCCGCGGCTTCCGCCGGAGCCACGGTGGCGACGCAGCCGGAGCTGCTGCATCCAGGCGAAGCCAATTGGCACATGAAGTATCCGAACGTCGCGCTGCTCAATCTCATCAGCGGCATGACCGAAGTGCGCATGACGGTCGACGAGAAGGGTCGCGCGCGCGATTGCGTCGTGCAAGTGTCGACCTGGTTGCCCCAATTTGGCGAGGATTCCTGCGAGGCGCTCAAGACCGTGGCGCGGTTCAAGCCGGCGCACGATGCGCAGGGCAACCCGGTGAAGGCGCTGTTCCGCGCCTCGATCATCTTCATCAATTATCACTGGTCCTGAACGCGGCCTTAGAGCGCTCCGTGACCCCCGGTCGACCCGAACCCGCCAGCGCCGCGCGCCGTGTCATCGAGCTCGGCGACCTCGTCCCATTCCGCCAGCGTGACCGGCGCGAGGACCAGCTGGGCGATGCGGTCGCCGCGATGGATCGCGAACGGTTCGCGCCCGTGGTTGATCAGGATCACCTTGAGCTCGCCGCGATAGTCTGAATCGATCGTGCCCGGCGTGTTGGGCACGCCGATGCCGTGCTTGAGGGCGAGGCCTGAGCGCGGGCGGACCTGGATTTCGTAACCCGGCGGGATGGCGACCGCGAGGCCGGTGGCGACAGCATGGCGGGCACCCGGCGCCAGTGTCACGTCCTCCGCCGAAAGCACGTCCATACCGGCGGCGCCGGCGGTGGCATAACGCGGGAGATCGAGGCCTTCGCCGTGCGGCAACCGCTTGATCTGGACGGCCACGCCTTCAGGCAAGCTCATCGACGATCCGTTCGACCAGTCGCTTGGCCACGTCCATCTTGCTCATCGGATCCCAGGTTTCCTCGCCGTTTTCCTTGACCAGTGTGACTTGGTTGTCGGCCCCTCCCATCACGTCGCCCGATACGTCGTTGGCGACGATCCAGTCGGCGCCCTTGTTCTTGCGCTTCTTGCGCGCGTTGGACAGCAGCTCTTCTGTCTCGGCGGCGAAGCCGATCACCAGCTTGGGGCGCTTGCGGTCTCCGGCCACCGACACCAGGATGTCCGGGTTTTCCGTCAGCAGCAGCGCCGGGGGGGCGTCGCCGCGCTTCTTGAGCTTGTAGGGCAGGTATTCCTTGGTCCGCCAGTCGGCCACCGCGGCCACCAGCACCGCGACGTCGGCGGGCAGCGCGGTCTTTACCGCCTTGGCCATCTGCTCCGCGCTTTCGACGTCGATGCGCTTGACCCCCGGCGGCGTTTCGAGATGGACCGGGCCGGAGACCAGCGTCACCTTGGCGCCCGCAGCGGCGGCGGCGGCCGCGATGGCGAAGCCCTGCTTCCCGCTCGAACGATTGGCGATGTAGCGCACGGGGTCGAGCGGCTCGTAAGTCGGGCCGGCGGTGACCAGCACGTGCTTGCCCTTGAGCGGGCCCTTCTTGGGATCGTTGGCCGGATCCGCGACGAACGCCTGTTCCGGCGCGGCTTCCTTCACTTCGGCTTGGGCGACCGGCGCGGGCGCCTCGACCGGAGCGGCCGATTCGGGCGCGACCTGGTTGGGATTGACCTCGTGATTGAGCGCTTCCGCATCGGTCGGCGGGGCGGCCTTGGCCGCGCCCTTCCTGGCCAGGATCGGGGCCGACAGGTCGGGCTCGGCCAGCACCTCCTCTTGCTCGTCGGCAAAGGTTGCGAACGCCGTCTCGTCGAACTCGACTTCGTGCTCCTCGATCCGCCGCGGCGTGCTGCGCGGGATGATCGACGCAAGCAGCCCGCCGAGGCTGCCGAAGCGCGAATGCGTTTCTTCCGCCTCAGGTTCATCCTCGGGCTCGAGCGCCTCGAGGTAATCGGCGATTTGCTGGGGGCCCGCGTCACCCGGATCGAGCCCGAGCATGTCGGCGATCTCGAGCCAGACCATCTCGGGTTCGGGCAGGCGGCCGGCGCCGAACTCGCCGCAGGCCATCTCGCCTTCCTCGGGCGGCATCACGCGCACGCCGGCCTTCTTGAGCAAGCCGACGTTGCGCTGCGTCGCCTCGTGCTCCCACATGCGCACGTTCATCGCAGGGACCGCGAGGACCGGCTTGTCGGTGGCGAGGATCAGCGTGGTGCCGAGATCGTCGGCGATCCCGGCAGCCATCTTGGCCATCAGATCGGCAGTGGCAGGGCAGACGACGACCAGGTCGGCCTGGCGGCTGAGCTGGATATGGCCGATTTCGGCCTCGTCCTTGAGATCCCACAGGCTCGAGAACACCTGGTTGCCGGAAAGCGCGGCCAGGCTCATCGGCGTGACGAATTGCGCCCCGCCCGAGGTGAGCACGCAGGTAACCTCGCCCCCGCCCTTCTTGATAAGGCGGACGAGCTCGCAGGCCTTGTAGGCGGCGATTCCGCCGCCCACGACGAGAAGGATGCGTGGCTGCGCCATGCTTCCCTAAGTGTCCTCCCGCAATCCCATACGCTGGACGCACCTTAACCGGGCGCTCCGTCCAAGGCCAGACATGCCTTGCGATGGTTAAGTTTTGCCTAGCGGCGCGCGCTCGGGCATGGTCGCGCCCGAACGAGGAGGAACCCGCATGCGTTTCGTGCTTACCGCGCTCGCCATGATCGGCGGCATCGCTTTCGTGCTGATCGGTCTCGGCTTCTTCTTCCAGCCGCAAAGCACCGGAGCGAGCTTCGCCCTGCTGCCCGACGGCGTGCCCGGCCTGGCGGTCATGCGCGCGGACATGACCGCGTTCTTCGTCGTCGGCGGCGGTTGCATGATCTGGGGCGCGTGGACCCGCAACGGTGAGTTGCTGCTGGTGCCGGCGGCGCTGTTTGCGATCGCCTTCACGGGTCGGCTGGTGACCGCGGTCGTCGACGGCGCGACACCCGAATTCTGGCTTCCGATGCTGGTCGAAGGCGCGACTGTCGCGGTTACGTTGCTGGCAAGCCGGCACCTGCCGCACGAGGCCGTGGGCGAAGAGCACTGACAAGGTCGGCCAGCGCGCGCGGAACCAGCGCCAGCCCTGCGCCGTAAGCCGGCAGCATCAGCGACATCCAGTAGAAGTTCTCCTGCCGCGCAAACAGCGAGACTGCGAGGAGATAGCCGGCGAACCACAAGGTCGCGAACAGGCCCCGGCGGCCGCCGAGCGACACCCAGCCGAGGAGCGGCAGCAGCGCCAGCGGCGGCCCGAGCCACCACCATAGCCTGCCGAGCGGGGTTACCGACATGAGTCCGTAAAGCGGGAATTTCAGGCCCTGCAACCCGGTCCACCCTTGCGACTGGAGGTCGCCGGGAAGGCGCTCGGCGATAACCGCTTGCGCATGCAGGAACAGTCCGAGAGCGAACAGCGCGACGACCGCGGCCACCGCGGCGAATTCGCGCCAGCGGCGCTGCGAGGCGGCAAAGACCGCCCACAGCAGCAAGAACGGCAGCGCCAGCTCGCGCACGGCCAGCCCGCACGCGGCCAGGAGCAGAGCCGGCCACCAGCGCTGCGGCCGGTACAGGACCAGCGAGCTCGACACGAACAGGCCACCGATAATCTCGTGGCTGAGGCCGACCTTGACCAGGAACGCGACCGAGCCGAACACCGCGGCGAGGAGGGCCGCGGCGGCCCGCTCGTACCACTTGCTGCGGCCCGCGAGCAGCCCGATCATCCCGGCCACCGTCACGCACCACAGGCCGATCGCGATCACGCGCCAGCCTAACAGGCCCCAGACCACGTAGCCCCATGCCAGCATCGGCGTGCGCACGGCGACGAAGGGCTTGGTCGGGTAACGGCTGCCGCGCTGCTCGGCCTCGGCGGCGTGCCAGTAGCTCTCACCGCGGGCGACGCGCTTGTCGATCGTCTCGTACAGGTCGAAGTCGCGCCGGGCGCCGTGCTTCAGCCGCTTCTGATTTTCCGAAGCGGCGTGATGGCCATAGCTGTACTCCGCCGGTCCGGCCCACACGCACAGCGCGACCGTGACCGCCAGCACCAGGGCCGCGCCCCACGCGGGCAACCGCTGCAACGGCCGCTCCATCGCGCTCCACCAGCCGACGATGTCCGGAATCGCCCTCACCGGCGCGCTATCACCTGATCCCGCGGGCGCTGGCAAGCAGCGAACGGAGTGCCATCGGCACGAAAGCATAGCCGACGAACCACGCGGGCGTGACCACGAGGGCCCAGTAGAAGTTGTTGGCGCGACCGGCGATCATGAACAGCACCCCGTAGCCGGTCAGGAGCAGCGTGTAGAAGACCCCCAGGCGGCTTTTCCACCCCGCCCAGCCGAGTAACGGCAGCAGCGCCAGCGGCGCGGCCAGCCGATGCGGCAGCATGTGGAGCAGGGTCGAATCGATCACGTTGCCGGTCCACCCGCCGAGGCCGCGAAACACCAGCCACGGCGGCGAAGGACGATCGCTCGGCAACAGAAGCCGGCCGACCTCATGCAAGTGCCAGGCGAGACCGACGGCGAACAGCACAATCAGCGCCAGCCAGGCCGCGCACTCGCGCCGGTCGCCCCGCCAGGCCGCTATCGCCGCGAGCAGCAGCACGAACGGCAAGGCGAGCTCGCGAATCGCGAGTGCCAGCGCGATCGGCAGCCACGCGGCGCGCCATCGGCCCGGGCGGTGCAATCCGGCGCCCAGCGCGAGCAAGAGCCCGGCCCAGACTTCGTGCACGAAGATATATTGCGGCTTGAGCCCGACGATCGCGCCGATGACGAGCAGCAGCATGACGAAGACGCGCCGCTCGGCCCCTCCGGGTTCCTCGCCCAGACGCTGCCACCACGCCGCCAACGTGCCAAGCCCGAGCAGCGAGGCCAGCGCGAGCAAGCCGTTGGGACCGAGCGAGGCGGCGAGCAGGGCGAGCGTCGGCAGCCGGACGGCAATGCCCGGGCGCACCGGATAGTTGCCCGCCCGCTGCTCCTGCACCGCCGCGACATAGTAGTCGTCGCCGGCAGCAACCCGTTGGGCGATCCGCTCGTACAGCACCAGGTCCCGGTCGCGGGTCGGCTTGGCCGACGTCGAGGGTGCGGACGATGGTTGGCCGTTGGCGGTCGGGGCAGCGACAAGGTGCGGAGGCAGCGCGGTCCACACCGCGGCCGCGAGGACCAGCACCAGGCACACGAGCACGGCCCAGGCCGCGCCGGGCGGCTGTTGCGCGAAGCGGTCGTACGCGTGCGCCCCCCGTCTCATCGGCTCAGCCGAGCCATCTCGCAGCGAGCGCAGCCCAGACCAGCGCCGCACCGGCGAGCGCGGCCACGGCATAACCGAGCAGGCGCAGCGGCCACAGCCCGTTCTGGTCCCACATCAGCTTGATCTCGGGCAGCGGCGGCTGTTCCGGCGCGCCGCCGCGCGGCGGGAACATCTCCTCGATTCGCCGGACCAGCGCCGGCAGGCGCAGCAGCGTCTGCACATCGGTGCGGACACGGTCGGCGAGCGCGGCTTCGGGCCCCAGCTCGTCGCGAATCCAGCCCTTCACGTAAGGCGCCGAAACGTCCCACATGTTGATCTCGGGATCGAGCTGGGTGGCGATGCCCTCGACCATCACCATCGTCTTCTGCAGCAGCAAGAGGTGCGGCTGGGTCTGCATGTCGAAGTCGCGGGTTATCGCGAACAGCCCGTCGAGCATCTGCCCGACCGACAGCTCGCTGACCGGCTTGCCGCGCATCGGCTCGCCCACCGCACGCAGCGCAGTCGCGAACTCGTCGACCGAATGATAACTCGGCACGTATTGCGCCTCGAAGTGGATCTCGGCCACACGGCGATAATCGCCGGTGGTCAGGCCGTAGAGGATTTCCGCCAGCCACTGCCGCGCGCGCCGGTCGATCCGTCCCATGATGCCGAAGTCGATCGCCACGATCGCCCCATCGGGGCGCACGAACAGGTTCCCCTGGTGCATGTCGGCGTGGAAGAACCCGGCGCTGATCGCCTGGGTCAGGAATGCCAGCACAAGGCGGCTGGCGAGCGCGGGCAGGTCGTGCCCAGCGGCCTTGAGCGATTCGACATCGGAGATCTTGATGCCGTCGATCCATTCGATCGTCATCACCCGGCCGTTGGTCCGGTCCCAGTCGATCGAGGGAATGCAGTAACCCTCGAAACCGCGCATTGCCTCGGCGAGCTCGGAGGCCGAAGCCGCCTCGCGGCGCAAGTCGAGCTCGCGGTTGGTCCAGCGCTTGAAATTGGCGATCGTCAGCCGCGGGCGCAGCCGAGTTGCCTCGCCGCCCAGCGCTTCGAGATGGGCAGCGGCCCATTCGTAGGTCGAGATGTCACGCGCCAGTCGCTCGCGGATGCCGGGGCGCAGCACCTTGATCGCGACATGCTTGCCCTCGGTGGTGATCGCGCGGTGGACTTGCGCGATCGACGCCGAACCGACCGGAACGGGGTCAATCTCGGCATAAATCGTGTCGATCGGCGCCTCGAAGCTGCGCGCGATCTCGCCTCGAATCGCCTCGAACGGCACGGGCGGCAAGTCGTCCTGCAGCGACAGCAAGTTGCGCGCCGCCTCCTCGCCGACGAGGTCGGGCCGCGTGGCCAGCGACTGGCCGAGCTTGATCGCGGCAGGGCCGATGTCCTGAAACGCGGCGGCGTAGTCTGGCGTGCGCGGCTGCACCGTCCCGAAGCGCGCGATCCGTGTCAGCCGCTTGACCGGCTGCGGCGTGTTGGGATCCCGCTCGATCCCGCGTAGCGCGCCGTGCTTGGCCAGCGTACGGCCCCAGGTGAGGAGCCGCCAGATATGCGTCGAGGGTCGGGTCACCCTAGACTTTCCACCCGGAATGGATGGCGACCAGCCCGCCCATGATCGGTTCGACCCTGGTGCGGGCGAAGCCGGCCTTGCGGATCATCGCCTCGAACTCGGGCATCGGCGGGAAGCGGCGGATCGATTCGACCAGGTAGCGATAGCTTTCCGCATCGCCGGCGATCGCCTGGCCGAGCCTGGGCACCAGCTTGTGTGAGTAGAGGTCATAGGCCTCCTTGAAGCCCGGCCATTCAGTGGTCGAGAACTCGAGGCAGAAGAACCGCCCGCCGAACTTGAGCACGCGGTGCGCCTCGGCGAGCGCCCGGTCGATGTGGGTCACGTTCCTGATCCCGAAGGCGATCGTGTAGGCGTCGAACATCCGGTCCGGAAACGTCAGCGCCTCGGCGTTCTGCCGCGACCAGACCAGGCCGTCGATTCCGCGCTTCATCGCCCGCTCGATGCCCACGTCGAGCATGTCCTGGTTGATGTCGCTCACCGTGACCTCGGCGCCGCAATCGGCCATGCGGAAGGCGATGTCGCCGGTGCCGCCGGCCATGTCGAGGATCGCCTCGCCCGCCTGCGGCTTCACCCGGCGAACGAAGCGATCCTTCCACAGCCGGTGCATGCCGCCCGACATGGCGTCGTTCATCACGTCGTACTTCTTCGCCACGCCGGAGAAGACCTCGCCCACCCGGCGCGTTTTCTCCTCGGGGGCAACCTCTTCGTAACCGAAGGAAACCTGTTCGCTCATAGCGGGTCCTCTAGCGGTGCGCCCGCGGGAGCGCCAGAACCGGCTTGCTCGCGGCGAGCCATCAGCGACAGGGTGATCCCGACGAGGATCAGCGCCATTCCGGCAAAGTGATAGGCGTGCAACTTCTCGCCGAGCAGCGCCGCTGAAAGGAACGCGCCGAATATCGGCATCAGCGTGATCGCTATGCCGGCGCGCGCGGGGCCGACCGTTTGCGTGGCGGCGTTGAAGATGAAGTACGAAACGATCGACGGCAGCACCGCGACATAGGCGAACGCGCCGAGCACCTTGGGGGTGAACGCGATGTGCTCCCCGCTGATGAGGTCGTGGGCGAAGAAAGGCGCCATCGCCAGCGCGCCGATCAGGAAGGTCACCGCGACGAAGCTGGTTGACGAGATCGCGGGGCGCAGCCGCAGGAGGACGGTGTAGAGCGACCAGACCACCACGGCCGCCATGATCAGCGCGTCGCCGAAACCGAAGTGCAGCCGCAGCGCCCGCGCGGGATCGCCTTCGAACACGATTACCGCCACGCCTAAGATCGACCCCACGACACCGAGGTTCTGCAGTAGCGGGCTTTTCACCCCAAAGAACCACCTGTCGAACAGGACGACCGCCGCGGGGATCGCCGCCTGCAGCAACAGTCCGTTGGTCGCGGTGGTGTAGCGCAGGCCCGAATAGAGCAGCGCGTTGAACGCGCCGACGCCGAGCAGGCCGAGCACCAGCACAGGCTTCCACGCCCTGCGGATTGCCGGCCAATCGCGCCGCAGGGGGCGCAGTGCGAACGGCAGCAGGATCAGCGAGGCGCCCGCCCAGCGCACGAAGGCCAGCGTCATCGGATCGACATCGTTTCGGACCGCGCGACCGACGATCGAGTTGCCGGCCCACAGCACCATCACCAGCGCCAGCAAGGCAAAGGCGCGGAGCTGGCGGGAGTCGGCAGGCATGGCGCGAAGCCCATAAGGGCCGTTTAGTCGCTTGGCGATGACAGAAGCGCGGTTGCCGTCTAACCGGCTTGGGCATGCCCGAACTTCCCGAAGTCGAAACCACCGTGCGCGGCCTCGCCCGCTATCTCGACGGCGAGCGGATCGAGCACGTCGCGCTCAACCGGCCCGACATGCGCTTCCCGTTTCCCGATGGCTTCGTCCAGCAGCTAGCCGGCGCGCGCGTGACCGGGCTTGGGCGGCGGGCGAAGTACGGCCTCGTCCACACCGATCGCGACCTGACGATGGTGTTCCATCTCGGCATGAGCGGGCGCTGGCGGGTCGACCCCGATGTGATCGGCAAGCACGATCACCTCGTGCTCGAAACCGCCGAGCATCGCTTCGCGCTGTGCGACCCGCGCCGCTTCGGCTTCGTCGATCTGGTCGCGACCGGTGCGCTGGAGCAATGGCCGCCCTTCGTGGCGATGGGCCCGGAACCGCTGGGAACGGGACTGACCGTCGCGCACCTCAAGGCCGCCTTCGCCGGACGCCGCCAGGCGGTGAAGCTGCTGCTTCTCGACCAGGGCATCGTCGCCGGGCTCGGCAATATCTATGTTTGCGAAGCGCTATATCGCGCGCGGATCGATCCGCGGAAACCGGCGGGCAAGGTGTCGAAACCGGCTCTTGAACGGCTGGTCGGCGCGATCCGCGAAGTGCTCGGCGAAGCGATCGAGGCGGGCGGTTCTAGCTTGCGCGATTACGCGCGGCCCGACGGCCAGCTCGGCTACTTTTCCAAGCGCTTCGACGTTTACGACCGGGAAAACCAGCCCTGCCGCCGCGACGACGGCGGTGCGATCCGCCGAATCGTCCAAGGCGGGCGGAGCACCTGGTTTTGCCCAATGTGCCAGCGATAACTTTAGACAGGTAGACGACCCTCCAGCGTCAGTTTACGCCGCTAAAGATCGTGGTCTCAGGGGGCGGCCGCGATCGATGGGGAGGAATTTCACGGCATGGCCGAGCCCGGTGAGGTGCGCGTTGAGCGCCGCCGAAAGCGGCGCAACAACGATAAGTACCGCAACAAGAAGCTGTCGAATCTGCTCTACAAGTTGCGTGCGGTGGCGATCGGTCTCGCGGTGGGGTTGCCCATTCTGGCTTACTTGCTCTACCTGGTCTCGCGGTAGTGGGCTGAAGCGACAAGGTCTCTATCGCGCCAGAGATTGACGATGGCCTCACCTCCGGCTAAGGGCGCCGCTTTCCGGCGAAGCCTTAGCTGTTTCGCCGAATTTCAACAGACACACGATTGCCGGCCGCGCGCCAAGCGGCCGAAAGAGGAACAAGCATGGCCAACACGCCGCAAGCCAAGAAGCGCATCCGCCGCAACAATCTCCGCGCCGAAATCAACGGCGCCCGCGTCAGCCGCATCCGCAGCTTCGTCAAGAAGGTCGAGACGGCGATCGCCGGAGGCGATAAGTCGGCTGCGGCCGAAGCGCTCAAGGCCGCCCAGCCCGAGCTGGCTCGCGGCGTCGCCCGCGGCGTGATGCACAAGAACACCGTGGCGCGGAAAATGAGCCGCCTCAGCAAGCGAGTCGCGGGCATGTGATTCGCTTTCCCGGGCGATCGCCAGGGAACGAAATCGGAACGAGGCCGGCGCCAAAATCGCCGGCCTTTTTTGCATCTGCGAGAGACGCCGGGCCGGGTCGCGAAAGAGTGTAGGATTCTCCGCGATTCGCGCTGTGTGCTCTGCAAAAAGTCCTGAAATATAACGGTTTTAACGCACGCCCGCGGGGTTGCTGCGAGTCAAGCCTGTATATTTCACATTTTTTACAGCCGTACCCTTGCCCTGAGCCGCAAGGGCTTCTTAAGAACGACTCACGGGCCGCGGCAGTTACTGCCTCGGCTCTCACAATGAGACGACGTTTGGCGGGCGCCGCCCTTCGCAAGAAGGGGATTCCGGCGAGGGGCGGAGCAATGTGCGCACCGTGTCGTCTTGGGGGGTTTGGGTCGCAGTAGACGGGACGGTTCGAAATGATTCGAATTGGCGCGCACGCCGGTCATCCGGCTGCCGAAGGGGAGAGCCGTAAGGTGGGGCAAATCGAGGACCAGGAAGCCGTTGACCTCGCCGCCGACTGGGCGGACATCAGCCAGGGGCTGCGCAAGGACCTCGGGCACCAGTTGTTCAGCCAGTGGATCAGGCCGATCCAGCTGGGCGGTTTCTGCAAGGACACCGGCACTCTCGATCTCTATCTGCCAACCGAGTTCTCGGCGAACTGGGTGCAGGACCGCTTCAGCGATCGGCTGAGCCTGGCGTGGAAGATCGCCCGCGGCGAAGTGCGTAACGTCCGCATCGGCGTCCACCCCGGGCGCCGCAAGCTCGGCGACCTCGACCTCCGCGGACAGGACGGCTTCGGCCACCGCGCGGCGAACGACGCCGTCCCCGGGATGGCGATGGCCTCGATCGGCGAGCACGGCTTCACCAGCTCGGTCGGGCTCGACCCGTCGCTGACCTTCGCCGCCTTCGTCACCGGATCGACCAACGTGCTGGCGTTCAACGCCGCCGAGCGCATGTCGAAGACCGAGGTCCCGCAGTTCAGCCCGCTCTACCTCAAGGCCGCGACCGGCCAGGGCAAGACGCACCTCTTGCACGCGATCGGCCACGGCTACCTGCAGGCCCATCCCCGCGCGCGCATCTTCTACTGCAGCGCCGAGCGCTTCATGATCGAATTCGTCCAGGCGCTGCGCTCGAACGAGATGATGGAGTTCAAGGCCCGCCTGCGCGCGTTCGACCTGCTGCTGGTCGACGATATCCAATTCATCATCGGCAAGGCCGCCGCGCAGGAAGAGCTGCTCTACACGATCGACGCGCTGCTGGCCGAGGGCAAGCGGCTGGTGTTCGCCGCCGACCGCGCGCCGCAGGCGCTCGACGGGGTCGAACCGCGGCTGCTTTCGCGCCTGTCGATGGGCCTCGTCGCCGACATCCAGTCGGCCGATATCGAGCTCAGGCGCTCGATCCTCGAATCGAAGCTCACCCGGTTCGCCCCGCTCGAGGTGCCGGCCGACGTGATCGAGTTCCTCGCCCGGACGATCAACCGCAACGTGCGCGAGCTGGTCGGCGGGCTCAACAAGCTGATCGCCTACGCCCAGCTGACCGGGCAGACGGTCTCGCTGCAGTTGGCCGAAGAGCAGCTGACCGACATCCTCTCGGCCAACCGCAAGCGAATCACGATCGACGAGATCCAGCGCACGGTGTGCCAGTTCTACCGCGTCGACCGGTCGGAGATGTCGAGCAAGCGCCGCGCCCGCGCGGTGGTCCGTCCGCGGCAGGTGGCCATGTACTTGGCCAAGGTGCTCACCCCGCGCAGCTACCCCGAGATCGGCCGCAAGTTCGGCGGCCGCGACCATTCGACCGTCATCCACGCGGTGCGGCTGATCGAGGACCTGAGGAAGCGTGACGCCGACATGGACGGCGATGTGCGCAGCCTGTTGAGACAGCTGGAAAGCTGAGGCGCTCTCCTCCGCGCGTTCACAACTTTTGGACGGCCTGTCGGCAACCCTTCAACAGGGTTGTCGACATGGGCCGTGCGCGCGCTCTAGGGGAGCGCATGGCCCTTTCTCGCGACCGTCTCGACCGTTTCGCCCGTCACATCGTGCTGCCCGAAATCGGCGGCGCGGGGCAGGCCGCGCTGGCGCAGGCGAAGGTCGTGCTGATCGGCCTGGGCGGGATCGGTTCGCCGGCGCTGCAATACCTCGCCGGCGCGGGAATCGGCCGGCTGGCGCTGGTCGACGACGACAACGTCAATCGGACCAACCTCCAGCGGCAGACGATCTTCGATGAGACCGGCATAGGTCGCGCCAAGGCCGAGCTGGCCGCGGTGTGGGTCAATGGGTTCGACGAGATGCTAGACGCTCGCCCCTTCACGACGAGAATCGGGGCCGACAACGCCGCCGAAATTATCGCAGGGGCCGACATGGTGCTCGACGGCTGTGACAACTTCGCCACCCGCCTGGCGGTATCCGACGCCTGTGTCGCTGCTCGCGTGCCGCTGCTGAGCGCCGCGGTCGGTCGTTTCCAGGGCCAGGTCGGCGCGTTCGCCGGGCACTTGCCCGGCCAGCCGTGCTACCGCTGCTTCGTCGGCGACGCGTTCGATGCGGACGACTGCGACACCTGCGCCGAAGACGGTGTGCTCGGGGCGATGGCCGGCTGGACCGGCACCTTCGCGGCGCTTCAGGCTATCCGCGTCCTGCTCGCCCCGGCGGGCGGTCTCGGCGATCCGCAATGGGGCAAGCTGCATGTCCTCGACGGGCTGGCGCCGGGGATGCGAACAATGACCATCGCCAAGGACCCCGGCTGCAAGGCATGCGCGTCAGCCGGCTAGGACCTCGTCGACCCACTCCGGCACCAGTTCGCTTGCCGGGCCCAGCCGCGTTTCGTCGAACCAGTGCGAGCCCTGGCTGCGCTCTAGGTTGAGCTCGAGCGCGCGGGCGCGATGGGTCTTCGCTTTCTGGACGAATCCTGCTGCCGGATAGACCGCGCCCGAAGTGCCGATCGACACGAACAGGTCGGCGCGGGCGAGCGGGGCGAAGATCTGGTCCATCCGGTAGGGCATCTCGCCGAACCAGACGATGTCGGGACGCAGCGCCCGCTCGCCGCAGGCCGGGCACGGAGGTTCGTCGCGCAAGGTTCCGGTCCAGCGATGGCGCGCGTCGCAGGCGGTGCACCAAACCGACAGCCCCTCGCCGTGCATGTGCAGCACGCGGGCAGCTCCGGCGCGCTCGTGCAGGTCGTCGATGTTCTGGGTGACGATCAGGAGACTGGCGCTTTCGTCCCTTGGCCACTCGCGGTCGAGCCGCGCGAGCGCTTCATGCGCGGCGTTGGGTTGCGCCGCCATGATGTTCGCCCGCCGCTCGTCGTAGAAACGCTGGACCAGGTCACGGTCGCGCCGGAACGCCTCGGGCGTGGCAACGTCCTCAACGCGGTGATCCTCCCATAGCCCGTCGGCCGCGCGGAACGTGCGCAGGCCCGATTCGGCGCTGATCCCCGCGCCGGTGAGGACGACGATGTTGCGGAAGGCGGCCATGTGCCGCATGAAGCACGGGTCAAGCGGGAGGCGCAATGGCACGGATAGGCATCATCGGCAGCGAAGGGCGCATGGGCCACGCGCTGGTGCGCGCCATCGAGGCGGCAGGCCACGAAGTCGCCGGCGGGGTCGACAAGGGCGGCGACGTCGCCTCGCTGGCCGACGCGAGCGAAGTCCTGCTCGATTTTTCCGCCCCGTTCGCGCTCGACGCCAACCTTCACGCGGCGATCGGCGCGGGCGTGCCTATCCTCGTCGGAACGACGGGGCTCGATGAGGCCAATCATGTCGCCATCGATTGCGCCGCGCGAGCCATCCCGGTGCTGCAGACCGGCAATACCTCGCTCGGCGTCACGCTGCTCGCGCACCTGGTGCGCGAGGCCGCGAGCAGGCTCGGGCCCGAGTGGGACATCGAAGTGCTCGAGATGCACCACCGGATGAAAGTCGACGCGCCGAGCGGCACCGCGCTGCTGCTGGGGCAAGCGACAGCGGACGGCCGCGGGATCGACCTTGCCGAAAATTCCGAACGTGGCCGCGACGGCGTAACGGGGGCTCGCCAGCCCGGCGCGATCGGCTTTGCCAGCTTGCGCGGCGGCACCGTTGCCGGCGACCACACGGTAATCTTCGCGGGCGAGCAGGAGCGCCTCACCTTCTCCCACCACGCCGAGGACCGCATGATCTTCGCCCACGGCGCGGTGCGCGGCGCCGCCTGGCTGATCGGCCGGGAGCCTGGCCGCTATGCGATGCAGCAGGTGCTCGATCTTTGACCCGGGACGAGATTTTCGAGTTCTTCCGCCGCCTTGCCGAAGACAACCCCGACCCGCAGACCGAGCTCGAGTTCGAAAACGTCTACCAGCTGCTGGTCGCCGTGGTGCTGTCGGCGCAGTCGACCGACGTCGGGGTGAACAAGGCCACGCGCAAGCTGTTCGCCGAGGTGAAGACGCCCGCGCAGATGGTCGAGCTGGGCGAAGCCGGGCTCAAGGATCACATCAAGACGATCGGGCTGTTCAACACCAAGGCCAAGAACGTCATCGCCTTGTCCGAGAAGCTGGTCGCCGAATATGGCGGTCAGGTGCCCGGCGATCGCGACGCGCTGACGGCGCTGCCCGGGGTGGGTCGCAAGACCGCGAATGTCGTGCTCAACTGCGCGTTTAGCGCCGAGGCTTTTCCCGTCGATACTCATGTGTTCCGCGTGTGCAACCGAACAGATCTCGCGCGGGGCAAGACGCCCGAGCAGGTCGAAGCCCTGCTCGAAAAGCGCGTGCCGCAGCCATTTCGCCGCGGCGCACACCACTGGCTAATCCTTCACGGCCGCTACACCTGCAAGGCGCGCACGCCCGAGTGCTGGCGGTGTCCGGTGGTCGAGCTGTGTGCGTTCAAACCGAAAGTGCTCGCGCCGCCCAAGCGCAAGGCGTCCTAGTCGAGGTCGAGCCCCTGGCGCCCGTGCTCGGGCGTGCGGCTCGGTGCGTGAAGCGGCTCGAGCTCGACCGGTTCCGGCTTCTCGAGCATCCCTTCCCACTGGGTGATGACCGACGTCGCCACCGCATTGCCGACGACGTTGGTCGCCGAACGGCCCATGTCGAGGAACTGGTCGATGCCGAGCAGGAGCGCGATGCCTTCGACCGGGAGGTGGAACTGCGTCAGCGTCGCGGCGATGACCACCAGGCTCGCGCGCGGCACGCCGGCGATGCCCTTCGAAGTGACCATCAGCGTCAGCAGCATGACCACTTGCTGCTCGGTCGTCAGCGGGATGCCGTAGGCCTGCGAGATGAAGATCGCCGCGAAGCTCATGTAGATCATCGAGCCGTCGAGGTTGAAGCTGTAGCCGAGCGGCAGCACGAAGCCCGAGATGCGCCGCGGCACGCCGAAGCGGTCCAGTTGCTCGAACAGCTTGGGCAGCGCGGCTTCCGAGCTGGCGGTCGAGAAGGCAAGGATCAGCGGCGCGCGGATGTAGCGGATCAGCGCGAAGATCCGCCGGCGCAGGAACAGCGCGCCGATCGACAGCAGCAGCACCCACAACAGGATCAGCGCGAAGTAGAACTCGCTGACCAGGACGCCGTAGGTGGCGATGATCCCCAGCCCCTTGGTCGCGACGACCGAGGCCATCGCCCCGAACACCGCGAACGGCGCGAAGCGCATCACGTAGTCGGTCACTTGCAGCATCAGGTCGGCGAGCGCCTCGGCGGCGCGCACGAGGACTTCGCCGCGCTCGCGCAGCGCCGAAAGCGCCACGCCGACGAAGACCGAGAACACCAGTATCTGCAGGATATTGTTCTGCGCCATCGCGTCGAGCGCACTGGTCGGGAAGATTTCGAGCACGAAATGGCGCAGAGTAAACTCGCTCGTCGCCAGCTCGCCGACCGGGGTGGCGGCGGTGAGCGCCAGGCCGACGCCGGGATGGAACAGGTTGACGAGGATCAGCCCGAGCGTGAGCGACATTAGGCTCGCGCCGACGAACCAAGCGAGCGCGCGCCCGCCGATCCGGCCGAGCTCGCGCGCGTCGCCGAGGCTGGCGATGCCGCTGACGATCGTGCCGAACACCAGTGGGGCGATGATCATCTTGATCAGCCGCAGGAACATGTCGGGCAGCAGCTTGAGGTAGTCGGCCCATAGGGCCAGCGCGGGGTCGCCGGCGGCGAAGCCGTGGTTGAGCGCGAACCCGGCGACGATGCCGAGAACGAACCCGACCATGATGAACAAGGTCAGCCGCCGGCCCATGCTATTGCCCTTCCAGCGCAGCGACAGCCATGCGGCGATAGATGCGCGTCAGCGCGCGCAGGTCCTCGACGGCGATCGCCTCGTCGCGCTTGTGCATCGTCGCGTTGACCGGCCCGAAGTCGATCACCGGGGCGAGGTCCTTCAGGAACCGCGCGTCCGAAGTGCCGCCGCTGGTGGAGAGCTCGGGGTCGAGTCCGGTCTCGGCCGTGATCGCCTCGGCGAGAAGTTGTGAGAAATCGCCCGGAGCCGTGAGGAACGGCTCGCCCGAAATGATCGGCTCCGCGGTGCCCCCGTGCTTCGAAGCGATATCGCTGACTTTGTGCGCCAGTTCTGCCCCGGTGTGCAGGTCGTTGAAGCGGATCGAAATGCGCGCGACCGCCTTGGGCGGAATAACGTTATGCGCCGGATTTCCGACCTGCAGCTCGGTGATCTCGAGGTTCGACGGCTGGAACCAGTCGGTGCCCTCGTCGAGCACCAGCGCGTCGAGCTCGGCGAGCATTGCGACCAGCTTGGGGATCGGGTTGTCGGCCCGGTGCGGATAGGCGACGTGGCCTTCGCGCCCTTCGACGGTCAGCCAGACGTTGATCGACCCGCGGCGGCCGATCTTGACCATGTCGCCGAGCCTGGCGACGCAAGTCGGCTCGCCGACGAGGATCAGGTCGGGCACCTCGCCGCGCTCGCGGATCAGCACGATCAGCGCGCGAGTGCCGTGGATCGCCGGGCCTTCCTCGTCTCCGGTGATGATGAAGCTCAGCGTACCGGCCTCGGTCGAGATCTCCGCCGCCGCCGCGACCATGGCCGCGATCGAGCTCTTCATGTCGACCGCGCCGCGCCCGTACAGCAGCTCGCCGCCCGGCGCCTCGCGCCGTTCGGGCGCGAACGGGTGGCTGGTCCAGCCCTCGCCCGCCGGAACGACGTCGAGATGGCCGGCAAAGCCGAAATGCCTCGAACCGGCAGGCCCGCGGCGGATCGCGAAGCAGTTCTCGACCGAGTCCGCGCCCTCGCCTGCGATGAAACGATGCACTTCGAAACCGAGCGGCGTCAGCATCGCCTCGAGCGCGTCAAACACGGGCCCACGCGCCGGCGTCACGCTCTCGCAGGCGATCAGCGCCTCGGCGAGCGCGACGGGGTCTCTGGCCTCGTTCATGCAGGCGGGTTAGACGAGCGCGACACAGCTTTCCAGCCGGAGCATTCAGCCATGCCCAAGCTCGATCTCGAGGCGATCCCGCAATCCAACCGTACCGGCTATCCTACACCCTACGACAAGGACGTCGCCGGCCGCTGGGTCCGCCGCTTGCGGCCCGCGGCGGGTCTGACCGACCTCGGCGCGGCGCATGTCGTGCTCAAGCCCGGCGCATGGTCGTCGCAGCGGCACTGGCATGCCGAGGAGGACGAGCTTGTCGTGATCCTCTCGGGTGAGGCGGTGCTGGTCGAGGACGGCGGCGAAACGGTGCTGCGCGCGGGCGATGTCGCCGCCTGGCCGAAAGGAGCGAAGGACGGTCACCATCTGCAGAACCGCGGCCAGGCCGACTGCGTCATGATCGCCGTCAGCGCGGGCGACGAGGCGAACGACACCGGCGAATATCCCGACATCGACCTCAAGTTCGCCGGCGACGACTACCTGCACAAGGACGGCAGGCCCTACCCGCCCAGGGACTGAGGTGTCCGTTCGTCCTGAGCTTGTCGAAGGACGAGATGGCATGCCCATCGTGGTTCGACAGGCTCACCACGAACGGCGTTGGAATTAGACCGTTTCGGTCTCGAACTGCTCGATCGTCCACTCTTCCGCCTCGGCGGCGTGGACCCAGGCCTGCAGCCAGTCGTGCTCCCACACCGCCTGCATGTAGGCCTGCGCGAAGCCGGGCACGCCGATGCCGTAGGTGACGAAGCGGCTGACGACCGGCGCGTAGAAGATGTCGGCGGCGCTGAAGGTGCCGAACAGGAACGGTCCGCCCTTGCCGAAGCGCGCGCGGGCTTCGGCCCACAGGCCGAGGATGCGCACGATGTCGCCGCGGGTTTCCTCGGTCAGCTCGATCCCGCCGATGCGCTTGCGCACGTTGACCGGGCACTGGCGGCGCAACGCGAGGTAGCTCGAGTGCATCTCGGCGACCATCGCGCGGGCCATACCGCGCGCGGCATCGTCCTTCGGCCAGAAACGGTCGCGACCGACCTTGTCGGCGAGGTATTCGAGAATCGCCAAGCTGTCCCACACGACCACGTCGCCGTCCCACAGCACCGGCACCTTGCCGGCCGAGGGCTGGAATTCGCCTTCCGCGCGCTTCATCGCCTGCCAGTCGTCGCCGTCGATATGGACGGTCAGTTCTTCGAACGGCAGGCCCGACTGCTTGGCCGCCAGCCAGCCGCGCAGCGACCAGCTCGAATAGTTCTTGTTGCCGATGATCAGCTTCATTCCGGGCGCCCCGTCTGCCTGTGTGCGCCGCCCTAAGCATTCATCCGCGCCCTGTCGAGGCTGAACGCCGCGGCTTTGGCGCGAGCTTCTTGGCATCGCCACCGGGCAGCGGTATCGTGACCGTAACGCGCGATACAATGCGTCCCGGGAGAGTCGGTTTCGATGCCATCCAAACTCTTGCTTGCGCTCGCCGCAACGCTCGCGGCCCTGCCTGCAACGGCGCAAGCACACCATTCGTTTGCCGCGTTCTTCGACCCGAACAAGAGCGTCACGGTCACCGGGACGGTGACCGCCTTCCGCTTCACCAACCCGCACGGGATGGTCGTGCTCAACGTCAAGAAGCCTGACGGAACGGACGAGGAATGGCGCGCCGAAACCAATGCGCCAGTGGTTCTCGTCCATCGCGGCTGGACGCGCGACAGCATCAAGCCGGGCCAGGTGGTGACGATCGACGGCTGGCCCGCGCGCGACGGGCGCAACTACATTCGCCTGCGCGACGCCAAGGACGCGGAGGGCAAGCCGATTGGCGCTGCGGCGTTCGGCCAGAAGGACCAGAGCTGACGATGCGCCCCGTTTATGCCCTGCTGGCCGCGGCGACGGCGCTCGCCTGCACGCCCGCGCCGGCGAAGTCCGGCGATCCGGCGCATCCCGACCTCACCGGCTACTGGGGCGCATCTTTCAAGCAGGGGGAAATGCCGGCCGACCTCAAGGCCAAGTTGCCGCCGAACACCGTCATCCTCGCCGACACCGGCGTGGCCGAGTTCCCGCGCGGCGAATACGGTGGGCTGATCCCGACGGCTAAAGCCAAGGCCAAGGCCGACGCCTGGAAGCCCGAGGACGAGATGACGCTGGCGCGCGTGTGCATGCCGCAATCGGTGATCTATGCCGAGCAAGGGCCGTTCCCGATGACCATCGAGCAGGCGCCCGGGCTGGTCGTGATCCGCTACGAATATTTCGACCAGGTGCGACTGATCCACACCGACGGGCGCGGGCACCTTCCGGCCGATGCCCCGCACACCAAGGTGGGCGATTCGATCGGTCACTGGGAAGGAAAGACGCTGGTGGTCGACACAGACCATCTCGAAGCCTCGACGATCACGAACAACGGCCTCGAACATTCGGACGATGTCCACCTCATCGAGCGCTATCGCCTGAGCGCGGACGGCAAGCGCCTCGAAGCCTCTCAGTGGTTCAGCGACCCGGCGATGATCGAGAACAACGGCGCGCGCTACATCGTATGGGACAAGCAGCCGGGGCAGTACCTCAACCCGTACGAGTGCGATCCCACGCTCGCGACAGAATACCTGGGAGTGAAGACCGGGGCGAAGAACTAGGTCCTGACGTCCGCCAAGACGGCTGCCCGCAGCTCTTCCATCCCCATGCCTTTCTCGGCGCTCGTGACATGCACCACGGGGAAGGCCGCTGGGTGCTTGCGCGCCTCGGCTTCGGTCGCGGCGACCACCGCGGCGAGCTCGCTCGCCTTGATCTTGTCGGCCTTGGTCAGCACCACACGATAACCGGCCGCCGCTTCGTCGAGCATCTTCATCATGTCGATATCGACTTGCTTGGGCCCGTGGCGCGCGTCGACCAGCACCAGCGTGCGCTTGAGGACCGCGCGTCCGCGCAGGTAGGTGCGGACGAGCTGCTTCCACTTCTCGACCACCTTGATCGGCGCCTTGGCGAAACCGTAACCCGGCATGTCGACCAGGCGGAACTGGGTGGGCTCACCGACCTCGAAGAAGTTGAGTTCCTGCGTCCGCCCGGGCGTGACCGAGGTGCGTGCGATCGCCTTGCGCCCCGTGAGCGCGTTGAGCAGCGAGCTCTTGCCGACGTTCGAGCGCCCGCAGAAGGCGATCTCGGGCACGGTCGGCTCGGGCAGGTGCTGCAGCTGCGGCGCGGAGAGCAGGAATTCCACGCGGCCCGAAAAGAGCCGTCCGGCTTCCTTGGCCAGAGCTTCGGTGTCGCTCACTTCTTGTCGCGCGCGGCGGCGCGGGCCTGGTCGGTCTTGTCCTTATCGGTTTGCGCGCGCAGCTGCGGATGCTTCGAATAGAGATACTGCTGCTGCGCGACCGACAGGAGGTTGGAGGTGATCCAGTACAGCAGCAGACCCGCCGCGAACGGCGCCATCACGAACATCATCACCCACGGCATCAGCGAGAAGATCTGCTGCTGGGTCGGGTCCATCTGCGCCGGATTGAGGCGGAAGGTGAGCCACATGGTGATGCCCAGGATCACCGCCAGCACGCCGATGCCGAGGAAGCTCGGCGGGGCGAAATGGAGCAGCCCGAACAAGTTGAGGATGTGCGCCGGATCGGGCGCCGACAAGTCCTTGATCCACAGCACGAACGGCTTGTGGCGCATCTCGATCGACAGCAGCAGCGTCTTGTAGAGCGCGAAGAATACCGGGATCTGCAGGAAGATCGGCAGGCAGCCGGCGAGCGGATTGATCTTCTCCTCGCGGTAGAGCTTGGCCATCTCCTGCTGGAGCTGTTCCTTATTGTCCTTGTAGCGTTCCTGCAGCGCCTTCATCTTCGGCTGGATCGCGCGCATCTGGGCCATGGAAGCGAACTGCTTCTGCGCCACCGGGAACATCAGCCCGCGAATGATCACCGTGAGCAGCATGATCGCCAGGCCGAAGTTGCCGACCAGCGCATAGAGGTGTTTGAGCAACCAGAAGATCGGCACCTCGAACCAGCGGAACCAGCCCCAGTCGATCGCCAGACCGAACTTGGCGACGCCCGCGTCCTCGTAGGAGTCGAGCACGTCGCTTTCCTTGGCGCCGGCGAACAGCCGGGTGGTGCGGGTGAGCGCCTTGCCACTCGGTATGGTGAGGGGATCATAGAGCACGTCGGCACGGTAGTGCTCCGGGTCGACCGCACGGAACGCCGCCTTGGTCGCCGCCCCGGCCTCCGGGACGAGGGCCGAAAGCCAGTAGATGTCGGTAAAGCCGATCCAGTTCGCCGCCCCTTCGGGCGTGACTTCGCCGGCCTTGGCGACATCGCTGTAGTTGTTCGAGAAATTCACCGCGCCGCCGAACGCGCCGATCGGACCCGAATGCACCGTCCAGGTGTCCTGGCTGGCGGTGCGGTTGGTGCGGTTGATGAACGCATAGGGCTGCGCGATCACCGGCGCGGCCGAGGTGTTCGCCACGGTTTGCGCGGCGGTGATCATGTAGCGATTGTCGATCGTGAAGCGGATGGTGAACTGCTGACCCTGCCCGTTGTCCCAGGTGAGCGTGACCGGTTTGTTCGGCGCGAGCGGGCCCCCGCTGGCCTGCCACACGGTCTTGGCGTCGGGCACCTTGACGCCCTGGCCGACCCAGCCGAATTGCGCGAACTGCTGCGCGGGCGTTCCGTCCGGCGAGAACAGCCGCTCGGGCGGCGAATTCTTGTCGACCGTCTGGCGGTGGCTCTTGAGCTCGACATCGTCGATTCGCGCGCCGACCGGATTGATCGAGCCGAGCACGGCCGGGGCGTCGATCCTTACGCGGCCGGGCGCGGCGAGATCGGCCGACAGGTCCTTCTGCTCGACCGCGATGTCCTGGGCGTCCTGCAAGCCGCCTTCGCGGGTCGGGCGCAGCTTGGGCGGCGGCGCGGTGCCCTGCGCCTGCTCGGCCGGGACTCCGGCGGTCGGCTGCGCGGCAACCGGCGCGACCGGATGCTTGGGCTCCGGATAGAGCCAGGTCATCGCGATCTGCCAGCCGAAGAACAGCGCGATACTCAGCGCCGCGGCAAGGATGAGGTTACGGTTATTGTCCACGCGTATCCCTAAATCGTCGAGTGTGGCGCATCAGGGCACCGGGTCATAGCCATGTCCCCCCCAGGGGTGGCAGCGCATTAGCCGCTTCACCGTCATCCATCCACCCTTCATCGCGCCGTGCTTGCCGAGCGCTTCGATAGCGTACTCGCTGCACGAAGGCTGGTAGCGGCACGACGGCGGCAGGATGCGCGAAGGGCCGATTTGCCAGCCGCGCGCGAGGAGAATCAGGACCTGCTTCACCGGCGCCGCCTGCGCTGCGGATCGCCCTTGCCTTCACGCGCTCGCGTGAGAGCGACGGACAGCTCTTCGCGCATTGTCGCGAAGTCGCGCTCGACCCCGCCCTCGCGCCCGATCAGCACGTGATCGGTATCGGGCAGGCCTTCTTCGGGCAGCGCCGCGCGCAACAGCTCGCGGAAGCGCCGCTTCATCCGGTTACGCACGACGGCGTTGCCGATCTTCTTGGTGACGGTGACACCGAATCGCTTCCCCGCCCCGGCGTTGGCGAGGGTCAACAATACGAATCCCGCGCGCGCGTTCCTCAGACCCCTGTTGGCCGCCAGGAATTCGCTGCGCTTGCGCAAGACTGAAATGGGGTCGCTCATTGCGACGCCGATGTAGGCACTGATTCGGTCCGCGGCCAGTCGGCCGCGCGTCTGCTCTCTACGAAGCGCTTAGATCAGGCGCTGAGCTTCTTTCGGCCGCGGGCGCGACGGGCGCGCAGGATGTTGCGGCCGCCGACGGTCGCCTTGCGTGCGCGGAAGCCGTGGCGGCGTGCCCGCACGAGGTTCGACGGCTGGAAAGTGCGCTTCATGGCGGTACGTCCTCGAATTCAATAAAAACGGCCGCCGAAGTGGGCGGCCTCCCGATGGGCGCGCGGTTAGTTGAGCAGGCCCGCCAAGTCAAGCGGTTCACCTCGCCCGAGCGTACCGAGCCCCCGTTCAGTACGCTCGCGGCGAGGCCGCCGCGCGCTTTGCGGTATTCGAGCGCAAAGTCGGCGGCGTTGTGCGGCAAAGCTGCCCTGCGAGGGATTACGCGGAATGAAAGAATCCGGTTGCCGCCAGATTCACCATTGTCGATCCGAAAGTCCCGGAAACGAACTTGTCCAGTCTCGACAATGGGTTGGCGCCCGCTATCGTCGCCCCAGTTCAGGGGAATCACCTGGTCGCACTGGTATCGACGGTCGCCTATCTCGTGCTGGAGGCGCGCGCAGTCGAGGTGCAATGCCAGATCGCTCCGGGCTTGCCGAAATTCAATGTCGTAGGGCTGCCCGACAAGGCGGTCGGCGAAAGCCGCGAGCGGGTCCACGCGGCACTAGCCGCTGGCGCTGCCGCCCAAGCGGATCACGATCAACCTGTCGCCCGCCTACCTGCCGAAGGAAGGAAGGCAGCCACTACGACCTGCTGATCGCGCTGGCGCTGCTTGCGGCGACGGGCGTCACCGACGCCGAACAACTGGCCGACTGGATCGCGGTCGGTGAGCTGGCGCTCGACGGGCGCATTGACCCGTCGCCGGGAGTTCCGCTGGCAGCACTCCATGCGCGCGTCGCCGACAAGGGGCTGATCTGTCCCGCTGCGCAGGGCGCTGAGGTGCGCTGGGCCAGCGGCATCGCGGTCTGCGCCGCGCCCGACCTCGTCAGCCTTCTCAATCACCTCAAGGGCGTACAGACGCTGCCCGAGCCGAGGCCCGGCGAAGCCGAGCCGCCCGGACCGGGGCCCGACCTCAAGATGGTCAAGGGCCAGGAAACCGCCAAGCGCGCGCTCGAGATTACCGCGTCGGGCGGCCACAACCTCTTCCTGTTGTGACGTAAAGACCCCGTCGGACGGACTGTCTGCTAAGGCTCGAAAGCAGACAGTCGCCCATATCGGCAGCCACGACGTGCTGATGATCGGCCCGCCGGGCGCCGGCAAGTCGCTGCTGGCAAGCTGCCTGCCCGGGATCCTACCCGACATGACGCCGGGCGAGGCGCTCGAAGCCTCGATGGTGCAATCGGTCGCGGGCATGCTTGAGGGCGGGCGAATCAGCCGCCGCCCGTTCCGAGACCCGCACCATTCGGCCTCGATCGCCGCGCGCGCCAACGCGCATGTGACTTATCCCGCACGGGTGCAGCTGGTCGCAGCGATGAATCCGTGCCGCTGCGGCCATCTCGGCGATGCCGCGCTCGCCTGCAGCAGCGCGCCGCGCTGCGCCACAGATTACCAGAGCAAGGTCAGTGGCCCCGCTGCTCGACCGAATCGACCTGCATGTCGAAGTCGACCCGGTCAGCGCGAGCGACCTAGCGCTGCAGCCGCAGGTCGAGGGCGGCGCCGAAGTCGTCGCCCTCGTCGCCGCGGCCCGCGCGATCCAGACCGCCCGCGCTGCCGAGACCATGGCCCGCACCAACGCCGAGCTCGACGGCGATGTGCTGGAGAAATTCGCCTCACCCGATGAGCCCGGCCGCAAGCTACTGATGCAAGCCGCCGAAGCCATGCGCCTTCCCGCCCGCGGCTATACCCGCATGCTCCGGGTCGCGCGCACGATTGCGGACCTTGCGGGATCCGAGCAGGTCGGCCGCATCCACGTCGCCGAAGCGCTCAGCTATCGCAGGCAACCGCCGCGGGCCTAGGCGTCTTTCGCGCTGGCCGTGGCGATGCTATGGCCCGGGCGCTTACAGGAGTTTTCGGATCATGTTTGGTTTGTCGCCGCTGCATTTGATTATTCTCGCGCTGGTCGTGCTGGTGCTATTCGGGCGCGGCAAGCTGTCCGAGACGATGGGCGACTTCGGCAAGGGTGTGCGCGAGTTCAAGAAGGGGATGAAGGACGACGATGAGGAGCGTGAGCGCAAGCTCGCCTCGCAGCGTCCCGAGATCGCCCCGCCTAGCAAGGTGACTATCGATACCGAACAGAGCGTCGCCGACAAGAAGGACTGAAGCTCAGTTCGCTTGCGGTGGCGGCGGAGGCTGCTGCGGCCAGCTTTCCATTTCCGGATCGAGCGTGGCCCAGGCGGGCATTTCCTCGGTCCAGATCGCCACGCTTGGCGCGAGACCGTGCGGCTCGTCGAGCAACCCCAGCCGGAAAGTCATGAACTGCGGGCGGGCGGAGCTTTGCGCGTAGACCGGCGTCGAGCAGGTCGCGCAGTTGTGCATCGTCAGCGTGTTGCCGCTCGGCGCCAGATAGCTCCAGGCACGCACGTCTCCAGACAGCGACACGTCGTCAGTCTTGAACATCGCGTTATGCGTCGGTCCTCCGGCGGCGGCCTTCTGGCACTGGCGGCACCAGCAGATGCGTACGGCTAACGGTTCGCCGGCCATCGTTGCTGTGACCGCGCCGCAATTGCATCGTCCGCTGTGGCTCATTTCTCGTCCTTGTCCGATTCTTCCCAGTCGAGCTCTTCATAGCGCAAGGGGCGGCCGTCAGCTGCGTGCAGGCGAATGGGCGCGATCGGCTTGCGGTCGCGCGCGTCGACGATCGTCAGGCTCGACGGCGCGCGCGCGCTGTATTTCTCGCCCCACTGCCTCAGCGCGACGAGCGTGGGCAGCAGGTCGATACCTTTTTCGGTCAGGCGATACTCGACCCTCCGGCGGTCGTCCGGCATCGGCTCGCGCCTGAGGATGCCGTTTTCGACCAGACGATGAAGGCGGTTCGAGAGGATGTTGCGGGCGATGCCGAGCTGGCCCTGGAAGTCCTCGAAATGGCGAATACCGTTGAAGCAGGCACGCAGGATCATGAACGACCAGCGCTCGCCCATCACCTCGAGCGCGCTCGGCAGCCCACACTCGGCGATCTCGCGCATATCCTCGTGCAAGCGGCCCATCGGCATCCTCTCCAGCTTCGATTATCGCACATCGGGGACAACCGGCAAACAAATCCAGTTTCGAGTTGCGACCTGCAACGCATTCTATTAGGTGGCGAATCGCAACTTATATTCAACCGCCCGATTGGCCGCAGAAGGACTTTGGCTCATGCTCCGTCCCCTCACCTCCGTCCTGCTCGTCGCCACGCTCGCCGTCGCCCCTGTCGCCGCGCGCGATAGCGGGCCCTATTACCGCGCCGAGCTTGCCCAGCCGGCCGCCACCAGCCAGGTCATCGCCGGCGGCGTGCTGTGGATGTGCGAAGGGACGCAATGCTTCGCCGGCAAGGGCACCAGCCGCCCGGCAGTTATTTGCAAGCGGCTCGCCGAAGGGACATCGGCGGTGGTCAGCTTCAGCTACGGCGGAGAGGCCCTGAAGGCCGACGACCTCGCGCGCTGCAACGGCTGATCAGCCGAGCAGCCCCACGCTGACGAGCTCGGCTTCCAGCCCGCCCGCACCTTCGAACATATGCGCATGCCAGCCGCGCCCACGCGCGGCTGCGACGTTGGCTGGATTGTCGTCGGTGAAGAACAACTCGCCCGGAGCGTGACCGAATCGCCGCTCGGCGATCGCGAAAATCGCCGGGTCGGGTTTGGCGATCCGCTCGTCGCC
The DNA here is from genome assembly GCA_035470785.1 of Croceibacterium sp. Taxonomy (GTDB): domain Bacteria; phylum Pseudomonadota; class Alphaproteobacteria; order Sphingomonadales; family Sphingomonadaceae; genus Croceibacterium_B. The sequence continues at coordinate 27,386 of DATIQN010000009.1, read as the reverse complement.
CGAGACCACAACTTCGGCAAACAAGTCGAAGATCGGCCATTGGGGGCGCGAGCGCGCCCAGAACTCCGCGCCGAAGTTGGTCAACGCGTAAAGCGGCACGCCCCGGGCCGCCAGCTGGCGGACGATTGCGTGCGTTCCGGGAACGGCGTGCGGGATCGATTCCTCGAAACGGTCCCGGTAAGCTTCGATCAGCGCTGCCTGCCGCGGGAACTGAGCCTTAAGTTCGGCCACCATCTCGTCGAGCGGGCGGCCGGCATCGGTCTGGAAATGCCACTCCTCGGTGACGACATTGGCCAGGAACCAGTCGAGTTCTTCCCGGTCGGGAATCAGCTTCTCGAACAGGTAGCGCAGGTCCCAGTGGTAGAGGACGCGGCCAATGTCGAAGACGACCGCTTGCGGCCTGTCAGCCATGCAAAAGGCCCCCGAAACCTCGGTGGCCTTGCAGGTCATCGCGGCCGCGAACGAATCGCGGCGCGGCGGACATTAGCCCTGGCGCGCCTTGAAGCGGCGGTTGGTCTTGTTGATCACATAGACCCGGCCGCGGCGGCGAATCACGCGGTTGTCGCGGTGGCGGCCCTTGAGCGACTTGAGGCTGTTGACGATCTTCATGGCACGGCTTCCAAAAAAACTGCGGCACCGGAGGAACCCCCGATGCCGGAAAATCAAGCCGCGCCGTTACGGGCGAGCGTAAGCGAAGTCAAGCGCGCGGGCGGATATCGTCGAGCTTGCGCTCCCACTGCAAGGCATGGCCGACGATGGTGTCGAGATCAGCGAATTGCGGCACCCACGGCAAGGTGGCCATGATGCGCGCGTTGTCCGAGATCAGCGACGGCGGGTCGCCCGCGCGGCGGCCTTCAAGGCGGCGCTCGATCGTGAGGTTGGTCACCCGGTCGACCGCATCGAGCACCTCGAGCACCGAGAACCCACGCCCGTAGCCGCAGTTCATCGTCAGCGAGCGCGCAGGCTCGGCGATCAGCGCCTCGAGGGCGAGCACGTGCGCCGTCGCCAGGTCGCTGACGTGGATATAATCGCGCACCCCGGTACCGTCCGGAGTATCGAAATCGGTGCCGAACACGCTGACGTGGCTGCGCTTGCCGAGCGCCGCTTCCACCGCGACCTTGATGAGATGCGTCGCACCGGCGGTCGATTGCCCGCTGCGCGCCTGCGGATCGGCACCGGCGACGTTGAAATAGCGCAGCGCACAGTAGTTGAGCGGATGGGCAACGGCGGTGTCGATCAGCATCCGCTCGGTCATCAGCTTCGACCAGCCATAAGGATTGATCGGGCTTTGGGGCGTTTCCTCGGTCACTTGAGGCACAGCCGGAATGCCGTAGGTCGCCGCGGTTGAGCTGAAGATAAAGTGCGGTACCCCAGCCGTGACCGCAGCCTCGATCAGCGAGCGGCTGTTGGCGGTGTTGTTGCGATAATACTTGAGCGGGTCCTTGACCGATTCGGGCACCACTACCGACCCGGCGAAATGCATGATCGCCTGGGTCCCCTGTTCGGCGAAGATCCGCGCCAGCAGTCCCGCATCCTCGACTTGGCTCTGGTAGAACGGAACGCCTTCGGGGACCGCGTAGCGAAAGCCCGTCACGAGGTTGTCGATCACCGCCACCGGCCACCCGGCGTCGAGCAGTGCGAGCACCGCATGGCTGCCGATATAACCGGCGCCGCCAGTAACGAGGACAGGGACCTTTTGCGTCATCGCCCGCCCGTTAGCACGAAGCGCCCGCGCCGCGAGACGGTAAATGCCGCACGCGCCGCGTCGCCCTAGTCCGGCACATTCCTCCGCGCTGCTCACGCTTCATTCACACGATGGAAAGCCGGCGCGCCGTAGCCGGGACATCCCGCAGCCCTTCGAAAGGCCCCCAATGCGTCTCGTCTGGCTTCCCCTCACCGCCGTTGCCCTGACCGCCCTCACCGCTGCGCCGCTTGCAGCGCAGCGCTGGGGCTATCCCGGCGCCTATCCCTATGGCTGGGACCTCGGTCCCGACCGTTTCCCGACCCCCGACCGCGGCCGCGACGGCAAGGTCGAGGTCACCCGCTTCGTCGCCGAAGGACCGGCCGCGCAAGCGCTCGGCCACGGCGCAATCGCGGTCGCCAAGGCGGAAGATGCTCTGGTCGACGAACGCGAGCGTGCGACTTACGAAGCGGCGGTGATCGATCGTCTCGCAGGCGCCGGCTACGACACGCAGGCGACGCCCGGCGACGGCGGCCAGACGGTCGAGCTCCACATCCGCCACGCCGAAATCGCGCCGCCCGAAGCCCCGCACAGGCCTGTCAGCGGCGAAATGTCGGTCGGCGTCTCCAGCCATGGCGGTTCGTACGAAAGCATGGCCATCGGGATCGACTTGCGCAAACCGGCGAAAGCGCTGCTTTCGACCCGGCTCGAAGCGCGCATCCTCGACAAGGCGAGCGGCGCCGTGCTGTGGGAAGGCCGCGCCGACATCGCCACCCGCGACGGCGATGCCAAGTGGTCCGACCAGGCGATCGCGGCCAAGCTTGCCGAAGCGCTTTTCGCGGGCTTCCCCGGAAAGAACGGAGAGACTATCGCTGCGCGATGAGCACAGCCGATATCGTCATCAACGCTGCCTTCGACAGCGGCAACATCGAAGTCATCACGGTCGAGGGCGCCACCGCCCGGCTGGAGATCCAGAAGGACCACCAGTCCGACTTCTACCAGTGGTTCCACTTCCGCGTTTCGGGCGCCGCCGGGCGCGAGCTCGTGCTCAAGATCGGCAATCTCAACAGTTCGGCCTATCCCGGCGGCTGGACCGAGTACAACGCCTGCGTCTCCGAAGACCGCGACTACTGGGGCCGCGCGCCGTCCACCTTCGACAAGGCCGAGGACGGCGGCACGCTGACGATCCGCTATACGCCTGCGAGCGACGTGGCCTGGTTCGCCTACTTCGCGCCCTATTCGATGGAACGGCACCACGACCTTGTGTCCGAGGTCGCCGCAACCGAAGGGGTGACTTATCGCTGTCTGGGCCTCAGCCTCGACGGCCAGCCGATCGATTGCCTCGAAATGGGCGAAGGCGAGACGCAAGTCTGGCTCTACGCCCGCCAGCATCCGGGCGAAAGCATGGCCGAATGGTGGATGGAAGGCGCGCTCGAGTGCCTGACCGACCCGGCCCACCCGGTCGCGCGCGTGCTCAGGAAAAAATGCCGCCTGCACGTCCTCCCGAACTGTAACCCCGACGGCAGCCGCCGCGGGCACCTGCGCACCAATGCGGTCGGCGCAAACCTCAACCGCGAATGGCACGAGCCGACCGCCGCGCGCGCGCCCGAAGTGCTGGCCATCCGCAACGCGATGGACGAAACCGGTGTCGCCTTCGCGATGGACGTCCACGGCGACGAAGCGATCGCCGCCAACTTCCTCGCCGGATTCGAGGGTATCCCTTCGTGGTCGCAGGAGCTGCAGGACAAGTACGCGCGCTTCCAGCGGATCCTCGCCCGCCGCAGTCCCGACTTCCAGATCGCCAAGGGCTACGGCGTCGCCGGCGCGGGCAAGGCCAATCTGACGATGAGCACCAACCAGCTCGCCGAACGCTTCGGCGCCTGCGCTATGACGCTGGAAATGCCGTTCAAGGACAACGCCGACTTGCCCGACCCCGCGCAAGGCTGGAGCCCCGAGCGCTGCAAGTTGCTGGCGCGGGACTGTCTGGCGAGCCTGGTGGAGTGGTTGCAGCCCGACTAGCCAAAATGACCGGCGTCCGGACGGCGGCGGCCTGCATAGTCATTGCATCGGCAGCGTAATCCGCCATCATCGCGCCACCTGCCAAGCTGGCCAAGAGCATCGCAAGGGGATCGTCGGCGGTATGTGCGGAATCGCTGGGATCTTCTCCGCCTCCGGGGTGGACCCCGCCGTGCTCGGACGGATGGCTGGCGCGCTGGCTCACCGTGGGCCCGACGACGAAGGTGAGTGGATCGACCAAGAGGCCGGCATCGGCCTCGCCCACCGGCGCCTTGCGATCCTCGACCTGACGCCCGCCGGCCGCCAGCCGGTCGGATCGCGCAGCGGCCGTTTCGTCCTGACCTTCAACGGCGAAATCTACAATCACCTGGAGCTGCGCGGCGAACTTGAAGCGATGGGCACGGCAAACTGGGTCGGCCACTGCGACAGCGAGACCCTGGTCGAAGCCATCGCCGCCTGGGGCTTGCAGCACGCGCTGGAGCGCTGCGTGGGCATGTTCGCGCTCGCGCTATGGGATCGCGAGAACCGGCAGCTTTCGCTGGCGCGAGACCGCTTCGGCGAAAAGCCGCTCTACGTCGGCTATGCCGGCAGGGACTTTGTTTTCGCATCTGAGCTGCGGCCGATCGCCGAAAATCCGGCGTTCGAACGGACGATCGATCGCGCCGCCTTGGCCAAGCTGACGGCGCGAGGTTACATTCCCGCACCCTGGTCGATCTTCGAGGGGGTTCGCAAGCTTGAGCCGGCCTCGATCCTGACGCTGGACGCCGACGACTTAGCCCACCGCCGCTTGCCCCGCGCGCTATCCTACTGGTCCTATCACGAAGTGGTGCGCCGTGGTTTCGACGCGCCGATCGCCGACGAGGCTGCCGCCTTGGAGCAACTCGAATTTGCCCTCGGTAACGCCGTCAAAGGGCAGAGCGTGGCGGACGTGCCTGTCGGCCTCCTGCTGTCAGGAGGTGTCGATTCATCGTCGGTCCTGGCGATGTACCGCGCGCATTTGCCGGGCAACCTGCGCACCTACTCGGTCAGTTTCGAGGAGGCGGGCTTCGACGAGGCCCCCTATGCCAGGGCAGTGGCGGACCATTTCGGTACCGAGCATAGCGAGTTCCGCTTCGGAGCGGCCGAAACGCTCGACGTGATCCCCGGGCTCGGCGTCATTTACGACGAGCCGTTCGCCGATCCTGCCGGAATTCCGACTTACCTCATCAGCAAGGTCGCCCGCACGGAAGTGACCGTCGCCCTGACCGGCGATGGCGCCGACGAACTGCTGGGCGGCTACACGCGCTACCAGACAGCGGCGCGGCTATGGGAAAGCATGCAGCGCGTTCCCGCACCGGCGCGCAAGGCGCTCGGAAGGTTGCTGCAAGCGATTCCGCCGGCGGCGTGGGACAGTGTTTCCCGCAAACCGTTTGCAGCGGCGCGGCTGCAACGCACCTTCTCGCGGCTCCAGCACGCCGGCAGCCTCACCGACATCTACCGTTCGTTTCGCGACGAGTGGACCGGCCAGGCTTCCCCGGTCATTGGCGCCGGCGACGGCATCGGCACCGACGACATCGACCTGCACGATGCCCACCTGCCGGCCATCGCGCGGATGATGTTCGCTGACGCAACGAGCTATCTGCCCGGCGACCTGCTGTGCAAGACCGACCGGGCGACGATGGCCTGCAGCCTCGAGGCGCGGCTGCCCTTCCTCGATCACCGCGTCGCCGAAGTCGCCGCCGGCATTGCCATGCCGCTCAAAGTGGCGGGTGGGACCGGCAAGGCGATCCTGCGCAAGCTGCTCTGTCGCCATGCTCCGGCAGCGCTGTTCGACCGGCCGAAGGCGGGTTTCTCGGTACCGATCGACGAATGGCTGCGCGGCCCGCTCAAGGCCTGGGCGGAAGACCTGCTGAATCCCCAGCGCCTCACCCGCGAAGGCTATTTCGACGCCGGACGTGTTCGGCGGCTATGGCAAGACCATCTCGCGCGCCGGCGCAACGCGGGCACGGCCTTGTGGGCGACCCTGATGTTCGAAGTCTGGCTCGAAACTATCGGCGAATGGAACAGCCCGATCTGCTGAATTTGTGGCAGCGCGATGAATCAGCGCTCCGTTCGAGGACCTCTTGCCGTCGCCGTTCGCGTCTTCCTGAGGACCCGTTCCAGGTCCGCCTCGCCATTCACCAGGTACTCGCCGGCGAGCCGGGCCGGGCCGCTGAACTCGACACCCGGCGGATCGTGCTCGTGCACCGCCTTGCGGGGTACCCGCGGGGCGTAGACAGGCGACAGGCTTTTCATCCACCGATCGAAGTTGTCGCGTTGCTCGGCGAGCGAGCATACCTCGCCGAAATCCGCCGCCTCGAAGGCGTTGCGAGGCTTCGTCGCCTCCGTCCCGGGGGTCAGTTGCTGAACGACCGGGTTCAAATCGTCAGGCTTTGCCCAGCAATCGCGCCGGGCGGCAGCATGCAACAGGCGCCAGCCGTCGGGCTCGATCGACTTGCGATATTCGGCGAGCGCGTCGAACAGCCGCCGGCCCTCGAAGCTTCGTGGGCTTTCCTCGACGATCTGGTCCGGCGCGTCCGCCAGCGATCCGATAAAGCAGCGGTAGCCGCGCTGGTGGCTCGCGTTGTAACGCATCGGAACTTCGGCGACGGTTCCATCCGCCTTGCCGATCTTCAAGACTGTCCGTTCGGTCCACATGGCGAGCCCCCGGCGAGCGATGCCCCCCGGGATATGCCCTCAACAATGAACGAAGCGCAAAAGCCTCTCGCGCCGGGAGAGGACTTACGCCTATGCCCGCGTGCCGGTGATCGGAATGTCGCCGAAGTCGCTGTGGGTCTGGCCGGTCAGCATGTTGCCGTCGGCCGTCACCTTGTAGGAAAGCTTGATGGTCATGTCGCCCATGACCAGCTCGCGGTTGAACGAGAGGGTGTTGCCGTCGACCACCACGTCCGAGATCGTGCTCTTGGGCGGGGCCGCCGCCGCGCCGCCCGCGTTGCCGCCGGGAGCGCCGCCTTCGGGCGGGGCATCCTTGACGTCGACGGTGTAGGCGCCGCCGCTCTGGGCGACCGTCCACGTTGACTTGAAGGTGCCGAAATCGCTCTTGGCCACAGTCGCCCAGGTGCCGACGACCGGCGAATCCGCGGCGAACGCTGGCGATGCGGCCAAAAGGGCTCCGGCAGCCGCGATCACGGCAAAACGAAACTGACGCATGAACTCTCTCCCCTCGTGGCGGCACTTATCGCCGCGCACGGAATGTATCGCTCTCGCACCATCGCGACAACGCCATGATTTGTCGCAGCGCGATTGCGCCGCCGCCGCGTCTCCCCAAGCATGGGGAGATATATGAAAATCGTTATTTAACAAATAGCTGCGCAAACAGCGTGACCTGGACGATTGGAGAGCCGAGGTGGAGGATAGACGGCGGACAACGCGGCTTGAGGTGAATGTCGAAGGCGTGATCCGCAGGGGCAACGGCGTGGAGCATGCGGTCGCCATTTCCAACCTCTCGCTCGACGGTTGCTGGTTCACAGCCTCGGGCCGGCGGATCCCTGCCCGCACCCGGTTGGCGCTGAGCGTCGGTCCCCTCGGCCTGCTCCATGCGCGGGTCGCGTGGCGGGTCGGCGCGGTGCACGGCGTCAGCTTCGACCAGGCTCTGCACCCGGCGGTGCTCGACCACATCCGGCTGTTCCTGAGCACCGAACCGGCTCTGATCGAGGAGCGGCCCGCGGCCTGACCGGCTGGCGCGTCGGCACAAAACCCGCCGGAGCGCGTTCTTATGCCGATGGATCGGATTTCTTTCCCGCGCCGCCAGCCTGATCGCGACCGCCGCGGGGCAGCCGCTAGCGTTCCTCATTTCGATGGCCACGATCGTCGTCTGGGCCGCGACTGGCCCGCTGTACCACTATTCCGACACCTGGCAGCTGGTGATCGACACCGGCACCACGATCGTTACCTTCCTGATGGTGTTCCTGATCCAGAATTCGCAGAATCGCGACGGCGCGGCAATGCAGGCCAAGCTTGACGAGATCCTCCTCGCGGTCGACGAGGCGCGCTCCGAATTCATCGGCATCGAGCATCTGACCGACGTCCAGATCGAACAGATCCGCACCGCGCTGGAGAAGGAAATCGGCGTCTGCGACGACGGCAGGGCGCAAATGGGTGAGGACAGCGTCGACCAGCTGCTCAAGTGGCGCTGATCACTCCGCCGCTTCCATCATCTCGAGCGGATCGACCTCGCGCCAGTCGGCCTCGCCCGGGAACGCGAAGCTGACCGCGCGGATCGAGGCGAAATCGATGTCGTCGCCGGCGAACGACAGCTCGCCGGTTTCGCGATGCTTCTTCACCGCCTCGAGCAGCTGGCGCCGCGCGCGGTATATCACCCGGTCGCACGTGCCGAGATATTCCTGACTGCGATCCACGATAGGTCCCATCGATTCCTGCACCGCAAAGTCCTCGTAGGCGTTGCCGCGGTCGAGGATGCCCGACCAGTGACCATCCTTCATCGCCTGGCGGTCCTGCAGCCACAGGTTCGAGCTGTCGCCCATGTCGGCGTTGAAGTGGTCCGGGTTCTCGCTCCAGGTGCCGAACGCGCCCATCAGGCCGCGGGTCATCGGTTCGTCGGTGTCGTAGGCGATGTACCACTGCGCGGTGGTGACGTCGTCGATCGGGATCGAGCAGCAGACGATCCGCGGGCCCTTGGGCGCCGAGGGGATGAAGCTGAAGAACGGCAGCGAGACCTCGCGCACGCGCGCATAACGCAGGTTGCCGGCCTCGTTGCGGATCGCGCCCTCACGGAAACCGTAGGGCCGCTCGTCGAACTCGAACACCGGCGCGCCGTCGGCGAGCATGTAGTCGCTCTCGTTCTTGAAGTAATTGCGGCCGAGCCCGCTGGCGAGGTTGGCCGAGTGCAGGAAGGTGACGTGCGCCGAATCGAGCAGCGCCTCCAACCCCTGAAGCCAGTTCGTGCGGATAATCCCGCGATACGGCTGGACGTGGCCTTCGGGCAGGTGGGTGAATTCGTAGTCGGGGAAGCGCGGCGGCGTGTCCTTGACGCCGAGGTAGACCCACACCAGCTCGCCCGCCTCGTGGGTCGGATGGCTGCGCACCGGCACGCTGGCGGCGAAGCGCTGGCGCTGGCCGGCGGGCTCAGTCGGCGCGTCGACGCACTTGCCTTCGACGCTGAACTTCCAGCCGTGGAAGATGCAGCGCAACCCGTTGTCCTCGTTGCGCGCGAGCGCGAGGCTGGCGCAGCGGTGCGGGCAGGCTTCCTGCATGAACCCGACGCGGCCGTCGGTTGCGCGGAAGGCGACGAAGTTCTCGCCGAACAGGCGGATCCGCTCGGGCGCGCCGTCGGCCTCGAGCTTCTTCGAGCGGCACGCGGGGACCCAGTATTCGCGGAGCATCGCGCCCATCGCCGTGCCGGGACCGATGCGGGTGAGCAGTTCGTTGTCGGCCGGGTTCATCATTGCCGGGCTCCTCTTCCGTTATGGAGACGGTCGTGCCGACTCTCTTGGACGGGAACCTATCACGCCTCGCGCGCAGGGCGAAAGCCTAGTCGGTGGGCGCGGCGCGGAAGCGTTCGAGAAGGCTGACGATCGCGAGCGCCCCGACCACCGCGACGATGTCCGCCAACAAATCGTGCCAATCGCTGTCGCGATGGAGTGCCGGGACCATCTGCACCAGTTCGATGAGCCCGCCGAAGCCAATCAGCGCGGGCAGCAGGATCTTGCGCGAAACCTCATGATAGGCCGCGCGACCGAGCACGGTGATCACGAAAAACGCGGTCATGTGCTGCAGCTTGTCCCACACGGGCACCTGAGGCGGATGGGGCAGCACCGCCATCGTGAAGGCGAACAGCACGGCGGCCCAGAAGGCGAATCGAAGCAGGCGGATCATGCGGCTTCCTTGTCAGTCCTTACCTTTCGCCAGGCTGTCCGGCCCGAACGGCTGCGGCAGCAAGGCGGAGAGGCGTGTTTCGCGCACTTCACCGGCGCCGGAACTCAACACCACCGGATCGGTGCCGCCGAGCGCAGCGAGTTCGCTAAGCACCTGTCGGCAACGCCCGCATGGGGCGATAGGCTCCGGCCCACGCCCGGCCAGCGAGATTGCCAGCAAGCCGCCGCGGCGACCCTCGCCCATGGCTTTCGCGACGGCGACCGTCTCTGCGCACAGCGACAGGCCGTAACTGGCGTTCTCGACGTTGCTGCCGGTGACGATCGCCCCGTCGGCAAAGCGCAGCGCAGCGCCAACCGCGAAGCCCGAATAAGGCGCATAGGCCTGGCTCACCGCTGCGCGCGCCGCTTCAATCAGGTCTTCGTCAGGGATCAAGGCTGCAGCACCACCCAGCGAACAGGGTTTTCGCTGGCCTCGTTACGGTACGCGGAATTGGCGGTCCACAGCGTCCATGGTCGTCCGGCGTAATCGGGCTGCAGCCAGTCGCGTGTCAGCCACAAGTTGCGCTCGAGGGTCCCGGCAATGTGATAGCGCGCCTCGAACGCCTTGGAGACCTTGAGCACCGCCGGCTGGCCGACGTGGCCCTCGATCTCGTTGAGGAAGGTGGTCAGCTCGCTCTCGACCGCCGCTTCGCTGACCCGCGTCGGGCAATGGTCGGCGAGCGCGTCGAGCTCTATCGCCGGGGGCAGCAGCGTGCGGTCGCGCGGGACGATGGTGACGAAGTTGGCCGCCTGCCGGTCGGCCGGAATGCACGGATCGTAGCGGTGCACCGCACCGGCCTTGAGCCCGGCCTCGCGCGCGGCGGCGAGGTTGCGGCTGAACGCCGGGTCGCGCGCATCCGCGCCGTCGCTCGCATCCAGATAGGCAAAGCGCGCGCCGATCGCCTTGAACGCATGAAAGTCCGCCGGGCCGTCGTCCGCGCCGATCTCGACGCCCTCGACCGGGAACGCCTTGGCTTGCGGCCGCCAGTGCTGGAGCCGCCACCAGCCCCAGCCGCCGACGAGCAGCACAACGAGAGCCACCGCGCCGGCGATCCGCCAGCGCCATCCAAATGCCCGTTTCCTGCCCATCGAATTCCTGCTGCGACCCCTAGCCCCTGATATGGAGCACGCAGATCAGCGTAAAGAGCCGCCGCGCGGTGGCGAAGTCGGTTTCGACCTTGCCCTCGAGCGCTTCGACCAGCTGCCGCGTCGCGCGGTCGTGGATCGCCCGGCGCGCCATGTCGAGCGTTTCGAGTTCGCGCGCCGAGGCCTGGCGCAACGCCTTGTAGTACGAATCGCAGATCGCGAAGTATTCGCGCACCACCCGGCGGAAACGCGCAAGGCCGAGTGTGATTATGCCCGCATCCGCGCCCTGGCCGTCGGTGAGGCCGATGCAAAGCCGCCCGTCGGGCACCGACAGGTCGAGCGACCACGGCCCTGCGTGCCCCGCGTCGACCGCCCGCAGCGGCACGAACAGGCTGTCATCGGCGAGATCGCGCAATGCGGCCTGGCGCTCGCGCTCGACGTCTGCCCCGCGCGTGAGAATCGTGGCTTCATCGAGCGCGATCGCGGCGATGCGGTTATCGGGCATGGGCGCATATTGCAGCGCAGCATGGACGGGGCAAGGCTTGTGCCCACTATCCACAACCCGCGACAAAAAACATTCGTCGCCGCCACCTTGAAGCGCGAGTCCGACAAGCGCATCAGGCGGCCATGGCCGACGAAGCTCTCCTCATTCGCACCGAATCACGACCCACCGAAGTCCCCGCGGGCCGCACGCTGCCCGCCAATCTCGAGGCCGAGGCGGCGTTCATCGGCGCGATGCTGATCGACAACCGCCTGCTCGAAGAACTCAGCGTTCCGCTGCGGCCGGACCACTTCTTCGACCCGCTGCACCAACGGATTTACGAACGCATCCAGGTGCTGCTCGATAAGCAGATGGTCGTCACCCCGGTGACGCTGAAGCCCTATTTCGAGGCCGATGAGGCGCTCCGCGAGCTCGGCGGTACCGGCTATCTCGCGCGCCTCACGGCGGACGGCCAAGGCCTGCTCGCCCCGCGTGAGCTGGCGCAGCAGATCTACGACCTGGCCTTGTTGCGCGAGTTGATCGTAGTCGGCCGCGAGCTGGTCGAGAACGCGCTCGACACCTCTGAAGAGGTCGAGCCGATGAAGCAGATCGAGGAGGCCGAGGCCGCGTTGTTCCGCGTCGCCGAGGGCGCCGCCGGCGGTAGTGAGGCCGAATCGTTCCGCGGCGCGACCAGCAAGGCGCTGGCGATGATCGAGACCGCAATCAATTCGGGCGGCCACGTCTCGGGCAAGACCACCGGCTTCGCCTCGATCAACGAGAAGGTCGGCGGACTGCACAACTCCGACCTGATCATCGTCGCTGGCCGCCCGGGCATGGGCAAGACCTCGCTCGCCACCAACATCGCTTTTAACTGCGCCGACCGCTGGCTGCGCGACAAGCGTGACGGGATCGACAAGTCGATCGGCGCCGGCGTCGCCTTCTTCAGCCTCGAGATGAGCAGCGACCAGCTCGCCACCCGCATCCTCGCAGAGCAGGCCGGGATCAGCTCCGAAGCGCTGCGCATGGGCAAGATCAGCCGCGAGGACTTCCAGCAGCTCTCCTACGCCAGCCAGCGCCTCGCCGAGCTGCCGCTGTTCATCGACGACACCCCGGCGCTGTCCATCGCGGCGCTGCGCACACGCGCGCGCCGTCTCAAGCGCAAGCACGACATCGGGCTGATCGTGGTCGACTACCTCCAGCTGCTGCAAGGCAGCGGCCGCAGCCAGGACAACCGCGTCAACGAGATTTCCGAGATCAGCCGCGGCCTAAAGACCCTCGCCAAGGAGCTGCAGGTCCCGGTGATCGCGCTCAGCCAGCTCTCTCGCGCGGTCGAGCAGCGCGACGACAAGCGCCCGATGCTCTCCGACCTGCGCGAATCCGGCTCGATCGAGCAGGACGCCGACATGGTCTGGTTCGTCTATCGCGAGGACTATTACGTCGGCTCGCGCGAGCCCAAGCGCCCGGTAGAGAGCGACGACGCCAAGACGCACGAAGCCCACGCCGCCTGGGCCGCGCAGATGGAACAGGTCTACGGCCTCGCCGAGCTGATTGTCTCGAAGCAGCGCCACGGCTCAACCGGCAAGGTCCGGCTGCGATTCGAGGCGAAGATCACCAAGTTCAGCGACCTCGCCGAGGGAGACTACGCGGCGGATTACGACTAGGCGACTTTCTGCTCGAGCCGCTCGTTCGCCTCGAGCCATTGCGCTTCGGCCTCGGCGAGCTCGCGCACCAGATCGCCCCGTCGCCGCGCGAGCTCCGCCGGAGGAAGGTCGGCGAGGGCCTTGGCGGCTGAGGCGCGATCGCTCAGCGCGTGCTCGATGGCGAAGATCTGGCCCTGCAAGTGGGCGATCTGCTGCTCGGTCTCGCGGATGCCGTTGCGCATAACGCGGGCCTGCTCGCGGGCGCGGGCATCGGCGGCGCGATCCTTCTTCGATTTCGGGCCGCGGCCCTCCTTCGGCTGGTTACGGCCGAGGACGAAGTCGATGTAGTCCTCGATGCTGCCGGCGTAGTCCGTAGCGGTGCCGTGGTCGACGAGCACCAGCCGGTCGGCGGTGAGCTCGACCATGTGGCGGTCGTGGCTGATCAGGATGACCGCCCCTTCGTAGGCATTAAGCGCCTGGACCAGCGCCTCGCGGGCGTCGACGTCGAGGTGGTTGGTCGGCTCGTCGAGGATTAGCAGGTGCGGAGCGTCGCGGGTGATCAGCGCCAGCGCCAGACGCGCGCGCTCACCGCCCGACAGCTTGGCGACGAGGGTCGTCGCCTTGTGGCCCGAGAAGCCGAACCGGCCGAGCTGCGCCCTGACGGCGCCGGGCGAGCTTGCCGCCATCGCCCGCGTCATGAGCTCGAGCGGCGTGGCGTCGGAGGCTAGCTCCTCGACCTGGTACTGGGTGAAGTAACCGACCTTCATCTTGCCGGAAGCGTGGATTTCGCCTTCCAGCGGGGTCAGCTGCGCGGCAAGCAGGCGCGCCAGCGTGGTCTTGCCGTTGCCGTTGCGCCCGAGCAGGGCGATGCGGTCGTCTGGCTCGATGCGAAGGTTGAGGCGCCGGAGCACGGGCTTGTCGTCGTACCCGACCGCGGCGAGGTCGAGCGTCACGAGCGGCGGTTTCAGCTCCGTGGGATTGGGAAAATCGAAGCTCAGCGACGGGTCGTCGACCAAGGCCATGATCGGCTGCATCTTCGACAGCATCTTCATCCGCGACTGCGCCTGCTTGGCGGTCGAGGCGCGCGCGCTGTTGCGCGCGACGTAGTCCTGCAGCCGGGCGCGCTGGGCGTCCTGCGAAGCCTTGGCCGCGGCGAGGTGCGCCGCGCGCTCAGCCCGCTGGCGCTCGAAATCGTCGTAGCCGCCGGTGTAGAGCGTCAGCTTGCCGCCCTGGAGGTGCAGGATCGTGTCGACCACATTGTTGAGCAGGTCGCGTTCGTGGCTGATGACGATCAGCGTTCCGGCATAGGCCTTGAGGAAGTTCTCCAGCCACAGCGTCGCCTCGAGATCGAGGTGGTTCGAAGGCTCGTCGAGAAGGAGCACGTCGGGTGCGGAGAACAGCAGCGCGGCCAGCGCCACGCGCATCCGCCAACCGCCGGAGAAGCTGTCGAGCGGCCGGCCCTGCGCCGCCTCGTCGAAACCGAGCCCGGTCAGGATGCGAGCCGCGCGCGACGGAGCCGAATAGGCATCGATCGCCAGCAGCCGCTCATGCACGTCGCCGAGCCGCTCGTGATCGGTGCACGTCTCGGATTCCTCGAGCAGCTGGTTGCGCTCAGTGTCGGCGGCCAGCACGGTATCGAACGGCGTTGCGCTCCCGGCCGGCGCATCCTGCGCGATATAGCCGAGCCGGGTGCGGCGCGGCATCTCGATCGAGCCCTGGTCGAGCTCGATCTGCCCGATCAGCGCGCGCATCAGGGTGGACTTGCCGGCCCCGTTGCGGCCGATCAGGCCGACCTTGGCCCCCGGCGGGATGGCCGCGGTCGCGCCCTGGAGAATGGGTACGCCGCCCAATCGCACCGTAATGTTGTTGATCGTGATCATGCGCGGCCGCCTATCAGGCGCCGCGCCCGCGCCCAACAGCGAATTGGTGCATTGCCGGACGCCTGTCGTCCGACCAAACGTTATCGGCTTGCCGCCGTCATTGGCCGAAACGGCCGCCCATGTCCTCTTTCGACCCGAAGCGGACATTCGGAACGCGCCTCAAGAAGCATCCTGCTCGCAGGAGACCTGGGCTTTCAGCTCGCCCCAGGTGCCGAGAACGTGGCCGCACTCGCGGCAGGCGATCTGGCTGTCGTCACCAGCTGGCGAGCCTATTGCGACGTCGTTGCTTCCGCATTCGTGACAGGCCAACACGAAGCTCATCACCGCTATCCACCATGGCGTGTTGAGGTAACTGACGCGTATAACTGCGTCGTCGGCGGAGCGTTCCTGCAAGCCAGGCCAGGCCCGCGTCAGCCGCCACCGCGAAAGAAATGAGGGCCCGCGAGGACTATCGAGAACGTGAGCACCGAGCCCACCTTCGACGACGTCAAGCGGGAGCATGGAAGGATGATTGCGCGCATTGCCGCGAGCCACGAAACGCGGCCCCATCTTGCCGAAGAGCTGGTGCAGGAAATCCTCTTCGCCGTGTGGCGGGCGCTGCCTTCCTTCCGGGACGACAGTTCACTGCGCAGCTTCATCGCCCGGATCGCCAGCAACCGGGCGGCCAGCCATGTCGCCAGCGCGATACGGACGCCGATCGCAGGGGAATTGGACGAGGAGTTGCCGGTCGCGGGCGACAACCAGGAAGGCGCGACGCTCGCGAGCGACCAGCAAGCCCGGCTGCTGCGCGAGGTGCGCAAGCTGCCGCTGGTGACCCGGCAAGTCGTCACGCTCACCCTCGATGGATTTGGCGCGGGCGAGATCGCCACGGCGCTCGACAGCACGTTCGGGGCTGCCGTCGGGGTCTTCACCGTGCGGCAAGGCTGGAGGCTAGGAGCGTTGAACTTCGGCGTGCGCGGCCTCGCCGTGCTGATTGTCGCTGGAATTCTGTGGGGGATGGTTGCCACCTTGTGGAATGCGCGCCGCGCCGACGACGTCCGTTCGCTGAGCCAGTTCGCCGAGCTGGGCTTCGCACGCGCGCAGCGCAACCGGCGGGCGGTCGTTCTCGGGCTCACCGGTTGCGCGGTCGCCGCGATACTCGGCGTGATTGGCACGGTCTTGCGCGCGGCCTCGGACCATCCAGCGGCGTTGTCGCCCTTCATTGACCTGGCCGTCCTGGCGCTCGTCGCGATCATCGTCGAAGCGCTGCGCCGCCGCTTTCACGGCGAGGAAGCCCGGTTCGACTACTTGCGCAAGGAGCTTCGCGACGCGAGCTGACGGGTCAGCCCGTCGTTGACAGGGAGATGATATGCTGTAACTCAAGGCGCCGAAACCGCATTTGGTCGCGGCAGTGAGTGTGTAATGGCCTTCAGGTTGGGACCTGGCGCACGCCGGGAGCCGAAAGTGTCTAGGACCGGCAGCAGCCTGTCCCTCGCGCGCGCGCTTCCGGAGTGTCTCGCGTTCCTGCTGCTGCTCGGCTTCGTGGTGCAGGACAGCGCGATCCAGACTCACCTGCACTTCACCGAACAACCCGGTTCGTCACCCATCGCGTCGAGCAATCGAGCTGCGCCTGCCTCGAAAACAGACAAGGATGACCCCGCCAACTGTCCCCTGTGCCAGGAGGCAGCAATGGCGGGGGCCTATGTGCTGCCACCTGCGACCGTCTTGCCACCGCCACCCGCAATTGTCCTGTGGATCGCCGGCACCACGCTGGCGTCGTTCGCGCTGCTAACGTCGGCCCACAGCTGGCAGAGTCGCGCACCGCCGCAATAACCTAAACCCAACGAAGCAGCAGGTCCTCCGCACAGCGGAGGATCACATTGCAGCCCGGCCCTGAGCGCGCTCGCGCCTCCGGCGCCAGCGAATTGGATTCGACTTTCCATGCGTGCACTGCTGATCACGAGCGTGGCTGCCGCCGCGCTCCTTCCCTGTCCCGCCTTGGCGCAGGACAATATCTCCGCGCAGCCCGCGGCCACCCCCGCGCCATCCGGCAACGAAATCATCGTCACGGCCACCCGCACGCGCAGCGACGACATTCTCGGCAACGTCAACGTGCTGGGCGGCGGCGACCTGGTGCGCGACGTGCGGCCGACACTTGGCGAAACGCTGGCGACGCAGCCCGGCGTCTCGACGTCCGGCTCGGGACCCAACGTGGCGCGCCCGGTGCTGCGCGGCCTTTCCGGCGAGCGGCTGCTGATCCTCACTGACGGGATCGGCTCGCTCGACGTTTCGGCGTCGAGCAGCGACCACGCGGTGGCGATCGACCCTCTCACCGCAGCGAGCATCGAGGTGCTGCACGGACCTGCAGCGCTGCTTTACGGCTCATCGGCGATCGGAGGCGTCGTCAACGTGATAGACGCCCGAATTCCGCGGAAGGAACCCGATGGCCCGGTGGCGCTGCAAGCGATCGCTGGATACGCAACGGCGGCCAACGAAGTGCTGGCGAATGCCGAGGCCGACGTACCGCTAGGCGGCCATTTCGTTGCTCATGCCGACGCCAGCTATACTCACAATGGCGACCTCCATACGGGTGGCTTCATCCTCTCGCAGCCCCTGCGCGAGCAGGCGGCGGCAAGTCCCGACGCGGACATTCGCGCGCTGGCCGACCTCAAGGGCGACTTGCCCAAAAGCGACGGCCGCACCTTCGAAGCCGGGGGCGCGCTCGCCTGGATCGACGGCGACACCAACATCGGCTTCTCGGTTTCTCGCCACACCGCGCTCTACGGCGTGCCGATCCGTTATTCGCTCGATCCGGCGATCAAAGCCGAACAGACTCGCATTGACGTCCACCAGATGCGCTACGACGGCCGCGCCGAGTTTGGCCTCGCCGGCGCGTTCAGTCAGCTCAAGCTGCGCGGAGCCTACTCCAACTATCACCACGACGAGATCGGCGCCGACGGAAGCGCCGGCAGTTCGGTGTTCTCCAAGGGCGGCGAAGCCCGCGCCGACCTGGTCCAGCGCGACAGTGGCGGCTGGGGCGGCGAATCCGGCGTGCAGTTCCTCGACGTCCGCCAACATATCGATGGCGACGAGCAGTATCTTCCGCCGACGCAGAACGAGACGCTCGGCCTTTATACCGTGCAGCATTTCCATGCCGGACCGTTCCGCCTGGAAGCAGGCGGGCGCTTCGAGCGAGCCGACCTCACCGCGGACGCAAGCGCGGTGGTCGGCAATCCAGCGCTCGAACGCAGGTTTTCGACCTTCTCGGCCTCGCTTGGCGGCAGCTATGAGTTTGGCGGCGGGTGGCGTCTTGGTCTGAACGTCGCGCGCTCGGTCCGCGCGCCATCGGCCGACGAACTGTTCGCTGACGGGCCGCATGGCGGAAACGCGAGCTTCGAGCTTGGCGATCCTAACCTGTCGCCCGAGAAGAGCGTCGGCTTCGAGGCGACGATCAGCCACGCCGGCCAAGGCTACAACCTGAGCGCGACCGCCTACGGCAGCCATTTCTCGAACTTCCTCTACCAAGCGCCGACCGGCCAGGCGCGCGACAACCTGCCGGTCTATTCCTTCCGCGAGGGGCAAGCGAACTATACGGGCTTCGAAGTGGAGGCGGACGCCGAGCTTGGCAAAACGGCGGGCTTGAAGTGGGGGATCGAGGGTCAGGCCGACGCCACGCGCGTGCAGATCCGCAACTTCGGCGCGGCACCGTTGATTCCCCCACTGCGGCTGAAAGGCGCGCTCTCCGCCAATCGCGGTGCTGTGTCCGGAAGATTCGAAGTCGAGCATGACTTCTCGCACGACAGCACCGCGCCGCTCGAATTGCCCACGCCCGGCTTTACACTGGTCGATTCCAGCGTCGATTGGCACCCGCTGGCAGACCGGCCGGACGTGACGCTTTCGCTCGCCGCGAACAACCTGTTCGACGTCGAGGCGCGCCGGTCAACCAGTCTGCTGAAGGACTTCGCGCCGCTGGCGGGCCGCGATGTGCGGCTGACGCTAAATTTCAAGGTGTGAAGACGAACGAACCGGCGCTTCCACCCAAAGGGGGTGGCGCAAGATTTCGACAAAGGCTGCCTAGCCCCCCACAACCGCCGCCATCTGCGCGACGAACCAGGCGCACGCCGCGGCGGCGCCCATGGGGCGGGGCTGCGTGGGCACGGGCTCGGCGTCGAGCGCAAGCTCCTCGCGGCCGGCATCGGCCGGCGCAAGAGGCTGGGTTTCACTCAATCGACCATCCGCGCCACAAGGCGGCGCAGCTCCTGGGTCGACAGGGTGGGGGAACGGCGGCGGCGCTGGGGCGCGGCGGCCTGCGCCTTCGCCTCGTAACGGAGGGAAAGCGAGGGGCGCCTTGCGGCGCCGAGAGTAACTGTAGTCATTGTATTCCTTGTCGCGGCCTTGGGCCGCACTTTCAAATTGAGGCGAAGCGTTACCGCCTGAAGCCGGCGCGGCGTTTGATGCCGGGCCCCGCTCCGGGGGTTCGCTCGCGAAACACGATCCGGCCTTTGCTCAGATCGTAGGGGGTCATCTCCACGTGGACCCTGTCGCCGACCACCGAGCGGATGCGATGCTTACGCATCTTGCCGGCGGTGTAGCAGATCAGGCGATGTTCGTTGTCGAGCATCACGCCGAAGCGGCCGTCGGGCAGGATCTCGTCGATCAGCCCTTCGAGGGTGAAGAGTTCTTCTTTTGCCAACGCGAGGCCTTTCATGGATTTCGGACGGGCCGGACGTGCCATGAAAGGCGCGAGCGGCGGTGCCGAAAAAGCATGAAAGGGAAGGAGGGGCCGGCAAGGCGCGGCCATCAAATTCCGTCGCAAACGACGTCAGCGACCCCCCAGATAGGGATTAAGCTGGAAATAGCAACCTCGCTGCTGCGCGAAGGCGAATAGCTTTCCGGGGATTATCCCCTTCCGACAAGTATCCCGCCATGCTAGGGGGAAATCCTAGCAAGCCGACTCGCATTGCGGGAGCGGAGCGGGCAGGAACGGGTCCATGGGACGGCTATCGTTACAGGGCGGAGCGTGGGGGCTTTTGCTTCGTTCACTCTCACCGGCCTCGGGGGCGTAGCCGTGGCCAATCCTTGGACATGGCCGTGGTATTTGGGCTGGGCCTCAATGGCCGTGGGACTGGGAATAGCTGCTTGGAGCCCCCACATAGACGGGGAGCACCGGTCGCGCCGAATATTTCCGAAAAAGGCGCCGCCGTCGCCCATCTCTGCCAGTAATGGAAGCTTTGTCGATTTCGATTTCATTCGAGACAATAAGGGCGAGATTTGGGACGGCATCTACTCATTTGGCTTGTGTATACGGGTTGAAAATGGGCTTTCGACGGGTGAGGTTCTCCGCAATGTTCAGGCTCGCGTGCAGAACTTAGATTCGGAGGATATTCAGTTGCCGATTCGGGGGGCGGATAGCGGTTGCGCGAATATTCGTCATGGCGAACACATACTTATTGAGGTGGGCCGCATGGTTATGGCGCCGGTGGGAAATTCAATCCCAGGTGCGCCGCGCAGTCGTCAGGCGCGCAGAACTATCGGAACGCACGAAATGGACGTCTTCAGATCGGCGATGCAAGATCACCGCACACTGGAAATCTCCAACGTCGTCAACGCACACACGGTGCATATCGTGGAAGCCCGCGACAACCGTAATGACGGGGCTATCTGCAAGTTATCAATCGTAGTTTCGGCTGATGAGGTCATTTCAAAGCGTCTTGTATTCAGTACGGACCTGTTCGCAGATGATGCTTCACGATGGCTTGAACGCGTGGAGGAAGGCTAATGCCTAGTGATACAGACAGCCGCTTCGACGCGCTTCTAAAGCGCATGACCGAAGGCGAAGCGCCTAGCGCTGGAAAGAAGCGCGCTAGTAGTGAAGGCGACACTGAGCGATCTCAAGGAGCTGATCCTTCCCCTTGCCCGACACCCGATACACCAGACGATCATCCTGAGTAATGCGGCGGGACCACCACCCCTGCATATCGCCCTTCAAAGGTTCCGGTTTCCCGATACCCTTGAAGGGGGTGCGGCAGCATTCCTTGATCAGGTCATTGAGGCGCTGGTGCGTTTTGCCGTCTACCTCAGCCCAGTAGAGATAGTCCTCCCACGCTTGGTCGGAGAACTGCCGCTTCACGCGTCGATAAGATCGCGTTCAACGCCTTTTCCGGCGTCTAGCTGAGCGATAGACGCGCGAAGGCGCTCGGCGTTCGCGGGCGTGGACAGCAAATGCATGGTTTCCTCCACGGAGTTCCAGTCCTCTAGGGACATAAGAACAACAGGGTCCGCCTTTTGACGAGTAACCACTATCTGCGTGCGGTCATCGACAACGCGATCCATCATCTCTTTGAGATTCGCCCGCGCGTCTGAGTAAGTGACAACGTCCATATGGCCCTCCTCGGCCCCTAATCACGTATGTACAGGTTTTTGTACAATGGCAACCGTGAACGTACTGTGAAGGTTCCTACCGCGTGAACGAGTGCATCAGGCGGTCCAGCATCAAGTGGGGCGTGGCGCGCATGTTGTGGCGAAACTCAAACTCCCCCAGATACTTCGGAAGATGCTTCGCACTAACGTGAATGTGCGTTCCGTTGATGCCGCGCTTTAGCTGCGCCCAGAAGCCTTCAATTCCGTTCGTGGTCGCGCCGGTCTTGCGCGAGACATATTCGCCCGCATCGTGATTCACACGGTAGTGCGCGTAGCGGTTGAGCTTGTCGCACAGCGACGAATAGCCAAGCCACGTGTCCGTGTGGATTATCGAGAAGCGCTCAACGTGTTTCGTAATAATCGGGAGAAGCGTTGCACGGCGGCGGTTCGGAATGACTTGCGTGACAACATCGCCGCCCTTCTCGCGCATTCCCAGAACCACCGACTTGCCAGCGCCACCCAGAGCGCCGCGCTCATATCCGCCGATGAAAGTTTCGTCGATTTCGACAACCGAACCCAGACCGCCAATCGGGTCGCTACCGTCAACCGTCGCCATGTACTTCCTGATCTCGTGGCACATGCGCCAAGCGGTCTTGTAGGTCACGCCAAGCTGGCGCTCGACTTCCTTGGCCGCCACGCCGTTCCGCGAGGAAACGAACTGGAACATGACAAAGAACCAATCGCGCAGCGGTGTGCGGGTGCGATCAAACGGCGTTCCGGCGGTCGGATAGACCTGATAGCCGCAATACTCGCACGCATAGGACCGGCGATTGTTGACGCGGTAATAGTGCGCCGACTTGCCGCAGCCTTGGCACTCGTGACGGTCGCCGTAGCGAACGCGCATAAGATGATCGAGGCAGCTTTCCTCAGTCGGGAAGCGGTCTTGGAACTGGCGAAGGGTGGGCGCTTTCGTTTTCATGCCCATTATCTAGCACACTAGGTTACTTGTCGCAAGGGGATAATCCCCAGCTTTCCTACATGTTCCATTTTTATTCTAATCTCACGGATGACCGTGACCGTGACCGTCTTCGCCGGCGCCGGTGGGCACGCCTCGCCCGCAGGATTCGCGCTCGCGTTTCCGCAAACTGTCGCCCAGTGTTTTGAACAGATACTGTATGTTTTTCAAACGCTTTTGGCCGACGCACCTAGGTTACAAGGTGTAACTAGTGTAACCTTAGAGACCCAGGTTGATGTTCCGGCTGACGCTGTAATCGACCACCGAAGTGAGGAACCAGCTGAGCCACCAGCGGACGCGGTTCAACGGCGTCGCCCACTCCCGATAGATGGCCGGGGTGATGTGCAGCGAAGCCGGGATGTGCTCGCCGACGAATTGGCGCATCCGATCGGCGAGCGCCGGATCTTCGATACGGACCATGATCTCGAGGTTCACGTAGAGGCTGCGCATGTCGAAGTTGGCGCTGCCGATATAGACCGAATCGTCGAGCACGATCACCTTGGTGTGCAGCTTGCACGCCTGGAACTCGTATATGTGCGCCCTGGCGCGCAGCAGCTTCTTGTAGAGTGTGCGCGATGCGCCGATCGTCGCCGCGTTGTCCGATTTTCCGGCGAGAATCAGGCGGGTGTGACCCTTCTCGGCGATCCGGCGGATGCGCTTCCTCAGCCGATAGGCGGGCGCGAAATAGGCCATGATCATGTCGAGCCGCTCGCCATGGATCAGGTCGCGGCTGACGCTACGCGACCAGGTCGAAAGGCCGATCGTCGGCCCGCCGATCAGCAATTGCACGGGCGCCGTGCCCGGGTCCCAGGCGCGCACGCGGCGGCGGATGCTACGGAAATGCGCGTGCGGGTCGCGGGTCCACTGCTCGAGCTGCTCGAACCATGCGGCCACGCGTTCGACCAGGCTGCCTTCGACCGTGAAGGCGAGGTCGCGCCAGCCGTTCTTCTCGGGCGGGGCGAAGTAGTCCTCTTCGATGTTGAACCCGCCGAGCATTGCGATGCGATCGTCGGCGACGACGATCTTCTGGTGGTTGCGGATGACGTAGGTCGGGTTCCAGTGCGGGCTGAAGATGCAGAACCTGCCGCCGGCGTCCTTGAATTCGGCGAAGAACGCGTCGTTCACGGCCGCGCCGAAGCCGTCGACGATCAGCGAGACCTTGACCCCGCGCCGGGCGGCGGCGACGAGCCGTTCGCGCACCTTTCGCCCGCAGCCGTCGTCGGCGTAGATGTAGAACGCCAGCTTGAGCGAGGTTTCCGCCTCGTCGACCAGCTTGAGCAGTTGCTCGAGCCGGCCCGAGCCGCTCGGAAAGAAGCACAGCTCCTGCCCTTGCGCGGTGACTTGGAACGGCTCGGGATCCCGATAGGGCGAGGCCGCCCCTGGCGATGCCTCGGCGATGGGACTGGCGACCTTCTCCATCGGTTCCTCTTAGCACGGCGGCCGGGCAGCGAAACCTTGACTTCACGAGGGGGGCACCCTAGGTGGCGCGCTTCCCCGCTACACAGCGAACATTCTCATTTGCGGAGTGCCCTATGGCGCGCGTTACCGTCGAAGATTGCGTCGACAAGATCCCCAACCGGTTCGACCTCGTCCTGCTTGCCGCCCAGCGTGCGCGCGAGATCTCGGGCGGCGCCGAGCTGACGATCGACCGCGACCGCGACAAGAACCCGGTCGTGGCCCTGCGCGAGATCGCCGAGGAAACCGTGCGGCCCAAGCAGCTGCACGAATCGGTCATCCAGGGCCTGCAGCGCGTGTTGCCTGATGACGAGGAAGAAGCCGACGAGATCGGCTCGCTCAGCCAGTCGGCCGAAGCGATGCGCCTGTCGGCGGCAGCGCCGGTTCGCTCGAACTCGGTCGGCGGCGACTACGAGGGCTGATTTCGCGCCGCGCGGCTCTTGCGCCGCGGCCTCGAAGTGTCATGCTAGCAGCCGTGGGTCGCCCGGGAGGGCATGCCGATGGCCGTGGTCGCAGTTTACAGCGTGAAGGGCGGGGTCGGTAAGACCTCGATTGCGGCAAACCTCGCCTGGTGCTCGGCCGCCTCGGGCAAGCAAACGCTGCTCTGGGACCTCGACGCCGCCGGGGGCGCGGCCTTCCTGCTCGGGATCGAGCCGAAGAAGTCGCACGATGCGGGTTCGGTCTTCGCCAAGGACGCCGCGCCCGACGCCCTGATCCGCCAGACCCGGTTCCCGTTGCTCGATGTGCTCCCGGCCGACGAATCGCTGCGCGAGCTCGATTCGATCTTCAATCGCATCGGCAAGAAGAAGCGCCTCGCGAAGCTGACGGCGCAGTTCGCCGAGCGCTACGAGCGGATTGTGCTCGATTGCCCGCCCGTGCTCAACGAGATCAGCGCCCAGGTGCTGCGCGCGGCCGATTGCGTCATCGTGCCGCTACCGCCCTCGCCGCTCTCGGCTCGGGCCTTCGATCTGGTGACGCGCGAGATCAAGGCCCACGCCAAGTCGCATCCGCCAATCCTGCCGGTGCTGTCGATGCTCGATCGCCGCCGCACGCTGCATCGCGAGTCGGCGGCCAAGCATAAGAACTGGCCCGTGATCCCGCATGCCAGCGCCGTCGAGCAATGCGCGGTGCGCCGCGAGCCGGTCGGCGCGTTCGCACCGCGTTCTCCCGCCGCCGAGGATTTTGCCCGGCTGTGGCAGGTGATCGAACGCAAGCTGGCGAAAAACAAGGATTGATCGCCTCGACCCTTGCCGCCGGCGCGGTTAAGACGGCCCCATGACGGGGGGCATCGAAGCGGTCGGGAGTTTGGTCGAGGGCGGCCTCCTCGCCCGCGCTGTCGAGCCGGCGGCTGGCGAAGGCAAGGGCCATACCCACGAAAAGTCTTGCCTGAATTGCGGAACGCCGCTGATCGGGCCGCACTGCCACGAGTGTGGCCAGCACGCTCACATCCACCGCACAATGGGCGCATTCTTCCACGACTTCGCCCACGGCGTCCTGCACTTCGACGGCAAGACCTTCCGCACGCTGCCGCTGCTGGCGTGGAAGCCGGGTGAACTGACCCGGCGCTACATCGCCGGCGAGCGGGCGCGGTTCGTCAGCCCGATGGCGCTGTTCCTGTTTTCGGTGTTCCTGATGTTCGCGATCTTTCAGCTTGCGGGTATCGGGCCGCCGACCGATCTCGGACCCCCGACCCAGGTGAGCGCCGAACTGGATCTGGCCAAGTCGCAGGAGTATCTTGCCCAGCTCAAGGCAGCCCGCGCCAAGATGGGCAAGGACAATCCCGCGGCGCCGATCCTCGACGTGCAGATCACCGGGATAGAGAAGAAGCTCGGGCCCAACGCCGTTCCGAAGAGGGGCGACACGGTCGTCCTGGCGCAGAACAAGGCCAAGGGCACGCGGATCACCAGCCGGTACACCGGCTACCCCTTCTTTGACCACGCCATCGACAAGTGGCGCGAGAACCCCGGCCTGATGGCCTACAAGCTGCAGTCGAACAGCTACAAGTTCTCGTGGCTGCTGATCCCGCTGTCGGTGCCGTTCGTGTGGCTGCTGTTCGCCTGGCGTCGCAAGTTCGGGGCCTACGACCACGCGGTGTTCGTGACCTACTCGCTCGGCTTCATGACGCTGTTCTACGTCGTGCTGGTGCTGCTCGGCGGCATCGGCGTCCGGACAGGCACGCTGATGCTGCTGGGCACGGTCGTGCCGCTGGTGCACATCTACAAGCAAGTGAAGGGCGCCTACGGCCTGTCGCGTTTCTCGGCAGGCTGGCGCACCTTAGCGCTAAGCGCGTTCATCTTCGTGATCCTGTTCCTGTATATCGACGTGCTGCTGGTACTCGGCGCCGCCGACTGAACAGGCTCGCGCGTCAAGCTCCCTGAGGAGCCGTCCCGCCGGAGAAACGCTTGCCGGCTTTGGGGATCGACGACCCCTGCACCGGTCGCGCAATCGCCGGACCGCGCGGCTCGTCGGGCCGGTCGACCTTGCCCGTCTCGAGCAGCTGCTTGATCTCGTCGCCGGTCAGCGTCTCATACTCGAGCAGCGCTTGGGCGAGCAGGTGGAGCTTGTCCTCCTGCGTCTTGAGCACGTCGGTGGCGCGCTTGTGCGCGGTTTCGACGAGGCTCTTGATCTCGGCGTCGATCAGCTTGTTGGTCTCGTCGGCCATAAAGGTACGCTGACTGCCACCATATCCGAGGTAGCCTTCTTGCTGCTCCTCGTACTGCAGCGGCCCCAGCTTGTCTGACATGCCCCACTTGGTGACCATGTTGCGCGCGAGGTCGGTGGCGTAGTGGATGTCCGACGAAGCGCCCGAGCTGACCTTGTCGTAGCCGAAGATGATTTCCTCGGCGACGCGGCCGCCCATGCTGACCGCTAGGTTCGCGTGCATCTTGTCGCGATGGTACGAATAGTTGTCGCGCTCGGGCAGGCGCATCACCATGCCCAGCGCGCGGCCGCGCGGGATGATCGTCGCCTTGTGGATCGGGTCGGACGCGGCCTCGTTGACCGAGACGATCGCATGGCCGGCCTCGTGGTAGGCGGTCATCTTCTTCTCGTCGTCGGTCATGACCATCGAGCGGCGCTCGGCGCCCATCATGACCTTGTCCTTCGCGTCCTCGAACTCCTGCATCGCGACAAGGCGCTTGTTGCGCCGCGCGGCGAGCAGCGCCGCCTCGTTGACCAGGTTGGCGAGGTCGGCGCCCGAGAAGCCGGGCGTACCGCGGGCGATCGTGCGCGGGTTGACGTCGGGCGCCAGCGGCACCTTCTTCATGTGCACGGCGAGGATCTTTTCGCGCCCTTCGATGTCGGGGATCGGCACGACGACCTGTCGGTCGAAACGGCCCGGGCGCAGCAGCGCCGGGTCGAGCACGTCTGGCCGGTTGGTCGCGGCAATGATGATGATGCCTTCGTTGGCCTCGAAGCCGTCCATCTCGACCAGCAACTGGTTGAGCGTCTGTTCGCGCTCGTCGTTCGAATTGCCGAGGCCGTGGCCGCGATGGCGGCCGACGGCGTCGATCTCGTCGATGAAGACGATGCACGGAGCGTTCTTCTTGGCTTGTTCGAACATGTCGCGCACGCGGCTGGCGCCGACGCCGACGAACATTTCGACGAAGTCAGAGCCCGAAATCGTGAAGAACGGCACGTTGGCTTCGCCGGCGACGGCGCGCGCAATCAGCGTCTTGCCGGTGCCCGGCGGGCCGACCAACAACACGCCGCGCGGAATGCGTCCACCGAGGCGCTGAAATTTTCCGGGGTCACGCAGGAATTCGACGATCTCCTGCAAGTCCTGTTTAGCTTCGTCGACGCCGGCGACGTCTTCGAATGTCACGCGGCCATGCGCTTCAGCCAGAAGCTTGGCGCGTGACTTGCCGAAGCCGAGCGCCTTG
>DATIQN010000008.1:0-35251 GCA_035470785.1 Croceibacterium sp. | reverse complement strand
GGATCGTCCGCTTGGGCGCCACGCCGAGGCTGCGGATGATCCGCGCGGCCTCGATCACGATCACGCTCGGCACGCCGTCGTCGGTCGCTCCGTCGGCCGCGATTCAGCTGTCGAAGTGACCGCCGGCCATGACGTAACCGGCCTTGGGGTCGGTCCCGGGAATGTCGGCGATCAGGTAGTCGGCGTTGGTGTCCTGGTCATTGGTGTGCGCGGCGATCGCCAGCTGGATTACCGGCGGCTTGCCCGCGGTCTCGAGCCGCGCGAGTCGGCGGTAGGCTTCCGACGACAGCTCCATGTATGGCAGCGCCAGCCGGTTGGCCGGATCGACCTGATAGCCCTCGCCGGTGACGAGCTCGTTCTCGCGATAGCTCTTGCGGACCATCGCCACCGCGCCCTCGACCTTGAGGAACTTCGACAGCTCGAGCTCGAAGGACCGCTCCTTGGCGAAGTCCTTGTACGGCTCGAGATTGTCGGCCGGCAGGGCCCGCCGCGCCACCCCAAAGCTTGTGAAGCATTGTAACTCCCCTGGCTAATCTTGTTGCGCCGTGCTGGCACGATTTCCGTGCCTCTCCAAGGGGGATTGCCGCGCCGTCCCGCGCGGCTAGAGTGCCGCGAAAGGGAGAACAGCGCCGATGGCCAGCAAGTACGAAGCCGAAGTCTACCACTGCATGGATCCGACGCTCGAGCTGCTCGAGCGGACTGAGAATCCGCTGCACCGGGCGATCCTCAAGAACTATTGCCGTCACGTGCACCTCGAGGGCGCGTCGATGTTCGAGGAGATCACCGCGCCCGACATGATGGCCGACGATCCGGTCTATCACATCACCTGGGGCGCCAGCCCGTTCCAGGTGAAGGGCCGCCAGGGGGTGTTCGACTTCTACTCGTCGATCGGCGAGATCGTGTTGTGGAACAGCGGCGACCTCGTTGCAGTGGCCGACTGGGGCATTGCCGACGAGATGTGGTTTCACCAGATGTCGACCGGCGCCGAACTGGCGAAAGTCGGGCACCAGGGTCTGAAAGACGATGGGCTCTACCTCGTCCATTCGCTGCAGGCGTTCATCTGGCCGTACGACGAGAACGCGCTGCTCAAGGGCGAGCACCTCTACGAGGACAAGTCGACGCTCAAGATCGAGGAAATCGACCCGGCGCAGTACATGACCGCGGCGCGGGTGCGCGAGATCCACAAGGAATGCCTCGCCGAGCTCGAGGAGCGCTGGGGGGCGAATTACTGGGTATACAAGCGGTAAAGCGCTCACGGAGGGGTAAACCATGAAAATTGCCGGACTAATGCTCGCTGGAGCCGCGCTGGCGTTCGCCGCCGGGCCGGCCGAGGCCAAGTGGGTCGCCAGCTGGACAGCCGCGCCGCATGCGCCGCTCGGCACCACCGGACCGTTCGCCGCGGCGGACTATGACAATGTCACGATCGCGCAGATCCTGCGCATCAGCGAAGGCGGGACGAGCGTGCGGGTGGTGTTCTCCAACCGCTACGGCCCGCATCCGCTGACCATCGGCGCCGCGCGGGTGGTGCAGATCGACGACGCCAACAACGAGGTCCCCGGCACCAGCCGCATGCTGACCTTCGGCGGCGAGTCGGGCGCGGTGATCCCGCGCGGGGCGCCGTTCAAGAGTGACGCCGTCGCCGTAAAGCTGCCAGATCTCGCCCGGCTCAAGGTCGAGATCTACCTGCCCGAGGCCACCGGGCCGTGCACCTGCCACCTGACCGGCCAGGACGACCTCCTCGTTTCGCCCCCGGGCAACTTCGTCGGCAAGCCCTTCACCCCGGCCGACAAGAAGCAGTTCCGCGCGTTCCTGACCGGCGTTGAGGTCGATTCGCCCGACGCACTTGGCACCATCGTCGCCTATGGCGATTCGATCACCGACGGGGTCGGCTCGACCCCGGGCAAGAACCGCCGCTGGCCCGATATCCTCGCCGACCGTTTGCACGCGGCGCACAAGGAATGGGCGGTCGCCAACGAGGCGATCAGCGGCAACCGCGTGCTCAGCCCGGGCATGGGCGAGAGCGCCTTGTCGCGCTTCGACGAGGACGTGCTGAGCCTGCCCAACGTGAAGTATATCCTGGTGTTCGAAGGGGTGAACGACATCGGCAACCGCTTTGGCAAGCGCAGCCCGAACCAGCCGAACTTCCCCGGGCTCGACCTCGACCCGATCACGGTCGACCAGATGATCGCCGGCTACAAGCAGATCATCGAGCGCGCGCACGAGAAGGGCATCAAGGTCTTCGGCAGCCCGATCGGCCCGTACAAGGGCGCGAGCTACTGGTCGGAGGAAGGCGAGGCCGCGCGGCAGAAGATCAACGACTGGATCCTCCACGGCGGCGCATTCGACGGAGTGTTCCGCCTCGACACAGCGTTCGCCGATCCGGCCGACCCGCGCCAGTATCGCGACGGCTATCACATGGGTGACCACCTCCACGGCAGCGACGCCGGGCTCAAGGCGGCCGGGGATTCGATCGACCTGAAGCTGTTCAAGCCGTAGCCAGGTCGCTTGCGCCGTTGCACCTAACCGGTTTCACTTGTAACGGCCCTGCCGAACAGGAGACTCGCCCATGCGCATCGGCTGCCCCAAGGAAATCAAGAACCGCGAATACCGCGTCGGCCTGACGCCGGAGAGCGCTCGCGAGCTGGTGAAGCACGGTCACGAAGTGTGGGTTGAGACCGGCGCCGGGCTCGGCATCGGCTCGAACGACCAGGAATACCGCGCGGCCGGCGCGCAGATTCACCCTGACCCGGAGATCCTCTTCGCGGAGTGCGAGATGATCGTGAAGGTCAAGGAGCCGCAGCCGAACGAGCGGGCGATGCTGCGCGAAGGGCAGATCCTCTACACTTATCTCCACCTCGCCCCCGATCCCGAGCAGACCGCCGACCTCCTCAAGTCGGGCGTCACCGCGATCGCCTATGAAACCGTGACTGGGGAAGGCGGCACGCTGCCGCTACTGAAGCCGATGAGCCAGGTGGCCGGGCGGATGAGCATCCAGGCGGGAGCCACGGCGCTCGAAAAGGCGCACGGCGGCCGCGGGGTGCTGCTCGGCGGCGTTCCCGGCGTGATGCCCGGCAAGGTGACGATCATCGGCGGCGGCGTGGTCGGCTTCAACGCCGCGCAAATGGCCTCGGGCCTCGGCGCCGACGTGACCATCATGGACCGCAATCCGGAAGTGCTCGAAAAGGTCGGCACCCATTTCGAATCGCGCGCCAAGACGCGCTTCTCGAACCACGCCAATCTCGAGGAAGCGGTCTGCGAGGCCGACCTGATCATCGGCGCGGTGCTGATTCCCGGCGCCGCCGCGCCCAAGCTGGTCACCCGCGACATGCTCAAGTGCATGAAGCCGGGCGCGGTGCTGGTCGACGTGGCGATCGACCAGGGCGGCTGCTTCGAGACCAGCCACCCGACGACCCACGACGAGCCAACCTTCGTGGTCGACGGCATCGTCCACTACTGCGTCGCCAACATGCCCGGCGCGGTCAGCCGCACGAGCACTTATGCGCTCAACAACGTGACCCTGCCGCACGCGCTGAGGATCGCCGATCTCGGCTGGAAGGCAGCGATGCGCACCGACCCGCACCTAGCCCAGGGGCTCAACGTCTTCGCCGGACGCGTGACCTATCCGGCAGTCGCCGAAGAGCTCGGGTACGAAGTGCTCCCGCTCGAAGACGTGCTCGCCTAACTTTCGGTCGATGGGGTTCATGCCTAACGCACGATAGGCCGCGCTTAACGCGGGTTAAACGCTTGGCCGATATGGCCATTGTCGAATGCCCGCGAAACGCGTCTCGACCCTGGCGAACTGGCTGCTGGCCCTGGCGGCCTTGCTGCTGGCCTGCGTGCCGGCTTCGGCTACGCCGCCGCGCCCGGGCGATTATCCTGACGGCGATTATGGCACGCGGTACAGCCGCTGTTTCGCCGACGGCACGCCTGCCGATAGCCTCGCCCAGATAGCCCATACCCAGCGCCGCTGGTCCTGCGGCGAGGCGAGCCACTCGATCGCCGCCGAGCGGGTCTTCGCGCGGTTCCAGCTGGCTGAGGGAACGCCGCCGCCCGGTTATCTCGAAACCCGGCGGGCGGCCCTGAAGGCCATCGAAGTCCTCGTCGTCGGCGCCGATGGATCGACACGCGCCGCGCGCTACACGCCGGACGACCTGCAAACCTCGCGCCGCGGCGGCTACGTCCGCGTGCCCCTGCCGGTGGCCCGTGCGCCCGCTCGCCAGGTCTTCGTCGCCTTCGACGACCCGACGCACCGCATGACGCTCGAACAGGCGCAGCTCGTGCCAGCCGACGCGCACGACCACCAGGCTGGGCGCGTGATCCTGCTCCTGCTGGCGGCGCTGTGCGGCACGTTGCTGATGCCGCTGATGTTCAACGCGGCGTTCTATCGCATCCTGCGCGAACGGTTCGTGCTGTGGCATTCGGCGCTGGCGATCTCGCTGCTGCTGTCGATCGTCGTCAGTTCGGGGCTGGCGTATTACCTCGACGGCCTGTCGGTGATGTTCCTCAACGCCGCCAATACTGCGCTGTTCGGCCTGTCGGTCGGAGCGGCGGGAATGTTCGCGCACAGCTTTATCGAGCCCGGCCGGCTCGACCCGCGACTGCGCCGCGCGCTGCCGCTGGCCGGCGCCTGGGCGGTACTGATCAGCCTGCTGCATGCCAGCTTCCCGTTCGTGCTGCGGCCGCTGCAGTCGACGCTCTATTACTGGGCGTACGTCCCGGTCCTGGTGACCTATATCTGGATGCTCGCCGATGCCCTGCAGCACGGCAGCCGCGCGGTCCGCTACCAGGCGGTGGGGTGGGCTCCAATGGTTCTGGTGGGCGTGATCCGCCTTGCCAGCGGCCTGCTGCCATCGGTCCCCTCGGCCGACGCGATGATGCTGTTCTATATCGGCTGCGTCGTCGAGGTGATGGCGACCACGCTCGGCGTCGCCGATCGCTTCATGAACATCAAGGACGAGCGCAATCGGGCCCAGCTGGAAGCCCGCGTGCTCGGCGAACTGTCGGAGCGGGACCCGTTGACCGGTCTGATGAACCGCCGCGCGATCGAGCGGCGGTTCCGCACGCTTTACCGCGAAGGGTTCGACACCGTGGCGGTGCTCGATCTCGACCACTTCAAGTCGATCAACGACCGCTACGGCCACGCCGTCGGCGACGAGGTCTTGCGAGCTTGCGCCGGGTGTCTTGGCGGCGTGACCGACCAGCTGGCAATCCGCATGGGCGGTGAAGAATTCCTGATCCTCATGCGCGGCAGGAATGCGCTGCAGCGGGCGGAAGATGTCCGCCGCGGGCTCTCCGAGCACATCGCCGGTGAAGTCGAAGATCTGGAGGGCCCCGTAACAGCCAGCATGGGAGTGGTTCAGCTGGCCCGCTCCTTTAGCAGGACCGCCGACTTCGACGCGGTCTATGAGCGGGCGGACAAGCTGCTTTACGAGGCCAAGGCCACCGGGCGCAACCGCACGATGAGCGAGAAACTGAGCCTGTTCGTGCCGGAAAGGACCCGGGCAGCGGCCTAGCCCGCGTCGGACAGGAACTGCGCGGCGACGTCGCGCGGGACGCGCGTGATCCGCCCGGTCGCGCGGTCGATCATAGCCCAGCTGGTGACCGCGCTGACGAGCAGCTTGCCGTCCTTGTCGCGGAAGGTCGTGCGCCGCTCGAACCGGGCGCCGCTCGGCGCCTTGCCGATTGCGGTGGTCGCCTCGCAGCTTTCGCCTTCGCGGATGTTGCCGCGGTAATCGATCTCGTGGCGGGTGACGAACCACGCGTAGGCCGACTGGTGCTCGGGCGGCGCGATCTGGTTCCAGTGCGCGGTGGCGACGTCCTCCATCCAGCGCACCCACACCGCGTTGTTGACGTGCCCGTAGACGTCGATGTGCTCCGGCAGCGCGGTGAAGGTCATGGAAAAGGTGCTGCTCACGCGCTTTTGGGCCTACGCTTCGCTGCTTGAGGCCTTGGCCGGCACGCCCATCTGCCACAGGATGAAGGCGAACTCCTCGGCCGTTTCCTTGAGGCTTTCGAATCGCCCCGACTTGCCGCCGTGGCCGGCGCCCATATTGGTCTTGAGCAGCAACTCATTATCGTCGGTCTTGAGCTCGCGCAGCTTGGCGACCCACTTGGCCGGCTCCCAGTAAGTCACCCGTGGGTCGTTGAGCCCAGCGGTGACCAGCAGCGGCGGGTAGGCCTGGCGCTTCACGTTGTCGTAGGGCGAATACGAGCGGATCAGCTCGAACGCCGCCTGGTCCTCGATCGGGTTGCCCCACTCGGGCCATTCGCCCGGCGTTAGCGGCAGCGAGGCGTCGAGCATCGTCGCCAGCACGTCGACGAACGGTACGTGCGCGACGACCGCGCCCCACAGCTCGGGCTCGGAATTGATCACCGCCCCCATCAGCTCGCCGCCGGCCGACCCGCCCGAGATGCTGATCCGCCCGGCCTCGGTCAGCCCGCGCGCGATCAAACCCCTGGCCACGTCAACGAAATCGGTGAAGGCGTTGGTGCGGCTCTCCAGCTTGCCCGCCTTGTACCAAGCGCGGCCGAGGTCGTCCCCGCCGCGGATGTGCGCGATGGCGTAGGCAAAGCCCCGGTCGACGAGGCTCAGGCGCGTGGTCGAGAAGCCCGGCGGGATGGCGATGCCGTAAGCGCCGTAGCCATAAAGGTGCAGCGGTCCGGGCGATGCGCGATCCTTGCGGTACATCACGCTGACCGGGATCTTCGTGCCGTCGCGCGCGGCGATCTCGAGCCGCTCGGTGGTGTAGAGCGAGCGGTCGTAGCCCGAGGGGATTTCCTGCACCTTGAGCAGCGTCAGCGAACGCTTGGTGACGTCGAAGTCGTAAGTGCTCGCCGGGCTGACCATGCTCTCGTAGCCGACGCGCAGCACGGTCTGCTCGAACTCGGGATTGTTGCCGAGATGCGCGGTGTAGCTCGCTTCGGGAAACTCTATCGGCTCGATCCGCGCAGGGTCATCGTAATAGCGGACCTCGATCCGGTCCAACCCGCCGAGGCGGCCGTCGACGATGTAGAAATCGCGGAACAGCTCGAAACCGGTCAAGTAGAACTCGTCGGTGCCTTCGACCAGGGTCGCCCAGTCGTCCGGCTTGGCGAGCAATGCGGTGGCGAGGCGGAAGTTCTCGTGCGTGTCGTTGGTGTGCACGAACAGGACGCCGCCCGTCTCGGTGGGTCTCACGTCGACATCGTATTCGATGCCCTTCGTCCTCGCCTTGACCAGCCTGGGCGGCGTCAGCGGCGCATCGGCGGGGACGAGCCAGGCCTCGCTGGTCTCGTGATCGCCGGTGCCGATGATCAGCCAGTCCTCGGCTGCCGAAAGCGCGGCGGAGACGCGGAAGCCCTCGTCGTCCTCGTGGAAGAGCTCGACGTCCTGGTCGATCGGTTGACCCAGCCAGTGCAGCCGCGCGTTGTCGGTGCGCCACTGCTCGTTGGCGAGCGAATAGACGATGGCCTTGTCACCCGCGACCCATGACAGCCCCGAAAGCGTGCCGGGGATCTCGTCGGGCAGGTGCTCGCCCGTCGCCAGGTCCTTGATCCGTGCGGTGAACCGCTCCGAGCCGTTGTCGTCGACCGAATATGCGAGCAGCTTACCATCCTTGCTGGTCGAGATCGCCCCGAGGCGGAAATAGTCCTTGCCCTCGGCCAGCGCCGGCTCGTCGAGGATCAGCTCGTCGGGGCCGCCGGCGACGGGCTTGCGCCACCACTTCTTGTACTCGGCGCCTTCCTCGAACTCGATCCAGTACAGCCAGTCGCCGTCCTTCTGCGGCACGGACTTGTCGGCCTCCTTGATCCGCGCGCGCATCTCCTTGAACAGCGCGTCGACCGTGGCCTTGTGCGGCTTCATCCGCGCTTCGAACCAGTCGTTCTCTGCCTTCAGGTGGTCGAGGACCTCCTTGTCGTCGACCTTCGGGTATTCGGCGTCGCGCAGCCAGGCGTAGTCGTCGCTGACGGTGATGCCGTGGTGGGTGACGGTGGAGGGCTTCTTCGCCGCGACCGGCGGGGTGAGGAGGGTGCTGTCGTTCATGCCCGCCATGTAGCCGCTTCTGCGGGCGATGGAAGGACCCCGCACTGGAAGCGCGCGCCGGATCGGCCTACATCGCGAATACTTTCAGACGTAACCGGAGTCGCCACAAATGTTGATGCAGACCCACGAAGCCCGTCTCGACGCCCTGCGCAAGGAGCTCGCCCGGCGCGGGCTCGACGGATTCGTGATCCCGATCTCCGACGAGCACATGAGCGAATACGTCGGCGCCTATGCCCAGCGGCTTGCCTGGCTAACCGGGTTCGGCGGCTCGGCGGGAACGGCGGTGGTGCTCAAGGACAAGGCGGCGATCTTCGTTGACGGGCGCTACACGGTGCAGGTGCGCGAGCAGGTCGACGGCAAGCTGTTCGACTACCAATCGGTGCCCGAAACGAGCCCGGCCGAATGGCTCGCGGCGAATGCGCCGGAAGGCGCGAAAGTCGGCTTCGACCCGTGGCTGCATTCGAAAGGCTGGGCCGACGCGGCCGCCCGTGCGCTCGCGTCGAGGCATGGTGAGCTCGCCGCGGTGGACAGCAATCCGATCGACGCGGTGTGGGCCGACCGGCCCGAACCCTCGGCCGCGCCGGCCGTCGTCCAGTCGGACGAGTTCGCCGGCCGCTCGAGCGCCGACAAGCGCGCCGAGGTCGCCGACTGGCTCAAGCGCGAACATTACGACGCGGCGGTGATCAGCGCGCTCGATTCGATCGCCTGGCTGCTCAACATCCGCGGCGCCGACGTCGACCGCACGCCGGTCGCACTGTCCTATGTCATCGCCCACGACGACGGGACGGCCGAGCTGTTCATCGCCCCCGAGAAGGTCACGCCCGAGCTTTCCAAACACCTCGGCAATGCGGTCACGATTCGCGCGCGCGCCGATTTCGAGAAGGCGCTCGGCGAACTCTCCGGCAAGACCGTCGCGGTCGATCCCAACTTTGGCGTCGCGGCGATCTACCGCGCGCTCGACAAGGCCGGCGCGAAAGCCGTCGCGGTGCGCGATCCGACGATCCTGCCCAAGGCGACCAAGAACCCGCGCGAGCAGCAAGGCCAGCGCGACGCGCAGGCGCGCGACGGCGCGGCCGAGGTCAGGTTCCTCCGCTGGCTCGAAAACGAAGCGCCCAAGGGCGGCGAAACCGAGCTGAGCGCGGCAGCGCAATTGCAGGGCTTCCGCGAGCAGACCGGGCTGCTGCGCGACCTGTCGTTCGACACTATCTCTGCCGCCGGGCCGCACGCGGCGATTCCCCATTACCGCGTCGACGAGGACAGCAACCTGCCGATTACGCCGGGCAGCATCTACCTGGTCGATTCGGGCGCGCAGTACGCCGACGGCACGACCGACATCACCCGCACGGTGTGGATCGGGCCGGGTGAGCCTTCGCAGGAACAGAAGGACCGCTTCACCCGCGTGCTCAAGGGCCACATCGCGCTCGCCCTGCAGACTTTTCCGCAAGGCACCAGCGGCGCGCAGCTCGACACGCTGGCGCGGCAGTTCCTGTGGATGGCGGGGGTCGACTACGCCCACGGCACCGGCCACGGCGTCGGCAGCTTCCTCGCGGTTCACGAAGGTCCGCAGCGCATCGCCAAGGCGCGCGGCGGACAGGCCGGCACCGACCAGGAACTGATGGCCGGGATGATCCTCTCGAACGAGCCCGGCTACTACAAGCCAGGCGAGTTCGGCATCCGCATCGAAAACCTGGTGCTGGTCGAAAGGCGCGAGATTCCTGGCATGGAAGGCGAATGGCTCGGCTTCGAGACGCTGACGCTGGTGCCGATCGACAAGACCCTGCTCGACCGCGACATGCTCAGCGAGGCCGAGGTCGAGTGGTGGAATGCATACCACGCGAGGGTCCTCGAAGTGCTCGCGCCGCAGCTCGAAGGCGACGACCTGGGGTGGCTTGAACGGGCTTGCGAGCCCATCTGAATCTCGACTTTGTTCCTGACATGTTCTAGCTATTTCCGACTCGCGACGGGGGAGATTGCGCCATGATCGGTTACGTCACTCTAGGAACCAATGACCTGCCCCGCGCGGCGCGCTTCTACGATGCGATCGCCGGCGAACTCGGCGTCGGCCGCTTCATGGAAGGTGACACCCACATCGCCTGGGGCGTCGCCGGCGGCGGCGCGGGCATCGCCGTGACCAAGCCGTTCGACGGCAAGCCTGCCAGCTTCGGCAACGGAGTGATGGTCGCGCTCGACGCCAGGGACCCGGCGCAAGTCGACCGCATGCACGCCATCGCGCTTGCCAACGGCGGCAGCGACGAAGGCGCACCCGGCGTGCGCGGCGGCGGGTTCTACGCCGCCTATTTCCGCGATCCCGACGGCAACAAGCTCAACGCCTTCTGCATGCCGGGGCCGGACGGTGAGTGAGGGCGGCGGGCGTTCGCTCGAGAAATTCCCGATCCACCTCGGCAAGGGCGCCACGGCGGTGCCGCAGCCCGAGTTCCCGCGCGATGAGCGGGCGATGGACTGGTACATGGATTACGCCCGCCGCACCGAAGCCGACGGCTCCGAGGGGCGGGTCATCTCGCTGTTTCGCTTCACCGAAGACTGGGGCGGATGGGAAATGCACCCGACCGGCGACGAGGTGGTGGTGTGCCTCACGGGCGAGATGCGCCTGACCCAGGAGTTTCCCGACGGCCGCGTCGAAACCGTCACGCTCGGGCCCGGCCAATACGCCATCAACCCGCCCGGCGTGTGGCACACGGCGGATATCGCCGTCGAAACCACGGGCCTGTTCGTCACCGCCGGCGCCGGGACGCAGAACCGCCCGCGCTGATCGGCGACTTGCGGACGCATGAACGCGGGCTGCGCGGCGCGACAAAGTGCGACACTTTTGTCCGCTCCTGGCAAACCCCTGCGACATTGGCTCTGTAGAAGGCGCTCATGAGCAACGGGGCGCTGCACACGGACCTCCCCCCATCTCCGGTGTCCCGTTGCTCTTTCAGCCCCCAGATTCGGAGTTCGTATCATCATGCGTAAATTGACCCTCTCGCTGATCGCCGGCGCAGCAGCGCTTGTCGCCGGCGGCACCGCCGTGGCCCAACAGGAGCATGCACCCAGGCCGCCGATGACTCGCGCCGCCGCCGAACAGCGCGCCGCGCAGATGTTCG
This sequence comes from Croceibacterium sp., assembly GCA_035470785.1. Classification (GTDB taxonomy): domain Bacteria; phylum Pseudomonadota; class Alphaproteobacteria; order Sphingomonadales; family Sphingomonadaceae; genus Croceibacterium_B. Next base: position 24,124 of record DATIQN010000008.1, on the reverse strand, counting down.
ACCGGCTCGACGCCAATCACGACGGCAAGCTCGACCAGGCCGACCGCACCGCAATGCAGAAAGCGCGCTTCGACCGCATTGACGCGAACCACGACGGCCAGCTGAGCTTCGCCGAATTCACCGCGATGCAAGGCCGCAGGGGCGAGCACGGACAGCAGGGCGCCGAACGCGGCCGACGCGGCGAACATGCGCGCGGCGGCTTTGCCGAGCGCGGCGGCATGATGCGCCTGGCCGACGCCGACAAGGACGGCACGATCACCAAGGCCGAGTTCCAGGCCGCGGCCCTCGCGCGCTTTGACCGGCTCGACGCCAACAAGGACGGCATCGTTACTCCGGACGAAGCGAAGGCGGCGCGTGACACCATGCGCCAGCAGTGGCAGTCTCGCCGCCTGGGTCAGCAGTCCAGCTAAGCCGACCGCAGGGGGCGCCGAAAGACCATGACTGACACGGCGCCTACCCGCCTGCTGCTCGTCGACGACGAAGCGAGCTTGCGCGAGCCCCTGGCCGAGTATCTTGCTCGCCAGGGGTTTGTCGTGCGCCAGGCGGAAGACGCTTCCAGAGCCCGCTCGGCCCTGCTCGAGGAAACGCCCGACCTCGTCCTCCTCGACATCATGATGCCGGGCGAGGACGGCCTCTCGCTGTGCCGTCACCTTACCGAAACGAAGAACCTGCCCGTCATCCTGCTCACCGCCAAGGGCGAGGCGATGGACCGCATCGTCGGGCTCGAGATCGGCGCCGACGACTACGTGCCCAAACCGTTCGAGCCGCGCGAGCTGGTCGCCCGCATCCGCTCGGTGCTGCGCCGCGCCGGCAAGTCGGCGGCGACCCTCGAAGAGGACGCGCTCTACGAATTCGACGGCTGGCGCCTCGATCCGCTCAAGCGCAAGCTGACCGATCCGCAAGGTGCCGTAGTGCCGATCTCGTCGGCCGAGTTTCGCCTGCTCGTCGCTTTCGTCAGCCACCCGCGCCAAGTGCTCGACCGCGACCGGCTGCTCGACATGGTCCAGGGCCGCGAGGCGCACTTGTTCGACCGCGCGGTCGACAACCAGGTCAGCCGCCTGCGCCGCAAGATGGAAGAGGACAGCCGCGATCCCAAGCTGATCCAGACGGTATGGGGCGGCGGCTATCGCTTCGCCGCCGATGTCCGCCGGGTCGCGTCCGAGGCCGACTGATGGCCAAGGCGATCCGGGTCCTGTTGCCCAAGAGCCTGCTCGGGCAAATGTTGCTCGCGGTGGGGGTCGCGCTGTTCGTCGCGCAAGGCATCTCGGCGGTGCTGCTCTATCGTGCCACCGAGCAGCGCCGCGAAATGGGCTATGCCAACGGCCTCGCCTTCCAGCTCGTCGCGCAGCCGCAGATCGACATCCGCCAGAACGCGCGCCACGGCCACGGCCTGGAATCGCGCCAGCTGCGGGTCGAGCACACTTCCGGCAACCCGCTGCGTCCCGGCGAAAAGCGCGACACCCGCCGGGAGCAGCAGCTGCGAGCGGTGTTGACCGAGCAAGGCGTGGTGCCCGGCCAGCTCGTCGTCACCCGGCGCAAGGTGACGGAGGACGCCTATGTCATGGGCCGCCTGCGCGACCGGCCGGACCTCAGGGCGCGGACCGAGTGGACGCAAGGCGAATTCATAGTCGCCGCCCTGCTGCGCCCCGGCGAAACCGAATGGACCGTCGCTCGCGTGCCTTTGCTCGACAGCGGACCGCGCCAGCTCGGCACGCTGATCATGCAGACGCTGCTGCTCTACGTCGTGCTGGTCGGCTTGCTGGCGCTGCTCTTGCGCCGGATCACCCAGCCGCTGGCGGCGCTCACCCGGCGCCTCGAGACTTTCGCCGCGACGCGCGAGACCGCCGGCCAGATCGAACCGAGTGGTCCCGACGACACGCGCCGGCTGATTATCGCGCACAACGCCATGGAAGCGCGCATCGCCGCCCTGCTCGACGAGAAGGACGTAATGCTCGGCGCGATCGGCCACGACCTCAAGACCCCGCTCGCGGCGCTGCGCGTGCGTATCGAGAGCGTGGCCGACGACACGGAGCGCGAGAAGATGGCGCGGACGATCGAGGACATCGCGCACACGCTCGACGACATCCTCTCGCTCGCCCGAGTCGGCCGTCCGACCGACCCGCTCGAATCGACCGACCTCGCCGCGCTGGTCGCCTCGGTGGTCGAGGAATTCGAGGACATGGGCGAACCCGTCACGCTCGAGGAAGGTCCGCGCATCGCGCTGCCGCTGCGCGCCACCTGGCTGCGCCGCGCGCTGCGCAATCTGATTGCCAACGCCTTGCGCTATGGCCAGCGCGCGACGGTGTCGCTGTCGCGCGACGGCGGAACGGCGGTGATTCGTATTCTGGACGAAGGCCCCGGCATTCCCGAACGCGATCTTTCCCGGATGATGGAACCGTTCACGCGCGGCGAAGGCTCGCGCAATCGCACGACCGGCGGCGCGGGGCTGGGACTGGCGATCGCGCGCGCCATCGCCGAGCAGCACGGCGGCCGGCTGGTGCTGGCCAACCGGTCTGGAGGCGGCCTCAGCGTGGAACTGCGGTTGCCGACGAAGCGTTGAGTGGGCTCGACAGGCGACATCGCCAAGCAGGAACCCGGTTGCTAGGCGGTTTCGCTTAAAACCAGTTTCGGGAGCGCCCTCTTACAATGCGTTTCGCAATTACCGCCACCGCGGCCCTGTTGCTGGCGAGCACCGCCGGCGTCGCCTTTGCCCAGGCCGCCGCACCGGCGCCCTCGCCTCTCCTCGCATCGGTCACCAGCAACCTGCCGCGCACCGCGCGTCCGCTGCACTACCGGATCGACGTGCGGCCCGATGCCGGGAAGATGACTTTCAACGGCACCGAAAGCGTGACGCTGGTGGTCTTCCAGGCGACCGGTACGCTGACGCTGAACGCCAACGAGTTGATGATCGCCTCGGCCCGGCTCAGCCCGGCCAGCGGCAAGGGCGCGGCGGTGAACCTGAGTGCCAAGCTCGATCCGGCGGTGGAGCAAGTCCAGTTCACCGCACCGAAGGCGATCCGTCCCGGCACATACCGCCTCGACGTCGCCTACAGCGGCAAGATCAACACCCAGGCCAACGGCCTGTTCGCGCTCGACTACCCCGACGAGCGGACCGGCAAGACCGTGCGCAGCCTGTTCACCCAGTTCGAGGCGCCTGACGGTCGCCGCTTCGCGCCGGAGTTCGACGAGCCCGCCTACAAGGCAACCTTCGAGCTGTCGGCGGTTGTCCCGGCAAACCAGATGGCGCTCAGCAACACACCGATCGCCAAGTCGGTGCCCGCGGACGCGGGCCACAAGCACGTCTATTTCCAGCAGACGCCGAGGATGTCGAGCTACCTGCTGTTCTTCGCCACCGGCGACTTCGACCGAGTGGCCACAAAGGCCAGCAACGGAGTGGAAGTGGGCGTCGTCGCTCCGGCCGGCAACGGCGAGCAGGGGCGCTACGCGATGGACTCGCTCGCCGCGCTGCTGCCGTATTACGACGATTACTTCGGCCAGAAATTCCCGCTCCCCAAGCTCGACAACGTTGCCGGCCCCGGCCAGTCGCAGTTCTTCGGCGCGATGGAGAACTGGGGCGCGATCTTCACCTTCAATCGCGAGCTTCTCAACGATCCGGCGAACACCAGCGCCGCGCGCCTGCAGGAGATCTATGAGGTCCAGGCGCACGAAACCGCGCACCAGTGGTTCGGCGACATGGTGACGATGGCCTGGTGGGACGACATTTGGCTCAACGAAGGCTTCGCCAGCTGGATGGAGACCAAGGCGACCGACCATTTCCATCCCGAGTGGTTCCCGCTGCTCGACCGTGTCGGCGGCCGCGAAGCCGCGATGGCGCTCGACAGCTTCAAGAGCACCCACCCGATCGTGCAGCACATGCGTTCGGTCGAAGAGATCAACCAGGCATTCGATTCGATTACCTACCAGAAGGGCGAGGCGGTGATCTCGATGCTCGAGGCCTTTGCCGGCGCGGACACCTGGCGCAACGGCATCCGCAGCTACATTGCCGCGCACAAGTATGCCAACGCCAAGACCGACGATTTGTGGCAGGCGGTCGAGGCCGCCGGCGCGCCCGGACTCTCTGCGATCGCACACGACTTCACCACCCAGCCGGGCATCCCGCTCGTCCGCGCCGAGGCCACCTGCACCAACGGTCAGACCGCGCTGTCGCTGACGCAAGGCGAGTTCAGCCGCGACCGTAAGGACGAAGTGACCGCCAATCCCGGCCACTGGCGCGTGCCGCTGCTGGTCGAATCCGGTGGTGCACAGCCGGTCCGCAGCGTGCTCCAGGGTTCGGCCTCGCTGACCGTGCCGGGCTGCGGCCCGGTGATCGTCAACGGCGGCCAGCTCGGCTATTTCCGCACGCTCTATTCGCCGGCGCTGCTGCAGAAGCTGCAGGCGGCGATGCCGCAGCTCAAGCCCATCGACCAGCTCGGCCTGGTACGTGATAACCTTGCGCTCGCCGGTGCCGGCTACCAGCCGGGGGCACCCGCGTTCGACCTGCTCGCCGCGATTCCCGCCGATGCCAATCCGGTGGTCGCCCAATCCGCGGTTTCGATGTGGAGCGGCCTCTACGACCAGCTGCGGGCCGACCCCGACAAGGCCGCGCTCGCCGGCGAGCTGCGCAAGCTCTGGCTGCCCCGGCTGCGGGCGCTCGGCCTCGATCCGCGCGCCGACGAGCCGCTGGTCTACGCCAACCTGCGCGCCGAACTCATCGCCGCGCTCGGCAAGATGGGCGACGCCTCGGTGGTCGGGCAGGCGCGCAGCCGCTTCGCCAGGCTGGCGAGCGACCCCCACGCTCTCGACGGCCCGCTCAAGACGACCTGGCTCAACATCGCCGCGAAGAACGCCTCCCCGGCCGACTGGCAGCTGCTCAACAGCCTCGCGGCGAATACCAAGAACGCGAACGAGCGAGCGACATATTACGAGCTGCTCGGTGCGGCGAATGACCGGGCGCTGGCGCAGAAGGCGCTCGACTTCGCGCTCACCGGCAAGGCGGGCACGACCAGCGCGGCGATCATCACCAGCGTGTCAGGATCGAATCCGGGGCTGGCCTACGACTTCACGATGGCGCACCGCGCCGAGGTCGAGAAGCTGGTCGACGATTCGGGTCGCTCGGCGTTCTACCGGCGGCTCGTCGGATCGTCGATCGATCCGGCAATGATCGGCAAGCTGGGGACGCTGCGCGCCAGCCTGCCGACCGACCAGCAAAAGCCGATCGAACAGGCCATCTCCGCGCTCAAGGACCGGCTCGCGAGCTATCCGAAGATGAGCGCAGAACTGCACGGCTGGCTGGCGGCTCATCCTGCTTAGGCTTCGGGCGCTGCGTCGCACCTTTCGGCGAGACGCGGTCAAGCGATAGACTTTGCTTTCCGAGCGGCTAAGGCGAGGCCATGGCGGGCGAGCCTTTCATCCTTCTCGACGATGCGCGCAGCGAAGGCGCGGTCGATGCGCACTTGTTCGAGAACCCGCGCTCGATCTTCGTCGCGCGGACGGCGGACGAGGTCGAGCGGGTGCTGGCCGATGCCGACGCGGCCCGGCGCGAAGGCGGCGGCACGCTGGCGGGCTACATTGCTTACGAGGCCGGACTCGCGCTGGAGGCGAAGCTCGTCTCGCTCGCGGCGGAGCGCACTGGCGCCGACGGGCCGCTCGTCTGGCTCGGACTGTTCGATGCTCCGCGAACGATCGCTTCGGCCGAGGTGCCGCAATGGCTCGCGCAAAGAGCGCGGGGCGGCCATGCCTCGATCGGACCGCTCGACCCGCAGGTTTCGACCGGCGCCTACCTCGCGGCGTTCGATCGCCTGCACGAAGCGATCCGCGCTGGCGACATCTATCAGGCCAACCTGACGTTTCGGCTCGCCGGCGCGGCGCGCGGCGACCCGGTGGCGCTCTACGCCGCGATCCGCCCGGCAGCCCAGGCGGGCTACGGCGGGCTGGTGTTCGACGGCAGCCACTGGCTGCTCTCCTTCAGCCCTGAGCTGTTCTTCGCGCTCAAAGGCCGCGACGCCAAGGTCAAGCCGATGAAGGGCACCCGCCCACGCGGGCGCACCGCCGAGGAAGACGCCGACCTTGCCGTCGAGCTCGCCGGGTCGGTCAAGGACAAGGCCGAGAACCTGATGATCGTCGACCTGATGCGCAACGACCTCAGCCGCGTGGCCGAAGCCGGGACCGTGCGGGTGGACAAACCCTTTATCGTCGAAACCTACCCGACCGTGCACACGATGACTTCGACGGTCCGCGCTACCTTGCGCGAAGGCAAGGGCGCGATCGACATGATCCGCGCTTTGTTCCCGTGCGGCTCGATCACTGGCGCACCGAAAATTCGCGCGATGGAGCTGATCGACGCGGTCGAGCGCGACGCGCGCGGACCCTATTGCGGCGCCATCGGACGCATTGGAGCGGGCGACGACGCCGCCTTCAACGTCGCCATCCGTACGATCCGGCTGACTCCGGGCGAAAACGACAAGCACCACGCCGTGCTCGGCGTCGGCGGTGCGATCGTGGCCGACAGCGACGGAATGGGCGAATGGCGCGAATGCCTGATCAAGGCCGGCTTCGTGCGCGAGGCCGCCGGCGGCCACGACCTGATCGAAACGATGCGCTTCGATCACGAGAGCGGCATCGACCTGCTCGAGCTGCACCTCGAGCGGATGAAGGGGAGCGCGGGCGAGCTCGGCTTCTCGTTCGACCGGCACGAGGCAAGGAACCGCATCCAGGCGCTGTGCTTCGAGCTCGACCAGCCGGCCAAGCTGCGCCTGCTGCTCGCGCGCAGCGGCGAAATTGCGCTAGAGGCCATGCCGTTGCCTGCGCCGGTGGAGGGAACCGCGCAATGCGTCGTGCTGCCGCTCCCGGTCGTGACCAGCGACTGGCGCCTGCGCCACAAGAGCACCGACCGCGGCTTCTACGAAGCGGCGCTCGCGGCGGCGCGGGAGCAGGGCGCGCATGAAGCGCTGTTCGTGCGCGACGACGGACTTGTGACCGAAGGCAGCTTCACGAATATTTTCGTCGAGCGCGGCGGTAAATTGCTGACGCCCTCGGCTTCGCTCGGCTTGCTGCCCGGGGTCTTGCGCCACAAGCTGATCGAAGAGGGCCGCGCGCACGAAGCCGAGCTGGCGCTGGCCGACTTGGCGGACGGCTTCCTCATCGGCAACGCCACGCGCGGCCTGATCCCGGCCAGGTTGCAGCCATGAACGCCGGCAAGCTATCCGCCGCGCTCCAGCGCATCGAAGCCTCGCCGACCACGGCGATGACCGACCGCGCGACCGAGCTGCGCGAGCAGGGGCGCGACGTGATCTCTCTCTCGGTCGGCGAGCCCGACTTCGCCACCCCGGCGCACGTGATCGAGGCGGCCAAGGCGGCGCTCGACGCGGGCGACACCAAGTACACCCCAGTCACGGGCACCGCCCGGCTCAAGCGTGCCGCGGCGCTGCACTTCGAGCGCGACCTCGGCATCGCCGCCGATCCCAGGAGCGTGATCGTCACCGCCGGCGGCAAGCAGGCGATCTTCGAAGCGATCGCGGCGACGGTGAGCGGAGGCGACGAGGTCATTATTCCCGCGCCGTGGTGGGTCAGCTACCCGCAGATGGTGCGCTTTTGCGGTGGAACCGTAGTCCCGCTCGAGACCCGCGCGAGCGAAGGATTCCGCTTCGAGCCAGCTAGGCTCGAAGCGCTGATCACGCCGCGCACTAAGTGGCTGATGCTCAACAGCCCGGGCAATCCTACCGGCGCGGTCTTTCCGGCGCAGATGCTCAAAGACATCGCCCAAGTCCTGCGCCGCCACCCGCACGTGCTGGTGCTGAGCGACGATATCTACTCGCCGCTGATCTACACCGGGGCCCCGCACGCGACGCTCGCCGCGCTGTGCCCCGATCTTGCCGAGCGGGTGTGCACGGTTTCGGGCGTCTCCAAGAGCCATGCAATGACCGGCTTCCGTATCGGCGTCGCCACGGGACCGGGGTGGCTGATCGAGGCGATGGGCCGGCTGCAGAGCAACACCAGCGGCAACCCCGCGTCGATCAGCCAGGCGGCTGCCGTCGCTGCGTTCGAAGGACCGCAGGACTTCCTCCAAGGCTGGCGCGAGCGCTTCCGTGCCAGGCGCGACCTCGTTGTCGCGGCCATCAACGCCATACCGGACCTTTCAACGCCGGTGCCCGAGGGCGCGTTCTATTGCCTTATCGACGCCGCGCCGCTGATCAAGCGGTTCGGAGACGACAACGCGCTGGCGCTGCACTTGCTCGAACACGGCGTGGCGGTCGTCGCCGCCAGCGCGTTCGGCGGCCGGGACGGCTTCCGCATCAGCTTCGCCGCCGACGAGGCGGTGCTTGAAGAGGCGATGCGGCGGATTACCGCGGCCTTGGCCTGAGTCCCAATTGCGCTAAGGGGTGACGATGGACATCCCGATCCTCTTCGAAGACGGCGAATCTCTGGTGATCGACAAGCCGGGTGGGCTGCCGATCGAACGGCCACGCGCGGGCGGGGCCTCGCTCGAGGACCGTCTCGACGAGCTCAAGCTCGGCTTCCAGCGGCAACCTGTGCCGGTCCACCGGATCGATACCGACACCTCGGGCTGCCTGTTGCTCGCGCGCAATCCGAAGGCGCTCAAGCGTTTTTCCAGGGCGTTCGAGGAGCGGCAGGTCGGCAAGCGCTACCTCGGCATCCTCGCGGGCGTGCCGCTGGAGAAGGAAGGCACGGTCGAATTGGCGCTGAGCAAGATCAGCAGCGCCGAAAAGGGCTGGCGGATGATCCCGGCGAAGAAGGGCAAACCGTCGGTGACGCATTGGCGCGTCATCGCCGAGCACGGCGGCCGTGCGCTGGTCGAGTTTCGCCCGGAAACAGGGCGCACCCACCAGATCAGGGTCCATGCGGCGAGCGGCATCGGCATTCCGCTGTTCGGCGACCCGGTCTACGGTGATGGCCAGCACGCCGCGCGAACCATGCTCCATGCCGCCGCGCTCGAGATTCCCCGCGAGGGCAAGTCGCCGATCGTCGCCGTCGCGCCGATGCCGGCCGACTTCATCGCACTCGGATTTTCCGATGGATGAGGAGCCTTCGCTGACCGCCCGCGCACTCGACTTGGTCGAGGAGAGCTTCATCGCCGCCTCTGGGCCCGGTGGCCAGAACGTCAACAAGGTGGCGACGGCCGTCCAGCTGCGGCTCGATGTGTTCGCGCTGCGCCTCGAACCGCAAGTGTTCCAGCGCCTCAAGACTCTCGCCGGCAGCCGGATGACCGCCAAGGGCGAGATCGTGCTTACCGCGCGCAAGTTCCGCACCCAGGAGGCCAACCGCGAGGATGCCCGCGCCCGCCTCGCCGAATTGCTCGAGCAGGCGCAGATCGAGCCGAAGAAGCGTGCCAAGACCCGCCTCAACCGCGTCGGCAAGGAGCAGCGGATCAAGTCGAAGAAGGCTCGCGGGACGGTGAAGGCCACGCGCGGCAAGATTGAGTGGTAGGAGCAGGAGGCGGTATGGGGGATGACGAAGAACCGTCCATGCGCGAGCAGCTTATCGAAGCGCGGGCCAAAATCGTTAAGCAGCTCGATGATTTGAAATTGCCGCCAAACGCCGCTGGACGCCTTCCGTTCATGCCGGACTATCGAAGTGTGAGAGCCGAGCTTGAGGCCAAGCTGCGCGAGATCGACGTGTTGCTGAACGCAAGAACCGACGGCAATTCCTGAACACCATAGGCGACAGCTCAGGCCCGCTCTCGCTTGACTTTTCATCCCTGCTGCCGCAGAGGCGCGCCCGGATGGGCGGCGCCGTGCGCGTCGCCTCTGTTGTTCGGGCCGCTGCGCCCTCACCAACCAGTTGGAACGAAGACTATGGCGAAGCCCGCAACCATCAAAATCCGCCTCAACTCGACGGCCGATACCGGCTTCTTCTACGTAACCAAGAAGAACCCGCGCAACACGACCGAGAAGATGAGCTTCCGCAAGTACGACCCCGTCGCCCGGAAGCACGTCGAGTTCAAGGAAGGCAAGATCAAGTAAGCTGAACCGCCGGAACTTCCGGGGTTCACTGACGGTTCAATGCCCCGTACCTAGCCCGGGAGCATGATCGACTTGACCTATCCCACCGCCAGATTTTCGCGCGCCGCCCTCGCCGGCGCGCTTGCGTTTGCCATCCCGCTGACGGTCGTGGCGCCCCTCGCCCCGGCCGCGGCGCAAACCACCGATGCGGATCTCGACCAGGTCGTCGGCGCCTTGCGCGCGATCGGCACGATGACCGCCGACTTCACCCAGACCGACCGCAACGGCAAGTCGGTGCGCGGCGTGCTGACGCTCAAGCGCCCCGGCAAGATCCGCTTCGAATACGAGAAGGGCGTCAACATGCTGCTCGTCTCCGACGGGCACGCGCTGACGCTGGTTGATTACGACGTCAAGCAGGTGCAGCGCTGGCCCATCGGCAGCTCGCCCCTCGGCGCGCTGCTCGACCCCAATCGCGACGTGAAGAAATTCGGGCGCATGGTCCCAACCGGCAACCCGAACGTGTTGAGCATCCAGGTGAAGGACCCCAAACGTCCCGAATTCGGGGTGATCACGCTGATCTTCGTCAAGAGCGTTAGCGCGCCCGGCGGCCTGGAGCTGGCCAGCTGGGTCGCGCTCGATTCGCAGAACCAGCGCACCACGGTTCGGCTGTCGAACCAGCGCTACGGCGTTGCCGTTTCTGACAACGCGTTCAGCTATCGCGATCCGCGTCCTTCATCTCATCGTCCGGGATGAACGCTTGGGCGGTAAATCGCCCCTCCGGTGCGGTCAACGGCGCCGGGCCATTCATTGCGCAGAAAGCCAAGGGGACGTAATTATTCATCACAGGTCGGGCCGAGGCGGGTTTCCCCCCTGTTGCCCTTGCCTCAAAATGGCGCCTGACTTGTAAAGCGTGACGAACGCTCAAGACGAACCCCCGTCGCATTGCCCCCGCGACGGGGGTTTTCTCTTTTTTGTTTGCGCCCTCGGGCGGCCGTTCGGCCTTGCAGTCCGCTACAAGCGGACCGATCGAGTTCTGCGCACGCCTTGCCGCACTGCCTTCGCCGCCCTAATCCTGCGCTTATGGTCACAATCGCCAGCTGGAATATCAATTCGGTGCGCCTGCGCCTGTCACAGGTTGAGCGCTTCCTCACCGAGCACGCGCCCGACGTGTTGTGCCTGCAGGAGATCAAGTGCCAGGCGCACCAGTTCCCCGCTAAGGCGCTGGCGGATCTGGGCTACGTCAACCAAGCTATCCACGGGCAGAAGGGCTATCACGGGGTCGCCACCGTCAGCCGCATTCCCTTCCGAGAACTCGGCCGGCACGACTGGCAGGACAATGGCGAGGCGCGCCATGTCGGCGTCGAGTTGCTCGGTCCTGGCAAGGGGATGGTGCTCGAGAACGTCTACATCCCTGCCGGCGGCGACATTCCCGACCGCGAGGCGAATCCGAAGTTTGGCCAGAAGCTCGATTTCATCGGCCGGATGACGCGCTGGGCCGAACGGCTCAACCGCCCCACCCTGATCGTCGGCGATTTCAACGTCGCGCCGCTCGAATGCGACGTCTACGACCACAAGGCGCTGCTCAAGGTCGTCAGCCACACCCCGGTCGAGGTCGAGACGCTCGGCCTGTTCCAGCAGGCGCACGGCTGGGTAGACCTCGGCCGCGAGTTCATCCCGGCGCCCGAGCGGAACTACTCGTGGTGGTCGTATCGCAGCTACTGGCGGCAGAAGGACCAGGGGCGGCGGCTCGACCACATGTGGGCTTCGCCGCAACTGGCGCCGCAAGCCACCGCGCACCGCGTCGTCGAGGAAACCCGCACCTGGGAGCAACCTTCGGACCACGTGCCGCTGATGACGGAGTTCGCGCTCTGAGCGAACCCTCGCCTTCGCGGCGCGCGGCGCAGGCGATCGACGCGCTGCGCCACGGCTGGCCGCTGGCGATCGGCAGGGCGCCCCTGCTCCTGCCAATCGAAACCGCGCCCGATAGCGAAGCGGCATCGAACCTGGCGCTGATTTCCGCGGCACGCGCCGCCACCCTCAAGCTCGCCAACCAGCGCGAGGCGGCCGACCCGCACGCGCCGGTGCTGATCCGCGCCGCCGAGCCGCTCGACCTTGCCGCGGCGCGCCCGATCGCCGACCCGGCGCTCGACCTGGTCACCCCGCTCAAGGGCCCGTTTCGCGCCGAGGCGCTGCCGTGGCGCGCCGAAGCCGAAGCGGCTATGGAGCTGGCGCTCATCGCCGGCATCCTGCCGGCGTTCCTGGTGGCGTCCGAGCCCGCCAGCGAGCCGGTTGTGGTCGCCGTGGACGACGTCTCCTCGATGCGCGACACCAGCAGACTGGAGATCGCCACGCGCGCGCGCTTGCCGATCGCGGCCAGCGAGACCGCCGAGATCGTCGTGTTCCGCAGCCCCGACGACATGCGCGAGCACGTCGCGCTGGTGGTCGGGCGGCAATCGGCCGACCGCGCGCCGCTCGTCCGCCTGCACTCCGAATGCCTGACCGGCGACATGTTCGGCAGCCTCAAGTGCGATTGCGGCCCGCAACTCGACGCCGCGCTTGCCGCGATGGCGGCGGAGGCGACCGGCGGCGGCTGGGGCGTGCTGCTCTACTTGCGCCAGGAAGGCCGCGGCATAGGCCTCGTCAACAAGCTGCGCGCCTATCGCCTACAGGACCAGGGGTTCGACACGCTCGAGGCCAACCAGCGGCTCGGCCTGCCCGCCGAGGCGCGCGATTTTGGGGTTGCCGCTCGCATGCTCGAGCTGCTCGGCGTGCGCGCCATCCGGCTGATGACCAACAACCCGGCCAAGGTCGCGGCGTTCGAAGCGGCGGGCGTGAGCATCGCCGAACGCGTGCCGCACCAGCTGCCGGCTAATCCGCACAACTCCCGCTATCTCGCCACCAAGCGCGATCGCGCCGGGCACCTCCTGCCTTGAACGTCTGGACGATCCGGCGTGAGCGGGATGGCGACGAGGCTGCCATTGCGCACGTGATCGCCACGGCGTTCGCCGGGGAAGAACGGTCGGATGGAAGCGAGGCCGGGATCGTCGATCGGTTGCGCGACAGCCTCGAACTCGAATCATCCTACGTCGCCGTGACTCCCTCGGGCAACGTGGTAGGCCACATCGCCTTCTCGCCGGTCACCATCGATGGCGTTGAGCGCGGCTGGTATGGCCTGGGGCCACTGGCCGTGCTGCCCGACTGGCAGCGCCGCGGCATTGGCGCCGCGCTCGTCGAAGCCGGTATCGAGGACTTGCAGCGGCTCGATGCGGCAGGCTGCGTAGTGTTAGGCGAGCCTGGCTATTACGCCCGCTTCGGCTTCGCCCACGTTCCCGCGCTGACTTATCCCGCGGCGTCCGTCCCTGAATATTTCCAGCGGCTGGTGCTCGACGGTGAACCGCCGCGCGGCGTGGTCAGTTATTCGCCGGCCTTCGGCTAGCGCAGCTGGCTGTCCTTGCTGCCGCGACGATTGATCGTGGTGTGGCGCACCTCGCTGTCGCGGCCCGCCTGGCACGCGAGGCAAGTGCGCACGCCCGGCACCGCCGTGCGCCGCCCCTCGGGGATCGGCTCGCCGCATTCGTCGCAGTGGGTCGCGCTCTCGCCTTTGGGCAAGCGCTGGCGCGCGGCGGAAACCGCGTCCTTTACGGTGTCGTCGATCTGATCCTGAACCGCGCCGTCGCGCGTCCATCCGCCGGCCATGTCTCGCTCCTGCCCGTTCAACGGAAGGAATGCAAAACGGGTTCCGGCTCAGCGCCGCTCGAAGCGCTTGAGGCCGGTGCCGAGCTGGTTGTCGCCGATGTTGAGGGGATCGCCCGACCAGTCGGCCACGAAGGCGCTGCTTCGGCTCACGCCGGGCGCGAAGCGGGCATCGTTGCCGAGGATCGACAGGCCGTCGCTCGGATGCTCTTTGCCCTCGGCGGCGACAGCGATGAACGCCGAGTAATTTTCCTTGTCGCGGCCCTGGACGAACCAGTTGTTGCTGATCTGCCCGGTCGCGCCTTCGGGCAAGTCGATCATGTAGTTGGTGCCCTTGCCGTGGACGTCGTCGAAGCTACAGCTGGCGATGTCGACGTGCGCCGCGCGGCTCTTCACGTAGTGCCCGCCGCGGCCTTCCTCGAACCGGCTGCGAGTGATCCGGACCTGGCCGTACTCGCCGGTGTAGATCGAATGCGCGCAGCCGCCGGCGCCTTCGCAAGTGCCGAGCCGGGTAAAGGTCGAGCGGTCGACCACCAACAGACCGTTGGGATCGCCGCCGGTCAGGATACCCTGCTGGCTGTCGCGGAACCAGCTTTGCGCGACCGTCAGATCACCGTGCTCAAGGCGGATGCCGGCGCCGTTGAAATCGGGCACGCGGATGTTCTCGAACACCAGCCCGGAGACTTCGGCCGAACGCCCGCGCAAGACCAGCGCGCCCTTGCCCTCGCAGGCGACGCCGTCGAACACCGCTGAGCCGGGCTCGGTCGCGAGATAGGAAATGTCGCCCGCACCCTGCACCGCGCATTGCGTGAACCGGCCCGGAGCGACGGCGATCGTGCCCTTGCCGGATCCGATCGCGTCGATCGCCGACTGGAGCTTGTCGTAGCCCTTGCCGGTCTCGACCACGGTGAACGGCGCGGGGCCATCCCTGGCCATGAGCGCGGCGAAGGGAATCGCCGCCACCGCCAGCACGGCGATCACGGCGGCGAGCACGAATGGCGGGCGATGCAACGGAATCCGGGCGGAGTTTTGCATGACGCCCGCGATACCGCGAATGGGTTAATGCCGGGCTAAGACTTGGCTGGCTTCGGCGGCCTGCCCCGCCTCGGGGGATCGGGCGCGGGGAGCTTGACCCCGCGCCGCTGCAAGGCTTCGCGCAGCAGGACTTCGAGCTCGGCGTTGACCGAGCGAAAGTCCTGCGCGGCCAGCCGCTCGACCGCAGCGTGCAACGCCGGGTCGAGCCGAAGAGCGAAGGCCTTCTTGTCCCGAGCCATCGCCTTACTGGTAAAGCGTGCCCGCGTTGACCACCGGCTGCGTGTCGCGCTCGCCGCACAACACGACCATCAGGTTGGAAACCATCGCCGCGCGGCGCTCGTCGTCGAGATGGACGACGTTCTTCTCGCTCAGCATCGCCAGCGCCATCTCGACCATGCCGACCGCGCCTTCGACCAGCGTCTTGCGCGCCGCGACGACCGCCTCGGCCTGCTGCCGGCGAAGCATCGCGCTGGCGATCTCCTGCGCGTAGGCAAGGTGGGTGAAGCCGCACTCGTCGACGGTGATCCCGGCAAGCTGCAGCCGGGCGATCAGCTCGGTGCGCAATTCGGCGCCGACCTGGTCGTGGTTGCCGCGAAGGGTCACTTCCTTGTGTGTGAAGTCGTCGTAGGGATAGCGCGAGCCGATCGTGCGCACCGCCGCCTCGATCTGGACCACCACGAACGCCTTGTAGTCGTCGACATCGTAAAGCGCCTGCGCGCTGTCGATCACCCGCCAGACGACTTGCGCTGCCATCTCGATCGGGTTGCCGCGCAGGTCGTTGACCTTGATCCGCTCCGAGATCAGGTTGTTGGCGCGGACCGAAATCTTGCGCTTGCCCATCCACGGCCAGATCCAGCGCAGGCCGGTGTTCCGATCGGTCCCGCGATAGGAGCCAAACAGGGTGATCGCGACCGCCTGGTTGGGCTGGATCATGTAGAAGCCCTTGGCGATCAGGATCAGTCCGAAGACGCCAAGCCCGGTGGTGCCGAGAAAGCCGCCGACTTGCGCCGGATCTGATGGCGGCGATCCAGTGAACCCGACGAAGCGCCAGACGAGAATGGCGAGAAGCGCGAGAAACACCGCGAGCATCAGGTACCCGCTGGTGGCCCAGGCCGCGCGCTCGCGGCTGACGGACATGGCGTTGTGCGGTTCGGTCATGACAAGCCCCCTCGATTCAATATAATTTTGATATCATATTTATAGGGAAGCGTGGAGGCGGGCAAGCGCAATCCGCAAACACTTCTAATGCCGCCGGATCACCGCCAGGAAGGCGTCGCCGTAAGCCTCGAGCTTGCGCGCGCCGACGCCGCCGATTTCGCCGAGCTCGGCGCGGCTCGCGGGGCGCACTGCGGCCATCTCGCGCAGCGTCGCGTCGTGGAAGATCACGTAGGGCGGCAACTGCGCTTCGGCGGCAAGCTCGCGGCGCAGTTCGCGCAATGCCTCGAACAGCGGATCGCCGATCGGATTCGCCGCGCGGTTGCGGTCCTTGCGCGCGGCCCGGTCGCTCTTCGGCGGCGGCTGGACGATGTCGACCCGCTGCTCGCCCTTGAGGATCGCCTTGGCGTCGCCGCCCAGCCTGAGCCCGCCGTGCTCGTTGGCGACCAGCGTGCCGCGCGCCTGCAGCGCCCGGCTGAGCGGCTGGAGCAGCCGGGCTTCGTCCTCGCCGACGATCCCGAACACGCTCAACCGGTCGTGCCCGCGCTGGCTGACGCGCTCGTCGGCCGCGCCCGTCAGCACCTTCTGCACGTGCCCGAAGCCGAAGCTCTGGCCGGTGCGATAGACCGCGCTGAGCAGCTTGCGGGCGAGCTCGGTGGAATCGATCACCCCGGGCGCCTCGAGGCAGTTGTCGCAATTGCCGCACGTCTCGGGCGGGTCCTCGCCGAAATGCCTGAGCAGCACCGCGCGCCGGCAGCCCGGCGTTTCGACCAGCATCGCCAGGGCATCGAGCCGGGCGCGCTCGCCGCCGCGGCGGTTCTCGTCGACTTCGCCGAGCCGCTGGCGCGCCTGCGCGAAATCGCCCGCGGCCCACAGCATGACCGCCTGGGCCGGATCGCCGTCGCGCCCGGCGCGGCCGGTTTCCTGGTAATAGGCCTCAATCGATTTGGGGATCCCGGCATGGGCGACGAAACGCACATCGGGCTTGTCGATGCCCATTCCGAAGGCGATCGTGGCGACGATCACCATGTCCTCGGAGGCGACGAACGCCGCCTGGTTCGCCGATCGCACCGCCGGATCGAGCCCGGCATGGTACGGCAGCACCGGCCGCCCGGTTCGGCGCGCGAGATCGTCGGCAATCCGCTCGACCTTGGCCCGGGTGGTCGCATAGACGATTCCAGGTCCCGGCTCTTCGGCCATCAGCCGCTCGATCTGACGCACGCCGTTCTCGCGGTGGCGAATGGTGTAGCGGATGTTCGGCCGGTCGAACCCGGCGACGATCAGGCCATCGGCGGGAATGCCGAGCTGCTCGAGGACGTCGGCCCGAGTGCGCGCATCCGCGGTGGCGGTCAGCGCGAGCCGCGGGACCTTGGCAAAGCTGTCGAGCAACGGGCGCAGCTGCCGATAGTCGGGGCGGAAATCGTGGCCCCATTCGGACACGCAATGTGCCTCGTCGACCGCGAACAGCGCGATCTCCGCAGCCGAAAGGAACTCGCGGAACTGCGGCTGGCTCGCGCGTTCGGGCGCGACGTAGAGCAGGTCGAGCGCGCCGCCTCGATAGGCGTCCATCGTCTCGCGCCAGTCGGCGTCGGCGCTGGTCAGCGCCGCCGCGCGGATGCCGTTGGCCCGCGCCGCGCGCAGCTGGTCGTGCATCAGCGCGATCAGTGGCGAGATCACCACGCAAGTGCCGGGCAGCATCGTCGCCGGCAGCTGGTAGGTCAGCGATTTGCCGGCACCGGTGGGCATGACGGCGAGCGTCGAGCGCCCGGCCAGCACCCGGCCGACCACATCGGCCTGCGCGCCGCGGAAGTCCTCGAAGCCGAAGACGCGGCGCAGCGCTTCGCGCGCGTCGTCCATTCGAATGGCCTGCGACCCCATGCAAAAGGCTGTGGCATATCGGACGCCTGCGCGAAACCGTCCGCCGCAGGCTTATTTGCGGGCTTTGCCTCGCGGGTAGCCTCCGCTAGCAAGGGCTGGCCAATTTGAGACAAAGGGTATCTGTCATGAAGAAATTCGCCCTCATCGCCTTTGCCGCACTAGCCGCCTACGGGCTTGCCGCCTGCGGCAAGTCGGATGACGCTTCGCAGGATGCGTCGGCCGACAATGTCGAAATGCCGGCGGACCAAGCGATGGCGACCGCGGCGGCGCCGGTCGCCGACGCCAATGCCACGAGCGACACGACCGACGCGACCGGCCCCACGAGCGCGGCCGCTTCCGAAGCCGGCGACGCGGCCCAGGCCGCCGCGGCCGACGCCGCCGCAGCTGCAGAAGCGGCGACGACCCAGGCCGAAAAGAAAACGCCGTAAGTGAGGGTGACCGTGGGCGCGGGTTGGTCAAATGCGCCCACGGTGCCGGGTTGAACTCCCAATGAAACATTTGTTTCCTACGCTTGGGCTCATTTTTCTCGCTGCCTGCGGACAGAAGGATACCGACGCCGGGCCCGGCGGGGTCAGCGTCGGCGAGGCCCGCGCGCTCGACGACGCGGCGGCGATGCTCGAGCAGCGGCGCCTGCCGCCAGGCGCGCTCGGCAACGGCGCGCCACAGGCGCCCGCGCAGCAGTCGAGCGCCTCGCCCACGCCGGCTCCGTCGCCGACGGCCTGACCTGCGTTTGCCGGGCTCCCGTTGCCGTGGTAGAAGTTTCGCCTGAAACGATGGCCACGATCGCACACCCCCCCAGCGCCTACACCGCCCTCCCTGAAGTGCCCGAGGGCGTGTTCACCGCGCCGTTGAAACGTCCCGCGCACGTCGGCGAAGACTGGCTCGAACCGCAACAGCGCGTCTATTCGTCCGACGAGGACGCGATCTGGAACGCGCTGTTCGAACGGCAGATGGAGATCCTTCCCGGCCGCGCCTGCGGCGCCTTCATGGCCGGAATGCAGAAGCTCCACCTGGGCAGCGGAGGCGTGCCCGATTTCGGCCGACTATCCGAATCGCTCGGCAAGCTTACCGGCTGGAGCGTCGTGCCGGTCCCGATGCTGATTCCCGACCACGTGTTCTTCTGGCATCTCGCCAACCGCCGCTTCCCGGCGGGCAATTTCATCCGTACGCGCGAGACCTTCGATTACATCCAGGAACCCGACGTCTTCCACGATGTGCTCGGGCATGTCCCCCTGCTGACCGACCCGATCTATGCCGATTACATGCAGGAATACGGCCGGGCCGGGTGGAAGGCGATGCGTTACAACCGGCTGAAGGCGCTTGGCGCGCTTTATTGGTACACCGTCGAATTCGGACTCATCCAGGAGGGCGGAGAGTTGCGCATCTACGGTGCCGGCATTCTCTCTGGTCCGCGCGAGGCGGTGTTCGCGCTCGAGGGCCAATCGCCCAACCGGATCATGCTCAACGTCGACCGAGTGATGCGCACCGACTACGTGATCGACGACCTGCAACCGACCTACTTCGTGATCGAAAGCTTCGCCGACCTCTATCACCAGACGGTCGAACGCGATTTCGACCGGCTCTACCGCAGCCTCAATCCCGGCTTTACTTACGCCAACGCCGCCGTGATCGACGTCGACGACGTGCTTCACCGCGGCACTCAGGAATATCATCTGCGCGGCGGCCGCGGTTCCAACGCGGAACCTGTCTGACGGATGATGGCAAACCGGCCCGGAATCGCGTCCGGGCCGGTCAATACCTTTGTGGCGCTGCTTACTTCTTGGTGGTCGTCGTGGTGATCGCCGACGTGGTGCCGGCATCGTCGGCCTTGTCCGCTTGATCCTTGATCGCGTCGGCCTGCGAATCGGCGGAGGATTCGACGGCGTCGGCCTGCGAGTTGAGCTGGCTGGCCGCCGTGTCAGCCGATGCTTCGACGGCATTTGCCTGCGAATCAGCCGAGGCTTCTGCCGGGTTCTTGTTGCAAGCCGACACGCCAAGGCCGAGCACCAGCGCCGAGCCGATCATCAGAATCTTCTTCATTTTCATTCCCCTTCATGTTTGCGGGAACGCCTCCATGCGCGCCGCTCTGTTGTAGATTTGGAGACTCGTTCCGGCCCGCTGTCAGTGCAGCTGCCTGCGCCAAAAGACGTTGAACGCCGCTATCACGAGCAAAGATCCGACCAGCGAAAGCAGGAGCGAACCGATCCCGTAATAACCGCTCAAGACAGTGGTACCGCCGAGTACGAGCGGGCCGATGAACAGCCCGGCCAGCAACGCGCCGCCGACGCCCGCGCCGATGTTGAGCAGGATGCCGCGCGGGACTTCAATCTTCAGGACGATAGCGGCGAGCCAGCCGAGAATGGCTCCGACAACGATCATAAACAACAGACCCATTCATTCGTCCTTCACCGAGCCGATTGGGTGGGAAAGCGCCAAGCGCCTGTTTGTTCCGGCATTATCCGGGAAGATACTGGGCCTGCGCGGCCCGCGCGCTTAGCGCAGCGCGAGCCAGGCGATGGCGAGCGCGCCGACCACGATACGGTACCAGGCGAACGGTGCGAAACCATGCCGGCTGACATAGGCCACGAACGCCTTGATGACCGCCATCGCGACCACGAAGCTGACCACGAAGCCGATGGCGATCTGCCCCCAGCCAACGGCCATCGCGCCGCCGGTCAGCTGATCGCGTTTGTCGAGCAGTTCGAGCGTCGAGGCGCCGAGCATCGTCGGCACCGCGAGGAAGAACGAGAATTCCGCCGCCGTCTTGCGGCCCACGCCCATCCCGAGCGCGCCCATGATCGTCGCCCCCGAGCGGCTGACGCCGGGCACCATCGCCAGGCATTGGGCGAGGCCGATGCCGAACACGCGGCTTAGCGGCAACTCGGCGACGGGCACGTCCTCGCCCGGAGTGACCACCCGTTCGATGCCGAGGATGGCGATACCGCCGAGGAGCAATGTCCAGCCGACCACCTTGGGCGTTTCCAGCAGAACGTCGATCTGGTCCTTGAGGAGTACGCCAAGGATCGCCGCGGGGATGAACGCGACAATGATGTTCCGCGCGAACCGCAGGCCCTGCGGCTCAAGCTTCAACACCCCGAGCCCGGCGTGCCAGAACGTGCGCCAGTAGAGCACTACCACCGCCAGGATCGCGCCGAGCTGGATGAGCACGTTGAACAGCGCCCACTGCGCCGCGTTGTAGCCGAACAGTTCGGAGGCGAGCATCAGGTGGCCGGTCGACGAAACCGGAACGAACTCGGTCAGGCCTTCGACAATGCCGAGCAGGATGGCGGTAAGCGTCAAACCCATTAAGCTGTCTCCACGTCCTCGAACTGCAGCGCGGCGAGACGCGCATAAAGACCGCCGCCGGCTTGAAGCTGGGCGTGGGTGCCTTCCTCGACGATCCGCCCACCGTCCATAACCACGATCCGATCGGCCGCGCGCACGGTGGCGAGGCGATGGGCGATAACCAGCGTGGTGCGGTCCTTCATCAACCGCTCGAGCGCTTGCTGGACCAGCCGCTCGCTTTCCGCGTCGAGTGCGCTGGTCGCTTCGTCGAGCAGCAGGATCGGCGCATCGCGCAGTACCGCGCGGGCGATGGCCACGCGCTGGCGCTGCCCGCCCGAAAGCCGCGCGCCCCCTTCACCAAGGAAGGTGTCGAGCCCTTGCGGCAACGCCTTGAGGAAGTCTTCGGCATTGGCCGCGCGCGCCGCGTCCCAGATCGCTTCTTCGCTCGCGTCCCATTCGCCGTAGCGCAGGTTATCGCGCGCGTTGGCGGCGAACAGGGTGCCTTCCTGCGGCACCAGCGCCATGCGGCGGCGGATGTCGGCCGGATCGGCGCTGGTCAGCGGCACACCGTCGAGGCGGATGGTGCCGAGCTGCGGGTCGTAGAACCGCTCGGCAAGCTGGAAGATGGTCGATTTCCCGGCGCCCGATGGGCCGACGATGGCAACCGTCTCGCCCGGCTCGACGGTCAGCGAGAAGTCGGCGATCGCCGAAACCTCGGGCCGCGTCGGGTAGCGGAAGGTGACGTGGTCGAACGACAGTCCGCCGCGCGGCGGCTCGGGCAGCGCTATCGGCCGCTCGGGTGGCGCGATGTCGGGCTTGGCGTTAAGCAGCTCGTTCAACCTGCTCGCCGCGCCGGCCGCTTGCAGAAGGCTGCCGTAAACGTCAGACAATGCGCCGAACGCGCCCGAGACGATCACGCCGACGATCACCAGCGCGGCGATCGTGCCGCCGGTCATCGAGCCCCGGGCCACGTCCAGCGCGCCTTCCCACATCAGCGCGGTTATCGCGCCGAAGACCACGGTGATGAACAGGAAGGTCATCATCGAGCGCAGGCGAATGCGGCGCTTGGCTGTTGTGAAGGCGGCTTCCACAGTGTCGGCGAAGCGGGTTCTTTCGCGGGTTTCCTGGTTGAAGCCCTGGACGATCTTCATCGCCCCCAGCACCTCGGCGACCATCGCCCCGACATCGGCGATACGATCCTGGCTGCTACGCGAGATGTTGCGGATCTTGCGCCCGAATAGCCGCAGCGTCAGCGCGATGATCAGTGCGCCGCCGACGAGGAACGACGATTCCCGCGGCGCGAGCACGAACAGCATGACGATCCCGCCGAGCCCGGTGATCATATTGCGCAAGGCAAGTGAGACCGTGGTGCCGACGACCTGGTCGATCACCGTGGTGTCGCTGGTCATCCGGCTGGATATCTCGTTCGGGCTGTTTTCCTCGAAGAACCCCGGCGAAAGCCGCAAGAGGTTGTGCTGCACCTTGCGGCGCAAGTCGGCGACGACCCGTTCGCCGAGCCAGCTGACGAAATAGAACCGTATCGCGCTGGCGAGCCCGAGAATGAGCACGAGCATGAACAGATAGTAGAACGAATGGTTGATCACCGTGACGTTGGCATGAGCCCCGAACGCGCGATCGATGATCACCCGGAAACGATAGGGAATCGCCAGCGTCGCGGCCGAGCTGATCAGCAGCGCGACCAACGCAATGCTCACCTGCTGCGGATACTTAAGCGCCTCGTGCCAGATCATCCGCAGCGGGCCGAGGTCCTTCGCGGGCTTGCCTTCGGTCGGGAGCGTGCGGGGGCGACGGGCCATCGCCAGCCGCTTAGGCGCTCGACGGGTGACAGGCAATGGGCGCAGGCGGGGAATGACCCGGATGCCGCATTGCACAAACGGGGGTTTGCGCCCACATGGAACGCGAGGCTGCCAGGGGGATTGGCGGCGCCGCAAGGAACACAGTTTGCTCTACGACGCCTATGAGATGCAGCGACAAATGCTGGCCAGTGCCAGCAACTGGGCTGCGATCGGCGCGAAAATGCTCAGCAACCCGTCGCTGCCGATGGGTTATTTCGGGATGGGCCCGGCGATGGCGAGCGCGCTCGAGGTATTTGCCCATGTCTACGAGCAGCGCGGCAAGCCCGAGTTCGGCATCAAGTCGGTCGAAGCCGGCGGCAAGCGGCACGAGGTCCATGAGGACGTCGTGCTCGAAAAGCCGTTCGGCGGCCTGCGCCATTTCCGCCGCGCCGGCTTGCCGAAAGACGCGCCCAAGCTGCTGATCGTCGCGCCGATGAGCGGGCACTTCGCGACGCTGTTGCGCGGCACTGTGGCGCGGATGGTCGAGAACCATGAGGTGTGGATCACCGACTGGGCCGACGCCAAGATGGTTCCGCTGTCGGCGGGCGACTTCGACCTTGATGACTACATCGATTACCTGATCGAATTTCTTCGCTTCATCGGCCCCGGCACCCACATGCTTGCGGTGTGCCAGCCTTCGGTCCCCGCCTTCGCGGCCACTGCGGTCATGGGCGCGAACAAGGACCCGTGCCGCCCGGCCACGCTGACCCTGATGGGCGGCCCGGTCGATACGCGCGCCAGCCCGACCAGCGTCAACGACATCGCGATGACCAAGCCGTTGGGATGGTTCAGATCGCACGTCATCGCCACCGTGCCGCTCAATTACCCGGGCGCCGGGCGCAAGGTCTATCCCGGCTTCCTGCAGCTCGCCGGATTCATCTCGATGAACCTCGAGACGCACATGATGAGCCATTACGAGATGTTCAAACACCTCACGCTCGGCGACACCGAGAGCGCCGGTGCGACCAAGACGTTCTACGACGAGTATCTCTCGGTCAGCGACATGACCGCCGAGTTCTACCTCGAGACGATCGAGCAGGTGTTCCAGAAGCACGCGCTGCCCAAGGGCGAGTTCATCCATCGCGGCCAGCCGATCGATCCCGCTGCAATTCGCGACACCGCCTTGCTGGCGATCGAGGGCGAGCGCGACGATATTTCCGGCATCGGCCAGACCCGCGCTGCGCTCGATCTCGCCGAACACTTGCCGAAGGCGAAGAAGAAGTACTTCCTCGCCCGCGACGTCGGCCACTACGGCATCTTCAA
>DATIQN010000007.1:0-64243 GCA_035470785.1 Croceibacterium sp. | reverse complement strand
GAGCGTGTAGGCGTCGGTGTGGCAGATGCCGGTCGCCATAATCTCGACCAGCACTTCGCCTTCCTTCGGGCCCTCAAGATCGACTTCGATGATCTCGAGCGGTTTCTTGGCCTCGAAAGCTACGGCGGCACGCGATTTCATTCGTATTCTCTCCAGTTAGTCGATGGCAGCGCCGGCGGGCATCGCCGCCAGGTCGCGTGCGGCTAGGTCGACGTCGGCATCGCGCAGGGGCAACAGCCAGATCATCACTGCGCCGGCGATCGCGCCGAGCGACATGATGCACGAAACCACGAACAGCTGCGCGTTGCCGAGCGCGGCGAACAGCAGCCCGGCGATGATCGGCGAGCCCGCCGCGCCCGCGCGGCCGACGCCGAGCGCGAATCCGGTCCCGGTCGCCCGGGCAAAGGCCGGGAAGCCGCGCGCGAACGCGGCGTAGTAACCGACGATCGCCGCGTTGAGGAAGAACATCGTCAGGAACGCGGCCATGCGCCAGCCCCACAGCGTGGTCTGGCCCATCCCGAAATATGCGACCGCGACCGCGCCGAGCAGTGCGCAGATGATTGTCGGTCCCTTGATGTCCCATTTCTTGAGCAGGAGGCCGAACAGCGCGCCGCCGATCGCACCGCCGATGTTGGCATAGGTCAGCACGCTCGCCGCCTGCGGCGGAGCGATGCCGGTATCGGCGACGACCTTCACCGCCCACTTGAGGATAAAGTAGAAGGTCATCGTATGGAACATGTAGCCGAACGCTAGGAACAGCGTGGCGGGGCGCAGCCGGGGGTTGGCCAGAATGTCCGTCACCTTTGGCTTGCGTGCGGTCGGCGAGACGGTCGGCATCGCGGGGATCGCCGGCTGGCGGAGCGTCGCGAGCGAGCGGTTGATCTTCTCGAGCGCTCCTTCGGGCCGGCGCGCGGCGAAGAACGCGGGCGTCTCGGGCACCAGCCAAATGATCAGCGGAATCATCGCCGCGGTCACCGCTGCGCCGAAGTAGAACACCGAGCGCCAGTCGTAATTCACCAGGAGCCAGCCCTGCGCGATGAAGCCGCCGGCCACCGCGCCAAGCGGATAGCCTATCACGTAGAGCGACATCGCCAGGCTGCGGCCTTCGCGGCTCGACACCTCGGCGGTCACGGCGTTGGTCGCGGCGAGCATTCCGCCGATGCCGAGGCCGGTGAGCAGGCGCCAGACGATGAGCGCGTTCACCGTGTGCGCGGCGTGCGCCATGTACATGCCGACCGCCATCACCACGAGGCAGAGCAGCATGTCGAGCTTGCGCCCGATGGTGTCGGCTAGGCTGCCAAGCAGGATGGAGCCGAAGCCCATCCCGATCAGCTCGGCCGAAAGAACCACGCCGAGGGCGTCGCGGGGGATGCCCCATTCCTTGCTGATGCCGGGCGAGGCGAACGCGCTCGACAGCACGTCGAACCCGTCGAGCGCGTTGAGCATGATCATCAGGACCACGATGATCCATTGCCGCGTGCTCATCGGGTTGTCCTCGATCACGGTGCGAGGGTCGTTCAGGGCTGCGGCGGTGCTGACCATTGGTTCGGTTCCTCTCCCAGGAATATGCAAAATCAATCGTGGATTCGCGAAAGCATTTCCACCAGTTTTTTGACTTCGTCCGGGCTGAAGCGGCCTTTGAGCCATGCTTCGTGCTCGGCGATGCAGCCCTTGGCCGTGACCAACGCCTCCATGCCGGGCTTGGTCAGGTAAAGCGCCTGCTTGCGGGCGTCGCTGGTCGAGCGCTCGCGGCGCAGGTAGCCGCGTTCCTGCAGGCGGTTGACGATGGTCATCGTCGTCGCGCGGTCCATCTGCAGCCGCTGGCCGACGGCGATCTGCGAGATGCCCGGGTGGTCGTCGACCAGCCACAACACGCTGACCTGCTTCTGGGTCAGGTCGAGGTCGCAGAAGGTCTCGGTGAAGTGACGATAGACCGCGACGTGGGCCAGCCGGATGTGGAAACCGACGATATCGGCCAGTTCGCCGAGCTCGTCGTCCTTGTTTCCAGTCAAAGCCGTCGCTGACGCCACCCGCTATCCCTCACCCGCTTATCTTGTTGCCTAATCGTTAGTGGAGCATACAATCTCGCGCAAGGAGAGGACGCCGCGCATGTCACAGTTTCCCAACACCCCTTCTTTCACCGGGTTCAACACGCCGAGCCGCATCGAGGCCGATATCGACGACCTGCAGCACACCGGCA
This sequence comes from Croceibacterium sp., assembly GCA_035470785.1. Taxonomy (GTDB): domain Bacteria; phylum Pseudomonadota; class Alphaproteobacteria; order Sphingomonadales; family Sphingomonadaceae; genus Croceibacterium_B. The sequence goes on along the minus strand of DATIQN010000007.1, from coordinate 62,043 downwards.
CGATCCCGCCCGAGCTCGACGGGGCGTTCTTCCGCGTGCAGCCCGATCCGCAGTTCCCGCCCAGGCTCGGTGACGACATCAGCTTCAACGGCGACGGGATGATTACCCGCTTCCACTTCCACGACGGCCAGTGCGACTTTCGCCAGCGCTGGGCCAGGACCGACAAGTGGAAGCTTGAGCACGAAGCCGGCCACGCGCTGTTCGGCGCCTATCGCAACCCGCTGACCGACGACCCGAGCGTCAAGGGCAAGATCCGCTCGACGGCCAACACCAACGCCTGGATCTTCGCCGGGAAGTTGTGGGCGATGAAGGAAGACAGCCCCAGCCTGATCATGGATCCGGCGACGATGGAGACCGACGGCTTCGAGACCTGGGACGGCGCGATGAAGAGCCAGACCTTCACCGCACACCCGAAGATCGATCCCGGAACCGGCAACATGGTCGCGATCGGCTATGCTGCCAGCGGCCTGTGCAGCGACGATGTTTCGTACATGGAGATCGGCCCCGACGGCGAGCTGATCCGCGAGAAGTGGTTCAAGGTGCCCTACTACTGCATGATGCACGACTTCGGCATCACCCCCGATTACCTCGTGCTGCACATCGTGCCTTCGATCGGCAGCTGGGAGCGGCTCGAGAAGGGCCTGCCGCACTTCGGCTTCGATACCACGATGCCGGTCTATCTGGGGGTGATTCCGCGGCGCGACGATCTCAAGCAGGAAGACATCCGCTGGTTCAAGCGCGACAACTGCTTCGCCAGCCACGTGATGAATGCCTGGCAGGAAGGCACCAAGGTCCACTTCGTCACGCCGGAATCGAAGAACAATTTCTTCCCGTTCTTCCCCGACGTCCACGGCGCGCCGTTCAAGCCTGAGGAATCCGTCACCCACCTGACCGACTGGGTCGTCGACCTGTCGAGCAACGACGACAGCTTCGCCGAGGTCAAACGCCTGACCGACACCTTCTCGGAATTCCCGCGCATCGACGACCGCTTCGCCGGTACGCGGAACCGCTACACCTGGGGGCTGGAGGTCGACTTCAAGCGGCCGGTCGAACAGGTCGGCGGCAGCGCCGGCGGCGCACCGATGAATTGCCTGTTCCTCAAGGACCTCGAAGCCGGTGCCGAGCAGCACTGGTGGGCGGGGCCGGTGAGCACGTTGCAGGAGCCGTGCTTCATCCCGCGCAGCAAGGATGCACCCGAGGGCGACGGCTGGATCGTCCAGGTTTGCAACCGGCTCGACCAGCATCGCAGCGACTTGCTGCTGTTCGACGCGCTCGACATCGAGAAGGGCCCGATCGCGACGGTGCAGGTGCCGATCCGCTTGCGCTTCGGCCTCCACGGCAACTTCGCGCCGAGCGAGGCGATCGGCCTCAAGGAGCTTGAACCGGCCTGAGCGGCCGAAAGGGGGAGGGTAAATGCTGAGGACGAGGTCGGCCGGAATGGCCGTTGCGCTGGGTGCGCTGGCGCTCACCGCCTGCACGAAACAGGCGGCGGCGCCGCCCGCGGCGCAGGCGCAGACGCCGCCTGACCGCTTCGTCGGAAAGACGTTCCCGCTGACGCCGGCGGTCATCGCGATGCGCTGGCAGCTGCTCAATGCCGACGTGAACAGCTTCACCTTCCGCGAGGTCGACCGCGTGTTCGAATCCCGCGCCGTCTCCCGCAGCGGGGCGGTATGGGATCTGCCGGCTGCGAGCGGCTTCAAGATGCCTGCGGACAGCTTCGGCGGGCAGAGCTACGCCTACCCGCAGTTCGCCGAGCGGACCTATACCAACGCATTCCTGGTCATTCGCCACGGCAAGGTGGTGTTCGAGGACTACCGCAACCGGTCCGACGACATGACGCGGTTCCTGTCGATGTCGATGGCCAAGACGGTGACCTCGATGCTGGTCGGCATCGCGCTCGGCGAACGCAAGATCGCCACGCTCGACGATCCGGCGGACAAGTACGTCTCCGAGCTGAAGGGCACCGGCTACGAAGGCGTGACTATCCGCGAGATCCTGCAGATGCGCTCGGGCGTCGATTACGAGGAACGCTACGATTTCGGCGCGCACCCGAGCTTCGCCGGCAGGCTTCACCAGGATGCCATCGTGCTCAACAAGATGCGCTTTGCGGCCGGCGCGCTCGAGACCAAACGCGCCAATGCTCCGGGCAGCACGTTCAACTATTCGACGCTCAACACGATGGTGCTTGGCTGGATACTCGAGAACGCGACCGGGCAGAAGCTCGAGGACTTCACGCGCGACAAGCTGTGGGGCCCGCTCGGCGCTCAGGCCGATGCGTTCTGGCTCGCCGACGGCCCGCCGGGCCAGGGCCGGGCGCTCAACGGCATGGGCTTCAACGCCACCTTGCGCGACTTTGGCCGGCTCGGCCTGCTGATGCTGCACGACGGCAAGCGCGGCGACAAGCAGGTCGTCCCCGCCGGCTGGATCAAGCAGGCGACCACGATGTTGCCGACCGGCATCCCCAAGGGCGCGGTCGGCGGCTTTCCCGGCTACGGCTTCCAGATCTGGCAAGTCGACGACGAGCCGGGCGCCTTCTGTGCGGTCGGGCTCGCCGGCCAGTACATCTACGTCAGCCCTGCGACCGACACGGTCATCGTCAAGCTGAGCTACTACCCGCCGGTCGAACCGTCGACCGTGACGCCCGAAACGATCGGCTATTTCAAGGCCATCGCCCACACGCCCGATCCCTGAGCGTCGCTCGCGCCAGCGGACGTCGAGCATGCTGGACGTTCTCCGCCGCCGCGCTATTCTGCCCAACCGACGGGAAGGATGGGAGAACAATCATGTGTGAGCTCGACCAGGTAAATGCGATGGGCGGGGTCAACCGCCGCCAGTTCACCGCGATGGGTGCGCTTGCCGCGTTCGCCACCGCGGCTGCCCCGCTGGAGGGAGCGTTGGCGGCCGAGGGCGCGCTCGCCGAATCGATGGTCAAGTTTGCCGCGCCGGGCGGAACGATGGACGCGTTCTTCGTCCGTCCGGCGAAGGGCAAACATCCGGCGGTGATCATGTGGCCCGACATCGCTTCGCTGCGCGACGCCTTCAAGGTCATGGCCCGGCGGCTAGCGAGCGCCGGCTACTCGGTGATCGTGCCGAATCCGTTCTACCGCGACGCGCCCGCGCCGCAGTTCGCCGACTTCGACGCCTTCCGCAAGGATAACGGCTTCCAGAAGGTCGGCCCCTGGATGGCGCACAACACGCCCGATGCGGTCGCCGAAACCTCGAAGGCGGTGGTAGCCTGGCTCGACAAGCAGCCTTCGGTCGACACCAAGCGCGGCGTCGGCGTTCAGGGCTATTGCATGAGCGGATCGTGGACCGTGCGCACGGCGGCGGCGGTGCCCGGCCGGGTGCGCGCCGGCGGCTCGTTCCATGGCGGCAACGGCTGGGTCACCGACACGCCCGACAGCCCGGCCAAGCTGTTCGGCCAGACCAAGGCGAGCTACCTCATTTGCGTCGCCCAGAACGACGACAAGCAGAAGCCCGACGTCAAGGATGCGATCAAGGCCGCCGCCGATGCGGCCAAACGCCCGGCCACGGTCGAGGTCTACCACGCCGATCACGGTTGGACGGTGCCGGATTCGCCGGTCTACAACGAGGGCGAGGCGAACCGCGCCTGGAGCAACCTGCTCGCGCTCTATTCGAAAGCGCTCTGACAAGAAAAAGGGCGGCCCCTTGCGGGGCCGCCCCATGATTCGTGTTGGCCGTCCGGATGGAAAGCCGAGGGACCTAGGAGACCTCCCGACCCGAGCGGCAAGGAGCAAAATCGGCTCTCCTGGTTAATTTGGCGTCACCGAACGCGGTTAACGTGAAGTTACCATCGAAGCGCTCGATTTAACACGAGATTCATTCGAACCAGTAGCACGTCCCGCGCATCTCGAGGCTCACCCGCGGCGGCGCGTCGGCCGGCGCGAGCGGATTGTCGAACGCGCCGTGCGGCATCAGCTGGGCGCGATTCGGGTCGCTCTCGCTGGTCTTGAACACGATCGCCTCGTCCGGGCGCATGTTCGAATAGTAGTACCAACGGTGCGCCGGGTTGTACTCGATCACGTAGTTCCCGAAGCTCCACTCGGACGCGTTGCCGGGCGGGTCGAAGATCGCCTCGCAGTCGATCAAGTCGCCCGGCTGGATCGAGGGATAGGCGCACAGACCCAGCGGCACGTCCTGCGGCGCTCCGGAGATGGCGCGCCACACGTTGTACTGTGCGCTGCGGACGACCTTCTTGCCTTCGGGCGCGCCCTTCGCGCGCGCTTCGGCCGCGGCTTCCTTCGACATGTCGACGTGGGCAAAGCGCGCCGGGTGCGAATTGTCGTGCTTTTCGTTCTCGCCGAGCCGTTCGGAGAACCGCAGGACGCCGCGCGAGAACATGTCGACGTGGTCGCAGCCGGTCACCCGCTTGAGCAGCTCGGCGATCTCGTCGGCGTGGACTTTGGCGACCGCGTCGAGGTCGGTCAGGTCCTCGACCGCACTCTTGTGCTGGACGAGGACGAAGCCCTCGCGGTCGAGGTCGGTATCGAGCCCGCGCGCGTCGGCGATCTCGACCTCGGCGGGCTTGAGCGGGACGTAGTCCTTCTCATGCGCGTTGGCGTAGAAGAACGGCTTCCTGTCCGTGCGCTCGGTATAGCCGATCGCAGCGCGCACGTTACCGTCGGCACCCATCAGGCGAATTCCTCCGTGTCGATCGTCGGCCTTATCGCGTCATGATAGCGATGCCCGGCGACGGTGTCGTGATTGATCAGGCGGTCTGCCTCGTCGAGCACTGCCTGGCTGACTTGGAGGTCGGCGGCGCGGACGTTGTCGGCGAGGTGCTGCGGACTGGTCGTGCCGGGAATGACGTGGACGTTCTCGCCTTGTGACAGCACCCACTTCAACGCGAGTTGCGCCGGGGTCACACCGGCTTGCTCGGCAAGCGCGACGAACTGCTCGATCAGCATCAGGTTCTGCGGCCAGTTGCCCGGCTGGAAGCGCGGCATCTTGGTGCGCAGATCCTTGTCCTCGAGCGTGGCGGGGTCGGTCAGGACCCCGCACAGCGCGCCGCGGCCGAGCGGGCTGAAGGCGACGAGGGCGATTCCAAGCTCCTCGCATGTCGCCAGCACGCCCAGCTCGACGTTGCGGGTCCACAGCGAGTACTCGGTCTGCACAGCCGCCATGGGATGCACGGCGTGCGCCTCGCGGACGTGCGCGCTCGACCATTCGGACACGCCGTAGGCGCCGATCTTGCCCGCCTCGATCGCCCGCGCCATCGCCCCGACCGAATCCGCGATCGGCACCTTCGGGTCGAACCGGTGCATGTAGTAGAGGTCGATGAAGTCGGTTCCGAGCAGCGCCAGGCTCTTGTCGATGTCGGCGGCGATGTATTCGGGGCTGCAATCGACCCCGCGGCGGGGCCCATCAACAACGATGCCGGTCTTGCTGGCGACAAACACCGCGTCGCGGCGGCCTTTCAGGGCCTCGGCGAGCAGCGCCTCGTTCTGGCCCGCGCCGTAGATTCGCGCGGTATCGAAGTGATCGTACCCCAGGTCGACCGCCTGCTGCAGCAGCCTGACGCACTCATCGTGACTGGGAGGGGTGCCATAGGCCCACGAGACATTCATGCAGCCCAGGCCCACAGGGTGGAGTTGCTTACCGGCAATCGTACGGGGCATTCTCGCGTCGTTCCTTCAATCGATTGGTCGGCGCGAGGCTTCGCAAGTCAGCGCTGCGCGAACTTGCCCCGCGCCCAGTGATAGAAATCGTCCTGCGCCCGGTTGAGCCCGGCCGCCGAGGCCATGTAGCCCGCGGTGTCGTCCTCGATCGACTGCAGCCGCCACTTGGCCTGGTGGTTGGCCAGCGCCTGGCGCATGTCGAAGAACCGGCTGTCGAAGTCCTTCGCCAGATCGGTGTCGCTCAGCATCCGCTCGTCGATTTTCCGCGCCTGGAGGATGTCGAGCATCAGCATCGCGTAGCGGCTACGCAGCTGCACGAGCTTCTTCTTGCCTTCCGGATCGCCGCTGTCGGCCAGCTTGCGCATTTCGCGGAAGACCTGTTCGGCTTCCGCCAGACTGGAATCGAGCTTCGCCATGGTTTCCTCTCCCAGCGACCCCGTAGGGCATTTCCGGTTAATTCACGCCTTAAGCAAGCCCGTTCGTCACGACCAGCCGTCCTGCGCCTCGAGGCTCGCGGCGAGCTCGCCGATCACGCGGTAGCAATCGATCACCGACTGCACCGAACTGTTCGGCTCGCGGCCCTCGCGGATCGCGGCGATGAACTCGCGGTCCTGCAGCTCTATGCCGTTGTTCGAAACGGCAACTCCGGAAAGATCGACCGGCTCTTCCTTGCCGGTGACGAGGTCGTCGTAGCGGGCGATGTAGGTCGCGCTGTCGCCGATGTAGCGGAAGAACGTGCCGAGCGGCCCGTCGTTATTGAACGATAGCGAAAGCGTGCAGATCGCGCCGCGCTCGCTCTTGAGCTGGATCGACATGTCCATCGCGATTCCGAGCTCGGGGTTCTTTGGACCCTGAATCGCGTTGGCGGTGACGATCTTGCCGGCCTGGTAGGCGAACAGGTCGATCGTGTGCGCCGCGTGGTGCCACAGCAGGTGATCGGTCCACGAACGCGGCTCGCCCTTGGCGTTCATGTTCTTGCGGCGGAAGAAGTAGGTCTGCACGTCCATCTGCAGCACGTTGAAGTCGCCGGCGACGATCCTGTTATGCACGAACTGGTGGCTCGGATTGAACCGCCGGGTATGCCCGACCATGCACACGAGGCCGGTTTTCCTGGACTTGTCGAGCACCCTTTGGGCGTCGGCCCAGGTGTCCGACAGCGGGATTTCGACCTGCACGTGTTTGCCGGCTTCCATGCAGGCGATCGCCTGTTCGGCGTGCATCTGGGTCGGGGTGCACAGGATCACCGCGTCGACGTCGTCGCGCGCGAGGGCTTCGGACAGCTCGGTGCCCGAATGCGGCGCGCCGTACTTCGCGGCGACTTCGGCCGCCTGCTCGGCGCGGCGCGAGATGACCGAGGTGATCGATACCCCGTCGATGTTCTTGAGGCCGCCGAGATGCTTTTCGCCGAAAGCTCCGGCGCCGGCGAGGGCAATGCGCATGAAGGTCTCCTCAAATTCCCCTCCCGCTTGCGGGAGGGGCTAGGGGTGGGTCAGTGTGGAGGCAGGTCAGGCCCACCCCCGACCCCTCCCGCAAGCGGGAGGGGAGAATGGATCACGCTGCCAGGCTGTGGCCGCTCATCACCGAGCGGGGCTCGAAAGCCTCGCCCGCGGTCGCTTCCGGCTGCAGCACCAGCGCGCCGAGCGCGGTGTTCGAAGCCGGGATGTGATAGAAGCGATAGAGGTCCTTGACCTTGTCGCCCAGCGCGCCGCGCATGATCAGCCACATGACCAGCTCGATGCCTTCCGACCCGGATTCGCGCAGGTACTGGATGTGCGGCATCTTGCTGAGCGTTTCGGGGTCCCTGATCAGCTGGTCGATGAAGTTCAGGTCGAACTCCTTGTTGATCAGGCCCGCGCGCGGGCCTTGCAACTGGTGGCTCATCCCGCCGGTGCCCCACACGTGGACGTTGAGGTCGTCGGGGAAGCTTTCGACCGCGGCGCGGATGGAATCGCCGAGGTTGAAGCAACGGCGGCCCGAAGGCGGCGGATAGGTCACCACGTTGACCGGGAACGGAATGACCTTGCACGGCCATTCGGCCGGCTCGCCGAAGATCATCGACAGCGGCACCGTGCAGCCGTGGTCGACGTCCATCTGGTTGAAGATGGTCATGTCGAAATCGTCGAGGATCAGGCTCTGTGCGATGTGCCAGGCGAGGTCGGGGTGGCCGATCACGTCGGGCACCGGGCGCGGGCCCCAGCCTTCGTCGGCCGGCTTGAAGCGCTCGGCACAGCCGATCGCGAAGGTCGGGATCACGTTCATGTCGAACGCGCTGGCGTGGTCGTTGTAAACCAGCACCACGACGTCCGGCATGTTCTCGGGCCGGGCGATCCATTCACGGATCGGATCGTAGCCGGCGAACACCGGACCCCAGTAATCGTCTCGGCTCTTGCCGGTCTGCATCGCCGCGCCGAGCGCCGGAATGTGGCTCGAGGTGATGCCGGTGGTTACACGTGCCATGTCAGTACTTTCCCTTGATCGAGCGGACGCCTTCGGGCGAACGACCGCCCTTGAGCATCATCTCGGCATATTCTTCCTGGGTCATGCCGGTCATCGATCCGGCCGCGAACTGGAAGCTCTTGCCGTCGGTCGAGAAGAGCTTCGAGAGGAAATAGACGTTCCCGCCTTCGTCGATCATCGCGTTATAGTCGCGGTCGAGCACGGCCTGCTTGGCCTTCGGCGTGAGGTCCCACTCGTCGAGATAGGCGCTTTCATTGGCCTTGAACCGCTCGCGGTTCTCGGCCTTCATCAGGCTCATCGCGAACTGGTTGAGCCAGTAGCCTTTGCGCGCCCGCTGCGCGGTGAATACGCGGGTGCCGGGGATGTCCTCGAACTCGGCGAGGTACTTGTGGATGTCGATCCGCTGCTTCTTGTCGGTCATTGGTCTTTCCATTCGTAAGTCAGCGGCGCCTCGCGGAAAGCGAAGCGGTCGATGTGGCGCTCGATCACGCCGCGCATGCGCTCGTTCTCTTCCTGATCCGCCGTGGTCAGGGTGATGGCAATGCCCCCGGGCCGCGCGGTCATCACCGCGTTGGTATGCTCCGAAAACGGAAATGCGCCCATGCCGTCGCCCTCGTCATAGGTCGTGGCCATCTTGTGGCCCCAGTGGCTGACGAGTTGCTGGATGTAGCGTTCGGGCTTCTCGCAATGGGCGAGGCCCGTCGATGTTGCGCTCATAGCCCACGCTCCTTGAGGATCGCGTCGAGCCGCGGATAGACCCGGCGCGCGTTGCCTTCGAAGATCATGTGCTTCTCGTGCTCGGAGATATCAAGCGCGTCGACGTAGCGCTTGGTGTCGTCGAAATAATGACCGGTCTGCGGGTCGATCCCGCGCACCGCGCCGACCATCTCGCTGCCGAACAGGATGTTCTTGTTCGCGATCACGTCGGCCAGCAGGTCGATGCCCGGCTGGTGGTAGACGCAGGTGTCGAAGAACACGTTGTTCATCAGGTGCGTCTCGATGTCCGGCTGCTTGAGCATGTCGGCCAGGCCCCGGTAGCGGCCCCAGTGATAGGGCACCGCGCCGCCGCCGTGCGGAATGATGAAGCGCAAGTTCGGAAAGCGGCCGAACAGATCGCCTTGGAGCAGCTGCATGAAGGCAATGGTATCGGCGGCGAGGTAGTAGCCGCCGGTCGCGTGCATCGCCGGATTGCAGCTGCCCGAGACGTGGATCATCGCCGGCACGTCGAGCTCGCACATCTCCTCGTAAAACGGGAACCAGTACTCGTCGGTCAGCGGCGGATGAGTGAAATGCCCGCCGCCCGGATCGGGGTTGAGGTTGCAGCCGACGAAGCCCAGCTCGACGCAGCGGCGCATCTCGCCGATGCTCGCCTTGAGGTCCGACTTCGGGCTCTGAGGCAGCATGCACACGCCGATGAATGTTTCGGGAAACAGCTGGGTCACCCGGTAGATCAGGTTGTTGCAGTGGAAGGCCCAGTCGGACGCGACCTGCTGGTCGCCGACGTGGGGCGCCATCGCGCTCGCCCGGGGTGAGAAGATGGTGATGTCGGCGCCGCGTTCCTTGATTAGCTTGAGCTGGTTGGTCACGATCGATTCGCGGATCTCGTCGTCGGAGATCGCCGGATACTCCGGCGGCGCCTTGCCTTCCTTGTAGGCGGCCTTCTGCGCCTCGCGCCACGCGTCGTGCCCCTTGGGCAGCACCGTGTAGTGACCGTGGCAATCGATGATCAGGCTCATGCGGCCTCGTCCCTCTTCTTGTTCTTCTGCGCGGCTTCGCGCTGCAGCTTGACCGTGCCGCGCGTCATCACCGGCTCGACGCCGAGCCCTTGCAGCGTCTTGGCCGATTCTTCCATCTCTGCGGCGCGGCGCAGGCCGTGGGTGGCCATGCGTTCGCGGTTGTAGGCGACTTTCTCGGCCCACGGCGCGGCCTTCTCGCTGGCGTCGAGCGAGGCCATCACCTCGCCGAATACGCCCGCGGCTTCCGCCGCCGCGGCGCACTCGCTGGAGAGCGCCTCGAGGCCCTTCACCATCACCGAGCGGATCATCTTGATCGCCGAGGCGCGGCCGACCTCGTCGCCGACGACGCGGACGTTCGAGAAGCCGAGCGCTTCGAGTAGCGGCTGCGCGGCGATCGCGTGCGGCCCGGAGACGAGCAGCGGCACCGCCATGCCTTTGTCGACCGGCGCCATCACTGCCACATCGACGTAGCGGCCACCGGCGCTCTCGATGACGCTGGCGGCTTCGCGCTTGGTATCGGGCGCGACCGAGTTCATGTCACACCACAGCGCGCCTTCTGGCAGCAAGGAGGCGTAATCGCGTGCCGCATCGAGCGCCGAATCCGCGGTAACGAGGGAGAGAATGAAGGCGCGATCGCCGAGCGCGGTGGCCGCATCCTCACCCGTCTCGACGCCTGCCCGCGCCATCGCTGTGCGGCGCTCGGGCAGCACGTCCCAGCCGCGCGTCTCGCCGCGCCAGCCGGGTGCGCGGGCAAAGGCTTCGCCGGCTTCGCCGAAGCCCACCAGCGCCACGCGAGGGGCGGGAAGAGAGGGGGTCGAGTCTGGCATCCTCTTGTCGCGAGCCGCTTACAGAATGTAAGTGTTGCTTACAAGTTTGCGCGAGCCCATCGCGACGCCCTTGACGCGAGGGCCGCTGGCAGTCCACCGGGCTCGCGCAAATTCGAAGGAGAGTCGAGGCATGGCAGGCGTCGTCGTCCAGAATATCCAGCGTGCGGACAAGGCCGTGGTCGAAGGCCTCGGCAAGTGCGGCGTGGCCACCGTGCACGAGGCGCAAGGGCGCACCGGCCTGCTCGCCAGCTACATGCGGCCGATCTACCCCGGCGCCCGGATCGGCGCCTCGGCCGTCACGATCAGCGTGCCGCCAGGCGACAACTACATGGTCCATGCGGCGATCGAGCAGCTGCAGGACGGCGACGTGCTGGTGATCGCGCCGACTTCCCCGTGCGAAGACGGCTACTTCGGCGACCTCCTCGCCACCAGTGCGCAGGCGCGCGGGTGCAAGGGGCTGATCATCGACGCCGGCGTGCGCGACGTTCGCGACCTCCACGAAATGAACTTCCCGGTGTGGTCGAAGCGCGTGTTTGCACAAGGCACGATCAAGGCCAGCCTCGGCAGCGTCAACGTCGACGTGATCTGCGCCGGGGCGTTCATCCGCGCGGGCGACGTGATCGTCGCCGACGACGACGGCGTCTGCGTCGTGAAGCGTGAGGACGCGGCCAAGGTGCTCGAGAAGGCCCAGGCGCGCGAAGCCAACGAGGCCGAGAAGCGCGGGAAGCTCGCCAGCGGTGTCCTCGGCCTCGACATGTATGGCTTCCGCCAGAAGCTCACCGACATGGGGCTCAAGTGGGTCTAGCTTCCGCTCCGGTAATGTGGATGCGCGGGGGGACCTCCAAGGGAGGCTACTTCCTCGCGTCCGACTTGCCGGCCGACACCTCTGAGCGCGACGCGTTCCTGCTGCGGGTCATGGGCAGCCCCGACCCGCGCCAGATCGACGGAATGGGCGGGGCCGACCCGCTCACCAGCAAGGTTGCGGTAATCCGCAAATCGGCGCGCGAGGGAATCGACGTCGATTACCTGTTCCTGCAGGTGTTCGTCGACCAGGCGATCGTCACCGACCAGCAGAACTGCGGCAACATCCTCGCCGGCGTCGGCCCGTTTGCGATCGAACGCGGGCTTGTCGCCGCGACGGGCGACGAGACGCGGGTGGCGATCTTTATGGAGAACACCGGGCAGGTCGCCGTCGCAACCGTACAGACCCCTGGGGGCGTGCCGACCTACCTGGGCGATGCGCGGATCGATGGCGTGCCAGGCACGCATGCGCCGGTGCCGCTGGAATTCCGCGACACCGCCGGCTCGACATGCGGCGCGCTGCTGCCGACGGGCAATCCGGTCGATGTGATCGAGGGTGTGCGCTGCATGCTGATCGACAACGGCATGCCATGCATCGTGTTTAAGGCCGAGGACGTCGGCGCGAGCGGCTACGAGACTCGCGCCGAGCTCGACGCCGCCGATGAGCTGAAAGCGCGAATCGAAAAGATCCGTCTCGCGGCGGGGCCGATGATGAACCTTGGCGACGTTGCCAAGAAGTCGGTCCCCAAGATGATGCTCGTCGCTCCGCCCCGCAGCGGCGGCGCGGTCAGCGTGCGCAGCTTCATCCCGCACCGGGCGCACGCCAGCATCGGCGTGCTCGGAGCTGTCAGCGTCGCGACCGCGTGCCTCGTTCCCGGCTCCCCTGCCGCCGAGGTCGCGCAAATACCCGAGGGCCGCCGCAAGTTGCTCAGTGTCGAGCACCCGAGCGGCGAGATGAGCTGCGTGCTCGAAATGAATGACGCGGGCGAGGTCGAAACCTCCGCGCTGCTGCGCACCGCCCGCAAGCTGATGGATGGAATCGTCTTTGTCTGACCGTATCGTTTCCTGGCATCCCAATCCCTCAAAGCCGATCTTCACCCCGCCGCCCGGCGCGGTCGATGCGCATTGCCACGTGTTCGGACCGATGGCCGAGTTTCCGTTCAGCGCGAAGGCGAAGTACCTGCCAGAGGACGCAACCCCGGAGATGCTCTTCGCGCTGCGCGACCACCTCGGCTTCGCGAAGAACGTCATCGTCCAGGCGAGCTGCCACGGCAGCGACAACCGCGCGACGCTCAACGCCATCGCCAAGTCGAACGGCAAGGCGCGCGGCGTGGCGGTGGTCGATCCGGCGATCTCCGAAGCCGAGCTTCAGACGCTCCACGAAGGCGGGATGCGCGGCATCCGCTTCAACTTCCTCAAGCGCCTGGTCGACAACGCACCCAAGGACAAGTTCCTCGAAGTCAGCCGCCGCCTACCCGCCGGCTGGCACGTCGTGATCTACTTCGAGGCCGACATCCTCGAGGAATTGCGCCCGTTCATCGACGCGATCCCGGTGCCGCTGGTGGTCGACCACTTGGGCCGCCCCGACGTGACGCAAGGCCCCGACGGCCCCGACATGCGCGCCTTCCGCCGCCTGCTCGACAGCCGCCCGGACATCGCCTTCAAGCCGACCTGTCCCGACCGCCTCGATCCAACTGGCGATCCGTGGAACGCGTTCGCCGAAGCCGTCCGCCCGCTGGTCGAGGACTATCCCGACCGCTGCATCTGGGGCACCGACTGGCCGCACCCGAACCAGCAGGCGATCCTCCCCGACGACGGCCACATCGTCGACATGATCCCGCGCATCGCCCCCACGGCGGAGCTGCAGCACAAGCTCCTCGTCGCGAACCCCGAGCGGCTCTACTGGGCGGATTGAGCGTCCTCGACCGGCCGCTCTGGGCCAGCCTCACCGGTCCGCACGCGCACCTGGCGCGGGCCGAAGGGCCCGTCCGCCGCTACCGCACCGAGGTCAATCACTTCATCGCCTGGGCCGACGATAGGCCTGAGACGCTGGCAAGCGTGGCCGAGCTCGTTGCGCCGGGGGAGCAGGTCTATGCCGGGCAAGTCGATCCGCTGCCCGACTTGCCCGGTCTCACCACGATTCTGCGCCGGTCGGCGGTGCAGATGGTCCATGACGACATCGCGCCGCCGCTGGGTGGAGACGGGGAGATCGTCGAGTTGGGCGCCGGCGACGCTTCGGATATGCTCGCGCTCGCGCTGCTGACACAGCCCGGACCGTTCGAAGCCGAGACCTGGCGCATGGGCCGCTTCTTCGGCGTGCGCCGGGCGGGGCGGCTGGCGGCAATGGCCGGGCAGCGGATGCACCCACCGGGCTTCGTCGAACTCAGCGGCGTGTGCACCCATCCCGATTTTCGCGGGGAAGGGCTGGCCACCCGGCTGACGAAACACGTCACCCGGGCCATTCTCGAAACCGGCAAAACGCCCTTCCTTCACGCCTGGGCGGACAACACCGGCGCGATCGCGCTCTACGAAAAGCTCGGCTACCGCCTCCGCTGCGAGATGAATGTGGCGGTGTTCGAACGCGCCAGAGGTTAACGCGCGCGGCGAATTCGTTTGACTTTCGGGCCTTCAATCCCCACTTGGCCGCCATCGAAGCGCCTGGCAGCGTGAACTGGCGGAGACAATCCGCCCCGGCTGCGCCTCGGTCCTAGGGTCCCTTCAAGGGTGCCCTTTCCCAAAGAGCTTCCCTTTTCACGCGGGTCGTTCAGACACCCGCTGCACGCGCCCGATTCCGGCGCGCGTTGCCGCATATTTGGCGAGTTAGAAAACCATAATGACATTCGAAACACTCGGGCTTTCGCAGCCTGTCCTGCAGGCGCTGGCACTCAAAGGCTATGACAGCCCCACGCCGATCCAGACGCAGGCCATTCCTACCGTGCTTACCGGGCGCGACCTGCTCGGCATCGCCCAGACCGGCACCGGCAAGACCGCGGCCTTCATGCTGCCGTCGATCGACCGGCTGGTCGCTTCCGACCAGCGGCCGAAGCCGCGCAGCTGCCGCATGCTGATCCTCGCGCCGACGCGTGAGCTCGCTGGGCAGATCGCCGAGAGCGCGCGCGAGTACGCCCACTTTGCCCACCTCAAGGTCGTCACCGTCTTCGGCGGCACCTCGGTCGGGCGCAACAAGCAGGAGCTCGCCCGCGGCGTTGACGTTTGCGTCGCCACGCCGGGCCGCCTCGTCGACCTTGCCGAGCAGCGCGCGATCGACCTCTCGTCAGTCGAGATCCTCGTCCTCGACGAAGCCGACCAGATGCTCGACCTGGGCTTCATCCACGCTCTCAAGCAGATCGTCAGGTTGCTCCCGAAGCAGCGCCAGACGCTGTTCTTCTCGGCGACGATGCCCAACGCGATCCGCCAGCTGGCCGACCAGTACCTGACCAATCCGGCGCAGGTCTCGGTCGCCCCCCAGGCGACCACCGCCGACCGTGTCGACCAGAAGGTCGCGTTCTGCCAGAACACCGAAAAGCAGGCATTCCTGACCATCCTGCTGCGCGAAGGCTTCGCCAACAAGGAGATGGACCGCGTGCTGGTGTTCACCCGCACCAAGCACGGCGCCGACCGCGTGGTGAAGAAGCTCGCGCAAGTGGGCATCCGCGCCAACGCGATCCACGGCAACAAGAGCCAGCCGCAGCGCGAAAAGGCGCTCGGCGAGTTCCGCCAGGGAACCGCGCGCATCCTCATCGCGACCGACATCGCCGCGCGCGGGATCGACGTCTCGGGCATCAGCCACGTCATCAATTTCGAGCTGCCCAACGTGGCCGAGCAATACGTCCACCGCATCGGCCGCACCGCGCGCGCCGGCGCCGCGGGCGTGGCGATCTCGCTCTGCGCGCCTGACGAGAAGGCTTATCTGCGCGACATCTGGAAGCTGACGAAGGCGAACCTCGAGGAAATCGGCTTGCCCGAAGGCCTCGCCGCCGAAGCCCGGATCGTCAACGCCAAGGGCCCCGAGCCGACTCGCGCCGAGCGCGACGAACGCTCGCACGACCAGCAGCGCCGCCGCTTCCCGCGCAAGGGCCCGGCGGTCCACGCCAAACCGCGCGGCGAAAGCGGCCACGCGCATGGCAGCAAGCCGGCGAGCGCCGGTGGCAACGGCAACCGCCGCCGCTTCAACAAGCCCCGCGCGCGCACGGCGGTCTAATTAGTCTCCGATTCGTCATTGCGAGCGTAGCGAAGCTATCCAGCGCGGTTCGCGCCGCTCTGGATTGCCGCGCCGCCTCCGGCGGCTCGCAATGACGAAGTGTTCTCCACTCTTCAGCTACGCTCCTCCGGCGGCCGCGCCCCGCGCCGCCGGCGCCACCGGCGCCAGCCATAACCACAGCTGACCAGCCCGAATCCGCAGGCGAGCGTCGTCGCTCCGACGACCAGCGCGGCAAATCCGACCGCGCCGGTCACGCCGAGCAAGAACTGCCAGAAAAATTCAAGAACCGACCGCAAGACGCCTCACCCGTTGCTGCAGGTTAAGCGTTTGAACGAGGTGATATATCCTCGCGTTACAGCCCAAGCTCAGACAACCCCGGGTGATCCGCTGGGCGCGGGCCTTGCGGCCAGCGGAACAGGCGGTCCGCCTCTGCGATCGCGAGGTCGTTGATGCTGGCGTGGCGCACGGCCATGTAGCCCTCGGCGTCGAACTGCCAGTTCTCGTTGCCGTACGAGCGGAACCACTGTCCGCCCGCGTGATGCCATTCGTAGGCGAAGCGCACCGCGATGCGGTTCTCCGTGAAGGCCCACAGCTCCTTGATCAGCCGGTAGTCGCGTTCCTTCGCCCATTTGCGCGTGAGGAACGCGACGATCTCCGCTCGCCCGCTGAGGAACTCGTCGCGGTTCCGCCAGCGGCTGTCGGGCGTGTAGGCCAGCGCGACCGTTTCCGGATCGCGCCGATTCCACGCGTCTTCCGCTGCGCGAACCTTCTGCGCGGCCGTCTCGGCGGTGAACGGCGGGAGCGGGGGCCTCAAGATTCGAGCGTCATCCGCACGAAGTCGACCGTCTGCCGGGTCGCGGCGGCGAACTCCGCTTCGGTCGCCTTGAAGCTGCCGAAGTGGGCGAACTGCTCGGGGCGCATGCCGTCGAATTCGTAAGCCTGGCGGAAGCTCGGCAGCTTCATCAGCTTCTCGACGCTCGCCTTGTTCGGCTCGCGGTCGATCGCCTTGGGATCGAACGGCCCGAGCGCCTCGTCATTCGCCATCAGCTGGGCGATGTAGCCAGGCGGGCAGGTGTAGACCATGTCGCTGCCGGCGAAGTCCTGGATATGGCGGCTGACGGTCTTGCCGGTGCGGTCGTCCTTCTCGACGCGCATCGAGCACTGCAGCATCTTCGAAGGATGGCCCACGCTCTTGCCGTAGTGATAGGCGCGCTTGAGCACGGCTTCCTCGCCGTCGCGGATTTCGGAAAGCGTCAGCTCGATGCCGCGCGCCTTGGCTTCGGTGCGCCAGTCGCTCAGCTCGCCGAGGCGCGCCGACATGTGGGTGATGACCGAGCGCCACTTCGACAAGTCGACGCCCGCTGCCCTCGCCCGGAACAGCCCCGCCGTCACCGCCGACATGCAGCGCATGTACTGCGCCACGGTGAAGCTGGTGGTGTTGTTGGTGCTTATGCCGAGCGCGGTCAGCTCCTCGAGCATCTGGTAGCCTTCCTGCGAGCCGGGCAGCTTGACCATCACGTTGGGGCCCTGGGCGGCGATCTGCAGGCCTTGGGCGAGCATCTTCTCGCCGTCGCGCACGAAGCGCGGATCGACCTGGCCCGAGAGGAAGCCGTACTTGCCGCCCGACTTCTCCCACACCGGGCGGATCGCCGCGGCACCTTTCTTCACCAGGTCGAGGTACATGGTCCAATACACACCCTCGTAATCGAGGCCGGGGTTCTGCCGGGCGATCGCGTTGATCTCGGCAGCCCACAGCTCGGGCGCCAGCTTGATCGCTTGGAGAGACAGCGGCGGGTTGGTCGTCACCCCGCGGAAGCCCATCGTGCCCTGGCTCTTGATCGTGGCATCGTCGTAGAGCCGCGTCAGCTGCTCTTCCCACTCGCCACGCATGCCCTCGGGCGCCTTGGCGAGCGTTTCGGCCTTCCAGCTGGGGTAGATCAGCGGCGAGGAATCCCACCAGATTTCAGCGTCGGGGTTGGTCGCAGCGAGGCGTTCGAGGATGTTCTGGGTCATGACCGCTCCATGCCTCCGGCGGGGGCGCGAGGTCCAGCCATTTTCCGCCGCAGCCGCCGAAAGCTGAGCTTTGCGGAGCGGTTCGTGTCAAAGTGTCGCAGCTCGCGATCCGCGCTTGTTGAGGCGATTTCGCCGGGTAATAGAAGCGCCATGACCGTGCGCCGCCTCGCCTTGTGCCTGCTGTTGCTACTCGCGCCGACCGCGCTCGCCGCGCAGGGCGCCCCAGCGCCCGCCGACAAGGGTGAGATCGTGGTCACGGCGAAGGGCCAATCGCTCGATCCGCAGGTCGTCACCGGCCAGGCGCGCGAGGTCACCCGCGAGATCGACTTGCGCGACGAGCCGCTGCCGCGGTTCGACGGGTTCGCGTGTCCCGGGGTCATCGGGCTCAGCGCCGACTATGCCGAGATGCTCGTCGGTCGCGTCCGCATGATCGCCCAAGACCTGCATATTCCGCTGGCTCCAAACGGCAATTGTCATCCCAACATCTTCGTCAGCTTCACCGAGGACGGCCGCTCCGACATGGCCGCGATCCAGAAGAAGACCCACCTGCTGACTGACGTCCTGACGGTGCAGGAGCGTGACGAGCTGCTCGACGAACCGGGGCCGGTGCGGGTGCTTTCGGTGGTCGAGACGCGGATGCAGAACGGCGCCGCTATGCCACACCGCCGCAACCTGGGCGAACTGCCGACCGCGACGATGGAAGGCGGCCAATCGCTGATCTCGACCGCGACCGAGCGGCATATCACCCAGGTCATCGTGCTGATCGACCGCGCGCATGCCGCGGGCAAGACCATCCACCAGCTGGCCGACTACGCGGTGATGCGCGTCTTCGCCCGCACCCGCGACGCCAGAGGCGGGGATGCGCCGGTGTCAATCCTCGGGCTGTTCGACGACAACGCCACGCCACCCGACGGCATGACCGCCTTCGACCGCGCCTATCTCGCCGCGCTCTACGAGGGCCCCTCGCACGTGAAGGGGCTCGCCAAGATCATGCGGGTGAGCAAGAAGCTCGAAAAGATGAAATCGACCGACGAGGAGTAGGCGCTAGTTCGAAGCTGCGGGCTTGGCCGCGGCCGCCGACGGCCCCGGGCCCGCGCCGAGCGCCATCGGGTCCCAGTGCTCGTCGGCCTTGCCGTTGACGAACCGCCAGGTGTCGAACCAGGTGGTGGTGTAGCTCTTGGTGGAGTCGTCGGCGTAAGCCAGCTCGCGCCGGGTGAGCAGGGTGACGTAGTCGCCCTCGGCGATCACTGCGACGATCGCGTTGGGGTCGCTGGCACTGAGCGCCGGGCACGGGCTGAGCGGCTTCTGCTTGGCGATGTCGACGAAATAGTGAACCACGCCCTTGAGGCCCGAGGCAGCGACCGGGTTGTGCTGGATGTACTTGTCGGTCAGCCACTCGCTCGCGCGGCTCCACTCATGGCACTTGAGCAACTCGCGCTGGATGTGCAGCGCAGCCTGCTTGTTGCGGTTGAGCTTGGGGTCCTTGCTGTGGAACAGCGCCTCCGGGTTGGGCGCGCCGATCACCGGGTCGCTCAACGCGCGCTGCTGCGCGGCGGCGGGCATCGAAACAGCCACGGCCAGCGTGGCGGCGGCAGCAAGCAGTGCTTTCATCGGAACATCCTCCCCAGAGCGGTTTTGCCCTCCATGATGCACGCTCCAAGCCGATTGTCTACCGCGCACCCTTGCTGCATCGCAGCAAAGTCCCTATGTGCGCCTCCGAAACCCGCATTCCCGAAAGCCTGATTTCCTATGTCACTCCGCAACGTGGCCATTATCGCGCACGTCGACCACGGCAAGACCACTCTTGTCGACCAGCTGTTCCGCCAGTCCGGCACCTTCCGCGACAACCAGCGCGTGGAAGAGCGGGCGATGGATTCGAACGACCTGGAGAAGGAACGCGGGATCACCATCCTGGCGAAGTGCACCAGCGTGGAATGGCACGGCACCCACATCAACATCGTCGACACCCCCGGCCACGCCGACTTCGGCGCCGAGGTGGAGCGGATCCTCTCGATGGTCGATGGCGTGATCCTGCTGGTCGATGCCGCCGAAGGCCCGATGCCGCAGACCAAGTTCGTCACCGGCAAGGCACTCGGCTTGGGCCTCAGGCCCATCGTCGTGGTCAACAAGATCGACCGCCCCGACGCCCGCCCGCAGGAAGTGCTCGACGAGGTGTTCGACCTGTTCGTCGCGCTCGACGCCGACGACGACCAGCTCGATTTTCCGGTGCTCTACGCCTCGGGCCGCCAGGGCTACGCCAGCGAGGACCAGGACGCGCGCGAAGGCACGCTTGACCCGCTGTTCAAGACCATCGTCACTCACGTCCCCGAGCCCGGCCTCGACCCCGACGCCGATTTCGCGATGATCGCCACCCTGCTCGACCGCGACAACTTCCTCGGCCGCATCCTCACCGGCCGGATCGAGAGCGGCCGGCTCGAAGTCGGCATGCCGATCAAGGCGCTCGACGTGTTCGGCAACGTGGTCGAAACCGGCCGTGCGACCAAGGTCTTCGCCTTCCAGGGCCTCGAGCGCGTGCCCGTGCTCCACGCCCAGGCGGGCGACATAGTCGCCATCGCCGGGCTGACCCACGCGACCGTTTCCAACACCATCGCCGATCCGGTCGTCACCATCCCGATCGCCGCGCAGCCGATCGACCCGCCGACCCTCGCCATGACCTTCGCCGTCAACGACAGCCCCTATGCCGGGCGCGAGGGCGACAAGGTGCAGAGCCGCGTGATCCGTGAGCGGCTCGAGCGCGAGGCCGAAGGCAACGTCGCCATCCGCCTGACGGAAAGCCCCGAGCGCGACGCGTTCGAGGTCGCCGGCCGCGGCGAGCTCCAGCTCGGCGTGCTGATCGAGCAGATGCGCCGCGAAGGCTTCGAGATGTCGATCAGCCGCCCGCGCGTGCTGTTCCAGGACGGCCCCAAGGGCCGCGAAGAGCCTTACGAGACCGTCGTCATCGACGTCGACGACGACTACGCCGGCACGGTCGTCGAGAAGATGGCCCAGCGCAAGGGCGAGATGACCGACATGCGCCCGAGCGGCGGCGGCAAGACCCGCCTGACCTTCAGCGCCCCCAGCCGCGGCCTGATCGGCTATCACGGCGAGTTCCTCTCCGACACCCGCGGCACCGGCATCATGAACCGCCTGTTCGACCGCTACGGCCCCTACAAGGGCCCGATCCAGGGCCGCCAGAACGGCGTGCTCATCTCCATGGAGCAGGGCGAGGCCGTGCCCTATGCGCTCAACATGCTCGAAGAGCGCGGCACGCTGTTCATCGCCCCGGGCGAGAAGCTCTACGAAGGCATGGTCATCGGCGAGAACGCCAAGCCGCAGGACCTCGAGGTCAACCCGCTCAAGTCCAAGCAGCTGACCAACTTCCGCAGCACCGGCAAGGACGAAGCCGTTCGCCTCACCCCGCCGCGGCGCATGACGCTCGAACAGGCGATCGCCTACATCCAGGACGACGAGCTGGTCGAGGTCACGCCCAAGAGCATCCGCCTGCGCAAGCGCTACCTCGATCCGCACGAGCGGAAGAAGGCTTCGCGCGCAGCGGCTTAGGGTTATCCGCCACGCGGTCCGGGAACTTCTACCGATTGCCGCGCGCGTGAAATGGAGCAATCCTGCTGTCGTTGACAGGAGGAACCGATGGCCCGTCATTCACTTGCCGCTGCCGCGGCGCTAATCGCCCTTGCCGTCGCGAGCCCCGTGACCGCGAAAGGAAGGCCCGCCCACTCGCCCCCGGTCCGCGCGGCGCAGCCGCAGCTGCCGGCGCCGTCCTACGCGGAGCTGCAAAGCAAGGTCGAGGAACTCACCCAGACTATCGCCGACCTGTCGGACCGGCTGACGGCGCTCGAAGACGCGATCGGCGCGCCCGACGACCAGGACGACGAACTGGACGACGGCGTGGACGACGGCTTCGTCCTGGCGCACGCGCGCGGCGCCGACGGCGCCCATCGACCTCACCGGACCTTGCGGAGCCGCCAGGGCCACCGGCGGTCGCCGCATTCCAGGGGGCCCGCCGCAGGGATGGCGCCCGCCGCCTGAGGGGGCGGCGGCTTAGGCCGCCGACCATGGGGGAGCCCTAGCGCGGCCGCACCCTCGCGCCGTCGCGCAGCTCGTTAGACGGGTTGAGGACCACGGCCTCTCCCTCCTTCAGGCCATGGCGGACTTCGGCGAACTCGTCCGTCAGGTGGTCGATCTCTACGGCGCGCTGGCGGGCGCGGCCCTGCGCAAGAACGAAGACGCGCCAGCCACCGTCCGGGGCCCGGAACAGCGCGCCAATGGGCACCCGCAAGGCGTTGCTCGTGCTCCACAGCACTATCGTCGCGTCGAACTGGAAGCCGTGGCCCAGCCGCTCCACCTGCCGCATGGAGACCGGGTCGAAGGCAATGATGACGTTGACGCGCTGCTCCTCGATGCCGAGGGCCGAGACCTTGAGCCGTCCATAAGGTTCGATCCGCTGGACTTTGCCCGCCAGCGTGCCCGTGCCGCCCCATTGCGAGAATTCGACGCGGTCGCCCGGTTTCACCCGTACGGCATCGCGGGAGAGCAGGTCGACCACGGCTTCGATCGTGCGGGGATCGCCGATGGTCATGATCGGAGTGCCTTCCGCAATTACGCCTTCGCTCTCGTTGACTAGCGTGAGGACGGCCCCGCCCGCGGGAGCGCGGACTGGCACCGCCTGGCCGGACGCGGCGCCCGAGGTCGCTCCGAGCTGGGCGCGGATGCGCGCGGCTTCGGCGCGGCTTTGCGCCAGCGCCGCCTGACCCGTTGCCACGCGTGTGCGAGCTGCCTCCAGCTGCGCCTTGGCCACGAAGCCTTTCACCGCCAGCGCCTCGACGCGGGCGAGGTCACTGCGGGCCTGTGCGAGCGAGGCTTGGGCACCGCTCGCCGCCGCTTCGGCCGAGGCCAGAGCCGCGCGCAGCTCCTCGCGGCTGCGTGGGTCGAGGGGGGAGGAGGGCAGGCCTCGCATCGTCGCAATCAGGGTGCCCCTCCTAATCGGATCGCCTGCCTCGAGCTCGATGCGCGAAAGGTAGCCGGTGACCGGCGCGGAGACGACGAACACGTCTTTGGCCCGCGTCATGCCGTCATCGGTGATGCCGACGGTCAGCGGTCCGCGCGTCACCTTCGCGGTGTCGACCGGCACGGGCGTAGGCCAGAAGGCATAAGCGAGGCCGCCGAAAAGCAGGATGGCAACGAGGATAGCCCAGCGCCAGCTCTTGATCCGCTCCCACATCAGTCGTTCGCCTTCAGGACGCGGACCATGTCCAGCTGCGTGACCCGCCGGACGACGATCAACGCCGTCCCGAGAGCCGCGGCAAGCACTATGACGATCGCGAGGCCGTAGGTCGACCTTTCCGGCGCGAACGGCAAGCGGAACAGGTCGGAACTGAACAGCGCTATCATCAGGTGCGCCAGGCCATAGCCGAGGACGCAGCCGGGCAAGGCCGCCGCTGCGACCAGGAGCGCCAGTTCGCCGAGCAGCACTACCGCGACCTCGGACTGGTAATAGCCCAGCACGCGCATCGTCGCGAGCTCGTGCGCCCGCTCCGAGAACAGGATGCGGGCGCTGTTGTACACCACACCCACCGCAATCGCCGAGGCGAACGAGATGTAGAAGAACATCATGGTGTAGATGTTCTGGTCGATCATCTCCTCGAACTTGGCGAGCGCCGCATTTCGTTCGGTCACGCCGAGCACTTGCGGCATCGCCTTGAGGCGGCGGAGGATCGCCCGGCGCTGGAGCGGATCGATCCGCAGCAGGGCGGCGCCGACCGGAGAGGCGTCGCGCGCCAGCCGCTCGGACGTCTCCGGGCCGACGTAGGCCCGCGCCCCGATGAACTCGTCGACGATGCGCGCAACGGGGAGAAAAAGCTTCGTTCGCCGTCCCGCGAGGATATCGACCTCGATGCGGTCGCCCGGCGACGCCGCGAGCTCGTCGGCGAGCTGGCGGCTCAGCGTCAGTCCGGCAGGTGGCAGAGTCACTTCGTTGCCGCTGCTGTCGATGCGAGCGCTGAGCCGCGAGCGCGGATCCACGCTCTCGATCGCCGCCCGCTCGCTGCGAGTGCCGTTCGTCAGCTTGGCCGGGAGAGCCCGCATGGGTTCGACCCGAAGGACGCCGGGCACGGTCGCGAGGTTGAAGATCGCGGACTCGTTGCGCGGCTCGACGAAGGTGACCGTGAGGTCCTGTTTCTGTCCGCGCATGAAGTATGAGTCCAGCAGCGTGCGGCTGGCGTCGAGGAACTGGAGGGTCGCGAACAGCAGCCCGGCCGATAACGCGACGCCGAAGACCGTTACCGCCGAACGTCCCGGCCAGCGCGCGATGTGGCGCACGACCATGTGGCCAATGGCCGTAAATCCCAGCAGGCGGCCGAGATATTCGGTCAACCCTGCGCGATAGACCGGGGGTGGCGGCGGTGACATGGCCACGGCCGGACTGAGCGCCACCGCCTCGCGCATTCCGCCGAGAGCTCCCAGCCCGGCCGCCGCGAGCGACAAGCCCGCCGCAAGTGCGACGATGCCCGGCGAAACCCGGTAGTCCAGGAACGGGAAATGGAAATAGACGGTGTAGAGGTTGGCCGCCGCACGCCCCATCCAGGCGCCGACCACCGTTCCAAGAGCCGTTGCCATCGCAGCGATGACGAGCGCGAATTTGAGGTAGTGCCAACCGACGGCCAGGCTCGAGTATCCGAAGGCCTTGAGTAGACCGATCTGCTCCCGCTCGATCCGGATCATCCGCCCCAGCACGATATAGACGAGGAAGGTCGAGACGATCAGGAACACCGGCGGGATGACCCGCGACATCGCCTTGAGCTGGGTCAGCTCGTTGTCGAGGAAGGCGTTGCTGAGCTGGTCCTTTCGCCCGTAGGCGCCGGTCCCGCCGTAGGGGTCGAGGAGCCGATCGACGTCACGGATCACATCGACTTCAGAGGCGGTGCGCTGGAGCTTCACCGACAGCGAATTGATCGCCTCCGTCCGGTTCGTCGCCGCTTCGAGCGCCTTGCGGCCCATCCAGAAGATGCCGAAGCGGGTGTCGTCCGGGATGAGGTCGCCGGGTCCGAGCGCGTAGACATAATTCGGCGCGAGGCCGACGCCGACGACCCGGAGGGCCTGGCGGCGGCCGTAGATCACCGCGTCGACCTTGCTGCCGATGCCGAGCCGGTTCGCCTTGGCGAACGCTTCGTCGACAACCACTTCGCCCGCTTCGCCCGCTTCGCCGGCGCCGGGCAGGCGGCCCTGCCGCAAGGTCAGGCGGTTGAGCTGGCCGGTCCCGTCCTCTTCCACCGAGGCGATCAGGGCTCTCACGGGTTCGACGCGATCGGGGAAATCGAGCGTCGCATACTGGACGATCGATCCTTCGACCCGTTGCACTCCCGGGATCTCCGCCACGCGGCCCACGATGCTGCGCGGCGCGCGGGTCATCTCGGCGAAGACGTCGGCGAAATGGCTCTGGTCGTAATACTCTTCGCGCGTCTCCAGCAGCGAGGCGTGCAGGCTGCTCGACAGCACGAAGGTCGCCGCCGCAGCGGCAAGCACGGCGGCGATGGCGAGCGCCTGGCCGCGCATGCGCCAAAGGTCGCGCGCGAGCTTGACGTCGAGCGCCTTCACCAGCTGATGTCCTTCGGGTCGGCCGGCCAGGGGTTCACCACCTCGCGGGCGATCCGCCCGTCGAGGAAGTGCAGCACCCGGTTAGCCATGGCGGCGATGCCGGCATTGTGGGTGATGATGACCAGCGTCGTGCCCAGGGTGCGGTTGGCATCGGCCAGCGTCGTGAGGACGCGCACGCCGGTCGCGCTGTCGAGCGCCCCGGTGGGTTCATCGCACAGCAGGACTGCCGGCTGCTTGGCCACGGCCCGCGCGACGGCGACCCGCTGCTGCTCGCCGCCGGAAAGCTGCGCCGGGTAATGATCGCGCCGGTCGCCCAGGCCGACGAGCTCCAGCGCCTCGCCCGCCGGGAGCGGGTTCTCCGCGATATCGGTGACGAGCCGCACGTTCTCTTCGGCGGTCAGGCTCGGGATCAGGTTGTAGAACTGGAAGACGAAGCCGACGTTGGCGCGGCGAAATCGGGTCAGCTCCCTTTCGCCGAGTGCGGTCAGGTCCAGGTCGCGGTAGCGGAGCGTGCCGGAGGTCGGGCGATCGAGTCCTCCGACGATGTTGAGTAATGTCGACTTGCCGCTACCCGACGGTCCCAGCAGCACGAGAATTTCCCCGGACGGAATCGCCAGGTCCACGCCGCGCAGCGCGTGTACCTCGGTCTCGCCGGTGCGGTAGGTCTTGCACAACCCCGTCCCACTGAAGATCACTTCGCCATGCGCTGGCAACGGGGGCTCCTTTCCCGAACGCGCGTGAATACAGGCCGGCAGCCATCGGCTGGGCGGCTGGAACGGGCCATTGAGGATGTTACGGAGGCGCTACCGGACGAGCGGGAGAGGGCTTCGCGGGCGGTCGCTTAGACTGGCCGGGAGCTGACCGTCCGGTCTCGGGCGATGCCGGGCGAGAAGTGGACAGTCTGCTTCCGACCCATTGCGGACGTTCAGTCGGAAGAAAGCAATACAGACGAGCGAGTTCAAGCAACCAGCGGCGGGATGACATGCAGGGCAATGTCGGCCGCAAAATGGGCGAGGATCGCCATTTCCAGGCCCCACCGTCGATACAACTCGCCGAAAATGAGCGCGAGGACACCATTGAGAACGATCGCGCGCAGGATCAGTGAGGTCGTTAGCGGCGCAAGCGCAGCCGTGGCCGGCAGATGGCCGAGTCCGAAGGCCAAGGCGGCGAGAATGTTGGCCGCCCAGAACAACATCGGAGACAATGGAGCGCCCCGAGGTTGATGGCCAAGGAATAAGCGGCGAAGCCCGAGCGCGAGCAGCGAGAGCACGAACAGGCGAAGGAACACTTCTTCGGTGATGCCGCCATAGAACGAGGCAAGGAAGCTTTCCCACGCCGCGGGTTGGGTGCCGCTCAGTGCGACGGATTTTGGCGGAACGAAGATGAAGGCGTCGAGCAGGACGACAATTCCGCCGCCGGCTAGGCCAGCCAGCGCCGCGATAAGCGCTGCCCGACCAGGCCAGTGAATAGGCTCTCTGGCTGCGACCGCGTCGAAAATCGGAAATGTGAGGCCGACACGCCTCGCCGCCCAGATGCCGATCCGAGCACCGATGCCGAGCACGATCACGCCTTGCGCGATTTGCGCCGCCAGCAACGTGTTGAAGCTCAGCCCAGCCTTCTTGGCCGCTAGGCTGAGGGGTTCGCCGAGCAAGTCGATCATGTAAGGTATCAGGGCAAGGATGGCTATGCTGCCAAGGCCCCAGATAAGCAGCCAGACTTTCCAATCGCTGACATTGCGCTGCGACGGCATGGGCTCACCTCTGATCGGATCACCGAAAACTAAATTTAGCTCATCAGCTAATTAGCGTCCAGCCTAATCGCGTCGGCTACCGTTGCTACCGTTATCGTCTTGGATTCGCGTATAGCGGACGCCCTGCAAGCGAACTGAGTCGAAAGCGGAAGGTCCGCTTTCCACCCATTGCAGACGTTGGGGTGCACTTTGCTGCACGCAGAAAACGGTCGTCAGCACATAAGCGGAGATGCTTCTTCTGCGGCATTGAACCCATCGGCAACGACCGAGATCAGGCAGCTCTAACTCCTGCATTTATAAGGCGCAGCCATGGCGTGCAGTAGTCGCCATAGCTCGTGTCGCTTGCTATCTGTTGGCTCGCACGGCTGATCGGCCAGCTGGGTTACGAGGATACCGACGCATGGACACAATTCCCATAGACGTGTCCGCCCACGACATTGTCGAAACTGTGCGAAGTTCCATCCTGGTTTTAAGCGAGGATTTTCACGTCACATCGGCCAACCGGGCATTCTACTCGACTTTCGGGGTGACGCCGGAGGAAACGATCGGACGGGTCATCTACGATCTGGGAAATGGATATCTGAACGTCCCGTCTCTGCGTCGGCTCCTTGAAACGGTAATCCCCGAACAGGAAGTGATCGAAGCCTACGAGATCGAACAGGATTTCGAGAATATCGGACACCGCTGCTTCGTCCTCAACGCTCGGAAGGTCTATCGGCCGGAGAACAAGACCTCATTCCTCCTGTTGGTCTTCGACGACATTACCGTGGTGAAGAACGCTCAGCGCGAGAGTGAACTGAACTGGCGGATCGCACAAAATATTGTCGACACTGTCCGCGACCCGCTCGCCGTCCTCGACCTCGACATGACCGTCGTTACCGCCAGTCGCGCGTTTCTCAGGCTGTTCGGTCTGACCAGCGACGAGATCGTCGGTCGCCGCCTGCGCGATCTTGATCAGGGGCAATGGGATGTCCCAGCGTTTCGAGAGCTTTTGGAACACGTCGTTCCCGATAGTGCTGCGATCAGTGGGTTCGAGATCGAAGACGATTTTCCCGGACTTGGCCGCCGCATCTTCAAGCTGAATGCGCGCGAAATCTATCGCACCGGCAAACAGGTGGGCCGATTGCTGGTGGCTTTCGAGGACGTGACCGAAGCGCGCTTGCTGGAGCGCCACAAGGACATCCTGGCCGCCGAACTGGCCCACCGTATCAAGAACAGCCTGCAGATCATCGCGTCTTTTGTCTCCTTCGAGCTACGCGACGCACCCGAGGCCTGCGTCGAGGGTTACCAGTCCATGCAAACCCGCATCAGCGCGATCGCGCAGTTATACGACCTGATATCGCGCTCGGTGGCCTTCGGGCCGGTTCGGGTCGACGAGTATCTGACAGGTATCGCCGCAACGCTCAGCTCGAGCCTGCTTGGCGAGACCTCGAAGATACATATTCGAGTCGAGGCGGAGCCGCTCGCGGTAACCGCCGAACATGCCGTGACCCTGGGGTTGATCGTCAACGAACTCGCCACCAATGCCGTGAAATACGCCTTCCCAACCGGCGAAGGGCAAATCGTGCTCGGCTTCGGATATCGTGATGGCGAAGTGGTGCTCACCGTTAGCGACGACGGCGTTGGCCTTGCCGCGACGGAATCGCGCAGCGGCGGATCGAATATGGGCTCGCGCTTCGTAGATGCTTTCACGGTCCAACTCGGAGGGAAGCTCGCGAAGGCTTCGGGTGAAAGTGGGTCAATATTCACGGTGCGATTGCCGAGGACGATCCTGACCGAACTCTCGCAGGCCGTCGGGGCCGGTTCTTGATGCACCACTAACTCGTGGGGTCGCGTCATCTGACGAGGCAGAGCGTGGTCGACACGGTAAGTTCAACGTCGGTTGCGTCAATGTCCGCATTCGACCCAAAACGGACATTGGCCGCCTCCGGCCCAACGTTACGTAGAGCGCGCCGCGATCAACAGCTCGCGTTCGATGACGAGCAACTCCAACAGGACTTTGCGTTCAGCATCATCGCGTGACGCCTTCAGCTTTCGCTCGAATCGCTCGATGTTCCCTTTGGGAATGAAGTCGTCCATGGGCCCTCGCCTCTCATGGCGTCGATCCCGACTCGTGGCGCCGATCAAATAGTAACACATATTGTATTTGTTCGTGCTCTAAAGATTCGGTAGAACCGATCAACGGCCGACTTCCGCTAACAGCCAAGATCAAGGATTAATATCACGAAGATCGTGCGTTAGTCCTGATCACTAGAATCTGAGAAAGATCATAAACTGGCTTGCAGACTCCGCATCGGTCTGCTCGATGTAGCCTGATTTTTATTTAATATATTCAAACGTTGACCCATCATTCTTCACTCGCAAAGTGATCATGGACGAACGAGGCGCCAAACGAGAAGTCGTGGATTTGGAGGTCACCGGGACCTTCAAGGGGGAGCCTTGTCGCGCGTTGCTATACGACCTTTCGATGGACGGTTGCATGCTTCACACGGGCGGGAGATTCGCTCCGAGCGCGGGAGATACGATCCAGTTCGACTTGCCGCATGCCGGCGCCACGGACGCCACAGTTATCTGGACCAAGGGTGAGTTTGGCGGGGCAAAATTCACAGGAAGGCTCGATCAGGCGGTGGTCACACAACTCGGATTTCGGCCGCACTCTCAGCCCGACACCGCCTTCCGGGACCATTTTGGCCGACTAGTTACGAAGATTGGCCAGCGATTTAGCCTCTAACCGGACGGCTAACGTCCGCTTTCCACCCATTGCGGACAATGTGCAGTATGAAGCTGTTCTCCGATCCAACCCTGCAGAAAGATACATGCGGCGCCAGATATCCTAACGTGGTCTATATCTTGGTCGCAAAAATCGGCGTAAATCGCCCCAAAGTTTGGCGGAGGCGTTTTGGATCAGGTCGCACACAAATCCACCTATCGGCTAGGTTTGCGGATAGACTACCTTGGCCTTGTCACCATTGTCACAGGATAGGCGCGGGGCGATTGGGCTGTCGCGGGCCCGCTCAGCGCTCAAAGATTCCGAGGCGGCTCTTGCCGAGAGCCTTGAGGCAAGCGCGTTTCTGCAAAGCGTGCTCGACGCCAGTAAAGACTGCATCAAAGTCCTAACCCTCGATGGCGCGATTGTCTTCATGAACGATGGCGGCCGCCGGCTCATGGAAGTCGACGACTTCCAAGCTATCGCCGGAAAGTCGTGGCAGCACTTGTGGTCTGGTGATGGCAAGCAGGCTGCGAGCAATGCGCTAGAAACTGCTCGCAAGGGCGGTTCCGCTCATTTCACCGGGCAATCACCCACGATGAAGGGGATGCCCAAGTTCTGGGATGTCACCGTCAGCCACCTTCCGGGGACCTCAGGCAATCCTGGCTACATCCTCTCGATTTCTCGCGACATCACTGCCGAAATGGAAGCCGAAGCGCAGCGGGACCTGTTGTCGCAGGAGCTTAGCCACCGCATCAAGAACAGCCTTGCGCTCGCTCAAGCCATCGGCCTTCAGACGTTTCGAAGTGCGGACACGAGCACTCGAGAGGATTTCAGCGGTCGGTTGGCAGCATTGGCCAATGCGCAAGAACTGTTGTTGCAGACACAATGGGTTTCGGTGTCTGTGCCGGCTCTAGTGAGCAGGACGCTGGGCCCGCTATGCCCCGTGGGCCGGTGCCAAGCCAACGGAGACGACGTTCAACTTGAAGGACGCAGGGGGCTTGCGCTGGCTTTGGCGGTCCACGAGCTCACGACTAACGCGCTAAAATACGGCGCCCTGTCAGTGCCGACCGGCAAAGTGGCGATCGACTGGTCCCACACCCATCGGATCTTCCGGTTCAACTGGAACGAGACCGGTGGCCCGATAGTAATGCCCCCGACGACAGAAGGATTTGGCACGCGCTTGATCACCCGCAATCTCGAAGGTGATTTTATGGGCAACGTCAAATTGGAATATTGGCCGTCGGGTCTCAGATTAAGCTTGGAGGCTCCCCTTTAACAACCGGCCCGAAACCATAACTTGGGTCGAGGAGACCACAATGCCAAGCGCGACTAAACTCTCAGTCCTCGTCGCCGAAGATGAAACTCTGTTGCGCATGATGGCAACTGACATGTTCGAACAAGCTGGATTCAAAGTTATCGAGGCTTCCACGGGTGAGGCAGCGGTCAAGTTGCTCAAAGCTACACCTGTCGCGGCGCTGTTCACGGATGTCGAATTGCTCGGTCCGATGGACGGATTTCAGCTCGCCTGGATCGTGCACGAGCGCGACCCTGACGCCGCCATCCTGGTCGTATCCGGGAGGCAATTTCCGAAACCTGAAGATCTTCCTCCCGGAGCCATATTTATAAGCAAGCCCTACGATCTTAAACGCGTCCGGCAATCACTTGAGCAATTGATCAATGTCCGGGAGATCGGCCACGCCGCAGGAGACAGTGTGAAGACAAAACCTGCTGCGACAACTTGAACCAGCGGCGAATGTCCTCTTTCCACCCATTGCGGACATAGCGCCGCCGCAGAGGCGGCGGCGCTGGCGTTCAAACGTCGGGTCGCTTCGGCCAGTTCGAGCGCGTCTTCGATGTCTACGCCAAGGTACCTCACGGTGCTCTCGATCTTCGCATGACCGAGCAGTATCTGCACGGCGCGCAGATTGCCGGTCTGCTTGTAGATCATCGAAGCCTTTGTCCGTATCAATGAGTGTGTGCCATACTGATGTGGCTTCAGTCCGATCGCCGAAACCCACTCCTCAACGAGACGGCCGTACTGCCGCGTGCTGAGATGGCTGGTGTGATCGGTCCGGCTCGGGAAGACGAACTCCTGAAGCCCACCGCCCCTTCTTTCGAGCCACACGAGTAGTGTCGATCTTGCCGGTTCGAGAATCTCGAACTGGACCGGCCGGCCGGTCTTGCGATGAACGATCGCTGCCCGGTCTCTGATGGCATTCCCGCGCACCGCGTTGTCAATGCGGACGCGAACCAGGTCGCAGCCGCGCAACTTGCTGTCGATCGCCAGATCGAACTGGGCACGATCTCTCAGACGACCCGCCTGATCGAGCCAGAAACGGATCGCCCAGACTTCCTTTTGTTTGAGTGCCCGCTTCGGGCCCACCTTTCGGCCCACATTCCATGGCGGCTTCGAGTGACCGTCGAATTCTGAGTATCCCATTGCACTTCTCCATGGGTCGGGATGACCCGATGGAGGAATGGTGACGCGGCCCTTGTCTGCTTTCGGTGAGTTGGCCGAGTTCAATCAACGACCAAGAGTGGCGCTAAGCGGAAGTTGCCCCCGGCGCCAACCACTGCCTAGTAAGAACAAAAATAGAACATTTCTACAACCCCCGACCTTTGCCATATCCTGGTTAGTGCTTCGCACCATCTTCGATTCGGCCCAGCGCCGCTTTCGCCGCCGGTCAGGAGATCAGCCTTATGCCAGAACCCATAGGGACTCCGCCCCAGACTGGCTTTCAGGAGGCCCTTTCGGCCGCTCCGGCAGGCTCGGGGTGGCCGGGGCTTTTGTTGAGCGGCTGTTTTCGCGCCGAATCCCGGAAAGTGTCACTCTGGCGCACGGGGCCGAAAACCCCCGATTTCTGCGGGTTTGCGCGGCGGCGGCGTGGGTGACAGGGTGTAACTTGTGTCACCCTGTTCCGCGGCCTGCCTCGTGGACCGCCTCCGCGCCGGTCGGCCTTGGCATGCAGGCCCGCGCGGCGCGGCTTGCGCAGGGCGGGCAGGCCGTGTCATGCTCGCGCCGGGTCGCAAGCCAACACGCCTGATGGGCGTGGGAGAGAGCATGCGTCAGCTCCGTGCCGGAGGAATGATCCGCCTGGTCCTGCTCGCCGGGCTGGCCCTCTCGGCGCTCCCGCTCCGCGCGGAAACGCCGCAGGAACTCAGCGTGCTCGCCGACCGGGCGACGGGCGAGCAACCGGGGATCGCGCTGGCGCAGGAACAGGCCGCGCGCGGCGAATTCCTCGAGGCGCTGTCGACGCTCGAAAGGGTCCTCGCCGCAAATCCGACGTCGGGCTATGCCAAGCTGCTCCACGCCGCCTACCTCTGCCGAATCGACGACCGGATGGGCGGCGCGGTCGAGATCGGCAAGCTCGGCAAGAAGGAGGTCGCCAAGGCGGACCTCGCCAACGCGCGCGCGCAGTGCGACGTGACGGGCCAGGGCTGATGCGCGGCGCGCTCCTGGCCGCGGCGGCGGTGGCGGCGATCGCGGTCAGGGTGTCCGCCGCGGCGCCGGTCGAAGTGGGGATCGCCGCGGCGATCGTCGGCGATGTCCGGCTGAGCCAAGCGGCGGCGGCCAAGGCGTACCCGATCGCGCGCAATCAGCGTGTCGCCTGGGGCGACGTGGTCGGCACCGGCAAGAAGAGCTTGCTGCAGATCCTTCTGCTCGACCGGTCGAATTTCTCGATCGGCGCCAACACGCGGATGACGATCGACCGGTTCGTCTACGATCCGAGCCAGGGCCGGTCGCTGTTCGCGCGGGTGTTCGAAGGCGCTTTCCGCTTCATGTCGGGCGCGAAGAACGCCAATTCCACCGCGTCGATCGATTCACCGATCGGCACCATCGGCATCCGGGGCACCGCGCTCGACGGTGTGGTCGGCGAGGACGCGGTGGCGATCGCCGAGCAGGAGCCGGCGGTCGGCAAGAGGGTCAAGAGCGACAAGACAACCGCGACACTGATCGTCCTGCGCGGGCCGGGCCAGGCGACCGCCGGCGGGCTGACCGTCGGGATCGCCGACGTCACCGCCGCGGGGAGGACGGTCACGCTCGACCAGCCCGAGCTCGCCGCCTACATCCCGCGGCCGGGTGCGCCGCCGATCGGGCCGTTCCGGATTTCCGCCGGCGGGCTGTCGCAAGTGCAGGACCTGCTGTCGCCGTCGGTCATCGCCGGCGGAGGGGGCAAGGGTAGTTCGCTCGGCAAGATCCTCGCGGGCGCGGCTATCGTCGGCGCGGGTGCCATCCTGCTGACCGACCACGACAAGCACCCGAACTCGAGCCAGCAGCCGCTCGGCCAGGGGAAGGGCCGCAAGACCCCGGCGGGGGTGCCGACGCCCGCGCCGACGAGCACGCCGGGCGCGAACATCCGGGGCAAGTAGCGCGCGGCTACTTCTCGGTCGCCTGGTAGACCCCGTCCCAGCCCGGCCCGGGCGGGTCGGCGCGCAAGGCGGCCAGCCGCTCGCGCCAACGGTCGACGAGGTGAGCGAAGCCGTGCGCGGCATATGTCGGCGCCAGCTCGCTGAGCCGGTGTTCGGCCTCCGGCCAGTCGGCAGCGCGGTAGGCGCGGAGGAAGGCCACCTGGGCGGCAGCCAGCACCTGGAATTCGGCCGATCCCGCCACGGCCTCGTCGCCAACCAGCGCGAAGATCGTTTCCGGAGCGTCGCGGCCGACGACCCGCACACGGTCGAGCTCGAGTAGCGCGAACCCTTCGAGGTGCGCGGCGAGCGCGCTGCCGACGATGACCGGCACGCCGTAGAGCTTGGTAAGGCCTTCGAGCCGCGAAGCCACGTTCACCGTGTCGCCGATCAGCGAGTAAGACAAGCGCTGGCGTGAGCCCATGTTGCCCACGCAGCACAGGCCCGAGTTGAGGCCGATGCCGATATTCACCTGCTCGGGCCAGACGTCTCCCATGCTCGCCGGCATCTCGCGGTTGAGCTCGTCGAGCTTCGCCACCATCGCCAGCGCAGCGCGGGCGCCGTCGCGAAAGTGGTCGGGGTTGTCGAGCGGCGCATTCCAGAACGCGAGGATCGCGTCGCCGATGTATTTGTCGAGCGTAGCCTTGTGGGCGAGCAGGAGCTCGCTCATCGGGGTGAGAAAGGCGATCAGGAACTCGATCACCTGTTGCGGGCTGTGCCGCTCGGAAATGCGCGAAAAGCCGCGGATATCGCACATCAACACGGTCATTTCGCGCTCTTCGCCGCCAAGCTCGAGCCGGGCGGGATCGGCGGCGATTTGTTTGACCAGCTCGGGCGAGAGATAGCGATCGAACGCGCGGTGGATGTAGGCTCGGCGGCGCTCCTCACGGTAGAACACCATCACCGTCTGGACCACGTAGACGAGCACGATGGCGAGTGCGGGGTAAGTCGGGTCGAGCAGGTAACTCGCGCGGGTGTACGCGAGCCAGCTCAGCGCGGCGACCGCGGCGATGCCAAGCGCACCGACCGCCGCCCCGGCCGCTGCGCCGAGCTGCGGCAGCAGCAGCGCCAGCCCGCCGCCGAGGAGCATTACGAACGCGAACTCGAGCCCGGGCGCCCAGTCGGGCCGCTCGAGGAACTGGCCGAGGATCATCTGCTCAGCCGCCTGCGCGTGGACGAGCACCCCGGGCTCGCGCGCGGCGAGCGGGGTGGCGACTAGGTCTAGCAAACCAGTGGCGCTTGCCCCGACGAACACGATCCGGCCGCCGACCGCCGCCCTGACCTGCGCCGGAGTCATCGCCCCGCCGAGCAGCTTCCATGCCGGGATCACTCGCTCGCGCCCGGCCGGTGCGTAGTGCAGCCACATCTCGCCGGCATCGTTCGTCGGCACTTCGAAGCCGCCGACGCGCACCGAGACCACCGATCCCGGCTTTGCCCGGGTCCCGCCGCTGGCGTCGCTGGTCGTGACCATGATGTTGTCCTCGCCCGCCCACACCCGCACCGCCTCGAGCGATAGCGATGGCACCAGCTGGCGGCCGTTGAGCGCCACCAACGGCGCCCGGCGCACGATCGTGTCGGCGTCGCCCGGCAGGCTCAGCGAGCCGGCCCCGGCGGCCTCGGCCTGCAGCACCGGCAGCGCCTGGATCGCGCCTGGGAAGCTGCGCACCGCCTTGTCGGGCAGGCTGCCCTTCAGGGCGATGCCGGCCTTGGGCTCGACCGGCGCCCCGCGCGCCTGCGGCAGCAGGAACAGCCCGTTGATCACGTGCGCCCCGGCCATGCTGTCCGCGAGGACCTTGTCGTTGTCGGGCAGCCCGGCGAAGCGGTCGCCGAGCCCGAGCCGCCTCGCGACGGCCGCGGGCGATGTCCGGTCGGGCTCGGAAAAAACGATATCGTAGGCGATTGCCTTGGCCCCGGCCGCCGCCAACACCCGGTTCAGCCGCGCGAGGTCGGTTCGCGGCCATGGCCACTGGCCGAGCCGGGCGATCGAATCCTCGTCGATGTCGACCACCCGCACCGGCGCGTCCACATAGGCGCGCGGCGCCGCGCGAGCGAAGCTGTCGAAAACGCGCAGGCCGACCTCCTCGAGCGGCGCAAAGCCCGCCAGCTGGAGCAGAGCGACCACGGCAGCCG
The DNA here is from genome assembly GCA_035470785.1 of Croceibacterium sp. GTDB lineage: Bacteria > Pseudomonadota > Alphaproteobacteria > Sphingomonadales > Sphingomonadaceae > Croceibacterium_B. The sequence goes on along the minus strand of DATIQN010000007.1, from coordinate 25,761 downwards.
TCAGCAACCCGGCGAGCATCGGCCCGCGCTGCTTGAGCCGAACCTTCCGCCCGATCATCGTTTCCCCCCGTCAGACGACCCGCCCCAAATAAAGACCCGTTGGCAGGGGAACGCAATGAGCAGGCGCAACGGCGTCGCCCTTGAGCGCTTCAGCTGCGCTTGTGTGAAGCGTGTATTTGGGCTTTATTTCCGAGGCTTGCCTCGCACAGCCGCCCGCACGCCTTTCGGAAGGCGGGGCCTACTCGGCGGGCTCGGCTTGCAACTTCTCAATGCCCATGACCTTGAGCGCCAGCCGTTCGTAAGCCGGCTCGACCACGCCGTTCCTGACCTTATGCAGGAAGTACTTCTCGAAGCCGATCTTGGCGAGATGGACCCAACGGCCCTCGGACGACCAGTTGGCATTGCGCGGGGGAATCTGCGGCTGGGCGACGAAGGCGACGCCGCCGTCGCCGAAATCGGCAAGGCACACCGCGTTCCAGGTCGCGCGGTGCCGGGGCTCGCCGCCGCCGAGCAACTCGCGCAGGTTGCGCGCGATCGCGGTCGACATGCTCTCGATCATAAACCCGGTCTTGGGCACCCCGACGGGGACGAGCGAGGGGCCGGTCGGCGGGATGGTGATGCATACGCCGAGCGCGAACACGTTGTGGAATTTGGGATTGCGCTGGAACTCGTCGACCAGCACGAAACCGCGCGGATTGACGAGGCCCTCGATGCCCTGGAGCGCCTTGATGCCGCGGAACGCGGGCAGCATCATCGCGAACTTGAACGGCAGCTCGTGCGGCACTGGGTCGCCGCTCTCGCGCAGCTCGTCGAAGGCGATCGTGCCGGGGGCGAAGCGGGTGGTCTTCGCGTTTGTGACCCACTTGATCGTGCGGTTGCGCAGCTCGCTCTCGAGCATCGACTTGGTGTCGCCGACCCCGTCGAGACCGAGGTGCCCAATGTACGGTTCGGGCGTGACGAAGGTCATCGGCACCTTGTGGCGCAGCTTGCGGCGGCGCAGCTCCGTGTCGAGGATCATCGCGAATTCGTACGCCGGACCGAAGCACGAGGCGCCCTGAACCGCGCCGACGACGATCGGGCCGGGGTCGGCGCAGAAGTGCTCGAACGCCTGGTGCGCGGCCTCGGCATGGGGCGTGCTGCAGATCGAGACAGTGTTCGCCTCGGGGCCGAACCCCTCGATCTCGTCGAACGCGAGCTCGGGCCCGGTGGCGATGACGAGGTAATCGTAGGGCAGGCTCGAGCCGTCGGCGAGTTCGAGGCGGTTTTCGGCGACGACCACGCGCTCGGCGCCAGACGGGGTAAAGGCGATCCGCTTGCGCGCGAGCACTGGCGCCAGCTTGATTTGGATCGCCTCGGGTTCGCGCCAGCCGACCGCGACCCAAGGGTTCGAGGGAGTGAAGGAGAATCGCGCGCGGTCAGAGACGAGGTGAATTTCGGCCCGATCGCCCAGCGTCTCGCGTAGCTCGTACGCCGCGACAGTGCCGCCGAGCCCGCCGCCGAGGATGACGATGCGTGGTTTGGCTTCGCCTGTCATGGACCTCTCCTTCGCGACTAATTTCGGCCCACGCAGCTTGTCGAGCCATTCGGGAATATACGAGGCCCAGTTGTCTTTAAATTAGACCTTGCTAAATTAGAGTATACTAATATACATAGGCCATGCACGTGCCGCTCGCGCTCGATGACCTCACCGCCAATTCGGCTGCCGCCGCCGAGCTTCTCCGGGCACTTTCGAGCGAGCCGCGGCTGCTCGTGATGTGCCACCTTGCCGCCGCCGGCGAATTGTCCGCCGGCCAGCTGGGCGAGCGCATAGGCCTCAGCCAGTCCGCCTTGTCACAGCATCTCGCGAAGCTGCGCGAGCAAGGCCTCGTCGCTTATCGCCGTGAGGCGCAAAGCCTGCACTACCGCGTCGTCGATCCGAACGCGCTGCGGCTACTTCAGCTGCTCCACGAGCTGTTCTGTCCGGGTCTGGACTTGCCGCCTTAGGAACTTTGCGGATCGCCACCACGCCTCGACGCTCTCACAATTCTCGAATCCCAGCTGGACCAGACAGATGCATCACGATCCCATCCTCCAACGCGCCATCGAGCAGGTGCAGAAGACCTCGCGCGGCGAGCTGCATTCGCCCGTGGTGCGCGGCTTCTTCCATGAGCCGACTTTCACCGCGAGCTACGTAGTGCACGATCCGGCGACCAAGCGCGCGGCGATTGTCGATTCGGTGCTCGACTTCGACCAGGCGTCGGGCCGCACTTCCACGCCGTTCGCCGACGAAATGATCGGCTACGTTCGCGACAACGGCCTTACCGTCGATTGGCTACTCGAGACCCACGCCCACGCCGATCACCTTTCGGCGGCGCCGTACTTGCAGGACACGCTCGGCGGTAAGCTAGTCATCGGCCGCCACATCCTCACGGTGCAGGACGTCTTCGGCAAAGTGTTCAACGAAGGCCGCGACTTCGCCCGCGACGGATCGCAGTTCGATCTTCTCCTCGACGACGGCGACGGGCTGACGCTCGGCAGCATCCCGCTGATCGCGCTGCACGTCCCCGGCCACACCCCCGCGGACCTGGCGTACGTGATCGGCGATGCGGCGTTCATCGGCGACACGCTGTTCATGCCCGACTACGGCACCGCACGGGCCGATTTCCCCGGCGGCGATGCGCACCAACTCTTCAGGTCGATCCGCCGCCTGATGGCCTTGCCCGATGGCACGCGGGTGTTCCTTTGCCACGATTACAAGGCGCCGGGGCGCGATGCGTTCGCCTGGGAGACCACGATCGGGGCCGAGCGCACAGGTAACGTGCATGTGCACGACGGCATTTCCGAGGATGAGTTCGTCGCGATGCGCACCGCGCGCGACGCCACGCTCGACATGCCGCGCCTGATCCTGCCTTCGGTCCAGATCAACATGCGCGGCGGCCAACTGCCCGAGCCCGAAGCGAACGGCACCCGCTACCTCAAGCTGCCGCTCAACGTGCTGTGAGGGCGGCATGCTGACATCCGCGTCCGTTCTTTCCGCCGTGCTCGGCGGCTTGCTGATCGGTTCGGCGGCGGGCTTCCTACTGGTCCTCTCCGGGCGGATCGCCGGAGTGAGCGGAATGGCGGCCGCAAGCTTGAGGATCGCCGACAAGGGACCCCCGTGGAGCCAGGCGGTTGCCTTCACGCTCGGCTTGCCGATCGGGGCGGGCTTGATCGTCGCGCTGCTCGGACGTCCGGAGATGACGATCACCTCGTCACTGCCCCTGCTCGTGGCCGGCGGCTTGCTCGTCGGCTTCGGCACACGCCTCGGCAACGGCTGCACCAGCGGCCACGGGGTTTGCGGCCTGGCGCGTCTCTCGCCCCGTTCGGTCGCAGCGACGCTGGCATTCATGGGCGCAGGCATCGCCACCGTCTTCGTGACGCGGCATCTGCTGGGAGCCGGTTGATGCGTCATGCGCTCCCCGGACTTGTCGTCGGCGTGCTGTTCGGCGCCGGACTTGCGCTCTCGGGGATGACGAACCCCGCGCGTGTCCTCGGCTTCCTCGACATCGGAGGCCATTGGGACCCGACCCTGGCCTTCGTTCTCGCCGCCGCGCTCGTGCCCTCGACGCTCGCCTACCTGGTCGTCCGCAGGATGAAGCGACCGGTCATGGCAGAGGAGTTCTGCATCCCGCAGAACCGCACCGTCGAAGCGCGCCTGCTCACCGGCGGCGCGCTCTTCGGGATCGGCTGGGGGCTTGTCGGACTGTGCCCCGGGCCGGCGCTCGCAAGCCTCGTGTTCGGCGCCTGGCAGATCTGGATCTTCGTCGCGGCCATGATCGCGGGAATGTGGCTGCAACGCCTCTACGCCGACTTGAGGGACCACCGGCCCTTTCACTTCACAGGATGATTGTCTCATGACCACGACCAAGCCCCTTGCCGACGAGATTTCCGTTTGCAGCTTCGTCTCGCCGGCCGACCTTCCGCAATTGGCGAGCCGCTTCCGCACGATCGTCAACGCCCGTCCGGACGCCGAAGAGCCAGGCCAGCCCCGATCGGCCGAGGTCGAAGCCGCCGCGCGCCGCCTCGGCCTCGAGTACGTCCACATTCCCGTCGTTCCGGGCCAGATCACCGACGAGCAGGTCGCGGCGTTCGCCAAGGCGCTGAGCGACAAGCCCGGACCCGTGCTGGCCTACTGCAAGTCGGGCACGCGCGCCGCGTCGCTGTGGGCTTTGTCGCGTGCGGGCGAGCAGGGCGCGGAGCAAGTCCTTGCCGCTGCCGCGAAGGCCGGCTTCGATCTCCAGGGCCTCAAGCCGAGGCTCGACGCGAAAGCCGCTGCGTGACGCTCGACGCGCTCCAATACATTCTCGCCGCGCTTTCGGGCGGGCTGGTCGGCTTCGTCCTCGGACTGGTCGGCGGGGGTGGCTCGATCCTTGCGGTTCCGCTGATGGTCTACCTCGTCGGCGTGCCCGATCCGCACGTCGCCATTGGCACCAGCGCGCTGGCAGTGGCGGTAAATGCCGCGACGGGCCTCGTCAGTCACTGGCGGGCGGGTACCGTCAAGTGGCGTTGCGCGGCGGTGTTCGCCGTCTCGGGTATCGCCGGCGCAGCGATCGGCTCGACGCTCGGCAAGGCGCTCGACGGGCAGAAGCTGTTGGCCCTCTTTGCCGTCGTGATGATCGTGGTCGGCGTCGTCATGCTTCGCCGCCGCGGCGCCCCCGGCAATCCTGAAGTGCGGCTCGGCAGCGAGAATGCCGGAAAGCTGATCGGTTTCGGTGCGGGAGCCGGCCTGTTCTCCGGCTTCTTCGGCATCGGCGGCGGGTTCCTGATCGTGCCCGGCCTGATTGCCGCCACCGGCATGCCGATGTTGAATGCCGTCGGATCCTCGCTGATCGCCGTCGCCTCATTCGGAGTGACGACGGCGGCCAATTACGCGATCTCAGGGCTGATCGACTGGCCGCTCGCCCTGATCTTCATCGTCGGTGGCCTCGGCGGAGGCGTGCTCGGCTCGATGGCCGCAAGACGCCTGTCGGAGCGCAAGGGCTTGCTGACCGCCGTCTTCGCCGTGCTGATCTTCGCCGTCGCCGCCTATATGCTCTGGCGCAGCTTGGGGGTCTTGTTCACTTAGCTCCACGGCCCGTGCCATGGCCTCGGCTTCGGGTGCGCGACACAATGTTTCGCTTGCCGCACGACTTGGCAAAGGTAGAAGTAAGCGCCTCGGCGCCTCCGTGAAATTACCGTACGGCGCTGGTGGGGGTACTGCTCGCCGATGTCGGATATCTTCATATCCTATGCTCGCCCCAATGAAGCCCAGGCGCGGCTGGCGGGAGAGGCCTTGCGCGAGCGCGGCTATGGCGTGTGGCGCGACGACGAGCTGCCCGCGCACCGCGCCTACGGCGAGGTTATTGAGGAGCGGATCCGCGGGGCCAAGGCGGTGCTGGTGCTGTGGTCGGCCGACGCGGCCCGCTCGCAGTGGGTCCGTGCCGAGGCCGACGCGGCGCGCGAAGCGGGGACGCTGGTGCAGGTCAGCCTCGATGGCAGCCTGCCGCCGATGCCGTTCAACCAGATCCAGTGCGCCGAGCTCGGCGGATGGTCGGGCGACCGCGAGGCCGCGGGCTGGAAGAAGGTCGAGGCGAGCATCGCCTCGCTGGTCGGCGCGATGGCGCCCGGGGACCGCGCCGACGAGGCCGCGCAGCAGCCTGCGCGCCGGGTGGCGGTGTGCGTGCTGCCGTTCCTCAACATGAGCGGCGACACCGAGCAGGAGTATTTCTCGGACGGGATCAGCGAGGACATCATCACCGACCTTTCCAAGGTCTCGGCTCTCTCGGTCGTCGCCCGCAACACCGCGTTCACTTACAAGGGCCGCGCGATCCACGTGAAGGACGTTGCCCGCGAGCTCGGCGTCACTCACGTGCTCGAAGGCAGCGTGCGCAAGGCCGGCGACAGGGTGCGGATCAACGCCCAGCTGATCGACGGCCAGGTCGGCGATCACGTCTGGGCCGACCGCTACGACCGCGACCTGACCGACATCTTCGCGATCCAGGACGAAATCTCCAAGGCGATCGTCGCCGCGCTGCAGCTGAAACTGCTGCCCAAGGAGAAGAAGGCGATCGAGCACCGCGGCACGGCGAGCCCGGAGGCCTACAACCTCTACCTCCTCGCCCGCCAGCACTGGATCAGCGGCAACAAGGGCGACCGCCGCCGCGACGACGTGGTCGTGCGCATCTGCAAGCAGGCGACCGCGATCGATCCCGAGTACGCCCGCGCCTGGGCGCTGATGGCGCTGGCGCAGACCGAGCGGCGCTTCTGGCACGGCATCGAGGAGGAAAACTCGCTCCCGGCAGCCGAAAAGGCGCTCGAGCTCGATCCCGAGATCGCCGAGGCCTACTGCGTGCGGGCCCGCTACCTCCAGGTCGACGGCAAGCTCGCCGAGGCCAATGAGGCGCTCGAAACTGCGATCCGGCTCGATCCGGAGAATTGGGAAGTGAACAAGGAAGTCGCCTTCCTGACCTTCCGCCAGGGCCGCATCGCCGATTCCGCGCCGTTCTTCGAGAAAGCCTCGTCGCTAATGGAAAGCGACTACCACGACCCAGTCATGCTGATGACCTGCTATTCGGCGATGAACCGGCCTGGCGACTTGCAGCGCGTCGCCAAGCTAGCCGCGACGCGTGCCGAGAAGGCCGTCGCGCAGGACCCGAGCAACGGCTTCGCGCTCGGCTCAGGTTCGGTCGCGCTGGCGGTGATGGGCGACGGTGCGCGGGCCAAGGAATGGGCCACACGTGCGGTGCTGATCGACCCCGACAACATCTCGATGCGCTACAACCTCGCCTGCGGCCTGCTGTTCCTCAACGACCTCGATACCGCCTGCGAGATGCTCGAACCCTACTTCGAGAAGGTCAGCATTACCCAGATCCAGCATTGCGTGATCGATCCCGACATCGATCCGCTGCGCGGCGACGAGCGCTTCCAGTCGATGCTGCAGGGCGCGCTCGACCGCGTCGGCGCGACGCGTTCGATGCTCCCGGGCGAGGGGCGACTCAGCGCCGGCGAAGCCGCCGCGCGGATGGAGAACGCCTAAGCCGTGTCGGACATCTTCATCTCATACGCCCGGCCCAACGAACCTCAGGCCCGTCTCGCCGGCGAGGCCCTGCGGGCGCTTGGCTATGGCGTGTGGCGCGACGACGAGCTGCCCGCGCACCGCGCGTACAGCGACGTCATCGAGGAGCGGATCAAGGCGGCCAAGGCGGTGCTCGTGCTATGGTCGGCTGACGCTGCCCGCTCGCAGTGGGTGAGGGCGGAAGCCGACGCCGCGCGCGAGGCGGGCACGCTGGTCCAGGTGAGTCTCGACGGCAGCTTGCCGCCGATGCCCTTCAACCAGATCCAGTGCGCCGACCTGACCGGCTGGAATGGCGAGGGTAGCACCCCCGGCTGGCAGAAGGTGGTCAGTTCGATCGCCTCGCTTGCGGGAGCGGGCGACGCGCTGGCGCAAGACGCCGGCGTCGCCGCCGAGCCGACCCGCCGGGTGATGGTATGCGTCGTCCCGTTCATCAACATGAGCGGCGATCTCGAACAGGAATACTTCAGCGACGGGATCAGCGAGGACATCATCATCGACTTGTCCAAGGTTTCGGCGCTCTCGACCGTACCGCGAAATCTTGCGTTCGAGCTCAAGGGCAAGCGAACCGATACCGCGGCCCTCGCGCACGACCTGGGGGTGACGCACGTCCTCGAAGGAAGCGTCCGCAAGGCCGGCACGAGGGTTCGGATCACCGCCGAGCTGATCGATTGCCGAAACAACGAACAACTCTGGGGCGACCGCTACGACCGCGAGCTCGACGATATCTTCGCCATCCAGGACGAGATTTCGAAAGCCATCGTCGCGGCCTTGCAGCTGAAGCTGCTGCCGAAGGAGAAGAAGGCGATCGAGCAACGCGGGACGAGCAACTCCGAAGCCTACAATCTGTACCTGATGGCTCGCCAGCACTGGATCAGCGGCAACGACGGCGACAGCCGCCGCGACGAGATCGTGGTGCGCATCTGCCGGCAGGCGCTGGCGGTCGACCCCAATTACGCCAAGGCTTGGGCGCTAATGGCGCTGGCGGAATCGGAGCTCCGTTTCCGGCATGACAGGAAGATCGATCCGTTGCCGGCCGCCGAGAAGGCCCTCGAACTCGATCCGAACCTGCCCGAGGCCTATTGTGTGAAGGCGCGCTATCTTGCAGACGAGGAAGGTCGCCGCGACGAGGCCCTAGAGCAGATCGAAACCGCGCTGCGCCTCGATCCCGAAAGCTGGGAAGCCAACAAGGAAGCGGCGATCCTCAATTTCCGGCAGGGACGAATCAGCGAGGCCGTGCCCTATTTCGAAAAGGCCGCCGCGCTGGTCGAAGGCGACTATCGTTCGAGCGGTTTGCTCATGTCCTGCTACCACGGCCTGAAGGACGTGGCCCAACTGCGCCGGGCGGCCGAGATGACTTACGCCCGGGTTGAAAAGGCCATCAGCCATGACCAGGGCAATGGCGCGGCGCTCGGTTACGGAGCTGTCAGCCTGGCTTCCCTCGGCAGGGCCGATCGCGCGCGCGAGTGGGCGCAGCGGGCGCTGATGATCGACCCCGACAACCTCACGATGCGGTACAACCTGGCTTGCGCTTTCGCCTCCCACTTGCACGATGCCGATGCGGCGATGGAGCTGCTGGTGCCACATGCCGATCAATTCAACGCGATGTTCGTGCTTCACTTCCAGGTGGACCCGGACCTTGATCCGATCCGCGACGACCCGCGCTTCCAGCATATGCTCGAAGGGATGAAGGCGCGCGTCGCGGGCGGGACGATCGCCGCAAAGTGACGGCTATCGAGGGATGCCGCCCGTGAATTGGCCCGCGCCGCACCCTGCGCTCGGCTACAGCATCGGCATCGTCGGCCACCGGCGCGACCGGATCGAGGACGTCGAGGCCGTCTCGAATCGGATCCGTGAAACGATCGCGACTGTCGAAGGCGCGCTCGCCCAATCGGGCGCGAGCGGCCTCTATCCCGCTGGGCGCAAACCGCTACGGCTGGTGTCGGCATTGGCCGAAGGAGCCGACCGGCTTGCCGCTGCCGTGGCGCTGGAGGCTGGGGTCAAACTCGAAGTGGTCCTGCCGTTCGTGGCTTCCGAATACCGCAAGGATTTCGGCGACGAGGCCTCGCGCGAGGAATTCGATCGGCTGCTCGGCCAGGCCGCCACAGTCATGGTGCTCGACGGCAATGCCGACGACCGCACGCGGGCCTATGAAGCCGCTGGGCTGGTCTTGCTGTCCAACTGCGATCTGCTAGTGGCGGTGTGGGACGGCGGCCCCGGGCGAGGGCGCGGCGGCACGCGCGAAGTGATTGGTGAGGCGGCACGCCGGTGGATCCCGATCGTGGTGATCGATCCGGCCGGCGTTGCCGCGAAAGTCAGGAGCGCCGGATCGGGCGCCGGGCCACAAAGGCTCGATGACGTCCCCGAGTTGCCGCTGGGCGCGCTTTCCGACCTGATCGTGGCCGAGGTCGGTTTCGATGACGGGCCCGAGGCAGCGGCACTCTGGTTCCGGGAGGCCGAGCCCCCACGCGAGCCGATTATCCACGGCGCCTATCCCCTTCTGCTCAAGTTGGCCGGGGTCGGGCCGAAACGCAGACCGCGAACAGCGCGCAAAGCGGATTCCCCGGCCGAGCCGGTGGCCGATCCGACGAGCTTGCGCGATGCTTTCGCCTGGTGGGATCAGGTGGCGGTCCAGGCCGCACAGGCGTTTCGCTCGGCGGTAATCGTCAACTTTTCGCTCGCCGCGCTGGCCGTCGTGCTCGCGGCCACGTCGCTGCTCGTCGGCCAGGCGAAGTGGATTTTCGTGCTGGCCGAAGTGATCACCATCCTACTGCTGACCGCGAATACTGCCGGCGCGGGCCGGCGCCGCTGGCAGGAGCGATGGCTCGAATCGCGCGAAGTGGCCGAGCTGCTGCGTGTCTGCTCGATGCTGCGCCAGGTGGGAATCGGCCGGGGAATCGCCGACCCCGGGCAGGGCGGGATGCTCGGCTGGTACGCCGGCGCCTATGCGCGCAGCGGCACGCTCGAACACGTCGACCTGTCGGATGCCGCAGTGGCCGGCGCTCTGCTGGTGGACGAAGTGCGCGGCCAGGCCGAGTGGAACGCGGCGACTTCGCGCCGCATGCATCTCGCCGCCCGGCGAATCGAGCGCTTCGGTGAGGCCTTGTTCGCCGCCGTGCTGGTGGCGGCGGTCGGTTGGCTCCTGCTGTACTTCTTTGTTCCGCAAACCGCTATTGCGCTGCGCTATGTACTCACCGCGATTACTGCCGGGTTCCCGGCGCTGGCCACCGCGAGCTACGGCATCCGCATCATCCTCGACTTCGAGGGCATCGCGCAGCGCACCGGGCGGATCGGCTCGGGCCTCGACGCTCTACTGGTCCGTTGGGCTGCCGATGCGCCCAGCGCGGCCAGGCTGCAGGAATTCGCCCGCAACGCCGCCGACATCATGCTCGGCGATATAGCCGCGTGGCGCCTGCTTACCGAAGGCCGTCGCCTGACGATTCCGGGGTAAGCGCGACGAGCGAACCTTTTGCCGGCCGCGGGGTACCAACGATTATCAGCCGACAGCAACTTCGCCGTTGCCCGCGGGAGGCGGCAGGAGGATAATGCGGTGCCCTTGCCACTTCCGGGAGAATTGCCCGTGTCACGTCGCGTGATCCTGCCGCTCCTCGGCGCAACAGCGGTCTTTGCCGCGCTGTTCTCGCCGTTCGCCGCCACTGCCAAGGCTTACAGCGGCGCCGATCGAGACATGCCGCTAGCGAGATTCGAGGATGCGCTGTGTCCGGGCATCGTCGGCGTGCAGCAGGACTCGGCCGAGACGATGGTCGGCCTGATCCGCCAGAACGCCGGCGAGCTGGGGCTACCGCTCGCCGATCCAGCGACTTGCCAGCCCAACCTGCTCGTCGTGGTAATGGACGATTCGGAGAGCTATCTCAAAGATCTGCGGCAGCGACGCTCTTACCTGTTCGCCTTGCTCGGCAAGGCCGAGCTTGAGGCACTGTTCGACACCCCGGGCCCGGCGCATACCTGGACGCAGGTGATCACGTCCTCGCGTGACGGCCATCCGGTCTATCCCACCCAGAGCCTGACCGACTTGCCGTGGACCACGATGATGGCGGCGCACTCCCTGATCTACGTGCCCGTGCGGCGCGACATCGCTTCGGCTATGGTGCTGATCGAAAAGAAGGCGGTGCAGGGCCTGAGCGTGGCCCAGGTGGCCGACTATGCGACTATGCAAGGGCTCTCGGGCGACCAGGCCGAGAAACTGCAAGCCCCGGGCGATTCGATTCTCGGCCTGTTCGCCACGGGCGCGAATGCGAAGCCCCCCGGCCTGACTCGCTCGGACAAGATCTTTCTCAAGACGCTCTATTCGACGATGCCCAACAATCCGGCGGCGATCACGCTATCGCTGGCCGACGCACGGATCGCCGCGAAGGAGTAGGCGGATAAGGGCTAGCTGCCCGGAGTCACCTTGAGCAGCGCGCCGTCGGTCTCGTCGGTAAGGACGTAGAGCTCGCCTTTCGGGCCCACGCGCACATCGCGCAGTCGCTGCTTGAGATCGCCGAGCAGGTATTCCGGATCGCCGACCGGCATTCCTCCCTGTGTGTCGTAGCGCAACAGCCCCTTGGTGAAGCTCGGCAGCAACAGGTCGCCCTTCCATGCCGGGAACGCTGCGCCGTCGTAGAACGCCGGGTTGCCCGGGTTGAGCGAGGTGGGCAGGTAGGCCAGCACCGGGTCGGTCATCCCGGGGACGTTCTTGACCCCCTTGGCCGGCTCGTTGTTGTAATGCTGCCCCTGGGTGACGTCGATCCAGCCGTAGTTGGCACCCTTCTTGATCAGGTTGACCTCGTCGCCGCCGTGCGGGCCGAATTCGGTCTCCCACATCTGGCCGGTGATGGGATCGATCGTTAGGCCGAGCGGGTTGCGGTGGCCGGTGGTCCAGATTTCGGGCTTCCAGCCTTTCTTGCCGACGAAGGGGTTGTCCTTCGGGATCGAGCCGTCGGCGTTGATGCGCATGATCTTGCCGAAGTCATTATCCGGCTTCTGCACCATCTCGCCGTAGTTGCGGTCGCCGCTGGTCACGTAGAGTTTGCCGTCGCGGCCAAACAGGATGCGACCGCCCCAGCTGCCGCTCGCCGGGCCTTGCCCGCAACAACGCTTGGGCCACGGCTGCGCGCCGTACCACGCGTCCGCGACGAAGATGTCCTTCACGCCCTTGAGCAAGTGCGTGCCGTCATACGTAGCGCGCATAACAGCGAGCGTGGTCTGATCGGAGTTCGTGTCCGTCGGCTTGACGTAGCTGAGGTAAATGAAGTGGTTCTTGGCGAAGCCGGGGTCGAGCGCGATGTCGTAGAGCCCGCCGATGCCGCTCGGATTGATTGGCGGCAGCCCGGCGATCGCGACCGGATCGAGCTTGCCGCCCTTGAGCACGCGCAGGCGCCCCGCTCGCTCGGTGACCAGCATTGTCCCGTCGGGCAGCTGCGCTAGCGACCAGGGATGGTCGAGCCGCCGCGCGAGGATCTCGACGTGGATCTTGCCGCCCTTGGTGACGTAATCGAACGGACCCGCGCCGAGCGGGGTGACAGGGGGCGGACCCGCGCGCGGTGCGGTGGGTGCTGCAACGGCGGGCGCTGGCGCGTTCTGTGCCGCCGCACCCTGAGTCAGGCCCAGGCCGAGTGTCACGGCCGCAGCCGCGCCGAAATACCGCGCCAATGTGCGATGCATCGTCAAAATCCCCTCCACGCCGGACTTTGATTCTGTCCGGTTTTCGCTTCGTAGGGAATCCCGGCGGTGCGCACAATCGCCGACGGGATTTGCGGCTAGGCCAGCTCGCGCTTGCCGCCGAAGCGGCCGTTCTTGCGGTAGCGCGCCATCCACCGGTCAAGGAACAGGCCGAGCGGCTTGGGCGTGACGCCGAGAGCCTTCAGTCCCGGGAGCTTGCCGGCGGCCACGCTGCCGCTCTTGAGCATCTTCCACTGGTCCGAATTCATGGGCGTCAGCGGCAGCGCGGCGAAGATCGCCGAGAGAGCGTCGGGCATGGGCAGGAAATGCCGCTGGCGTCCTTGCGCGCCGGCGATCCGCTCGTTGAGGTCGAGCATCGTGACAGGCTCGGGCCCGGCGATCTCGTAAGTCTTGCCGCCATGCCTGGCGGGTTCCGCCAGCGAATTGGCGATTGCCTCCGCAGCGTCGTCGATCCACAGCGGCTGGAGTTTCGCGCGCGGTCCGAACACCGGGATCACCGGCAATCCAGCGACGAGGCCGGCGAACATGTTCACGAACGCGTCGTCCTCGCCAAACAGCACAGACGGGCGGACCACAGTGGCCTTGGGGAACGCTTCAAGCACCAGCCGCTCGCCTTCGCCCTTGGTCGCGGCATAGCCGCTATCGGACTCGGGATCGGCGCCGAGCGCGGAGACATAGACGAAGCTGCCCGCGCCGTTCGCCGCGGCTGCCTCGGCAGCCCAGCCGGCGCCGCGCGCGTTCAGCGCCTTAAGGTCGCCCGAGAAGCTGCCGACGAGATACACCGCCGCGTCGCCGCCCTGCATCGCCGCTTCGATGCTGCGTCGCTTGGTTACGTCGCAACGCGCGAACTGGAGCTGGCCGAGTTGCGCCAAGGGCCGCAGGTTCCACGCCTTCTCGGGATGGCGGTCGGCGACTCGCAGCCGCGCGCCGCGGCTCAGCAGTTCCTCGGCCAGATGCGTGCCGAGGAAGCCGCCGCCGCCGATCAGCACCACCAGTTTGTCTTCGAGCGGTCCGTACTTCGCCATTGTTCGTCTCAATCCGATATCGAACCGCGCCATGCCGCAACGCGCGGCCCTTGCCAAGCGTGCCCGAGAGTTGCAGGGATTCGCGCAATTGGTTTCACCTGAAAGGATTTCCTATGCGCGCGATCGACCATTTCATTGTCGGGGGCACCGGCGGCGGAGCAAGCGGTCGCATGGGTGACGTTTTCGACCCCAACAGCGGAGAGGTACAAGCGCAAGTCCCGCTCGGCGGCAAGGCCGAGCTCGACAAGGCGGTTGCGGCGGCCGAGGCTGCGCAGCCGGCTTGGGCGGCAACCAATCCGCAGCGCCGCGCTCGCGTCATGTTCGAGTTCAAGCGGCTCGTCGAAGCCAACATCGACGAGCTCGCCCATCTGCTCTCGAGCGAGCACGGCAAGGTGATCGCCGACGCGCGCGGCGACGTGCAACGAGGGCTCGATGTGATCGAGTTCGCCTGCGGCATCCCGCACGCGATGAAGGGCGAATATACCGAAGGCGCCGGCCCGGGGATCGACGTCTATTCAATGCGCACGGCGCTGGGCATCGGCGCGGGCATCACCCCGTTCAACTTTCCGGCGATGATCCCGATGTGGATGTTCGGAGTGGCGGTCGCGGTCGGCAACGCCTTCATCCTCAAGCCGAGCGAGCGCGACCCAAGCGTCCCGGTGCGCCTCGCCGAGCTGTTCCGCGAAGCTGGCGGGCCGGAGGGCATCCTCCAGGTCGTCCACGGCGACAAGGAGATGGTCGACGCGATTCTCGATCACCCGGACATCGCCGCGGTCAGCTTCGTCGGCTCGTCGGACATCGCGCATTACGTCTACGAGCGCGGCGTCCACAACGGCAAGCGCGTGCAAGCGATGGGCGGGGCCAAGAACCACGGCATCGTCATGCCCGACGCCGACCTAGATCAGGTGGTCAACGACCTCGCCGGGGCGGCTTTCGGCAGCGCGGGCGAGCGCTGCATGGCACTTCCGGTGATCGTCCCGGTCGGTGAAGGCACCGCCGAGCGACTGCGCGCCAAGCTGATCCCGGCGATCAACGCGCTGCGCGTCGGCATCTCGACCGACGACGAGGCGCATTATGGCCCGGTTGTCACCGCCGCGCACAAGGCCAAGATCGAGCAATGGATCGGCAAGGCCGAGGCCGAGGGCGGCGAGATCGTCGTCGATGGGCGCGGCTTCAGCCTGCAAGGCCACGAGAACGGCTTCTTCGTCGGCCCGACGCTGATCGACCATGTCACGCCCGACATGGAAAGCTACCACAACGAGATCTTCGGACCCGTCCTGCAGATCCTCCGCGCGAAAGACTTCGAGGAAGCGGTCATGCTTCCCAGCAAGCACCAGTACGGCAACGGCGTCGCCATCTTCACCCGCAACGGCCACGCCGCGCGCGAGTTCGCCGCGCGGGTCAATGTCGGGATGGTCGGGATCAACGTGCCGATCCCGGTGCCGGTCGCCTATCACTCGTTCGGGGGCTGGAAGCGAAGCGCGTTCGGCGACCACAACCAGCACGGCATGGATGGCGTGCGCTTTTGGACCAAGGTCAAGACCGTGACGCAGCGCTGGCCGGATGGCGGCGGGGACGGTAGCAATGCGTTTGTAATTCCAACAATGGGGTGAGGGGCGATGCGGGGCGAACTTGTTTGGGCAACACTGCGGATAGTTTACGGACTGTTTTTCTTCGCTACGGGTGTGTTTATCGTCGCGTCGATAACGACCCGAATGTTGCCCGCGCTCGTCCAGCCGACCGCCTCCGCGCAGGAGTTCACCGATGCTCTCAGCGCCAGCGGCTTCATCGAGCCGCTGCTGGCGGCCGCGTACGGTGCAGGCGGCGGTGTCCTGCTGTTCGACCGTAGCGCGCCGCTGGGCATCGTAACTCTCGCTGGTCCGGTTGCGGTCATCTTGTTCTTCCACCTCACCTTGAGCGGCCAATACATCTGGGGGCCCGCAGTGGCCGCGACACTGGCGGCGCTGGCTTGGCATTACCGGCTGCGTCTGGAGACCCTGTGGTCCGCCTCGCCGGTCGCCAAACAGCTCTGACGTTCAGCAAAGGAAATTAGGCGTTGGCAAACTACGAAAACCTGCTCGTCGAGCAACGCGGTGCAGTGACTCTGGTCACGCTTAATCGCCCGCAGGCCCTCAACGCTCTCAACACCGCGGTGCTCGCCGACCTCATCGTCGCGTTCGCCTCGTTCGAGGCGGACGACAGCCAACGCTGCGCCGTGGTCACCGGCAGTGGCGAGAAGGCCTTCGCCGCGGGCGCGGACATCAAGGAGATGGCCGACAAGCCGGCGGCCGATTTCTACCGTGAGGACTTCTTCGCGGGGTGGACAGGCGATTTCACCAAGCGCATCCGCAAGCCGTGGATCGCCGCCGTCAACGGTTTCGCGCTCGGCGGCGGGTGCGAACTGGCGATGATGGCCGATTTCATCATCGCCGCCGACACGGCGAAGTTCGGCCAGCCGGAGATCAAGCTCGGCGTGGCGCCGGGGATGGGCGGCAGCCAGCGGCTTACTCATGCGATCGGCAAGGCCAAGGCGATGGAAATGGTTCTCACCGGGCGGATGATGGGCGCCGAGGAAGCCGAGCGCAGCGGGCTGGTCGCGCGCGTGGTGCCCGCGGCCGACTTGCTCGACCACGCTCTGCGCACCGCCTCGACGATTGCGGCGATGCCGCCGCTCGCGGCGATGGTGAACAAGGAACTGGTCAACGCCGCGTTCGAGCTCGGGCTCGAGCAGGGCATCCTACACGAACGCCGTCTGTTCCAGGTTCTCGCCGCAACCGAGGACAAGGCCGAAGGGATGCGCGCGTTCATCGAGAAGCGCGAAGGCCAATGGAAGGGTCGTTGATATCATGAGGATCGCATTCATCGGCTTAGGCAACATGGGCGGCGGGATGGCGCCGAACCTGGTCAAGGCGGGGCATGCTTTGCGCGCTTTCGATCTCAGCGAAGCGGCGCTGGCGCATGCGCGCGAGGGCGGATGCCAGACGGTCAGCTCGGTAGAGGAAGCGATCGAAGGCGCAGAGGCGGTGGTTTCGATGCTGCCGAACGGCGCGATCGTGAAGGATGTCTACACGAAGAGCGTGATCAGCCGCGCTCCCAAAGATGCAATCCTGATCGATTGCTCGACCATCGACGTCGCCACCGCGCGCGAGGTCGAAAAGCTTGCCGCCGATGCAGGGTACGAGATGGTCGATGCCCCGGTCTCGGGCGGAATAGCCGCCGCCGCCGCGGGCACGCTGACGTTCATGGTTGGTGGCAGCGACACCGCGTTCAAGCGAGCCGAAGACATACTCACGAACATGGGCAAGGCGGTGATCCACGCGGGCGGAGCGGGCGCGGGCCAAGCGGCCAAGATCTGCAACAACATGATGCTCGGCATCCACATGATCGGGACCTGCGAGGGCTTCGCGATGGCCCAGCGCCTGGGGCTCGACCCGCAGGTGTTCTACGACATCGCCTCGGTCAGCTCGGGCCAGTCATGGTCGGCAACGAGCTACTGCCCGGTCCCGGGCGTCGGGCCCAAGACCCCGGCCGACAACGATTACCATGGCGGCTTTGCCACCGCGCTGATGCTGAAGGACCTCAAGCTGGCGATGGAAGCGGCGGCGACCGCGCAAATCGACCCGCAGATGGGCCGCCGGGCGAAGGAGCTTTACGAGGCCTTCGACGCCGCGGGCAACGGCGGGCTCGACTTCTCTGCGATCATCAAGACGCTCTAGGGTGTCGGCTGCGCGATCAGGCAGCTGCCTGCGGGATCGAACGCGACCTCGTCGAGCGAACGGGCGAGGGCGCATTCGCCCGCTTCGACCGCATCGTTGCCGACATGGGCGGTGCCGTCGCGGGGGATGACGAGCAGGCACCCGTGATAGCGCTCGGCCGTGGCCTTGTCGGGCCGGCCGTCGACGCGGTCGAGCCGGAAATACGGCCCGTCGACCAGCGCCACGTCGCCGCTCTCGGGAAGCACCTGGTGACGGCTCATGTCGTACGGCTCGCCCTTGGCCACCGACATGCCCTCGTCGAGATGCAATTCGCGCGGGCGGCCGTAGTCGTAGAGACGATAAGTGATGTCCGAATTCTGCTGGACTTCGATGATCGAGCAGCCCCCGCCGATCGCGTGGACCGTGTTCGCCGGGATGTAGAAGAAGTCGCCTGGCCTTACCTGGTGCCAGGTGAGCATGCCTTCGATGCTGCCGTCCTGCGCCGCCGCGCGCATCGCTTCGGCATCGACGGGCTTGTCGAAGCCGATCCCCAGCGTCGCGCCCGGTTCTGCGTCGATCACCAGCCAGCATTCGGACTTGCCCTGCCGGCCGAGGCCCTTGGCTTCGGTCTGTTCGTCGGTCGGGTGGACCTGGACCGAGAGCTTCTCGCTTGTGAAAATGTATTTCACCAGCAGTTGCGGCAGGTCCTTGGGCGGCTCGAACCAGATCTCACCGATCCGCTTCCCCGCGGGCGCGGTGAACGGCGCGGGCAGCGTGTCGCGGCCCCAGGGTTTCTCGACGGTCTTGGTTGCGAGCAGCATGACCGCTCAACGATGCATCAGCGCATCAGGTCCAGCAAGTCTGCGATCTTAACCGTCGCGAACCCGACCGCGCTGTCGGAGATGCCGTAGGGCACCAGCAGCCGTTCGCCGACCTTGAGCGCGCCGCAGGTATAGACGACGTTGGGCACGTAGCCCGAGCGGTCGGCGTCGGTCGCGGTGAGGATCGGCTCCTTCGTGCGGCCGATCACTTTCGAGGGATCGTCGCGGTCGAGCAGCGCGCAGCCGAGCGCGTACTTGCGCATCGCGCCGACGCCGTGGGTGACGACCAGCCAGCCCGCGTCGGTGAGGATCGGGCTGCCGCAGTTGCCGATCTGGATGAACTCCCACGGGTACTTGGGCTCCATCAGCAACTGGCCTTCGGAGTTCCACCGGTCGATCCGGTCGGACTTGAGTAGGAACAGGTTCTTGCCGTCCTGCCGCCCAAGCATCGCATACTTGCCGCCGACTTTCTGCGGAAACAGTGCCATGCCCTTGTTGCGCCCCGCGCGGCCGACGATGGGCTCGAGCAGGAAGCGCTTGAAGTCGACCGTGCGCATCAGCTCCGAACGGATCGATCGGCCCGAATAGGCGGTGTAGGTGCCGATCCATTCGTAATCGCCGCCGCCGTGGTCGAAGCGCACCAGGCGCAAGTCCTCGAGCCCGCCGGCCTGCTGCTCGGTGATAGGGAAGATCACCGTGTTGGACAGGCTCGATTCGGGGTGGCGGTGGACGATCACGCCGCGCTCGCTGTCGGTCAGGCTGGCATCGTCCAGCTCGACCGAGGTGGCGAAGCTCGCCTGCGGCCACAGGCTGAAGCTGCCGTCGGTCCTGGCGATGCCCTCGCGGAAGGCGATCGAGCTGATGTGGCCCTCGCCGACCGCGCGCAGGCTCATCACGAAGCGGCACGACTTGTCGTCGAGCCCGCTCTGGTCGGGGTGCGGAACGATCGACGGGTTCATCAGCGCCGCCGCGGCATAGGTGTACTCGTGGCAGAAATAGGCTCCGATCAGCCGCTTGCGCCGGGGCGAATAGGCCGCCGGATCGAGGCTGAGTTGCATTGCGACTTCGGCAAAGCGCTCGTCGAACATCTGTTCGGTTTGCCAGTGGCGCTCGGCGAAATCGGAGCGAACGTCGGTGTAGGCCTTCTTGACCTCGGATTCGTTCATCGCCGCGATATCGTCGACCAGGCGCTGTGCCCGGCCCCCCGGCGCGGTCTTGCCTTGCCAGCCTAGGTGGAACGGCCTGAGGACAACGCGCGAGGGATCGGCGTGAAGCCGAGTATCAAGTATGCGCAGCGGGCTCGGCGATCCGTTGCGGTTCTCCGACAAATCTCTCTCCGCTCGAATCGCCTTGCTGGCCACGGAGCAGCCCTATCAGCGAATAGTGCGCCAGTTGGAAGGCTAGGATCGATTCGGCTCCACAATTTTCGTTCAGCCCGCGCGGGTTGATGCCGTCGCGGCAGCGGCCGCTGGCGAGATCGGCGAGGACCACGCCGCGGTCGTTGGCGCCGAAGAACCAGTGCCACGCGGCCTGCGCGTGCTGTTGCCACTTCGGGTCGCGATCGGCGCGCCAGGCGGAGGCTGCGGCCTCGATCGCCGCCTGGGCTTCGAGCGGCTGCTGGTCGAACGGCAGGCTCGCGTGATGATGGCCGAACGTTTCGGACCCTACTGGGCGGAAATGCCCGCTGGCGGCCAGCTGCTGCTCTGCGATCCAGGCCAGGCTATCGAGCCCGGCCTTCGTGTAGCGCGCGTTGTCCAGCGCCAGGCCCGCTTCGATCAGCGCTTGCGACAAGCGCGGGTTGTCATAGCCGAGTACGGCTTCGAACCACGCCCAGTCGGGGCGGCGCGAGGAATCGAGCAAGCGGTGGAGGAAGTCGGCCCCTTCGGCGAGGAAGTTGCGCGCGGCGCCGTGGCCGGGATTCGCCCGCAGCACGGCCGCGGCGCCGAGCATCGTGAAGGCGACTGCGCGCGGCGAGCCCAGGCTGTTGCAGTGCGGCAGCGCGGTATCGAACCAGCGGATAGCCCAGAACGCCTGTGACGGATCAGCAGCCAGCTCGACCGTCTGTCCGAGCGCCCGCAAGGTGCGGCCGTTCGAATCCTCCGAACCGATGTCCTCGCACCAGCTGCGGTCGAAGCGCATGAAGTTGCGGAACGCCTTCGCCTCGGGGTTCCAGGCGTGCTGGACGAACGAGGCGTAGACCTGCCACCACCGCTGGCGCACCTGCGGATCGATCCCTTCCGCAACGTTCATCAGCATCAGCGCGCGAACGTTGTCGTCGAGACAGTAGCCATGCAGCCGGTCGGGCACGATGCCGATCGAGTGCTGCAACATGCCGGTGGGGTCGCTCATTGCGAGCACGCCTTCGATGCTGGGTGTGCGCGTGACCGGGGCCGGCGGCGCGGCATGCACGACCGAACCTTCGATCAGCGCTGCCGCGCCCGCGGCGAAGCGCGGCCAGATCGTCTCGCGGCCGCGAGCGTAGGCTCGCCGCTGGAGCGAAACGAGCCGCGCGGGATCGTCGAGCAGGCGGTTGATCGCCGCGGCGATCGCTTCGGCCGAACGTGGTTGCACCAGCTCGCCGGCGCCGTCGGCCAGCAACTCGCGCGCATGGAGATAGGGCGTTGCGACGACCGCCTTGCCAAGCGCCACCGCATAGCTGAGCGTGCCCGAAGTCGACTGCTGCATGTTGGGGTACGGCGTGACGTAAACGTCGCACGCCTCGAGCTGGTCCAGTAGCTCCTCGGTCTCGAGGAACCGGTTGTCCCACAGCAGATGATCGGCCACGCCGAGCTCGTCGGCCAGCGCGATGAGCCGCTCGCGATAGGCTTCGCCCTCGGTCGCGACCAGGTTCGGATGGGTAGCTCCGACGATGCGATAGACCACTTTCGGGTGCCGCTCGACGATTGCCGGCAGTGCCTCGATGACGCACTCCAGCCCCTTTCCAGGACCGAGCAGGCCAAAGGTCATCAGCACGGTGCGATCGCTGAGGCCGAGTTTCGCCTTGAACTGCTCCTGTCGTCCGAACGGGCGGTCGGGCGCGCCGTGCGGCACGACCTCGAGAATCTCCGCCGGCGCGTGGTAGCGTTCGACGAGCAAGTCGCGCGAATGGCGGCTCATGACCATGATTCGGCTGGCGCGGGCGACCAGTCGTTCGAGAATGTTGCGCTGGCGCACTGAAGGGTCGCCGAGCACGGTATGCGGGGTCAGGATGAGCGGAGCGGCGAGGCGATCGACGAAGTCGAGCACCATCTCGCCGTCGGGCCCGCCGAAGATCCCGTATTCGTGCTGCAGCCACACGGCATCGACGCCGCTGTCGTTGATTAGCCGCGCGGCCCGGGCGTAGGACTCGGGATCGTTTCGCGCGATCGTGCCGGCAATGTCACCATAGGCCATTGGCTGGTCAGGATCGTCGAGCGCGTAGACGTTGACCGAGATTTCCGGATGGAACTCGTCCAGCTTGTTGAAGATGTCGGCGGTAAATGTGGCGATGCCGCATTTGCGGGGGGCGTAATTGCCGATGAGCGCGACGCGCCGGGCCGGGGCGGCGCGCGGCGTCGGTAGCGTGAAGATCGAACGCACGGCGGCCACGTCGCGGCCAGGCGGAGCCTGTCTTTCGGTCGTATGCGAGTCCAGTATCATCGTCATTTCCACAAATATTGTGTGCGAACGGCGCTCCCGCAACTCCTCTCTACACTATTTTTGTGCAACGCAACATCCGAAATGCTGCATTGCACAAACCAACCAAAGATATGGCTTCCGCGCGGGAGTTGTCATGGTGCGCCCCGTCCACGAGGGTGCAATTCGTAAATCACCCAATGCGCGATTTGTTTCCGGCGAAATTCAATGAGTTCGCCAGGGCGGCCTGGGCTTGCGACGGAACTGTGTGGAACTTAATCCAGGTCAGGCAGGAGCGTTGTGCGCTTCCTCGACGATCGAGGTATCCCATTCGAGCGAGCCGAGATCGACGCGCGAAAAGGTCTTGATGGCGCCGAGGTCGCCGCTCTCGAGCTTGCGCACGAAATCGGGATCGCCGATCAATGCGCGGCCGACGGCGACGAGGTCGAACTCGCCGCCAGCGAGCCTGGCTTCGAGTTCAGCGATTGCCTCGGGCACGCGCGAACCGGGGTCCTTGGCCTCGATGAACGTGGTCATGACATCGGTGTCGAGGCCGACGCTGCCGACGGTGATCGTCGGCAAGCCGCTGAGCGCCTTGACCCAGCCGGCAAGGTTCTTGCCGTCGTCTGCCCATTCGGGTTCCCAGAAACGCCGGGTCGAACAGTGCAGCACGTCGACGCCAGCGTTGCGCAGGATCGTTACCATGCGCTCGAGCTCGGCGGGATCGGCGGCAACTTTCGCCGCGTAATCGACTTCCTTCCATTGCGAGAAACGCAGCGAGATCAGGAAATCGGGCCCGCATTCGGCGCGGATCGCGCGGACGATCTCGGCCGGAAAACGTACCCGGTCGGCGACGTCCGGCCCGCCGTAACCGTCCTCGCGCACGTTCGACCCGTGCCACAGGAACTGGTCGAGCAGGTAGCCGTGCGCGCAATGCACCTCGACCCCGGCGGCGCCGATGTCTTGGGCGATAAGCGCCGAGCGCACGAAGCCTTCGCCGATGGCCTGCATTTCCTCGCGCGTCATGGCCCGGCCGTTGGCCTTCCCCGGATGCACGCGCCCCGAGGGACTGAGCGCATTGCCGTCGGTTCGCAATGCGCCTTCGTGCCACAGTTGCAGCAGCATCTGCCCGCCCGCATTACGCACCGCGCCGACGCAACGCGCCCACGCTTCGGCGGTGCGAGCGTTGAGGTGTGCGGAGCTCGGCTGAACGGTCGCGGACGGATGATCGACCGCCGCGCTTTCGCCGATGATCAGCGGCACGCCCCCTTCCGCTCGCCGCGCATAGTAGGCGGCCAGCTCGGGCTTGGGGCTACCGTTCACGCACATCCCGCGCTGCATCGCCGGCATTACGAACCGGTTGCGAAGGTGCAGCTTGCCGAGCTGGAAGGGCGTGAACAGCGGCGATCGGTCAGTCAAACGCACTTCCTTCGCGTGCCCCTGCGCGCCATAAGCCAGCGCCATGGAACTCGACTATCAGGCTTACGAGCAATTGTTCAACACCGGTAACGACGAAGCGCTGGTCGCGCGCTTCTTTGCCGCCGACACGCGCATGGTCAGCGGCAACGGCACCCGCAAGGGCGCCGAGGGGCTGCTCGAGTTCCTGCGCTGGGCGCACGACGGCGTGCGTGAGGTGATGCGCCCGCAAAGGGTGCTCAGCCGCGACGGCCTGCTTTTCGCTGAAGTGGATATGGATTTTCACGCCACCAAGCACCGACCCGACTTTACGTTCGGCGAAATGCACCCCGGCGACCTGATCACCGTCAAGTTCTTCGTCACCTATGAGTTGAATGCCGAGGGCAGGATCGCCGAGCTCAAGTCGATGACCTGGCCGCCCGAGCGCGGCGTGACCAAGGTGCCGCGCCTTGGCAGTCATCCGAGTCAACTGGCGGCGTTCCAGGCCTATTCGGCGGCGTTTTCGGGCGCGGAATTCGAGCGCTTCCCTCAATTCTATACCGAGGACGTGGTGCTTCACCTGACAAGCTCGGTCGGCGACATCCACGGCCGCGAGGGGATCGTAGAATTCTACCGGCCGATGTTCGAGCGGGTGCGCGAAACGGTCATTCCCGAGCATTTGGAGGTTGGCGACGAGCGGATCGTTTACGACGCGATCAGCCGTTTCACCGCGCTCAAGGACGCGACCGACTTCGTCGTCGGCCCGCTAAAAGCGGGCGAGTGGTATGACGTGCCGGTGCGGGTGGTCTACACCCTGCGCGATGGCTTGATCTGCGACATTCACGTCACCCGCCGGGGCGAGCGGACGTTCGGTTCCGCCTGACCGCTTGGAAAGCGGCACGGCATTCGCCATGGCCTGTCGCCATGGAGGCGTTCCTCACCTCGGTCGCGGTCGTTGCGCTCGCCGAGATTGGCGACAAGACGCAATTGCTCGCGATCGTGCTCACCGCCCGATTTCGCAAGCCGCTGCCGATCATCGCCGGCACCCTGCTGGCGACGATCGCCAACCACCGGCTCGACGCGCTGGTCGGCGCAAGCGCCGGAATTTCTCAAGGGTACCTGGTTTCGCTACGCGGTCGCGCTGTCCTTCATCGCGATGGGCTTGGGGACCCTCGTTCCCGACAAGCTCGATGACGATGAGGCGAAGCCGCCGCGCTTCGGCGCCTTCCTGACCACGCTGGTCGCCTTCTTCCTGGTCGAGATGGGCGACAAGACGCAGGTTGCGACCATCGCGCTGGCGGCGCGCTTCCAGGCCGTGTGGGCGGTGGCGGCGGGAACACCGTCGGGATGATGCTAGCCAAAGGCCCCGTGGTCTTCGCGGGCTCCCGCCTGATCGAACGCGTGCCGCTCAAGCCGATCCGCATCGCTGCCGCGTTGCTGTTCATTGCGATCGGCGTGGTCATGCTTTGGGACCTCGTATTCGGCTGAGAAGGCATTCGCGCCCCGTCAACTTGCCATTCACCCGCTCGCGCCTACATTGCGCGTGAAAGGTGGACCTTCTGCATGAGCGACAATCGCGAGCCCGAGAACAACGGCAACCCGTGGATCAAGAGCCTGCTCGTATGGGGCGGGATCTTCCTCGCGCTTTTGCTGGTGGTGTCGATGTTCGGCGGACCGCGCGATGCGGCCGGCTCGCAACTCGGCTATTCGGACTTCCGCCAGAAGGTCGCCGAAGGCACGGTCGACGAGGTGCAGATCTCGCCCGAGCAGATTACCGGCAAGCTCAAGAACGGCCAGACCTTCTCGACCATACCGGTCGCCAATGATACCGGCCTGACCAAGCTGCTCGACGATAACGGCGTGCGGTATTCGGGTGCTGAGAAGCAGGAAATGAGCGTCCTCGCCTACATCCTCATTCAATCCCTGCCGTTCCTGCTGATCCTCGGCGTGGCGTTCTTCGCGCTCAGGCAAGTGCAGAAAGGCGGCGGTTCGGGTGCGATGGGATTCGGCAAGTCGAAGGCCAAGCTGCTGACCGAGAAGCAGGGCCGCGTCACTTTCGCTGACGTCGCCGGCATCGACGAGGCGCGCGAGGAACTCGAGGAGATCGTCGAGTTCCTCAAGGACCCGCAGCGCTTCTCGAAGCTCGGCGGCCAGATTCCCAAGGGCGCGCTGCTGGTCGGTTCGCCCGGCACCGGCAAGACGCTGCTCGCCCGCGCCATCGCGGGTGAGGCGAACGTGCCGTTCTTCACCATCTCAGGTTCGGACTTCGTCGAAATGTTCGTCGGCGTCGGCGCCAGCCGCGTCCGCGACATGTTCGATCAGGCCAAGAAAAACGCGCCCTGCATCATCTTCGTCGACGAAATCGACGCGGTCGGCCGTCATCGCGGCGCCGGTCTTGGCGGCGGCAATGACGAGCGCGAGCAGACGTTGAACCAGTTGCTGGTCGAGATGGACGGCTT
>DATIQN010000006.1:0-91576 GCA_035470785.1 Croceibacterium sp. | reverse complement strand
CCGCCCTTTCTTCCGCGGATAATGTCGTCCGCAGCGAGAGCCGTTGAAGCAGGGGAGAGGGAACGTCTGTCATATCACCCTGAGCGCCATTTACCGCGGAGCACAGGATGTCCTCTCACCCTTGCGAAAAAGCTCGGCGCGAACGGAAAAGTCATTAACATATATTTAGCTAGATAGCATGGCCCAGCGCTGAACTAGATTTCCCCCCACCGCAGCTCACACCCGCCGTTCCAACCTCACCAGCGCCTCGTCCAGCGCCTGCAGGAACCGCGACCTGTCCGCCTTGGCAAAGGGCGCCGGCCCGCCAACCACGTCTCCGCCTGCCCGCAAGTCGGCCATGATCGCGCGGGTCGCGATGGCGCCGCCGATCGAGGCGTGGGTGAACGGGCGGCCGTTGTGGCCGATCACCGTGGCCCCGGCCTTGAGGCAGCGCTCGGCGAGCAGGATGTCGCCGGTAATTATCAGCGCGCGGGGATCGGCGCGTTCGGCGATCCAGTCGTCGGCGGCATCGAAACCGCCTTGGACCACCACCCGCTCGAACAGCGGATCGATCGGTACGCGGAACGGGCTGTTGCTGATAACCGCGACGGGCACCTTGCGGCGCTGGGCGACGCGGTAGACTTCCTCCTTCACCGGGCAGGCGTCGGCATCGACGAGGATTCTCAAGCTGCTCATGCCGGTCAGGTGACCGTTCCGCCGGTCGGGGGCAAGCCTCCAACATTCCGTTGGCGGGCGGGCCGATAATCGAATTGGCGCGTTGTGGGTGTCATACCCGATTTCCGGGTGAGAGGACTTACCATGAAGATTGCCCACCTGCTCGCCGCGGCGACGTTCGCCGTCGCCGGCCTCGGTACTGCAACCGTTGCCAGCGCCCAGAATCATGGCGGCGACCAACAGCACCAGGACATGCACCACGATCAACAGCGCGACAACGACCGCAACGACCAGCGCGCCGATAGCGATCGCCATGACCACAGCGGCGACTACAATCGCCGCGACTGGAATGGCCACGATCGCAACATGCGCAGCAGCCATTACGACCGCCACGACAACGGCCACCACTACGGCTGGCGCAACGGCCGCGGCCATCACAACCATTGCTCCCTTACCTGGCGCCATCATCACCAGGTGCGCGTCTGCTATCGCTAAGTGAATCAAGGGACCCGGCCGCGAGGCCGGGTCCTTAGGGGGCGTTGCATCTGCCGCCCCTCCAAGCCTGGCTCATGCGGCGCCTCGCGCGCCGAATGTTGGAGCCAGGATGAAAAAACCATTTTCCTACAGGGCCCCGATCGTGGCGCATGGTTGTGATGCTCGACTCGCACTCCAAAGCCGGCATACCCGCCATGGTTTTCGCGCGAATCCTACAAATCTGTCACCCATGCCCGACCCGGAGAATGGCGGAAACGCGCCGGTTTCCTGGCCAAGTGTCGGGGTGACATGGTGTAATTTGTGTCACCCTCGACCGACGCTTTGCTGGGATGACGAGATATCAAGGAGCGGCTAAGGCGCCCTCCAACGCAAGACCTCCAAGGAGAAACCCGTGAAGATCGACAGTTCCATCGCCGCCGTCGTCACCGGAGGAGCCTCGGGCCTCGGCGAGGCGAGCGCGCGGGCGCTGGCCGCGAAAGGCGCCAAGGTCGCGATCTTCGACCTGAACGAGGGGCGCGGCGAGAGCGTCGCGAAGGACATCGGCGGCACTTTCTGCAAGGTCGACGTGTCGGACGAAGCCTCGGTCGACGCGGGCTTCGCCAAGGCGCGCGCGGCGCACGGGCAGGAGCGGGTGCTGGTCTGTTGCGCGGGAATCGGCACGATCGGCAAGACCGTCAAGCGCGACCGCGAGAGCGGCGCGATCAGCCATTACCCGGTCGAGCAGTTCATGAAGACGATCAAGGTCAACCTGCTCGGCACCTTCCAGTGCGTCGCCAAGGCGGCCGCGGGGATGATGACGTTGGACGGCCTCGAGGACGGCGAGCGCGGGGCGATGGTGGTGACTTCCAGCGTCGCCGCCGAGGACGGGCAGATCGGCCAGGTCGCCTATGCTGCGTCGAAAGCCGCGGTGATGGGCATGACCCTGCCGATCGCGCGCGACTTCATGCAGGAAGGCATCCGCATCAACGCCATCCAGCCGGGCATCTTCGCCACCCCGCTGCTGGCCGGGCTCCCCGAGAAGGCGCAGGAATCGCTCGCCGCGGCGGTGCCGTTCCCCAAGCGGCTCGGCAAGCCCGAGGAATACGCCGGGCTGGTGATGATGATGCTCGAAACCGGCTACTTCAACGGCGCCAGCGTGCGGCTCGACGGCGCGATCCGCATGCCGCCGAAGTGACCATGCGGCGAGCGCATCTGTCTCCATTCGTCATTGCAAGCGTAGCGAAGCAATCCAGGGCGTCGCGCGCAACTGCCCTGGATCGCTTCGTCGCTTCGCTCCTCGCAATGACGAGGCGGGAAAGGGCGAGGTAGACCAGACATGCCCGGCTGGCACATCGGCGTTATCGGCGGGTCGGGCCTGTACAATCCGGGCGAGCTCGACGACGCACAGACGATCGCCGTCGCCAGCGCGTTCGGCGAGCCTTCGTCGCCGGTGGCGATGGGCCGCATCGGCCACGTGAAGTTCAGCTTTATCGCCCGCCACGGCGAGGGGCACACCCTCGCGCCGGGCAAGGTCAATTACCGCGCGAACATCGATGCGCTCAAGCGCTGCGGCGTCACCGACCTGCTGGCGATCAGCGCGATCGGCTCGTTGCGCGAGGAGCTGAAGCCGGGCGAGTTCGTCGCCGCCGACCAGTTCATCGACCGCACGCTCGGGCGCGAGCGGAGCTTCTTCGGTGAGGGTATCGTCGCCCATGTCGGCCTGGCCGACCCGGTCTGCCCGCGGCTGGCCGGGTTCGCTGCGGACGCGGCCGGGAAGGCCGGAGCCAAGGTCTACCGCGGCGGCACTTACGTCGCCATCGAGGGCCCGCAGTTCTCGACCCGCGCCGAGAGCCACCTCTACCGCGACTGGGGCGCCGACGTGATCGGCATGACCGCGCTGCCCGAGGTACGGCTCGCGCGCGAGGCCGAGCTGCCCTACGCGCTGCTCGGCATGGTCACCGACTACGACGCCTGGCGCGACGCCGAGGCAGGCGTGGAGGCGAGCGAGATCCTCGCCGTGATGCGCGCCAACGCCGAGACGGCGCGGCGCACGCTGGTCGCGCTCGCCAGCGCGTTGCCCGAGGAACGTGTGGCGAGCCCGATCGATCGCGCGCTCGATGCCGCGCTGGTTACGCCGCGGAGCGCGTGGACCCGCCAGGCGGTCGCCCCGCTCGACGCGGTGGCAGGCCGTTTGCTGCGCGAAGGATTTGCGCGCCGTTTGAGCGAGGACAATGCGTGATGCTTGCAAATGACGTGAAAACTGCAACAAACTAGTTGGTAATGAAACAAAGCAACCGCCTCGCCGAATTCCTCCCCTACCGCCTGTCGGTGACCTCGAACGCGGTCAGCCAGCGGATCGCGCAGGAATACCGTAACCGCTGGGGCCTGAGCGTCCCCGAGTGGCGGGTGATGGCTGTGCTCGGCGATTCCGGGCCGCGTACCCAGCGCGAGCTCACCAGCATGACGATCATGGACAAGGTGGCGGTCAACCGCGCGTGCAAGGTGCTCGAGGATCGCGGGCTCGCCGTGCGCCGCCCGAACGCGCAGGACGGACGCTCGCACCTGCTTGAGCTGACCGCGCCGGGCAAGGCGATGCACTCGCTGATCATGCCGCTGGCGCTCGAGATGGAACGGCGGCTTTTCGCCAAGTTCACCGACGAGGAAGTCGAGGCTTTCCGTTCGCTGCTCGGACGGGTGCGCGCGGAAGTCGACGATCTCGATGCCGAGGGCATCGACGACGGCAACTTCGGCATCGCTACCTGAAACGAAAAGCCTCCGCAGGCCACTGACCTGCGGAGGCTTCGTTAGGGTCCCCCCGGCCTCAGCCGCCCCTACTTCGTATGGCCGATCCCGCCCGAGAAGGCGTCGGCGATCGAACAGGCCGCCGGGCCGAGAATGACGATGAACAGCACCGGCAGGATGAACAGGATCAGCGGCACGGTCATAATCGCCGGCAGCCGCGCGGCCTTTTCCTCGGCACGCATCATGCGCTCATTGCGGAACTCGGCCGAAAGCACCCGCAAGGCCGAAGCCAGCGGGGTGCCGTAGCGCTCGGTCTGGATCATCGTGGTGACCACGCCGCGCACCGCGTCGAGGTTGACGCGATAGGCGAGGTTTTCGAAGGCCTGGCGCCGCTCGGTCAGGAACGACAGCTCGATCGCGGTCAGCGCGAATTCCTCGCCCAGCTCCGCGTAGGCGCGGCCAAGCTCCTTGGCGACGCGGTTGAACGCCGCGTCGACGGTCAGGCCGGCTTCGGCGCAGATGACCAGGAGGTCGAGCGCGTCGGGCAGGCCCTTGCGAATCTCGTTGGTCCGCTTCGACGTCTTGTTCTTGAGGTAGAGCTCGGGGCCCTTGTACCCGGCAATGACGAGCGCGGCGAAGGCCATGAAGCGCTTGAAGCTGCCCCACTCGGGGAAGGTGTTGGTCCAGTAGAGGACGACAACCGCAAGAAAGCCCAACACAACCGGCAGCACCATCCGTGCGAAAATCACGAAAACGGCGTATTCCTTGTTGCGGATGCCGGCCTGCGCCAGCTTCTGCTGGATGATCTTGACCTGGCTTTCCTGCAGGACCTTCATGCCCCGCAGTGTGTCCTTGACCTTGTCGGTTGCGTCGGAGCGCTGGACCAGGCTCTGCCGCTTGCGCGACTTCTGCGTGATGATGCCCGACTTCAGCTCTTCGCGGCGCGCGTTCAGCGACTTGACGCGCTTGGCCATCGGATCCTTCACCGTGACTGCGGCGTAGATGGCAAACATCACCGCCGCGGCCGCGATCCCGGCAAGGATCGAGCCGACGAAGATAACGTCGAAGCCGAGAAGCTTGGGGCCGGTGGATGGGGCAATGATCATGGCTGCGCGCAGTCCTCGTTCAAATCTCGAAACTGACCATCTTGGCCATGATGAACGCGCCGATCGACATCCACACCAGGCCGCCCAAGCCGGCGATGATCAGACGGTCTTCGGTGAAGAAGCCGCCGATGTACTTGGGATTGATCCACCAGATCAGCCCGAAGACGATGAACGGCAGGGCGCCGACGATATAAGCGGAGGCCTTCGATTCCGAGCTCATGGCCCGGATCTTGAGCTTCATCTGGGCGCGCTTGCGAAGCACGTCGGCCAGATTTGACAGGGTTTCGGCCAAGTTGCCGCCGGTCTCGCGCTGGATCGCCAGCGTGATCACGAAGAACTGGAATTCGGGCGTGCCGAGCCGGTCTGCCGTTTCCTGCAACGCCTCTTCCATGGTGCGGCCGATGCGAATGCGCTCGGCGACGCCGCGGAATTCGCTGCCGACGGGCCCGGGGATCTCGTGCGCCACGACGCCCAGGGTCTCGGTTACCGGCAAGCCCGAGCGCAAGCCGCGGACGAGCAGCTCGATCGCGTCGGGGAACTTCGAGTTGAAGTCGTTGAGTCGCTTCTTGACGAAATAGCCGACGACCATGTGCGGTAGGCCGGCACCTATGAGGGCACCGACGCCGAGCGCGAGCCACAGCGCGCCGGTCTTGAGATAGATAAGGATGGTAAGGCCAAGCGCGAGACCGAGCGAGGTGTACAGATACTGCGAGGTGCTCCAGCCACGCCCGGTCCGTTCGAGACGCAAGGCCAACGCCTCCGCGCGCGATCCCGAACCGGCGATCCTGTGCATCTTCGGCTTGCGCGCGGCGATCGCTTTTTTCAGCTGCGATTCGACCTTGGCGTTGGTACTTTCGGAATGGCGGAAGCGCACCGCCTGCAGGCGGCGCTGGCCTTCCTTCGCCGGCGAGGCACCGGTGAATAGCAGCGCGCCGATGACCATCAGGGCCATCAAGCCTCCTGCAAACAGGACTAACTGAATCACACTCATGGCGCGCTATCGCTTTCGTGTCCGAACCGGTTGATCCGCTTGGAGCTCACTCACTCCGCGTCGGCGGCTTCGGTCCGCTTGGTCTTCTTGCTAAGCAGCGACTTGAAGTCGAACTTGCCGAGCAGCGAAGAATTTCCGGACGCCTCAACCTCGTTCTTGGCGCCGTCTTCGCCGACCGCAAGGATCGCCTTGGCGATGTCGCGCATGGCCGCGGCGGCCCTGCTCGAACGGTTGGCGTCGACGAACGTCTGGCCGAGCTTGGCGGCGTTGACCGCGGCTTTCTGGTCGTACGGGATCAGGTAATTGATCTTGCGTTCGATCGAAGCCTCGAAGTCCGCCTTGCTGATTTCGGTCGCGCCGGTCTGCACCTTGTTCGCGATGACCATCGGGTTGACGTTCGGAGCATTGGCCTTGAGCCAAGAAAGGATACGGATCGTGTCGCGCGCCGACGCAAGGGTCATCTCGGTCACCAGCGCCATGACGTTCACTTCCGACAACAGGTGCGGGAAGTTGATCAGCATGTTGCGCGGTAGGTCGACGACCGTCGTCTCGAACGCCGAGCGGAATTCCTCCTGCAGTTGCACGAAGGCGCTGCCGTCGGTCATCAGCGGCGAGTTGATCGGCGCTTCGGCCGAAAGGATCGCCAGGTTGTCGTTTGCGCGGATCATCGCCCGTTCGATGAATAGGCCGTCGATGCGGCTCGGGTTCTCGATCGCGTCGGTCAGGCCGCGGCCCGGCTCGAGATCAAGGGAAAGAGCACCGGTGCCGAAATGGACATCGAGGTCGAGCAGAGCGGTCGGCCGCTTGTGATCGGTGCTGAACAGCCACGCGAGCGAGGTTGCCAGTGTCGACGCGCCGACACCGCCGCGGGTCCCCACGACTGCGGTGGAAACGTGCGCCCTCGTCACGTCGCCATCGCTGTGACGTGGCGAGGCGAACACCGCTTGCGCTTGGTTCAACGCGTCGCGCACTTGCCCGGCCGTGAGCGGCTTGAGCAGGTAATCGTGAATGCCGCTGGCGACGAGGTCGCGGTACAGCCGCACGTCGTTGACCTGTCCGATTGCGATGACGACGGTGCCCGGCTCGCAGACTTCCGCGAGGGCGTTGATGTCGTTCAGCGGATCGCCGCTTTCCGACAAGTCGACCATCAGGATCGCCGGGCTCGCGGCAATCGAAAGCGACTGCACGGCGTTGCGCAAGCCACCCTTGGCGCACTTCTCAGGCGCCCAGCCGAGCTCGATGACCACCGGCCGCAAGACGTCCAGGGCGGTCTCGTCGCAGATGAAGGCGGCGAAGGGATCGCGGTTGCCCGCGAGGCCAGGTTTCCAAGGCGCGTTCATGCTCTTACTTCCCCGATTCGGTGGACACTTGCGGCAGGCCGGCGGCTCCGGTCGGCTTCGCTTCACGATAGGTTTCGATGGCCTTGGTCGACCTCATGATTACGGTCTCGCCCGTGCCGGTCGCGCCGTGCAGCAGGTGCTGTGGATCGGCCACCATCGCGGCGATGTTCCCGTTCACCGCGCAGCCGTAACCGGGCGAGGTGCCATTGCTGAGCGTCTCCGAATAATGATCCGTCCAGTCGGGGCAACCCGGCACGTAAGCGTGGCTGCGGGTGACGACGACGCGGATCTTGCCTGGATCGACATAGCCTTGCGTCACCGGCGCGCCGTCGTCGACCAGCAGCCCGTAGCGGCCGGCAATCTTGGCGACGTCGCCGCGCACCGCGGGGCTGGCCATCGCATCGTCGATGCCAATGTGATCGCCGTAACGCACGTTCATCGATCCGAACCAGTCGGCCAGGCGGCGCTGCTCATCGACCGGCAGGCCGCCGGACGTGGCAGCAAGGTCGAGCGCAAAGTTCTGCTGCTCGACTACCGGCTGCTTGATGCTGTCGAGCGAACGATTCATCTGGGCCCCGGTATTGCAGGCCGAGAGGGCGAGCCCGAGCGAGAGGGCGATTGCGGCACCGGCCGCGCGGTTCATGCGGATGGGCATCGTCATCTTCCTCACTTCATGCTGAACCCGGGTTTCACCGGGTCTGTGTTTTGAGCGACCTTTGCGGCCTTGGCAGACTTGTCGCCACCGGCGAGTTGCGGCTGGCCCTGGTCAACCAGACCGACGGACGGCGGGGGAGCGGGCTGGCCAGCAGGCACCGGCATCGGCCGCTTGGCGCCGGAGACGCCGTCGTTCTCCATGTTCGCGAACTCTTGGTCGACGGCACTGGCAGCGCGGAAGCCGTCAGTCGGCAAGTGGATCTCGCTGTCGTCGACCGGGTTCACCAGGTACGGCGTGACCACGATCACCAGCTCGGTCTGGCCTTTCTGGAAGTTCGTCGACTTGAACAGGCTGCCAAGGATCGGCAGGTCGCCGACGCCCGGCGCCTTGTTGATCGTGTTCTGCGCGTTGTTGCTCAGCAGGCCGGCGATCATGAAGCTCTGGCCGGAGCCGAGTTCTACCGTCGTCTCGGCGCGGCGAACGGTGAGCGCAGGTACCTGGAACCCGTTGAGCGTGATCGCGCCTTGGCTCGAGAGTTCCGACACTTCCGGGCGGACGCGAATTGAGATCCGGCCATTTGAGAGGACGGTGGGCGTGTACGCCAGGCTGACACCGTACTTCTTGTACTCGATCGTGGTCGTGCCAAGTCCCTGGCTCAGCGGTATCGGGAACTCGCCGCCGGCGAGGAACTCGGCCGTTTCGCCCGACAGCGCCGTCAAATTGGGCTGGGCCAAGGTTGTCACGAGACCGTCGGTCTCCGCCAGGTCGAGGGCACCGAGCAGGTCGAGTCCAAGGAACTTGCCGGCCATGCCGAGCGTGGTGCCATTGGCGATCTGGTTGATCGAGGTGCCGCTGCCTTTGATGAACTGCCCGGGGTTGTTCGGATCCGGATAATAGCCCTTCGGTATGTTACCCACCCCTAGAGCCGGGACACCATCACCCCCGGTGAAGAAGCCACTGCGCCCTTGCCCCACGCCGAACCTGATTCCGCTCGTGGAATCGGTGCTGGTCAGATTCACGCCAAGTGCGCGGACCACCGACCGGCTGACCTCGGCGAAGCGGACACGCAGGTTGACCTGCAGCGGGGTCGCCGTCTTCAGGCGGGAGATCACATTGGCGCCTTCGCCGACATACGCGCTGACCAGATGTTCAGCCTCTGCGGCGTCCTCGGGAGCCGCGACGGTGCCGGTAAGCAGCACGGTGTTGGTGCCCATCGTGGCGACGCTGATGTGCGCCTCGGGCATCGCCAGCGATAGCATCTGGTCGATGCTGCTGATGTTCGAGCCAACCCGCACGTTTGCCGACCAGACGATGTTGCCGCCGGCATTGCTGGCATAGACGGTCGTCTCGCCGCCGGACTTTCCGAAGACATACAGCTGGCGTTGCGACTTCACCTGGACGTCCGCGACCTTGTCGTTGGCGACAAAGACATCGCTCATTGTGCCGGGTACGGTAACGAGCTCACCTCTGCCGATCGACAGGACGATCTCGCCTCTGGGGGTGGTGACCGACTGGGCCAGCGCCGGGCCGGCAGGCACCGCGGCGAGCGGCGACAGCGCGCAGGCTGCGCTCAGCACGGTCTTGAACAAGCGAGGCTTCATTGTCTTGTCCCTCATGTGGCTGCCGCGTTGAGTGCGGCTCGCGGGTGCGGTGACGAACGGGGTCATTGGATCACCCGGCGAACATGCTGGCGGCGGTCGCGCCGCCCATGACGCCGGCTGCCTTGCCGATGCCCTTGGATTGCTGGCGGACCATTCCCTTGGTATCGTTGGCGATCGGCTGCACAGTCTCTGCCTCGCCACGGAACACGCGGACGGTGGGTCCGACATGCATGGGAATTGCAGGTGCACCCGAAGCGGCCGGGCCGGACTGGGCGCTCTGCGATCTCGTCGGCGGCGGGGTGCGGCGCTGGAAGCGCGACACGTCACCGCCGGTGACGAAGCTCGTCGGGCCGTCCTGAACGGTGTCAGTGGCCTTGCTCAGAAGTTTGTCCTCGGCATCCTTCGACAGGCCATTGGGAACCTTGATCGTCCCCGAAGCGATAGCGTGGTCGAGGTCAGACTGGCTGTCAGCGAGCGAGCGCAGCGAGAGGCTGAGCGTGCCGATTGTCTCGGCGACCGAGATCTTCTCGGCGATCTTCGGCGTCGCCTCCAGCGTGACCGTGCGGAACGCCTTGACCACGGTCTTGCCGTCGTCGGTGGTGGTCGTTTCGGTCTTCTGGTCGGTCGCCAGAACGCGCAGGTTCTTGAGGATCGTCTCGGTGGCGTTGAGGTTCTGGCTATCGGCGCCGGAAACGGTCTGCGTCAGCATCAGGTCGACATGATCGCCCGGAAAGACGAAGCCGCCGACACCGGTTTTTTCCGATACCGAAATGGTGATCGCACGCATACCCGGGCCAAGCGCCGCGGCGAGGAAACCGCGGTCGCCGGGAGCGACAAGCGCGCCTTGGGTGACGGGCTCACCGGCCGTGACCGGAAAACGCACCACAGTGCCGAGCAACTTGCTCATGTCGGCTTCGCCGTTGACGAAATAGGCATCCTGCACCATTTCCTTCGGCCACAGCTGATAACCCACCGCATCGGCGGTAATGATTGTGCCGACGGGCAGCGCGCGCTTGGCGACGAGCACCTTCGGTCCCTGCGGCACGGCCGGGGCGGCCTGCGCCTGCGGCGCGGATGCGCCGGCGAACATGCTCCGAGCCGCCAACGCGGTGCCGATCGCAATGACCAGCGCCCCCAGCAGCAGAACCAGCTTCTTCCTGTCCATGGTGCGTCAAGCCCCCAAGATATAAATGGCGTTACGAATTTCGGCACTTACGGCCGAAGTGGTTAAAATCTTATTCACCCCAAAACTCCGGTGCCGACTGAAACGGGCGGCCAGTAATGCGCGGTGAGGACCCACAGCCCCGCGCTGGCGATTGCTACGCCATACGGAATGGCCAGCCGATCCTTGCGCCGGCGAGCGATATGCCAGGCCCCGAAGACGAGCGTCAGCACGCCGCCGAGCAGGGCCATCATGATAATCAGCTTGAGGAACCAGACGGGCTCGATCCACAGCGCCAGCGCGGTCAGCAGTTTGACGTCGCCGCCACCCATCGCGCGCATGGCGAACAGCGCGGCGAGCGCGGCGAGGGCGACCAGCGCGACGCCGAGTTGCATCGCAACCCCCGGCCACAGCGATAACCCGCATGCCCACCAGAACAGCGGGGCGCCGAGCGCGATCGCGCTCGTCAGCCAATTGCCGATCTGGCGGCTACGCAAGTCGGTGAAGCCGGCAATCAGCAGCGCGATTGCCAAGGCAACCAGCAGTCCATATTTGAACGGATCGTCCAACACTTGCGGTGCCCCCGAAATCTCCGAGGGTCAGTGCTAGCGATCAGGACTTACTAAAAAGTAACTACGGGCAGGAGGCTGGAATTAGCCATCGGAAAAGGGCGCAAACGGCAGCTTTCGATCGTCGCGCCATTCCATCCGACGCCTGCGAGAGTCGCTGGCAGGCGCCCGACGGCTACGCGATCCGCCGGATCGACTGGTCGCAACCAGGCAAGGATTCGCGCGGCAGCCTGCTGTTCCTCCCCGGCCGCGGCGACGCCTACGAGAAGTATCTCGAGACACTGGCGCATTGGCATCGAGAAGGTTGGCGCGTGACCGCGCTGGACTGGCGCGGGCAGGCAGGCTCGGGCCGCTTGGGGGCCGACCCGGTCACCGGGCATGTCGACGATTTCGCCCATTGGGTGGCGGATTTGTCGGCATTCTGGCGCGAGTGGGCGTCGGAGAGGACCGGTCCGCTCATGCTCGTCGGCCATTCGATGGGCGGCCACCTCGTGCTGCGGGCAGCTGCGGAGAGGGCCGTTCGCCCGGACGCGCTGGTGTTGACGGCACCCATGCTCGGCCTCCTGCCGGATTGGCTGCCGAACGCGGTCAAGCAGGCGACGGCAGGATTCATGTGCCGGATCGGAGATCCGCGTCGGCCGGCTTGGAAATGGAGCGAGAAGCCCGGCGAAGTCCCGGCGGGGCGTGCCGCCCTTTTGACTCACGATGTCGAACGCTACGCCGACGAGCTTTGGTGGCGGCAGTCGCGTTCCGAGCTGGCAATGGGTCCGGGCAGCTGGGGGTGGGTCAGGGCCGGCCTGGCGTCGATGGTGGCCCTCCGCAGGCCCGGCATACTCGAAGCGGTGAACCTGCCGGTGTTGCTCCTATCGGTGAGCGGCGACGCGCTGGTCAGCGCGTGCGCGATCGCGCACGCGGCTACGCGCCTGCCGCAGGGGAAGCATGTTGTTTTTGGGCCGGAAGCGTATCACGAAGTCCTGCGCGAAGCCGATCCGGTGCGGGACCGCGCGCTGGCGGCGATCGACGAATTCCTCGATCGGGTGATCCGGGGATGAGCGAAGCGTACGACATCGTCGTCGTCGGTGCCGGAATGGCCGGGGCCAGCATCGCCGCCGAGTTGGTGCCGCACGTTCGCGTCCTGCTCGCAGAAGCCGAAGTTCGGCCCGGTTATCACGCCACCGGGCGATCGGCGGCGTTTTGGGAAGAATGCTACGGGGGGCCCGACGTCGTCCCGCTGACGCTCGCATCGGGAGCCTATTTGCGCGACAACGGCATGCTGAGCCCGCGCGGCGCCCTTTATGTCGGCCGCGCGGAGGACGAGGCCGAGATCGAGGCGTTCATGATCCGCTTTGCCGACAGCGGCGCTTCGATCGAGCGGCTCGGCCGCGCCGCGCTCGAGCGGCGGGTCCCGGGCATCCGTCCGGCGTGGCAGCACGCCATCAGCGAACCGGCTTGCGCAGATATCGATGTCGCCGGGTTGCACCAGCACTACCTCGCGCGCGCCCGTGCGGGTGGTGTCGAACTCCGCTGCAGAGCGCGCCTCGAAGCGGCGGAACGCGAGGGGGAGGGCTGGCGGCTGTGCTTCGGCAGTGCGGGCGAAGTGCGCGCGCGGAGCCTGGTCAATGCCGCCGGCGCCTGGGCAGACCCGGTCGCTCGCATGGCCGGAGCCAACGCGCTAGCCATACAGCCCTTGCGGCGCACGGTCGCGCAACTCCGCGTCGCGCCGGCGCCCCCGCGGGACCTGCCCCTGGTGCTCGACATTTGCGGTGCGTTCTATTTCAAGCCCGAGCACGGCAAGCTGTGGCTTAGCCCGCACGACGA
Source organism: Croceibacterium sp. (assembly GCA_035470785.1). Taxonomy (GTDB): domain Bacteria; phylum Pseudomonadota; class Alphaproteobacteria; order Sphingomonadales; family Sphingomonadaceae; genus Croceibacterium_B. The sequence goes on along the minus strand of DATIQN010000006.1, from coordinate 78,464 downwards.
GACGCCCTGTACACCGTGCGATGCGGCACCCGAAGAGCTCGACGTCGCCTTGGCGATCGACCGCTTCGAACAGGTGGTCGACTGGCGCGTCGATGCTGTCGAGCACAAGTGGGCCGGCCTGCGCAGTTTCGCGCCCGACCGCTTGCCGGTTTACGGCTTTGACTCGCGCGTGCCGGGGCTCTTCTGGTTTGCCGGGCAGGGCGGCTTCGGCATCCAGACCGCGCCCGCCGCGGCGCGGCTGGGAGCACAACTTCTGCTAGGCCTGCCGCGCGACACGATGACCGAGGCGCTCGTTCCCGAGCTCTATGCGCCTATACGCTTCGGCTAATCGACCGGAACGAATGACGACTGGTTCCGTACCCTGTGCAGTGAAAAGAGATTCATACCCAACTCGTGCCGGACAAGGGCTGGTTTCGGCCGCTTGCCTGGCGGCAGCGGCGGCATGCTCGCAGCCATCCGACCCGGCCCCGGCCAAGTCCGCTCAAGCCACATCCGCGATGAAGCTGACCAGCACCGCCTTTACCGATGGAGAGTCAATTCCGCGCGAGTTCACCTGCAGCGGCACCGGTGAATCACCGCCGCTGCAATGGAGCGAGCCGCCCGCGGGCACGCAAGGTTTCGCGCTCATGGTCGAGGACCCAGACGCGCCTGACCGGGTATTCGGCCACTGGGGTGTTTACGACATTCCGGCTAACGCTCGCCAGCTCAACACCGGCGCAGCACAGAGCGACAGGAGCGGCTTGAAGCAGACATCAAACGACTTTGGTGAGAGCGGCTATGGGCCGCCCTGTCCGCCCAAGGGCGACAAGCCGCATCATTACCATTTCAGACTGATCGCACTCGATGTGGCGGAACTGCCCGCCGCGCCTTCGGCAGTTAGGGACATCCAAGGCAAGAGCGGTGGCCACATGCTCGGCAGCGCGGACCTGACCGGTCTCTACGGCCGAGACTGAATTCGCTTTAATTCGCTCTTGCGGCAGCCTCCGCCGCGTCACTGGCGAGGCGATCGACGCGCTCGTTCTCTACGTGCCCGTTGTGGCCCTTGACCCATTGCCAGGTGATCCGGTGGCGCTTGGCCGCCTCGATCAGCTCATGCCACAAGTCCTCGTTGCGTACCGGCTTCTTGCTGGCGCTGATCCAGCCCTTTTTCTGCCAGCCGTGGATCCATTTGGTCATTCCGTCGATGACGTAGCGGCTATCCGAATGGAGGATCACCTCGCAGGGTTCGATCAGCGCCTCAAGCGCGCGAATCACCGCGGTCATCTCCATCCGGTTGTTGGTTGTTGCCGGATCGCCGCCGACCAGTTCCTTCTCGTGCCGGTTCATTCGCAGCAGCGCGCCCCAGCCGCCCGGACCGGGGTTGCCCTTGCACGCGCCGTCGGTGAAAATCTCCACTCTTTTCATGCGTCTGCGAATGCCTCAGGCCGAAGGGCGGCGGAAGACCTTTTCGCCCTCTGCCTCGTAGAAGGACAATCGCCGGGCGAACACCATTGGATCCTTGCGCGTGACCAGTGCATCCGCCGGGGTGTGCAGCCAGTCGTAGGCGCGGCTGGCAAGGAAGCGCATGGCCGCGCCGCGCGCGAGAACCGGAAGGGCGGCCCACGCCTCGGGCGGAAGCGCCCGGCCAGCGTTGTACCCCTCGACCAGCGCATCGCCGATCGCGGACCTGAAGTTGCCGTCGGCGGCAAAGCACCAGGCGGCGTGCGTGACCGCGAGATCGTAGGCCATGATGTCGGTGCACGCGAAGTAGAAGTCGATCAGGCCGCTGACCCGGTTCCCGAGCATGAGGACGTTGTCCGGAAACAAGTCGGCATGGATCACCGAGCGCGGTAGCCCGCTCGGCCAATTGGCCTCGAGGAACGCCAACTCGCCGGCGACGAGATCGGGCAGGCTCGGGTCGATCTCTGCGAGCCGCTCGCCGCAATCGCCGAGCAGCTTGCGCCACGCGGCTAGACCCATCGTATTTTCGCGCACGCCGGGAAAGTCGGCGGCAGCCAAGTGAATTCCCGCCAGCGCTTCGCCGACCGCGCGCGCCTGCGCCGGGCGCGGGGTGTCGATCGAGACACCGGGAAGGAACTCGATCAGCGCGACGGCCTTGCCATGGATCGTGCGGAACGCGGCTCCGGCGCGGTCGTGGATCGTCCGCGGCACCGGGCTACCCTTCGAGGAAAGATGGTCGAGCAAGCCGAGGAAGAACGGCAAGTCGGCCGCGTCGACCCGATGCTCGTACATCGTCAGGATGAAGCGGCCGCCGGCCGTCTCGACCAGCCAATTGGAATTGGAGACGCCCTCGGCGATGCCCTTGGCTGAGACCAGCTCGCCGACATCGTACTCCGCGATCAGCCCGGCAAGATCGTCGGCGGTGAGGTGAGTGTAGACCGCCATGAGGCCAAACCTCAGTCGACCAGTTGCCGTGGCAGCTTGAAGGTCATCTTCTCCTCAGCGGTCACCAGCGTGTGCTCTTCGACCGCGCGCCATTCGCCGAGCCGCTCGACAACCTCGCGCACAAGTGCCTCAGGCGCCGAGGCCCCGGCGGTAACGCCAATGGTGCCGACGCCTTCGAGCCACGCAGGATCGATGTCGCTGCCCCGTTGGATCAGCCGGGCATCGGCGCCGCACCGTTCGGCGACTTCAACCAGCCGCAGCGAGTTGGACGAGTTGGGGGCACCGATCACCAGGACCAGGTCGCACTTCGGGGCGATCAGCTTGACCGCAGTTTGCCGGTTCGAGGTCGCGTAGCAGATGTCTTCGCCTCTCGGACCGACGATCTGCGGGAAGCGAGTCTTGAGCGCTTCGATGATGGCTGAGGTGTCGTCGACCGACAGAGTGGTTTGCGTCAGGAAGGCGAGGGGCGCAACGCTGGAAAAGTCGAGCGCGTCCACGTCGGCCAGTGTCTCGACGAGCGTCATCCCGCCCTCCGGCACCTGGCCGAACGTGCCGATCACCTCGGGATGGCCCTTGTGCCCCACGAAGACGATGTGCCGGCCAGCCTCGATCTGCCGCTCGGCCTGGCGGTGAACCTTGCTCACCAGCGGGCAAGTTGCGTCGAGATAGGCGAGTTCGCGCCGTTCGGCCTCGGCCGGAACCGACTTTGGCACCCCGTGCGCGCTGAACACCACGGGCGCACCGTCGGGCACCTGGTCGAGCTCCTCAATGAACACCGCGCCCTTGGCCTTGAGACCGTCGACGACGTACCGGTTGTGGACGATCTCGTGCCGAACGTAGACCGGCGCGCCGAAGCGCTTGAGTGCACGTTCGACGATCTCGATCGCCCGGTCGACGCCCGCGCAAAAGCCCCGCGGGGCGGCGATCAACACCTCTAACGGCAGTTTGCGGGATTCCTGAAAGGGCGGGTTCATCATGGCGCCTCTAGCCGTTGTGCCGCCACGGCGAAAGGGCTAGGGGCCTAGCGCCTTGGGGCATTCTGGACGAGGACGACGCATGAGATTTCGGACTGCCGCGATTTCCGGGCTTGCCGCCACTGCGCTGGCTGGCTGCCATCACGAAGGCGACATCGTGATCCAGGAAGGTGTCGGCATCACCGCGTTGCGTACCACCTGCCCGGCGGTCGGGATTCCCGACTACACCGGCGACGTCACGCTGTTCACGCCGCCTGCCTCGCGTACTGCCGACGCGATCGACGTTACCGCGACGATGACCAACGTTCGCACGACGTGCAACGATTCGGGTCAAAAGGTCTATGCGGCGGCCAACTTCGACGTGCTTGGCCTGCGGCGCGACACGCGCGGCGCGCGCACCGTGCAGCTGCCTTACTTCACGGCCGTCGTGCGCGGCGGCAGCGCGGTGACCGCGAAGCGGGTCGGAACCGTGACACTGAACTTCGCCGATGGCCAGGCGCGCGCGCAGGCGAGCGGCTCGGGCGCGGCGTATATCGATAGCGCCGCGGCAACGCTGCCGTCCGACATTCGCGAGCGGATTACCCGCAAGCGCAAGTCCGGCGAAGCCGAGGCGGCGGTCGATCCACTGAGCGAGCCGGACATTCGCGCCGCGCTAGACCGGGCCAACTTCGAATTGCTCGTCGGCTTTCAGTTGAGCAACGACCAGCTGGCCTACAACGCCACCCGCTGACCGCGCGCCTTTCCCCCTCGCGCCAAACAGGGTAACGGCGCGCGCCATGGCTCAACCGCAAACCCTTTACACTGCCTTCTCGGCCAGGCTCGACGCCGTGCTCGATTCGCTGGAGGCCGCCGGCACATTGCCCGCCGGCCTTTCGCGCGCCAACGTCAGCGTCGAGCCGCCGCGCGACCCGTCGCATGGCGACCTCGCCACCAACGCGGCGATGGTCCTGGCCAAGCCCGCGGCCACGAACCCGCGCGCACTGGCGGACGCGATCGTCGACAAGCTCACCGCCGACCCGGCGGTCGCGAGCGCCGAGATCGCCGGACCAGGCTTCATCAACCTGCGCTTGACCGACGGCACCTGGCGCGACGAGCTGCGCGCGATTCCCGCGCTCGGCAACGATTACGGACGCTCGAGCATGGGAGCCGGGCGCATCGTCAATATCGAATACGTCTCGGCTAATCCCACCGGGCCGATGCACATGGGTCATTGCCGGGGTGCTGTGGTCGGTGACGCTTTGGCGAGCCTGCTCGAGTTCGTCGGGCACAAGGTGATCCGCGAATACTACGTCAATGACGCGGGCGCGCAGGTGCAGACGCTCGCCCGCTCGGTCCACCTTCGGTACCGCGAAGCCCTCGGCCACGACATCGGCGAAATTCCCGGCGGAATGTATCCCGGCGAATACCTGGTTCCGATCGGCCAGGCGTTGGCGAAGGAGTTCGGCGACCGTTACGCCGATGCAGCAGAGGAAGATTGGCTCGAGCTGTTCCGCGAACGCGCGGTCGCGGCGATGATGGATATGATCCGCGCCGATCTGGCGCTGCTCGGCATCCGCCACGACGTATTTGCCTCCGAGGCCGAACTGCAGCGCGCCGGCAAGCCGGCCGAGGCCGAGGCTTGGCTGCGGGCGCACGACCTTGTCTACGACGGCGAGCTCGAAGCGCCCAAGGGCAAGCCGGCCGACGACTGGGAGCCGGTCGAACTGCCGCTGTTCCGTGCGACCAAGTTCGGCGACGACCAGGACCGCCCGATCCGCAAGAGCGACGGCACCTGGACCTATTTCGGCGCCGACCTGGCCTATCACATGCAGAAGGCCGACACCGCCGACGAGCTGATCGACATCTGGGGCGCGGACCACGCAGGCACGGTCAAGCGCATCAAGGCCGCCGTCGCCGCGTTGAGCGAAGGGCGCAACCGGCCGATCCATTTCGACGTCAAGCTGGTCCAGATGGTCCAGCTGCTGCGCGGCGGCGAGCCGGTCAAGATGTCGAAGCGTTCGGGCAACTTCGTCACCATTGCCGACATGGTCGAGGAGGTCGGCAAGGACGTGGTCCGCTTCACCATGCTGACCCGCAAGCCCGAAGCGCAGATGGACTTCGATTTCGCCAAGGTGGTCGAGGCGTCGAAGGACAACCCGGTGTTCTACGTCCAGTACGCCCACGCGCGGATTCGCTCGACTCTGCGCAAGGCCGCACCCGAGGGCTTGGCGCCGTCGGCCGAGTACCTCGATCGACTGGGGCCGGACGAATTGGCCCTGGTCAAGCTCGCCGCGCAATTCCCGCGCACTGTCGAGGCGGCCTCGCAGGCCCGCGAAGCGCATCGCATCGCCTTCTTCCTCTACGACCTCGCGGCAGCGTTCCATGCCTTCTGGAACATGGGCAACGACGATCCGGTAAAGCGCATCATCGTGGCACACGACCCAGCCCTTTCAAGCGCAAGACTTTTCCTCGCCGAGCAAATCGGGCAGGTTGTCCGCAACGGCCTTGCCATCCTGGGAGTGGAGGCCGTCGAGGAGCTGTAGGATGCAGGCAGGCGGCAAAAGCGGTGGAGGCGGTCCGGCCGATCTCGACGACGACGGCGTAATCGAGCCCGAAGAGCTGGCGTTTGCCCATGAGGACGAACGGCTGCCGTGGCTCGAGGCCGACGACGATGCCGAGAAACCGGGCGTCGATACCGGCCGCGTGGTGACCTTCGTGGTGGTCTCGCTCGTCGTCCTCGGACTGGTCATCGGAGCTTTGTGGTGGTTCTTCCGCGATCGCTCCCAGACCTCGATGGTTGCCGATGGCAGCACCATCCACGCCCCCGCTGGCCCCTACAAGACCAAACCGGCCAAGCCCGGCGGCTCGGAGGCCGTGGGCACCGGAGATACCAGTTTCGCGGTCGCCGAAGGCAAGGAACCGCAGGGGAAGGTCGCCGACGGCGGCGAAGCGCCGCGCCCGAGCATCGACCGCAACCAGTCGGGCAGCGGGCCAGCCGCCTCGCCTGCAACCGGCGGAGTCGGCGTGCAAGTCGGCGCCTATTCATCGCAAGACAAGGCGGAAGCCGGCTGGTCGACACTCAGCACGCGCTATCCGGCGCTGAGCGGGGTGAGCCATCGCGTGATTCAAGCTACGGTCGACGGCAGTCCGATCTTCCGCTTGCAAGCTGTTTCAGGCGACGTGAAGGCGGCGCAAGCGCTATGCAGCGCCTTGCAAAGCCAGGGCGGGGATTGCCAGGTCAAGAACTGACCGTGCAGGGCTGACTGTTCCGCGCGAGCAAGTGCCGCTAGAGGGCGGCGATGCAGCAGGCGCGCCCGATCGTCCATGTCGGCTACCACAAGACCGCGACAACGTGGTTCCAGAAGAGCATCTGGCCCTCGCTGGCCAGCCAGGACTGGGTTCCGCGCAAGATCACGCAGGAAGCGCTGCTCAATCCGCCCGGCATGCACTTCAACCCGGCCGAGGCGCGGCGTGTGCTGGGGCTCGATACACGCTCCAAGCCCGTCGTGCTCAGCGAGGAGAACCTTTCGGGCTACATCCACAACGGCGGACTGCATGGGCTGATCGGTCCCGAGATGGCGCGGCGCATTCACGCCGTGCTGCCGGAGGCGCGGATCGTGATCTTCATCCGCAACCAGCCCGATGCCATCCGCGCGAGCTACAGCCAGTATGTCGCCGGTGGCGGAACATATGGACTCGACAAATACCTGCACACTTACGACCGCGTCTACGGGGCGCTGAGAGCCCCGTTCAAGGCGCCCGCATTCGAATGGGAGCACTTCGAGTTCGACCGGCTGATCGCGCTCTACGATGGCCTGTTCAGCCGCGAGAACGTGTTCGTATATCCGTATGAAGGGCTCAGGCAGCCCGAGGCGCTTTTCGAGCGTCTCGAGGATGACCTCGGCATCCACTTTCCGCCCGGCGTCATTTCTAAGCGCGGCGCCAACGTCTCGCACAGCGAGCGGGGCATGAACGCCCTGCGCTTCGCCAATCGCTTCACCCGCCAGTCGGTTGCCAACAAGGACTGGGCCATGGACCCGCCGGGCGGTCACGCGATTCGCAATGCCGTGCGCTTCTTCCTCAAGGTGGTGCCCGGCGAGCCGTTCCGCTTGCCGCGGCGGGTGGTCGAGGAAATCGAGCGCTACTACGCGCCGAGCAATCGCCGACTCGCCGAACTGCGCGACTTGCCGCTGGCGGAGCTCGGCTATCCGATCTAGCCTGTGGTTACTGTCCACACCGCGAAAGCTGCACAAACTTGCCCGAGCGGGTGTTTCCTGCGACTCTCCCGAGGATGACGCCCGCGATTTTCGGCCTTTCGGGTCTGGTCCTGACCGACGAAGAGCGCGCTTTCTTCCGCGAGGCCGACCCGGCGGGCTATATCCTGTTCGCCCGCAACGTCGAGAGCCGCGAGCAGCTCCGCGCGTTGACCAACGCCTTGCGCGCGATCCACGGTCGCGAGCGGCTGCTGATCTCGATCGACCAGGAAGGCGGCCGGGTCGCCCGGATGAAACCACCTGAGTGGGAGAAGTACCCGCCGGGCGAGGCTTTCGCCAAGCTGTGGGACATCGCCCCGGCCAGCGCGATCGAAGCCGCGCGGGCCAATGCTGAGGCGCTCGGGATCGACCTGGCCGAGGCCGGGATCACGGTAGACTACTGGCCGGTGCTCGATGTTCGCCTACCCGGCACGCACGACGTGATCGGCGACCGCGCGCTCGGCAGCGAACCGATGCAGGTCGCGGCGCTCGGCCGGGCCATCCTCGACGGGCTGGCGCGGGCGGGCGTTGCGGGCTGCATCAAGCACATGCCCGGCCATGGCCGGGCACGGTCGGACAGCCACAAGGAACTGCCGACGGTCGAGGCCAGCGACACCGAACTCGAGACCGACATCGAGCCATTCCGCACGCTGGCCCACGCAACGATCGGCATGACCGCGCACCTTCGCTACACCGCGTGGGACGCCAAGAACCCGGCGACGCAGTCCGAGTTCGTCGTGCGCGAGATCATCCGGAAGCGGATCGGCTTTGCCGGCTTGTTGCTCAGCGACGACATCTACATGGAGGCGCTCAACGGCAGCATTCCCGAGCGCGGCGTCAAGGCGCTGGCGGCGGGCTGCGACGTGGTTCTCAATTGCCATGGCGAGGTCGGCGACATGGCCGCCGTCGCTAGCGCGTTGCCGGGGATTTCGCCTGAGGCGGCGGCGCGGCTCGACCGGGCCCTCGCGACAACCGGCGGCGAACCGGCGGGCGAGCATGCGACCCTGATCGCCAAGCGCGACGCCTTGCTCGAGCTCGCGAGGCACCACGCATGACCGACGAGGACCTGCTGTTCGAGCCAGAAGCGATTGCGCCCGATTCCGATTGGGACGGCCCCGGCGCGGCGCCGAGCGACGATTCGGCGCTGTATCTCGAGCTCGACGGTTGGGAAGGCCCGCTCGACTTGCTGCTCGATCTCGCCCGGCGGCAAAAGGTCGACCTCAGGCAGATCTCGATCCTCGCGCTGGTCGACCAGTACATTCTCTACATCGAACGCGCCGCGGCGCTGCGGCTCGAGATCGCCGCCGATTACCTGGTGATGGCCGCCTGGCTCGCCTACCTCAAGTCGGCGCTGCTCCTGCCCAAGGACGAGCAGGAAGACCCGAGCCCCGAGGAACTGGCGCTCCGCCTGCAGCTACGCCTGCAGCGGCTCGGTGCGATGCGCGAAGCCGCCGCGCGGCTGCTCGCGCGCGACCGCATTGGCCGCGACGTGTTCTTGCGCGGAGCACCCGAAGGTCTACGGGTCGACCGAGTCAACGCCTGGCAATGCGAATGGTACGCGCTGGTTTACGCCTACGGTCAGGTCAAGCTGCGCACCGAGCCGGTGGTGCACATGGTGCGCGACCGGATGGTCATGACGCTCGACTCCGCGCTCGACCGGGTCTCGGCGATGCTCGGCGTCACGCTTGACTGGATGGAGCTCAGTGATTTCTTGCCTGCGCTCGCCGAGCCGCGGTTGCGCCGCTCGGCACTCGCCTCCAGCTTCGTCGCCGCGCTCGAGCTGGCGCGGCTCGGCAAGGCCGAGCTGCGGCAGGAAGATGCCTTCGGCCCGCTCCACTTGCGTCGAATAAGGCCGGCATGAGCCGGCCCGACGAATTGGTGCGCGGGGTCGAGGCGGCTTTGTTCGCGGCCGAAGAGCCGATGACCGCCGAAACGCTTTCGGCGCAACTTGGCGGGGCCGACGTGCGCGAGGCGCTGCGCGAGCTCGAGGACCATTACCGCGAGCGCGGCGTGCGCCTGGTCGAGCGCGGGCGCCGCTGGCAGTTCCAGACCGCGCCCGACCTTGCCCACCTGCTGCGCCGCGAACGCGAACAGGCCCGCAAGCTCAGCCGCGCGGCGACCGAGGTGCTGGCGATCGTCGCCTATCACGAGCCGGTCAGCCGCGCCGAAATTGAGGCCATTCGCGGCGTGCAGACGAGCGTGGGCACGCTCGACGTGCTGATGGAGGCTGGCTGGGTGCGCGTGGCCGGCCGCCGCGAGGTGCCCGGTCGGCCGGTCATCTACGCGACAACGCCCGAATTTCTCAGCCATTTCGGGCTCGAAAGTCGTCGCGACCTGCCCGGAATTGACGAGTTGAAGGCCGCGGGCCTGCTCGACCCGGTCGATGCGGCAATCGACGCCTTGGCAGGGCCCGAAGACGAAGCGGAGCCGGCTGCGCTGGAAAACCCGGAGGAAAGCGCCTAGGTTGGGCGCCAGGCTTTCGAAAGTTGGCAGCGTGACCGTCGGACCGTTTCAGATCCTGATCATCGTGCTGGTCTTGCTGGCGCTGTTCGGCCGCGGCCGAGTCTCGGAAGCGATGGGCGATTTCGGCAAGGGTGTGAAAAGGTTTCGCGGAAACTTGGTTGAAGACGAAACCGGACAGCCGATTCCCGCGCTCGAAGCCGACGCCGAGTCGAATTCGGCGCACGACAGCACCCTCTAACAGGTACGAGCAGGCAGATGTTGGGTCTCGACTGGGGAGAGCTCCTGGTCATCATAGTAGTCGCGGTGGTCGTTATCGGCCCCAAGGACATGCCGCTGGCCTTGCGCACGGCGGGGCGCTGGATCGCGCGGATACGGCGCGTCTCGAACCATTTCCGGTCCGGCCTTGAAGCGATGATCCGCGAGGCCGAGATGGAGGAGATGGAGCAGAAGTGGGCCGCGCAGAACGAGAAGATCATGCGCGAACATTCGCCTGACGCGCCGCGCGAGATGGAGCCAACCGGCGCCTATCCTTCGCAGCCCGCCGTTGCGCCCGAAACCGGCGCGGCAGAGGCGGTGACTCCGGCGCCCGCGGCCGAAGAGCCGCAACTGCCGTTCGGCAAGCGGAAGTAGGCGCGCGATGGCGTTCAACATCCGCGACATCGACGAGACCCAGGCGCCTTTGCTCGACCACCTGATCGAGCTACGCCGGCGGCTGGTTCGCGCGTTTCTGGCGCTCGGTGTGGCCTTCGCCGTGTGCCTCTATTTTGCCAACGATATATTCGCGATCCTGGTCCGGCCGCTGGCCGCGGCCTTCCCGCACGGTGAAGGCAAGCTGATCTACACCAAGCTCTACGAAGCGTTTTTCGTGAACATCAAGGTGGCGATGTTCGCGGCGTTCTTCGTCGCCTTCCCGGTTATTGCCAACCAGCTGTGGGCGTTCGTCGCGCCCGGGCTCTACGCGCGCGAGAAGAAAGCCTTCCTGCCGTTCCTGTTCGCCACGCCGATCCTTTTCGCGATGGGCGCGAGCCTGGCATACTTCATCGTGATGCCGACGGCGTTCAAATGGTTCCTGAGCTTCCAGGGCATTTCGAGCGGCCTGCAGCAGGAGGCGCTGCCGGCGATGGGCGATTACCTCGACCTCGTCATGCGCTTCATCTTCTGTTTCGGCGCCGCCTTCCTAATGCCGGTGCTGCTGCTGCTGCTCCAGCGTGCCGGGCTGGTAACGCGTGCGCAGCTGGTTGCCTCGCGGCGCTATGTCATCGTGGCCAATTTCGTCGTCGCGGCGGTGGCCACGCCGCCCGACGTCGTCTCGATGCTGCTGCTGGCAATCCCCTTGCTGGTCCTGTTCGAAGGCACGCTGTTGGTCATGCGTTTCGGCGAGAAGCGCGCAGAGCGAGCGGCCGCCAAGGCTCTGGCCGGCGGAACTTCCGAGGATGTGCCGGCCGAGCAAGCGGCCGAATAGGTCAGCGGCGCGCCGTGCCGCTTTCGGCATCGCCGGCGGCATAGACCTTTTGCCCGCCGATCCATGTTTCGAGCACCTTGGTCTTGCGGATATCGGCGGGCGCCGAAACCAGCGGGTCGCGGTCGATGAGCAGGAAATCGGCCCGCTCCCCCGCCTTGAGTTCGCCGAACCGGCCGTCGGCAAAGGTCGCGTAGGCGGCCCCGGCGGTATAGGCCGCGAGGGCTTGCTCGCGCGTTATCGTCTGTTGCGGTTGCCAACCGCCCGGCGGCTGCTGGTCGATGTCCTGCCGGCTCACCGCCACGGCGATGCCGACGAAGGGCTCGGGCGCTTCGACGGGCGAGTCCGAGCCGAACGCCAACGGCACGCCGTTCGCCAGCATCGAACGCCAAGCATAAGCGCCGGTGAGGCGGTCGGGACCCAGCCGCGCCTCTGCCATCAGGCGGTCGGAGGTCTGGTGGACCGGCTGCATCGAGGCGACGATGCCGTGCTGCGCGAAGCGGGGAAGGTCCGCCGGATCGACGATCTGCGCGTGCTCGATGCGCCAGCGACGATCGCCGGTGAAGTCCTTCGACAGTTCGTCGATGGCGCCAAGCACCTCGGCATTGGCGGCATCGCCGATCGCGTGGATGGCAACCTGGAAGCCGTCCATCGACGCGCGGCTCATCATGTTGCGCAACTGAGCATCGGTGAGCCGCTGGTTGCCGCTGTTCTTCGGATCGTCGGCATAGGGGGCCTTGAGTAAGGCCCCGCGGCTGCCGAGCGCGCCGTCGAAGTAGAGCTCGCCAAGTCCAGTGAGGCGCAGCCGGTCGTCATAGAGCCATGGCGTCGGCCCGGTGCCGCCGATCAGCAACATGTCGGCCACGCTGGCGGCATAGCTCATCAGGCGGACCTGCAGCCGGCCGGTGTCGCCCGCGCGGCGATAGGTCATCCAGTTCTCGATCGTGCAATCCATGTCGCCGGCGGCGGTGACGCCGTTGCGCTCAAGCAGCTTCTGGGCTTCGAAAAGCGCCAGATCGCGGTCCTGCGGTCGCGGCGGCGGGACTTTGTCGTCGATGAGCGTCTGCGCGTTGTCGACCAGCACGCCGGCGGGCTTCTGGGTGCCGGCGAGGCGTTCGATTCGCCCGCCCGCCGGGTTGACGGTCCTGGCGGTAACCCCGCCGGCGGCGAGCGCGAGCGAATTGGCCCAGCCCGCATGACCGTCGACGCGCTCGAGCCAGACGGGCCGGTCGGACACGACGGCGTCGATTTCGGCGGCGGTCGGAAAGCGCCCGAGCTTCCAGGTCTCCTGGTTCCAGCCGCGCCCGATGATCCACGGCGCGTCGGGATGCGCCTTGGCGTAATCGGCGATCTTCGCTTGCGCTTCCTCGAGCGATTTGGTGCCCGAGAGATCGAGCGTGAGCAGGCCCAGCCCGAGTTCCATCATGTGCAGGTGTGCGTCGATCATGCCGGGCACGAGCGTTCGGCCCTTGCCGTCGATATGGTATGCGGTCCGCGGCACCTTGTCGAAGCGCGACAGAATCTGGGCGACGCGCCCATGATCGTCGATCACCATCGCGGCGAATTGCGTGACGTGATCCGCGCTGTCGACCGAGATGCCGTTGACGTTGTCGATCAGCGTGTCGGCGAGAACAGGGGCGGGTAGCAACAAGGCCGCCGCCGTGATCGCGTGGCGGATCACTCGGCGGTACTTTCAGGCAAGTGCCGGATCAGCGCGCTGGTGTCCTGCCGCCCGCTGCCTTGCGCCTGCACCTCGGCATAATAGCCGTCGACGAGGGCGGTAACCGGCAAGTCGACCCCGTTCTTGCGCGCCTCCTCCAGCGCTATCGCGAGATCCTTGCGCATCCAGTCGATGGCGAAGCCGAAATCGAATTCGCCGGCGTCCATGGTCTTCCAGCGGCTTTCCATCTGCCAGCTTTGCGCCGCCCCGCCCGAAATCGCCTCGAGCACCTTGCCCATGTCGAGCCCGGCGGCCTGCGCGAAGCGGACACCCTCGGACAGTCCGGCGAGGGTCCCGGCGATGCAGATCTGGTTGACCGCCTTGGTCGCCTGGCCCGCGCCGGCCCCGCCGACATGGACGATGCGCGCGCCATAGGCCTGCATTACCGGCCGGGCGCGCTCCATCGTGCGCGCCGAGCCGCCGCACATCACGGCCAGCTTGCCGTTCTCGGCGCCGGCCTGGCCGCCCGAGACGGGAGCGTCGAGCGCATCGATGCCGCGTGTCGCGGCCGCCTCGGCGATGCGGCGGGCGATGGCCGGAGAGACAGTCGTGTGATCGATGAACAGCGCGCCTTTGAGCATGGCCGCGAGCGCGCCGGCGCTACCGAGCACCACCTGAGCCAGGTCGTCGTCATTTCCGACGCAGGTTATCACCACGTCCTGTCCGGCCGCGGCCTCGGCCGGCGTGGTGGCGGTCGTGACCTCGAGCCCTTCGCTGCGATGCCTGGCGAGCCACGCCTCGGCGCGCGAGGCGGTGCGGTTGTAAGCGGTGACCTTGTGCCCGGCACGGGCGAGGTGGCCGGCCATCGGCGCGCCCATCACGCCGAGGCCGAGGAAGGCGATGCGCTGCGAACTGCTCATGGCCGGCCTCCTGCCGCCTTGCCTCAGGCAAAGCAATCGTTGTGCGTGTCGGCGATTTGCAGGAGGCGCGAATTGCGTTACCGCAGCGCCCCTATGGACGACAGCCTCACCGCCGAGCAGCAACTGACCATCGAGGACGTGCGCGCCGCCGCGCGCCGCATCGAGGGCGCGGTCGTGCGCACGCCGACTGCCTATTCCAAGACCCTGTCGCGGATCACCGGCGCCGAGATCTGGCTCAAGTTCGAGAACCACCAGTTCACCGCCGCCTACAAGGAACGCGGCGCGCTCAATGCCCTGCTGCTGATGGACGAGACGCAGAGGAAGCGCGGCGTGATCGCAGCCTCGGCCGGAAACCATTCGCAAGGCCTCAGCTATCACGGAACCCGCCTCGGGGTGCCGGTCACCATCGTCATGCCCAAGACCACGCCAATGGTGAAGGTCATGCAGACCGAGCAGGTCGGAGGCAAAGTCTTGCTCGAAGGCGAAACTTACGACGAGGCCTACGCTATCGCCCGGAGCATGGAAAAGCAGCTCGGGCTGACCTTTGTCCATCCGTTCGACGATCCCGACGTAGCTGCGGGACAGGGTACCGTGGCGCTCGAGATGCTCGAAGATGCGCCCGAGCTCGAGACGCTGGTCGTGCCGATCGGCGGCGGCGGACTGATCTCTGGCATGGCGACGGTCGCCAAGGCGCTCAATCCGAAGATCGAGGTGATCGGCGTCCAGGCGCAGCTGTACCCCTCGATGTACGACAAGATCAAAGGCGAGCACCTGCCCTGCGGCGGCGACACGCTCGCCGAAGGCATCGCGGTCAAAGAACCGGGCGAGTTCACCTCCCGAATTATCGAGCGGCTGGTCGACGACATCGTGCTGGTGAGCGAGGCCGACCTCGAGACGGCGGTGTCACTGCTGCTGCAGATCGAGAAGACCGTCGTCGAAGGCGCCGGCGCCGCCGGGCTCGCCGCCGTCATGGCGTACAAGGAACTGTTCGCCGGCAAGAAAGTCGGCCTGGTGCTCTGCGGTGGCAACATCGACACCCGCTTGCTCGCCAACGTTCTGCTTCGCGACCTTGCGCGAGTGGGCCGCCTCGCGCGCTTGCGAATCACGCTGCAGGACCGTCCCGGCGCCCTCTACAAAGTCATGCATGAATTTGATGCGCATAGTGTCAACATCCTTGAGATCTACCACCAGCGGATCTTTACCGACCTGCCCGCCAAAGGCCTGGTCACCGACATCGAGTGCGAGGCGCGCGACCGGCAGCAGCTCGAGAAGCTGATCGCGGCGCTACGGGCCAAGGGCTATTCGGTTAGCCAGGTCGAGCTCAACTGACCGAAAACGGGGCGATTCGCCCTTTTCCCCTCTGCCCTGCGCAAATTAACCCTGCATCCGGGGGAAATTAGGGTTAAGACTCTTCTAACAGGCGAGTCCCGGGAGCATACCCCGGCTTCGCTCGTAGAGCATTCGATTGGCTTCAGGAGAGGACCGCCAACGCCGTGACGGCCCCCATTCGGTTTCCCCGCTTTTTCGTGACGAGCCCCGCGCCGTGCCCCTATCTGCCGGGCCGGATCGAGCGGAAGGTATTCACCGAACTAAAAGGCCCGCACGCGGAGGAGCTCAACGACGCGCTCGGCCGGATCGGTTTCCGTCGCAGCCAGACCGTCGCCTATCGCCCGAGCTGCCTCGACTGCCGCGCCTGCGTGTCGGTTCGCGTGGTGGCTACGGAGTTCACGCCGTCGTCGGCGCAACGGCGCAACAACAAGCGCAACGGCGACCTCGTCACCAGCGAATGCCGCCCGTGGGCGACCACCGAACAGTTCGAGCTGCTTCAGCGCTACCTGTCGCATCGCCACCCGGGCGGCGGCATGGCGGCGATGGACGAAATCGATTACGCCGACATGGTGGAACATACGTCGGTCTCCAGCTTTGTCATCGAGTATAGGGAGCCCTCGGAGGATGGGAGGCCCGGCCGCTTGGTCGGCGCGTGCCTGACCGACCGCCAGGGAGACGGGTTGTCGATGATCTACAGCTTCTACGACCCGGAACATGAGGCGCGCACTGGGCTTGGGAACTACATCATCCTCGACCATATTCAGCGCGCGAACGACACCGGGCTGCCTTACGTCTACCTCGGCTACTGGGTGGATGGCGCGCAGCGCATGCAATACAAGGTCCGCTATCGCCCGCTCGAACGGCTCGGCCCCGACGGCTGGCGCCGGTTCAGCGACGAACAACAGGCCGGGCTCATTGCGGCGGCTGCCGCTGCTCGCCGTGAAGATGCTCCTGCCGTCGACGGCGGCGGCAAGGACGGCACGCCTGGCGGGCAGTTTCAGTACAAGATCGGCTGAGAACACGCTGATCCGCCGTTTGCGCCTCATTGTCGCCGCGCTGGCGATTTCCTCCGTGCTCGTCCAGCCGGCCTTCGCCCAGGACCGCACCACGCTTCCTGAGCTCGAAGACCTGATCCCGGACTCGGCGATCGATAATCCGCAAGACTGGGCCAAGCAGGGGGTGAAGCCCGACACAGCACCGCCGCAAAGCCCTCAGCCCGAAGTCCAGCCCGACACGCCGCTCGCCGACATGCCGCTGGTCACGGTGCCGTGGCCCGACCAGCTGCAGTTGCCGCAGCTTGCTCCGCTCACGCCCGAGCCCGACATCCAGTTCGCCGAGCCCGAGACGCCGCTTCCCCGCATCGACAAGGGCGACGAGGTGCGCCTGTCGAGCGAGCTGACGCTGGTATTCCCCTCGGCCGCCGCGCAATTCCTCGAGCGCGACAAGTTCGTCAGCCGCTTCAAGCAGCTTTCGACGATCGAGCACTATGACGACGGCGGCAGCGCGGCGCGCCTGGCGGCGCAAGCCCGCCAGGACGAGGCGCTGCTTGAGCGGATGCTGCGGGTCTACGGTTATAACGACGCGCTGGTGATGCGCAATGTCAGCGGGGGTGACGACGGGCAGGCAAAGACGACCGAGCCGAGCGTTCGCTTCGACATCCTCCCCGGCAAGCAATACACGGTTGGCGCGATTGATCTGGGCGACCTCGCGGCGGCGGGCCTTGATTTTCCAATGTTGCGCGCGGCGTTCGAAATCCAGAGCGGCGATCCGCTGTTACAGGACAAGATCGATACCGAGCGCGCCGATCTCGATACAGCCCTGGGTGAAAGTGGCTATCCCTTCGCGGCGATCCAGGATCCTTCGCTGCTGATCGACCACGCCCGCGAGCAGGGCGACCTGACGATGAAAGTAACTCCCGGCGGCAAGTACCGCTTCGGCAAGATCACCAGCAACCTGCCCGATTTCCTGTCGGGCAAGCACCTGGCCGAGATCGCTCGCTTCGGCCCCGGCGATCTGTATCAGCGCAGCCTGCAACTCGACCTGCGGCAGGCCATTCAGGCGACCAGTCTGGTCGCCACCAGCAAGTTGACGCCGGTCGAGGTCACGCCTCCAGCCAATGGGGAACCGGGCACGGTCGACATCGCGGTCGAGATGACCAAGGCCAAGCTGCGTACAATCATTGGTTCGCTCGGCTACGGCACCGGCGAAGGGTTCAAGGCGGAAGGCAGCTGGGAGCACCGTAACCTGTTCCCGCCCGAAGGCGCGCTGAAGGTTCGGGCCATTGCCGGAACTCAAGAACAGCTGTTCGGAGTCACCTTCCGGCGCAACAACTTCCACGGGCGCGACAAGGTGCTGACTCTCGACGCCTACGCCAGCACGCTCGATTACGCTGCTTACGACGCGCGCACCGCTTCGCTGGTGGGAAGCTTCGAACGCCTCAGCACACTGCTGTACCAAAAGAAGTTCAGCTGGTCGGGCGGCTTCGAATTGACGGCGACCGCCGAGCGCCAGGCAGATGCCAGCGGTCATTTCGGTCCGCGGCAGACTTACTTCATCGGTGCGTTCCCGCTCTATGCGCAATTCGATAAGTCGGACAATCTGCTCAACCCGACCAAGGGTTACCGCGTCTCGGCGCATCTCTCGCCGGAAACTTCGCGCACCAATTCGGTGCAGAGCTTCTATCTGCGCGCCCAGGGTGACGCGAGCTACTACCTTTCCGCGAGCCAGAAGATCGTTCTTGCCGCGCGCGTGCGTGTCGCCAGCATTCCCGGGGCGCCGCTCTCGGCGATTGCGCCCTCGCGCCGTCTCTATGCGGGCGGTGGCGGATCGGTTCGCGGCTTCGGATACCAGACGATCGGTCCGCGCAACAACCAGGGCGACCCGACCGGTGGACGGTCGCTCGTCGAGATGTCTGCCGAGGCGCGAATCCAGACTTCCTGGCTCGCCGGCGCGCTCGGGATCGTACCCTTCGTCGATGCGGGGGCCGTTGGAAGCGGGCCGACCCCAAGCTTCAACGAGATCAAGGTCGGCGCCGGGGTCGGCGTGCGCTATTTCACCGCCTTCGGGCCTGTCCGTGTCGACGTCGGCGTACCGCTCAATCCCGGCCCGGGTGATGGAAAAGTAGGCGTCTACGTCGCTCTGGGACAAGCCTTCTGATGGCCGAAGACGAGGTCATGGGCTGGCAGGACGAGACCGTCGTGGTCCGCCGGCGCGGTCATCGCGCTCGCTCGATCGTTCTCTGGGCCGGGCGGCTGGTCGTTGTGCTTCTGGCGCTGCTCGCAGCTGCGGTCCTCTATCTGAACACCGGCTCCGGACGACAGTTCATCGTCAACCAGATCGCCAAGGTCGCACCGGCGTCTGGGCTGAAGGTCAGCGTCGGACGGATCGAAGGCTCTGTGCTCTGGAATGCGACCTTGTACGACGTGAAGTTTCGTGACGCGGGCGGCCGGCTGTTCCTCACTGTGCCGGCGGTCGAGCTGAATTGGCGTCCGTACAAGTTCCCGTTCTCGGGTCTCGATGTGCGCGCATTGGTGCTGCACCACGGTACGCTCTACGCGAAGCCCGAGCTCGTCCCGGGTAATCCCAACGCCCCTACGCTGCCCAACTTCGACATCCGCGTCGATCGCTTCGTGATCGACGACTTGACCGTCAACAAAGGGCTCCTCGGCGAGGAACGGCACGTCAATTTCCAGGCGCACGCGCACGTCCATCGCGGCCTCGTCAAGCTCGACGCCAACGGCCAGCTCGGCGGGGGCGATCGTTTCAAGGTCCTGGTCAACGCTGAACCCGACGGCAACGTGTTCGACCTCGACCTGGATTACCGCGCCCCCAAGGGGGGCTTGCTCGCGTCGCTTGCCGGCACCCGGCACGATACGCGCGTTCGCCTGCTCGGCCACGGAACCTGGAAGAAGTGGGACGGCGCCCTCGTCGCCAAAGAGGACGGTGCGCAACTCGCGGCGCTCAAACTGGTCAATCGTTCGGGCCTCTATCGCATCACCGGCCTCGTCCAGCATCGGGATTACCTGACGGGTCTTTCCGCGCGGGCGCTTGGCGATTCCACGGCAATCGCGCTGGTCGGCACGCTAAAGAACAGCGTGCTCGCCGGCTCCACTGCTCTGCGCGGACATGGCGTGAGCGTCGATGGTAACGGCGGCGTCGACCTGGGCAACAACGCCTTTCGGAAGGCTCAGCTTCGGATCAAGCTGCTCGATTCGCAGCTGTTCGGTCCGGGCCTGACCTTGCGCGATGCGTCGGTTCGGACGACGATCGACGGACCATGGCACGGCTTTTCCGCGCCGTTCGATCTCAGTGTCGGACAGGCCGACTTCGGCGGCACCGTCTTCAATGGAATCGCCGAACGCGGCCGGCTGGCTTACGACGGTACACGCTGGACGCTGCCCCTCGACGCCTCGATCCAGCGCATCGTCAGCGGCAACACGATTCTCGATCCGACGCTGGCGAACGGTCGGCTCACCGCTACGGTGTACCTTGCCAACGCCGACTTGCGCTCGGACGATTTGCAGCTGCGCTTTCCCGGGCTGACGGCGAACCTGACGCTGCGCGGCGACATCAATCGCGGCGGTTATGGGATTGCCGGCCCGGTCGAAGCGCGCGGCCTCATCGTGCCCAACCTCGGCACGATCGACGTCGGCGCCAAGTTTCGCTTCCTGATCGGCAACGGCGTGCCGTGGCGGCTCGCGGCGAACTTCAGCGGACGCATGCCCCGGGTGAGCAACGCCACGCTGGCCAACCTGACCGGCGGCAACATACGCTTCCAGGGCGGAGTTCAGCTCGCCTCGGGCCAGCCGATTGTCTTCCACAAGACCACGATACGGGCGAACAAACTTTCGCTGCTGCTCGATGGCCGAATCCAAAGCGGCACGACCACGCTCGTCGGGACCGGGCGGCACGTCGATTACGGCGCGTTCACCGTCAAGGCGACGCTCGCCAAGGACGGTCCGCACGCCGATCTCGTTTTCGCCAATCCGATGCCGGCCGCAGGTCTGCGCGATGTGCACATTGCGCTCGTACCCACCCGGGACGGCTTCCAGATCGACACGAACGGTGAATCGACCCTTGGGCCGTTCAAGGGACTGTTGTTCCTTACGTCCCCGGCCGGCGGACCGACACGCATCGCGATCGATCATCTCGATGTCTGGCGGACCGCGGTTACCGGCAATTTGACGCTCGGCGGCGGGGCCGCTTCGGGCAACCTGCGGCTCAGCGGGGGCGGCCTCAATGGCACGATCGCGCTCGCGCCCCACGGCGCCGAGCAAGGCTTCGATATTCATATAATCGCGAACGATGCCACCTTCGGCGGAGCGACGCGTCTTGCAGTTCGCCAGGCGACGATCGCCGCCAGCGGCTTCGTCGGCGGCGGGCACAGCTCGATCCAGGGCAACGTGCAGGCGCAGGGGATCAGCTACGGCAGCCTGTTCATCGGCCGTGCGGCTGCCCAGGCAGACATCGTCAACGGGCGCGGCACTTTCAACGGCGGCTTGTCGGGCCGCCGCGGCTCTCAATTCGACCTACAAGTTAGCGGGGACATCACGCCCGACCGCATCGCGGCGGCGGCGCGCGGCCACTATGGCGGGCAAACCATCACGATGCCGCGCCGCGCGGTACTCCTGAGGCAGCCCGACGGCAACTGGCAGTTGCAGAAGACGCAGATCACGTTTGGCGGCGGGATTGCCATTGCCGAGGGGCAGTTCGGCGGTGCCCACGGCACGCAAATGAGCCTCAGTCTGGCGAAGCTGCCGCTGTCGCTGATCGACATCGGCGGCGCGGACCTGGGACTTGGCGGTTCGATCTCGGGTATCGTCGACTTCCATACCGGCCTGGGCGGCGCGCCGTCCGGAGACGCGCGGGTTATGATCACCGGCCTTACTCGCTCGGGCTTGTTGCTGACCTCACGCCCGGTCGATCTGGCGCTCGCCGCCCAGCTAACTCCGACGTTGCTGCAGGCCCGCGCCGTCTTGCAGGACAAGGGGCAGATGCTCGGCCGCCTGCAGGGCCGCGTCGCCAATTTGCCGCCGGATGGCGCGCTGTTTGACCGCCTGAGTGCGGGCGATCTCTATGCCCAGTTGCGCTATCAGGGACCCGCGGATGCCCTGTGGCGGCTTGCAGCGGTGGAGACTTTCGATGTCACCGGCACCGTCAACGTAGCGGCCGACGTGCGCGGTTCGCTGGCGAATCCGCAGGTTCGCGGTTCGATAGCCGGCGACAATCTGCGGGTTCAGAGCGTGCTGACCGGCACCGACCTCAAGCAGGTCAAGGCGGCGGGCAGCTTCGCCGGCTCGCGGCTGCAACTGACCAGCTTTGCCGGAACGGCGCCGAACGGCGGCAGCGTGGTCGGCAGCGGGTTCGTCGACCTCTCCGGCCTGGGACCGGGCCGCGGCCCGGCGCTCGACTTGCGGATCGCCGCGATCAAGGCGCAAATCCTCGACCTGACGACAATGGGCGCAACGGTCACCGGGCCGATGCGGATCGTCTCGAACGGCGTCGGCGGGACGATCGCCGGGCGCCTGAAGGTCAACAAGGCGCATTGGCGGCTCGGCGCGGCGACGGGTGCGGCGGAGCTGCCGAACATCAAGACCACCGACATCAACCTTCCCGCCGACCTCGCTCCCCCGGCGCCTCCAGGCTCGCCCTGGCGCTACCTGATCGACGCGACCGCGCCCGGCGGCATCAAGGTCGACGGCATGGGGCTCGATAGCGAATGGAGCGCCAACATCGTGCTGCGCGGCACCACTGCCGATCCGCGGATCGGCGGCATCGCGCGGGTCGTGCCGCGACAAGGGTTCTACGATTTCGCCGGCGCGCGCTTCGACATCACCCGCGGGGTAATTGACTTCAACGAGAACTCGCCGCCCGATCCGCAGATCGACTTGGTTGCCGAGACGACGGTCAACTCGCTCACGGTCAAAGTGACGGTCGGTGGCAGCGCCTCCAAGCCCGACATCGAATTTTCGTCCACACCGTCGATGCCGGAGGAGGAGATCCTGGCGCAACTTCTTTTCGGCGGATCGATCTCGAACCTGTCGGCGACCGACGCGCTGCAATTGGGCGCGGCGGTGGCGAGCCTGCGCGGCGGGGCGGGGCTCGATCCGATCAACCGGCTGCGCAAGGCGATCGGCCTCGACCGATTGCGGATTGTGCCGGCCGATCCGGCTCTCAATCACGGGACCGCGCTGGCGCTCGGCAAGCGCTTCGGGCGGCGCTTCTACGTCGAGCTCGTCACCGACGGGCGCGGCTACAACGCGACAAGCCTGGAGTTCCGTATCACGAGCTGGCTGTCGCTGCTGGGATCGGTCTCGTCGCTTGGCCGTGAAACCATCGCAGCCGCGTATCACAAGGATTATTGAGGCCGGCCTGGGCTTTTCGAGAAGACCGTCGAGGGAGACGGCGCGCAAGCGCCCGCACCTCGGATTTGCCGGCATCCGGCGCGTTCATCAGCTGCACTTCGTATATGACCGGAGCGCCGGCAGGTGGTACAATATGTAGCGTTGGGGAGATTGAGGGGAGGCGATATTCCATGAATCACAGCATCCGCCGAGCGGCCTGTCTGGGGACAGCGCTCGTGATCGGCCTCGCGGCCATGCCTGCCGCGACACAGCAGGCTTCCGGGCCGATAGCCCGCTATACGATGGACGCAGGAACCGTTTCCGGGATGGCGGCGATGGCCGGTGGCGGCAATCCAATGGCCATTCTGCGGGGCGGCGGGGGCGCCGCGGTGCACGAGCTGCAGCTAAGGCTCGGATCCTCGCGGGCCGCGACTGGTGCCCCATCGGCCGATCACTTCCTGCCCGCCGGCGTCGGAGTCGGACCCTCGGTTCCGCTGATTACTCCGGTAAGCGAGCCGAGCGCTCCCGTCGTCCCCGGCCGGCAGCAGCAGGGCCAGCTTCCCAGTGCCAAGCTGTACCTCTTCTGGGGTTGCGGCGAACACGCGCCAGCTGGCCAGCCAGTAGTAATCGACTTCGCCAAGATGGCGAGGGGCCAGGTTCCGCCCGGCCTATATTCAACCGCGGCCAATTCGCCGGATGATTGGCGAATTACCCAGCAAAACAGCAAGACTTTCGGAGAGTGGCCGAATGGCCGGAATTCGAAGCAGGTCCCCTCGTCGGCGTCGCTGCGCGGCGACCATCGGATCGCGGGCAATTATTCGCCGGAAATCGCCTTCAAGCTCGACCAGGATTTCATGCCCCCGCTGCAACCGCGATCGTCGTCGCTGGCGAGCGGTGCCTTCGGCTTGACCTGGAACGGCCTGCCCGAAGCGACCGGCTACTATGCGTGGGCGATGGGCGCGAAAGACATGGGCCGCGGCCAGGCGACCGAGATGGTCTGGTGGTCCTCGTCGGCCACCCAACAGTTCGGCGGCGCGTTGGGAGATTGGCTCTCGCCTGCGGCGGTGGTCAAACTGGTCGCCGCCAGGACCGTCATGCCCGCAAGCCAGACGAGTTGCACAATCCCCGCTGAAGTTCGCAAGCTCGGCAGCGACAACATGATGCTCAATCTCTATGGCTACGGCCCGCAGAGCGAGTTCGCCTATCCGCCGCGTCCGGCCAACGCCAAGGCCGCGTGGAAGCCCGAGTGGATCGCCCGCGTGCGCTTCCGCTCAAACGCGATGACGATCCTCGGCATGCCCGACATGGGCGGGTTCGGCGGTGCGGAAGACGACGCCGACGCGCCCGACCGGGGCCGGCCGCAGCAGCAGCAAAGCGGCAAGCCCAGGTGTCCGGGCGGGTTCAAGGGCATGGCCATGCGGGCGTCTGGCGCCTGCACCTAGGCGATTGGGTTGGTGAAACAGGAAAGGCGCCCGGATCGCTCCGGGCGCCTTTCGTTGTTCACGCCCTGAAGCGCGATCAGGAGCTGTAGTACATATCGAACTCGACCGGGCTGGGCGTGGTCTCCCAGCGGCTGACGTCTTCCCACTTCAGTTCCAGGTAGCTCTCGATCTGGTCCATCGTGAACACGTCGCCCTTGAGCAGGAACTCGTGATCCGCCTGGAGCGATTCGAGCGCCTCGCGGAGCGAACCGCACACGGTCGGCACCTCCGCCAGCTCGGCCGGGGGCAGGTCGTACAGGTTCTTGTCCATCGCCTCCCCCGGGTGGATCTTGTTCTGCACCCCGTCGAGGCCGGCCATCAGCATTGCCGCGTAAGCGAGGTACGGGTTGGCGAGCGCGTCCGGGAAGCGGAACTCGACGCGCTTGGCCTTCTCACCCGCGCCGTAAGGAATGCGGCATGAGGCCGAACGATTGCGCGCCGAATAGGCGAGCAGCACAGGCGCCTCGAAGCCCGGCACCAGCCGCTTGTAGCTGTTGGTGGTCGGGTTGGTGAAGGCATTGAGCGCCTTGGCGTGCTTGATCACGCCGCCGATGAAGTACAGGCACATGTCAGACAGCCCTGCATATCCGTTGCCGGCGAACAGCGGCTTGCCCTTGTCCCAGATCGACATGTGCGTGTGCATGCCGCTGCCGTTGTCGCTCTTGATAGGCTTGGGCATGAAAGTGGCGGTCTTGCCGTAGGCGTGCGCGACCTGGTGCACGACGTACTTGTAGATCTGCATGCGATCGGCGGTCTGCGTCAGCGTGCCGAAAGTGAGGCCGAGCTCGTGCTGCGCGGCGGCCACCTCGTGGTGGTGCTTGTCGCACGGCAGGCCCATCTCGAGCATCGTGCTGACCATCTCGCCGCGAATGTCCATCGCGCTGTCGACCGGCGCGACCGGGAAGTAGCCACCCTTGGCACGCGGACGGTGCGCCATGTTGCCGCCTTCGATCTCGGCGCCGGTGTTGGTCGGCAGCTCGATATCGTCGATCTGGAAGCCCGAGCCAGCATAACCGTCCTCGAAGCGCACGTCGTCGAACATGAAGAACTCCGCCTCGGGGCCGACATAGACGGTGTCGCCCAGGCCGGTGGTCTTGAGGAAGTTCTCGGCGCGCTTGGCGGTCGTGCGCGGATCGCGCGCGTACCAGTCGCCGGTCGAAGGCTCGATGATGTCGCAGAACACGATCATCATCGGCGTCGCGCTGAACGGGTCCATGTAAACTTCGGTAAGGTCAGGCTTGAGGATCATGTCGGATTCATTGATCACCTTCCAGCCGGCGATCGACGAGCCGTCGAACATCAGGCCTTCCTCGAGCTGGTCCTCGTCGAGGGCCGAAGCGACCATCGACAGGTGCTGCCATTTGCCTTTGGGATCGGTGAAGCGGAGATCGACCCATTCGATCTCCTCGTCCTTGATCCGCTTCACGATGTCCTTTGCGGTGGGCATGGTCTTCCTTCCTTGAGCGTTACGTCTTGTTTGATGATGGCCGTGGCGCCGCCGCGGCCGGGAAACTCAGATCGCGGCGTCGTCCTTCTCGCCGGTGCGGATGCGCAAGGCCGTGTCGATGGTCGAGACGAAGATCTTGCCGTCGCCGATGCGCCCGGTCTGGGCGGCGTTGGCGATCGCCTCGACCACCCGCTCGGCCTGGCCGTCGGGGACGACGACCTCGAGCTTAACCTTGGGCAGGAAGTCGACCACGTATTCCGCGCCGCGATAGAGCTCCGTGTGGCCCTTCTGGCGGCCGAAACCCTTGGCCTCGGTCACCGTGATGCCCGAGACGCCGACTTCGTGCAGCGCTTCCTTCACCTCGTCCAGCTTGAACGGCTTGATGATGGCTTCGATCTTTTTCACATGACCCCTGCGAGCAAAGCCGGCACCGCATTCCCCTTCGGGCCGCGGGCCGGACGATCCGTTTGATCCCGGCATTTCATCTACAAGAATCGTGCCAAGGCGTGACGGGCGAGAGGTAGACAATCAGACGCGCGCGGGAAAGGGCGGAATCGCACAATTGCGCGGCGCCCGCGCGGCGCCGCGCAACTATAGATCGCGATCCCGATCTTTGGTTGCTTAGAATGCGGGCAGGCGTGCCTACGAAACAGGCATTAAAGCCTGAGTCCGGCCGTTTCCTCGAGTCCGGCCATGAGGTTCAACGATTGCACCGCTGCTCCGCTGGCGCCCTTGCCGAGGTTGTCGAGCGAGGCCACCAGCCGCGCCTGGCTGCCGTCGGGAGAGGCGAAGACGAACAGTTCCATTCGGTCCGATGGCTCGCGCGAGCGGCGCAGCAGCAGTTCGCCGAACAGCGGCTCCTCGCCCATCGAGACGATCGGGCTGCCGGCGTAGAATTCGGCGAGGCAAGCGCGCAGCTCTGTCACCCCGGCGGCGTTCGCCATCGCTCCGAGCGGCAGCGGAATCTCCGTCACCATGCCGCGGTGCGCGGGAATTACCGCGGGTGAGAACAGCGGCGCGATCTCCAGCCCGCAATGCTGTTGCATCTCGGGCACGTGCTTGTGGCCCAGTGCGAGCGCATAGCCCCGCCAGGCGATGTCGGGATCGCCTTCGAAGCGCTCGATCAGCGATTTCCCGCCGCCCGAATAACCGGAGACCGCATTGCAGGTGTACGGCCAGTCGGCCGGCAGCAGTCCCGCACGAACCAGCGGCGCGAGCAGGGCGATGAACCCGGTCGAATAGCAGCCCGGATTCGACACGCTCGCGGCGCTGGCCACCGCCTCGCGGCCGCAAATCTCGGGGAAGCCGAACACCCAGCCGGGCGCCACCCGATGCGCGCTCGAAGCGTCGATCACGCGTACCCGGCTGCCGGGCTCGATCAGCGTCACGGCTTCGCGCGCGGCCTCGTCGGGCAGGCAGAGGATGGCGAAGTCCGCCGAGTTGAGCGCTTCGGCCCTCGCGACGGGATCCTTGCGCCGCGCGTCGTCGAGCACCACCAGCTCGAATTCCACCCGCTCGGCCAGCCGGTCGGCGATCTCGAGGCCGGTGGTTCCAGCGCCGCCGTCGATGAAGAGAGACCGCGCCATCACACGAGCGGCTCGAGCCGGTCGAGGTGGACATAGCCCACCGGTCCCTCGAGCGAGAGGCAGCCCCAGGCCCAGCCGCCGGCGACATCGAGAACTTCAAAGCTGTCGCCTTCCAGCAGGATGCATAGCTCCTCGGCGCCTTCGTCCGTGCTCACGCGCAGCGGTGCGCCGCCGGGGAGAACCGTGCGAGGCTGGGGAACGGCGTAGTGCGGGACGAAGTACTTTCCCGCGAGGCCGATGTGCGCGAGATCGCCTCTCAGCGGCACCGTGCGGCAATCAGGACGCGCGGCGGGCCCCGCAAGGGCGAACGGCCCTTGCGCGCGCTTGTGCCAGGTCGTGATGTCTGCCTCAGGCTTCACCGGTTTCTCGCTTGGACGCGGCGCTTAGACTGCCGCTGCACCAGGGGCAAGCAGGGCGCTCCGCGCGCCTTAACCAAAGCGCTGCCTGAGCATCGTCCACGAAGCGCGCAAGCCGAGCGCGGCTCCGCCCTTTGGCCGCCCCGGCTTGGCGTTCGGCCGCCAGGCAAAGGTGTCGAAATGCGCCCAGTCGATGCCTTCGCCGACGAACTTGTCGAGGAATAGCGCGGCAACCGTCGAGCCGGCAAAGGCGTTGGCATGCGCGTTGTTGGTGTCGGCGATGTCGGACTTGAGCCATTCGGCGTAGGGCTCGTGAAGGGGCAGGCGCCAGACCGGATCGTCGCTTTCCTTCCCTGCGGCGAACAGCGCTTCGGCGGTGGCGTCCTCGCGGGTGAACAGCGCCGGCAGGTCGGGTCCTAGGGCGACCCGGGCGGCGCCGGTGAGGGTGGCGAAATCGATGATCAGGTCGGGATTGCCTTCGCTTGCGAGCGCTAGCGCGTCGGCGAGGACCAGCCGGCCTTCCGCATCGGTGTTGCCGATCTCGACCGTGAGGCCCTTGCGGCTCTTGAGCACGTCGCCGGGGCGGAAGGCATTTCCGGAGACGGCATTCTCGACCGCGGGAATGAGCACCTGCAGCCGCACCTTCATGCCGGCCCCCATGACCAGGCCTGCGAGCGCCAACGCATGCGCCGCGCCGCCCATGTCCTTCTTCATCAGCAGCATGCCCGCCGAGGGCTTGATGTCGAGCCCGCCCGAATCGAAGCACACCCCCTTGCCGATGATCGCCAGCCGGGGCGCCTTTGCGTCGCCCCAATCGAGCTCGATCATCCGCGGCGCATGGCTGCGGCCGGCCGCCCTTCCGACGGCGTGGACCATCGGGAATGCCTGCTCGAGCGCGTCGCCGCGCGTGACCTTGACCTTTGCTCCTTGCTGCTTCGCGAGCCCCTCGGCTGCCGCTTCGAGCTCGGCAGGCCCCATGTCCTCAGCGGGAGTGTTGACGAGGTCCTGCACCAGGAAACAGGCTTGCGCCTCGGCCTCCGCGGCGACGATCCGGCCGGCTTCCTTGGTCAGCAGCACGCGCGGGCCTTCGGCATCCTTCACGTCGAGATAGCGCGTGAAGCGGTACTGCGCGGTCTGCCAGCCGTGGAGCGCAACGCCGGGCTCGCCGTCGACGCGGCGATAAGTGCCTGCGGGCAGCGCTTCGGCGAGCTTGGCCATACACCAGTTCGACAGCGCGTCGGGGTTGGCGACTCCGCCCACCGCGAACCAGCTCTCCCCGTCAGGCACGATGCCGACCTGGTAACCGGAGCCGTCGAACTTCTGCGCGGCGAGCGCAGTTCGCTGCGGACCGCTGAGCGCGCGGGCCCAGCTTTCAAAGCCATCCTTGTTGACAAGGTGGATTGGGATCGCTTCCTGCCCGCGATCCGGCTGGATAAGGTCGGTTCTGTCGCTCATAAGCGGCTCCTAGGGTCCGCGCTGCGGACCCTCAACATGTTTTGGTTCGGAGTCTTCGAATGTCGTGTCGCCGGTTGTTGCCTCTCCTGTGCCTCGCCATCGCAGGCTGCCAAGGCGGTAGCCAATCGCCGCCGAGCGGGAAGCCGAGCGCAACGGCCAGCGCCAAGCCGCCGACTCCGCAGCCCACCGCGTCCCCGACGGCTTCTGCCGCGCCAAGCGGCGCCAACGACGTCAAGGAAACCAACGATCTTTACAGCTTCGCCTATTCCTGGCCCGCGGCGGCGGGGAACATCCCCGCGCTCGCGCAGCGCCTCGAAGACGAGCTCGACAAGAGCAAGCGCGACCTGATCGCCAACGCCAACAAGGGCAAAGCCGAATCCGACAGCAACGGCTTCCCCTATAACCCGCACTATTTCTCCGAGAAGTGGAAGGTGGTCGCCAACCTGCCCCACTGGCTCAGCCTGACGGGCGATTTCTCGACTTACACCGGCGGCGCGCACGGCAATTACGGGCGCGAGACAGTGGTATGGGACAAGAAGGTCGGGCGCGGCTTTCCGGCGGTCGAGATGTTCACTTCGCCCAAGGCGCTCACCGCAGCGCTGGGCGACAAGCTATGCAAGGCGCTCGATGCCGAACGGGCGAAGCGCCGCAAGGGGCAGCCCAAGGGGCAGGTCATCGCCGAATTTGCCAAATGCGTCGGCGTCGACGAGGCAACGGTGCTGGTCGGTTCGGCCAACGGCAAGACTTTCGACCGCATCGGCTTGTGGTTCGGGCCTTACGTGGCAGGGCCGTATGCCGAGGGCGCCTATGAATTGAACTTCGGCGTGAACCAGGCAGTTCTCGACACCGTGAAGCCGGCGTATCGACCCGCCTTCTCGCTCAGGCGCTGACGCCTCGCAATTTTCGCATCGGATCGCTACATGGAGCGCATGACGCAATACCAGCACGTTACCTCCGCCGACACCGTCCTGCGCGACGGCACGATCAAGCTCCACGGGCCCGAGGGTTTCGACGGCATGCGCGCGGCCGGTCGGCTGGCGGCGGAAATCCTCGACGAAATGGCCTCTCGCGTGCAACCTGGTGTGAGCACCGAAGAGCTTGACCGCGTGGTGCGCGAGATCACGCTCGACGGCGGGGCCGTTCCGGCGACGCTCGGCTATCGCGGTTACGCGCACTCCTGCTGCATCTCGATCAACCACGTTGTGTGCCACGGCATTCCTTCGCCCAAGACGCTCAAGGACGGGGACATCGTCAACATCGACGTGACCCCGCTGCTAGACGGCTGGCACGGCGACACCAGCCGGATGTACCTCGTCGGCGACGTCTCGCTGAGGGCCAAGCGGTTGGTCGAGGTGACGCATGAGTGCATGATGCTCGGCATCGCCCAGGCGAAGCCCGGCGCGCGGCTCGGCGACATCGGCGCGGCGATCCAGGCGCATGCCGAGGCGCAGCGCTACGGCGTCGTGCGCGAGTTCTGCGGCCACGGCCTCGGCCGCCTGTTCCACGACGCGCCCGAGGTGGTCCACGCCGCCACCGCCGGCACTGGCCCAGAGCTCAAGCCGGGCATGTTCATGACCATCGAGCCTATGATCAACCTCGGCAAGCCGTGGGTGAAGCTGCTCGCCGACGGCTGGACCGCAGTGACCCGCGACAAGAGTCTGTCGGCGCAGTTCGAGCACTCGATCGGCATCACCGAAACGGGCTGCGAGATCTTCACGCTGAGCCCGAAGGGGTTGGATAAACCCCCTTATGTGTAAGTGCGGGAAGGGCGCTCCGGGGTGAACCCCGGCTTGGCCCTGCCGATTGTTCTCGCGTTCGTCGCGGGCATCCTGCTCGCGGTACAGGCACCCACCAATTCCATCTTGGCAAAGGCCGGGGGGTCGCCTGTCCTGGCGGCGCTGATCTCGTTCGCGGTCGGAACGGCGGCGCTCTTCGTGGTGTGGATGGGTAGCGGCCAGCACCCGGCAGCCGGAGCTTTCAGGGGGATACCTTACTACGCCTGGTTCGGCGGCCTTTACGGGGCAGTGTTCGTCGCCGTTGCTGCCTATGCGGCGCCGAGGATCGGCCTTGCCTCACTGATCACCATCGGCGTCGCCGGACAAATCCTGATGGCGGTGGTGCTCGACCACTTCGGTGCGCTCGGCTTGCCTCGAGATCCGGTCAGCTTGGTCAAGGTGCTGGGGGCAGGGCTTGTCATCGTTGGGGTCGTGATGGTGCGAAAGGGTTAGCCCTCTCTCGCGGCCCGGATCGCCGCACCT
The DNA here is from genome assembly GCA_035470785.1 of Croceibacterium sp. Classification (GTDB taxonomy): domain Bacteria; phylum Pseudomonadota; class Alphaproteobacteria; order Sphingomonadales; family Sphingomonadaceae; genus Croceibacterium_B. The sequence continues at coordinate 47,116 of DATIQN010000006.1, read as the reverse complement.
CCGGCGAACGGCGTAATCGCGCATAGCAGCAGGCTGATTGCGGCGGTGAGGGCGAGGCCGCTCTGGCCGCCGGTCGAAAGCGCGCCGGCGCCGAAGATCAGCAGCGGCACGGCGAGCGGGATGAGAAGCAGGCCGGCAAGCGCCGCTCCGGCGCGCAGCGAGACGGTCAGCGCGGCGATGATCAGGCCGATTGCGGCCAAGCCGGGCGTGCCCGCCAGCAGGCCCCACTCGACGGTGCGCAGCGTATCAGCGTGAAGCCCGAGCAGCGCGGCGGCGGGGAGGGCGGCGAGCATCAGCGGCGGGCCGAAGCTCAGCCAGTGGGCGAGCAGGCGCACCGCGACGACCGCTTCCTCGGCGATCCCCCGCACGGCGAACTGGTCGAACATGCCCTGCTCAAGATCGGGAGCGAGCAGGCGGTCCAATGGCAGGATCGCGGCGAGCAGCGCGGCGACCCAGATGATCCCGCCGCCGGCGCGCGCCAGCAGCACAGGGTCGGGACCGACCGCGAACGGGAACAGCATCGCGGTCGCAATGAAGAACAGCACCGGCAGGATCGCCCCGCCGCGCCTTCCGCCGCCGAACATCTGCGCGAGGTCGCGGCGAAGGATCGCCCCGAGGCCGCTCACGACGCGAAGTCCGAGATGGCGATGGGGCGAAGGCCGGGGAGGGCGAACGGCTGGTGCGAGGCGACCACCGCCAGCCCGCCGCGCACGCAATGGTCTGCCACCAGCGCTTCGCACGATCGCGCGGCCTCGGCATCGAGACCGTTGAGCGGCTCGTCTAGCAGCCACACCGACGCCTGTTGGCGGATCAGCCGGGCGAGCGCGGCACGCTTGCGCTGGCCGGTCGACAGGAAGCGCACCGGTATATCCAGCAGGCTGTCGAGGCCGAGGTCGGGCACGGGCGCGGAGGTCGCATCGACATGCGCCCAGAAGTCCAGCGCCCGCCCGAGCGGCAAATGCTCGTCGAGCGCCGGGCGCTCGTCGACCAGGCCGATGGCGCCGCTCCGCTCGACTGTTCCCGCGAACGGCCCGAGCAGCCCGGCGAGGATCCTGAGCAGGCTCGATTTGCCGGTACCGTTCGGTCCGACAACCTGCAGCGCCTCGCCGCCCATCAGTTCGAACGACAGGGCGCGGAACAGCACCCTGTCGCCGCGGCGGCAGGCGAGGTCGTTCACGGCGAGGCTGCACCCTTCCATCCGCGCGAGCGTTAGGCCAAGGAAGGTTGAGCGACAAGCAAGCGAGGTGAGTCATGCCCGTGCCGCAACTGACCGAGAAGGAGCGCGAGTGGGCGCTCGCCGGACTGCCCGAATGGACCCTGCGCGACGACAAGCTCGCCATCGTCCGCCGCTACAAGTTCGCCGATTTCAGCGAGGCTTTCGCCTTCATGGCCCGCGTCGCGCTGATCGCCGAGAAACGCGACCATCATCCCGAGTGGGCGAACGTCTACAACTGGGTCGAGATCACCTTGACCACGCACGACGCCGGCGGCCTGTCGCAGCGCGACGTCGACATGGCCGGGGCGATCGACGCGCTGCTCTAGCGCGCCGTCCGCTCGTGCGCCTTGGCCAGCAGGCGGGCGCGGTTGCGGAGCTTGCCGGGCATCCATTTGGCGATGAACCGCAACCGGCGCGCGGTCTTGCCGATCAGGTAATGCAGCTTGTAACCGGTCACCGCCTGCCACGCTGCCTCGGCCACTTCCTCCACCGGGGTGAATTCCAGGCCGGCCTCAACCACGGCGTCGCGGATCACCGCGTTGCGCTTGCGGTTCGGCGTGTTCTGCAGCAGCGGGGTGTCGATGAAGCTCGGCATCAGCGAGCGCACGCGGATGCCCTCTGGCGCCCACTCGGCGTCGAGCGATTCGGTCAGCGAGCGCACGGCCGCCTTGGTGGCGCCATAGAGCGACTGGTTGGCCATGCCGTAGAGCGCCGCCGCGCTGGCGGTGTTGATCAGGCACGAGCCGGGCGCGCTCGCCTTGAGGTAGGGGTAGGCGGCCTGGGCGCCGTAGATCACGCCCTTGAGGTTGACGTCGAGGATGCGGTCGATTTCGTCCTGCTCGTATTCTTCGAGCGGTCCGCCGAGCGAGATGCCGGCGTTGTTGGCGACCACGTCGATCTTGCCGCCCGCCGCGACCGAAACGATGCGCAGCGCCTCGTCCCACGCCGCGCGGTCGGCAACGTCGAACTTGTGGCAATAGGCGAACCCGCCGGGCATGAGCGCCTCGGTTTCCGCCATGCCCGCCTCGTTGATATCGCCCAGTCCGACGAACCAGCCGGCGTGGGCGAAGCGGATCGCGATCGCCCGGCCGATGCCCGAGCCGCCACCGGTGACGAAGATCGTCTTGCGCAGTGCCATTGACGCTTATCCCCCGTTACCGCCCGACTTCCACCAGCTTGCCGTCGCCTTGGAAGGTGCCTGCCTGATAGTCGATGATCGCCTGGCGAATTTCCGCCTCGCTGTTCATGACGAACGGGCCGTGCGCGACAACGGGCTCGCCGATCGGCTCGGCATGGCCGAACAGGAGCAAGGCTCCGTTCTCTCCTGCCGTGATCGAGACGCTGTCGCCGTCGTCGGTGAGCGTCACCAAATGCCATTGTTGGACTGCGACATCGCCGACCGATACGCTCCCGCGCGCTAGGTAGAGGAACACGGATCGCCCGCGCGGTGCGGGAAGCTCGGCGCGGCCGCCGGGAGTTAGCCGCACGACCGACATAAAGACGCCGGTGAGAGGATGGATCGGCCCTTCAGCGCCTTCAAACTTGCCCGAAACCAGCTCCAGCTCGCCCGCGCCGCCGGCCAGGGGCACGGCCGGAATCGCCTCCTTCTGCACCCCGGAGTAGCGCGGACTGGTCATTTTCAGCCGCCCGGGCAGGTTGACCCACAACTGGAGAATCTCCAGCGGGCCGCCGTCGCGCTTGAACTCCGGCGGCGAGACTTCCGCGTGCACCAGGCCCGAACCGGCGGTCATCCATTGCACCCCGCCGGCCTCGATCACGCTTTCGTGCCCGCCGCTGTCGTAGTGGGCGAGCGTGCCCTCGAGGATGAAGGTCACCGTCTCGAACCCGCGATGCGGGTGCGGCCCGAACGGCAACCCGCCATTGCCCGGCGGATATGTCTGTGGGCCGTGGTGGTTGAGGAAGAGGAACGGATCGACCTGCGGCAGTCCGGGCCCCGGCACCGGACGGCGCGTGACGAGATCGGCGATGTCGTCGCGATAGGCAGCATGGACGCTGGCGACTGTGCGCATGGCTAGACCAGCTCCGCGCCGGTCTTGATTTGCGCCGTCGACTTTTCGACGTCGCCGCCCAACGGTTCGGCCCGCCCGCCGAGCTCCGTCGCCAGGAAAGCCTCGGTGATCGCGGTGAAGGCGATGTTGTTCTCGGGTCGCGCGAAGCCGTGTCCTTCGTCGGGGAACACGACGTAGGTCACCGGAATCTTGTGCTTCTCCATCGCCGCGACGATCTGGTCGCTCTCGCTCTGCTTGACCCGCGGGTCGTTCGCGCCCTGCGCTATCAACAGCGGGCGGCAGATTTTGTCGGCCTTGTACAGCGGGCTGCGGTCCTTGAGCAGCTGCAGGCCCACGGGCGTGTTCGGATTGCCCATCCGCTCGTGGAACTGCTTGACCATCGGCGCCCAGTACGGCGGGATCGTCCCGAGCAGCGTTTCGAGGTTCGACGGGCCGACGATGTCGACACCGCAGGCGAATACCTCGGGCGTGAAGGTGAGGCCGGCGAGCGTGGCGTACCCGCCATAGCTGCCGCCCATGATCGCGACCTTGTCCTTTTGCGCGATGCCCCGCGCCACCGCCCAGTCGACGGAGTCGATCAGGTCGTCATGCATCTTGGCGCCCCATTCGAGGTTGCCGGCGTTGATGAACGCCTTGCCGAAGCCGGTCGACCCGCGGAAGTTGACCGACAGCACCGCGTAGCCGCGGTTGGCGAGCAGCTGGTGCATGCGGTTGAAGCCGTATCCGTCGCGCGCCCACGGACCGCCATGGACGAGCAGGACCATAGGCACGGGGCTGTCGGGCCGGCCGTCGCCGTCCGGATTGCTACCCGGCGGCAGCGTGAGGTAGCTGACCAGCGTCAGGCCATCTCGCGATGGAATTTCGAGAGGATGCATCGCCTGCAGCGGCGCGCCTTCGAGCTCCGGTCGAGTAACATAGAACTCCTCGAGCGTTCCGGCCGTGCGGTCGTAGAGCAGGGCCCGTGTCGGGCCGGTCAGCGGGTCGTGCCACACCAGCCACTTGTCGTCGGCCTCGTTGCGCGACTGGACACCGAACTCGCCGTCGAGCCGTTCGCGCAGGAACGCGAGCGCCTGGCCGATCTCGGGTTTCAGCGCGGTCCATTCGGTCTTGAGGTAGTTGACAGAAAACGCCTCGACCACGCCGGTTACCGGATCGCGCAACGTGCCGCCGATATCGGCCTTGGCATCTTCGGCGATGGCCGTCTTGGCGCCGGTTGCTGTGTCCTCGGCGATCAGCGCGGCAGTGTCGCGCTCGCGGCTGTCGATCCAGTAGAGCGTCTTGCCGTCGGTCGTGTATCCGGCCGGACTGGTGGTCATCGAATCCTCGAGCGTGATGCTGTCGCGCGGCGTCTGGGAAACCTTGCCGCCGACGATCGCGAAAATGTCGCTCCCGCCTGTGTCATTCTGTCGCATTGCGATGCGCAGGGTGAGGGTGTCGTCAGCAAGGAAGCTGACGAACGAATCGTTCTGCATTACCAGGTCGAGGGCGCCGGTGGTGAGGTTCAGCAGATAGACGTCGTGATACTGCGCATTGCGGTTGTTGAGGCCGATGAGCAGCTTATCGCGGATGGTGTGCGAACCGCCGATCACCCTAACGCGGGTGTTCTCGAAGGGCGTGAGGGTGCGTTCCGCGCCACTGGCGAGGTCGACCTGATAGAGCAGGAAGTTCTCGTCGCCGGCCTTGTCCTGGATGTAGATCACGCTCCTGGAATCGCGAGTGAAGGAGAAGAACGGGATCGGGCGCTCGGCGGCGCTGGTCATCCGGCGTGTCTCGCCGGGTTTGTCGTACAGGGCGACGAACACGTTCATCACGCCTTCGTGCGGCGCCATCCATCCGAGCCACTTGCCGTCGGGGCTGATGACGCCGCCACTGCGCACAGGATTGCCGAACAGCGCTTCGCGCGTGATCAAGGGAACTTGGGTCATGGGGTCTCCTGCGACCGTGTTATACGTGCAATACACCGTCGCCTGAGCGCGGCACAAGCGTGATTTAGAGCGCCGCGTTGTTGTAGCAATGCCAGGTGAGGATCGCGACGGCGCCGCGGTGCGGCCGCCAGGCTTCTGCGAGCGCTCGGACTTCCTTCTCCGATGGACGCTCGGCCATGCCCATGATCCGGCCGATACCAGCTTGCACCGCCAGGTCGCCGGCCGGCCAGATGTCGGGCCGCCCTTCGGCAAACAGCAGGTAGATCTCCGCCGACCAGCGGCCGATGCCCTTGATGCGGGTGAGCTGGACAATTGCTTCCTCGTCGTCGGTCGGCAGCTGCTCGAGGTCGAGCTCGCCGCTGACGACCAACTCGCACAGTGACCGGGCGTAGCCCTGCTTCTGGCGCGACAGGCCGCAGGCGCGCAAGCTGTCGAAGTCGGCCGCGAGCAGCGTCTCGGGCAGCATGTCCTCGCCGAGCGCGGCCTCGAGCTTGCGCCACATGCTCGACGCGGCGGCGACGCTGACCTGCTGGCCGACAATCGTGCGCAGCAAGGTGCGGTAGCCCCGGTCGCGGATGCGCGGTTCGGGATGTCCGGCCAGCTTGAGCGCGCGGGCGATCGCTGGGTCGCGCTTCGCGACTGTCTCGAGCCCCCCATGCAGTTGTTCGGCTGTAAGACCCATGCGTGCTCCGCTTGCCAATCGAAACGCGATTGCCTAGCAGCCGCGCGCTGACCCCTTAGGAGACTTGCGCCCGATGCCCAAGCTGATCGTCACCACTCGTTCCGGCGAAACCTCGACGATCGAAACGATCGACGGGCTGACGGTGATGGAAGCGATCCGCGACAACGGCTTTGACGAGCTTCTGGCGCTGTGCGGTGGCTGCTGTTCGTGCGCCACCTGTCACGTTCACATCGACCCGGAGTTCTTCGGCAAGCTTCCGCCGATCAGCGAAGACGAGGACGACCTGCTCGATTCGAGCGGGGACCGCGACCAATACTCGCGCCTCGGTTGCCAGATCCCCTTCACGCCCGACCTCGATGGGCTGAAGGTGCGGATCGCGCAGGAAGACTGATTTCAGCCGTAACAAGCGCAATTGCGTTGCGGCCCGGCGTTGCGCCTATTAACCGGTCTGGCATGACGGCACCCAAGGCGCTTCCCGACACGCTCGCCCTCATCGGCAACACTCCGCTGGTCCTGCTCAAGGGCCCGAGCGAAACGGCGGGTTGCGAGATCTGGGGCAAGTGCGAGTTCATGAACCCGGGCGCCTCGGTCAAGGACCGCGCGGCGCTGTGGATCGTGCGCGATGCCGAGGCGCGGGGTGAGCTTAGGCCCGGCGGCACGATTGTTGAAGGCACCGCGGGCAACACCGGTATCGGCCTGGCGCTGGTGGCCAATGCCCTAGGCTACAAGACGATCATCGTCATGCCCGAGAACCAGTCGAAGGAGAAAATGGACACGCTGCGCGCGCTCGGCGCGGAGCTGGTCCTCGTCCCGCCGACCAAGTTTTCCAATCCTGGCCACTTCGTGCACACCAGCCGCCGCCTCGCCGAAGAGGCCGACAACGCGATCTGGGCCAACCAGTTCGATAATATCGCCAATCGCCGGGCGCACATCGAGAGCACCGCGCCCGAGATCTGGGAGCAGATGGAAGGGCGTGTCGACGGCTTCACCTGTGCCGTGGGCACTGGCGGCACGCTTGCCGGGGTGGCCCTCGGGCTCAAGGAATTCGACGACAAGGTGACGATCGCGCTGACCGACCCGCACGGCGCGGCGCTTTACGAGTATTACGCACACGGCGAGCTCAAGGCCGAGGGCAACTCGGTTGCCGAGGGCATCGGTCAGGGGCGGATCACCGCCAACCTCGAAGGCGCACCGATCGACACCCAGTTTCGCATTTCCGACGAGGAAGGGCTCGAATGGGTCGCCCGCCTGCTGAAGGACGAGGGGCTGTGCCTTGGGCTGTCGAGCGGAATCAACGTCGCCGGCGCGGTCGCGCTGGGCAAGCAGTTGGGCAAGGGCGCCCGAGTGGCGACAATCCTGTGCGACACCGGCTTCCGCTATCTCTCGACCCTCTACAACGCCGAGTGGCTCGAAGCGAAAAGCCTGCCGGTTTTCGACTGGCTGCGTTAATCGTCGCGCGGTAAAAGGGCACCATGGCCAGCGATCCCGACGATCCCGAAGTAATCTACATGTCGCTTTCGGGTACCCGCGCGCAGTCGATCCAGCGTCTGCAGATCGGGCTGTCCGGGCTGGCCGCGATGGGGCTGCTGGTGGGCCTGGCAACCGTGATCATGGATCGCGCGCGGCAGACAGAAGCGGCCGCAGTGCCCGAAGCCGTGTCGACCACGGCGGCCGAAAAGGCGCCTTCGGCCAACGATGCGCTGGCCGATGCCGGAGTCGCGCCCGACGTCGCCGCTCCGGCTAACTCCGCTTCCGGTGGGGCAGGCGGCACAACGATCAAGCACACCGCCAACAAATAAGACTTGCCGGCGTCGGCGCCGCGATTCGGGGATTTTGCGGGAGGACCTACGCCCCGGGCGTGCGGTGTCCGAGTCATCCGTAAGTTCGCCTTTTCGGTCTCAACAATTCGCCGTATATCCACAGCCTGCTGGCGAAATTCGCACTTCGTCCCCTAATTTCCCCTTTCATCCCCGCTCCACCCGCGATAGATAGCAAGTCCATCGGACAATCAACCCGAAGCGCGCCCGAGAGTCGGGCGGTCGGGCCGCGCTGGCGCGCGGCTTCGAACGGGGAAGATTTGCCGATCGGGGATTGAGCTTACGAGGGTGGGGTACTGGGGCGGTGGCGGAAAAGCCGAACGGATACAGCGGACAGGGCTTCTCGCTTAAGGCTGAGAAGAACCGTCTTGCGCTGCCGTCGGCCTTTCGCAAGGCGGTGACCGATTCGAGCGGCGGCGAGCGCGTGCTGTGCCTCGCCAAGCACGACCGCTGGAAATGCCTGACCGGCTTCGGGCTGTCGCGCACAGCCTCGTTCGACGGCTACCTCGACCGCGAGGAAGAGCGGGCCACCCGCCTCGGCAAGGATTTCGACCGCGACTTGCGCTCGATGCAGCTGTGGGGCTTCGAGCAAGTCCCGTTCGACGCCAGCGGCCGCTTCGTCCTGCCCGACCATCTCGCGGAATTGGGGAATTTGCGGGACGAGGTCTTCTTCCACGGCGCGGGCGAGTTCTTCACGCTGTGGAGCCCCGAGCAGCTCTATGCGATGGGCGAGGGCTGGGAAGGCCCGCAGGCCGCTTGCCGCAACCTTTCCGCCGACACGGGCAAGGGGCGCAAGAAGTGACCGCGCTTCACGTCCCCGTCCTGCTTGACGAAGTCGTCGCCGCGCTCGATCCGCAACCGGGCGACGTGGTGGTCGACGCCACCTTCGGTGCCGGCGGCTACACCCGTGCGTTTCTCGACCGCGGAGCGACGGTGCACGCCTTCGATCGCGACCCCGATGCGATCGCCGCGGGCGCCAAGTTCCCAGAATCTGGGGAAAATCCGCCGCGGCTGGTTCTCCATCAGAGGCGTTTTTCCGAAATGGTTAGCGCACTCGCGCAAGCCGGCGTCGCGCGGGTTGACGGGGTCGCCATGGATATCGGAGTGTCGTCGATGCAGCTCGACCAGGCCGGGCGCGGTTTCGCGTTCTCGAGCGAAGGGCCGCTCGACATGCGGATGAGCCGCGAAGGCGAAAGCGCGGCCGACTTCCTCAACGCCGCGCGCGAGGAAGACATTGCTGACGTACTTTATCAGTATGGCGAGGAGCGTCAGAGCCGCCGCGTCGCCCGCGCGATCGTCGCCGCGCGGCCGCTGGCGACCACCGGCGATCTCGCCCGCGTGGTGCGCAAGGCGCTCGGCTATCGTCCCGGTGCGCCCAAGGATCCGGCCACGCGGACGTTTCAGGCCGTGCGCATCCACGTCAACGCCGAGCTCGACGAGCTCGAAACCGGCCTGCGCGCCGCCGAGGCCGTGCTGCGCGAAGGCGGCCGGCTGGCGGTGGTGACCTTCCATTCACTCGAAGACCGCATCGTGAAGCGTTTCCTGCGTGAGGCTGGCGCGACCAACCAGGGCACCTCGCGCCATTTGCCCGAGGCGAAGGCCGGACCCCCTCCGGCCTTCGCCCGGGTTTCCCGCGCCATTCATCCATCCGAGGCCGAGGTTGCACGCAATCCGCGCGCCCGTTCGGCCACACTACGGTCCGCGGTTCGCACCGCGGCGCCGGTCAGGGAGGCCGCATGACCCAGCAAAGCCGCTTGCGCCGGATGGGCTGGATCGCCGTGCTGGCCCTGTGCACGGTCTGCTATCTCGGGCTGCACCTGAAAGTGCACGCGGTACGCAGCGAGGTCGTCCGCTCGGAGCGCCAGATTGTCGCGCTTGAGGACGAAAAGACCCTGCTCGAGACCGAGTTCGAGACCCGCGCGAGCCAGGAGCAACTCGCCAGCTGGAACCGCGTCGAATTCGGCTACTCGGCCCCGACCGCGTCGCAGTTCGTCGAGAACGAGCGCCAGCTGGCCAAGTTCGGCACGCCGCGGGCTGCGGGCGCGCCCTCGCCGATCCGTGTCGCCAGCCTCGACAAGGGCGCCGACGCGCCGCCTTATCCCAAGTTTGTCTCCCCGCTGACCGGCAAGCCGGTCGACGAGAAGCTGCTCGCCCCCGACGTGCGCCGTGTCGCGCTCTCTGCGACTCACGAGGGCGGCGCGCTGCGCATTCCGCTGGCGGCGGCGATCGGAGACATCGGCGAATGAACGCACTGACGTTCGATGCCGGTTTCGCGCCTTCGCGCATACGTCTGGTCGATATCCGCCACCACCAGCTGCTCACCGCCCAGCTGCGGATGCTGATCCTGGCCGGCGGCTTCGCGCTGATCGCCTTCGTCGCGCTGACCCGGATCGCATGGCTCGGCGTTGTTCAGCCGGCGCCGACGGCACATTCGATGGCGCAGGCGCTGTTGCCGCCGCGTGGCGAGATCACCGATCGCAACGGCGTTCCGCTGGCGCGCGCGTTTCCCGCCTATGCGCTGTGGTACAATCCCCACGCGCTGGGTGACGGCGGACCCCCGCTGGTCAATCCGCCGGGCGTCGTCGCTGCGCGGCTGAAGGCGATCTTCCCGGACATCGACCTGGCTTCGACCGCGCGCCTGCTCGCGGCGGGCAAGCCCGGCTACCTGCGCCGGCGGCTTCTCCCCGACGAGGTCAACGCGGTCAACGCGATCGGCGAACTCGCGCTCGAGACTCCGGGCGAGAAGGACCGCCAGTATCCGCAAGGCAGCCTCGCCGCGCACGTTCTCGGCTATGTCGGCTCCGACGGGCACGGCCGCGTGGGCATGGAATCGTTCCTCGACAGCCGCCTGCTCGATCCGGCCGAGCGCGGCCGCCCAATCCCGCTGTCGATCGACGTGCGCGTCCAGGGTGCGCTCGAGGACGAGCTCGCCAGCGGGATGCGCGCGGTCGACGCGGTCGGCGCGGCGGGCATCGTGCTCGATGTCGACAGCGGCGAAGTGCTCGCGCTCGCCTCGCTGCCGTCGTTCGATCCCAACCGGATCGACGCCAACGGGCAGGCGCGCATGTTCAACCGCGTGACCAACGAGGTCTATGAGCTCGGCTCGACCTTCAAGCCGCTGACCGTGGCCGCGGCGATCGACAATGGCGTGATCACCGACCTCGGGCGGCGCTATCCCGCCACGCCGCTGCATATCGACGGCTTCACCATCCACGACGACGAAAACCTCGGCTCCTCCCTCAATATTCCCGAGACGCTGATCCCTTCGTCGAACATCGTCAGCGCGCAGATCGCCGACCAGCTCGGCGGCGACCGTCTGGCGCGTACCCTCGCCGACCTCGGCATGAACGAGCGCCCGTATATCGAGCTGCCCGCGCGCGGTTTTCCGATCTGGCACAAGCCGCCCTGGCCGCGTTTGCGGACGATGACCGTCGGCTTCGGGCACGGCATTGCCGTCACCCCGCTGCACCTCGCCGCCGCCTATGCGGCGCTGGTCAACGGCGGCATCTGGCGCCCCGCCACACTGCTCAAGGTCCAGCCCGGCGACGAGGCCCGCGGGCGCCGGGTGTTCAAGGCGAGCACTAGCGCGCGCATGAACCAGCTTCTGCGGATGGTCGCCGTCTATGGCACCGGCCGCAAGGCCAACGCGCCGGGCTTCCGTGTCGGCGGCAAGACCGGCAGCGCGGAAAAGGCCGATGCCGGCGGTTATAACCATCACTCGGTGGTGGCAACTTTCGCCTCGGCCTTCCCGATGGACAAGCCGCGCTACGTGGTCGTCGTCATGCTCGACGATCCCAAGGCCAACACTGCCAGCTCTTTCCAGCGCACCGCCGCGTGGAATGCGGTGCCGATCGTCGGACGACTGATCCCGCGGATCGGGCCGATGCTCGGCGTCTTGCCCGACGACAGCCGCGATATCGACCTGTCGGACCTCAAGCCGCTCGTCGGCGACGGCGGGGGTACGGAATGAAGCTCGGCCCGCTCGCCGCCGCGGCGGGGCTCGATGCGGGAACTGCGTCGGACGCCCAGGTGACGGGCTTCGCGATCGACCACCGCAAGGTCGCCCCCGGAACCGTGTTCGGCGCCTTCAAGGGCGCGGCGTTCAACGGCGAAGACTTCATCCCCGCGGCGGTCAGCGCCGGGGCGATCGCTGTGATCGCCCGGCCCGAGGCCCGGGTCGAACGCGCGGCGCACATTGCCGACCCTCTGCCGCGCCGGGCGTTTGCCCGCCTCGCCGCGCAGTTCTTCCGCCCGGTGCCCGAGACCATCGTCGCCGTCACCGGCACCAACGGCAAGACGTCGACCGTCGAAATGACCCGGCAGATCTGGCGCATGTGCGGCGAGCGCGCGGCCTCGATCGGCACCCTGGGCGTCACCACGCCCGACGAGAGCGTCTCGACCGGGCTGACCACGCCCGACATCGTCACCTTCCTGTCGAACATGGCGGGCCTTGCGCGCGAAGGGGTGACCCACGTCGCCTACGAAGCGTCGAGCCACGGCCTGAGCCAATACCGCAACGAAGGCCTTCCGGTCGCCGCCGGCGCGTTCACCAACCTGTCGCGCGACCACCTCGATTATCATGCCGACATGGAGGACTATTTCGCCGCCAAGATGCGACTGTTCTCCGAAGTCGTATCGGATGGCGGCACGGCCGTGGTCTGGGCCGACGACGAATGGTCGGGGCGCGTGATACAGATCGTCCGCGAGCGCGGTCTTCGTCTTTTAACGGTGGGTGAGTGCGGCGAGGACATTCGTCTCCTCGGGCGCGCGCCGAAGCAGCTAGGCCAGGAACTCGAAATCGAGATCGGGGGGCGCAACGAAGTCGTAATTCTGCCGCTGATCGGCGCTTATCAGGCGGCCAACGCCTTGACCGCCGCCGGACTGGTGCTGGCGACCGGCGGCGAACCGGCGCGGATCGTCGACGCGCTCGGGCGGTTACAGCCCGTGCGCGGGCGCCTCGAACGCGCGGCGATCACGCTCAGCGGCGCGCCGGTCTATGTCGATTACGCGCACACTCCCGATGCGCTCGAAGCGGCGATCGACGCGCTGCGACCGCACGTCGAAGGCAGGCTGATCATCGTGTTCGGCGCCGGCGGCGACCGGGATCGAGGCAAGCGTCAACCGATGGGCGCGGTGGCCGCGGAACTCTCCGACCTGGTGATCGTCACCGATGATAACCCGCGCGGCGAAGACCCGGCGGCGATCCGCGCGGCCGTGCTCGAAGGCGCCGGTTCAAACGCGCGCGAAATAGGTGACCGGCGCGCGGCGATTGCCGCGGTCATCGCCGAAGCCGGCCGTGACGACATCGTGCTGATCGCCGGCAAGGGACACGAACAGGGACAGATCGTGGGGGCTGGCGACACGATGCGCGTGTTGCCCTTCGACGACGTGACGGTCGCGCGCGAGTGCGCCGCCGCAAAAGGAGCTTGATTAATGAACGCGCTCGACAAGGTGCTGGCGTGGCCCACCAAGCTGGCCGACCGATATCGGCTGGCACTGTGGACCGCCGCCGAGATAGCCGACGCGACCGGCGGTACGCCGAGCGGTCCGTTCCAGGTCGCGGGCGTCGAGACGGATTCACGCGAGGTGCGTGCCGGGGACTTGTTCGTCGCCTTGAAGGGCGAATCCAGCGACGGCCACGATTACCTCGAAAAATCTTTTGCCAACGGCGCCGCGGCGGCGCTGGTCGAACGGCCGATCGACGCACCGCACGTTCTGGTCGAAAATACGACGAAGGCCCTCGAAGCGCTTGGCGCCTTTGCCCGCGAGCGCGCCGGCGGCACGATGATCGGCGTCACGGGATCGGTCGGCAAGACCGGGGTCAAAGAAGCGATCTTCACTGCGCTCGACCGCGCCAGCCACGGCGCGGCGCATCGTTCGGTCAAGAGTTATAACAACCATGTCGGCGTGCCACTGAGCCTTGCGCGGATGTCCGGTGCGAGCGCCTACGGCGTGTTCGAGATGGGCATGAACCACGCCGGCGAGATCGCCGCGCTGACCGCGCAAGTGCGCCCGCATGTCGCGGTGATCACCACCATCGCCCCGGCGCACATCGAGAACCTCGGCAGCGAGGAAGCGATTGCCGATGCCAAAGCGGAAATCTTCCGCGGGTTGATGCCCGGCGGAACTGCGGTGATCCCGATCGACAGCGAGCATTACGCGCGGCTGCGCGACGCCGCGCTGAAGTCAGGCGCGAAAATCCTGTCGTTTGGCAAGGCGCGCGAGGCCGACGCCCGCCTGCTCGACGCAGTCCCCTCGGCAAACGGCGGCGCGCTGGTCACCGCGGCCCTGGGTGAGCGGCGGCTTTGCTACACCGTTGCCGAACCCGGCGAGCACTGGATCGCCAACTCGCTGGCCGTGATGGGCGCGGTGTTTGCGGCGGGAGGAGACCTCGGCGCCGCCGGCCTAGCGCTCGCCGAAATGGGTGGGCTCAAGGGCCGCGGCGCGCGCCACCGCATCGCGGTTCCCGGCGGCCATGCGTTGCTGATCGACGAAAGCTACAACGCCAACCCCGCCTCGATGCGCGCGACGCTTGCGCAGCTCGGCCATACGCCTGCCTCGCGCCGCATCGCGGTGCTCGGCAGCATGAAGGAATTGGGCGACTTCGCCCCCGGTTTCCACGCCCAACTCGCCGAGCCTTTGTGCGAGGCCCAGGTCGATTTCGCCATCCTCGTCGGCCCCGAGATGCTCGCGCTCGCGCGCGAACTGGGGAAAGGCGGACACAATACGCTTGGCAAGTCTCTCGGCTTTGCCCATTGCGAAGGGCCGGGCGAGGCTATCGCCGCGCTCGAGGAATTCGGCCTGGTCGGCGGCGACGCCGTTCTCATCAAGGGCTCGAATTCCGTGGGACTGGCGCGGGTGGTCGCCCACTTCGCCGCCAGGGAAGGCTAGACGTTCGAGAATGCTGTACCTGCTGGCGCAATGGCTTGATTTCGAGGGACTGTTCAACCTCGTCCGCTACCAGACCTTTCGCTCCGGGGCGACGCTGCTGACGGCGCTGGCGCTCGGCCTGATGATCGGCCCGAAATTCATCTCGATGCTTCGCGTGCGCCAGGGCAAGGGCCAGCCGATCCGCGTCGACGGCCCGCAAACGCACCTCGCCAAAGTCGGCACCCCGACGATGGGCGGGCTGATGATCCTCACCTCGCTGCTAATCTCCATGCTGCTTTGGATGGACTTGAAGAGCCCGTTCGTGTGGGCGTGCCTGGCAGTTACCGGCGGCTTTGGGCTGATCGGTTTCCTCGATGATTACGACAAGGTCGCCAAGCGCAGCCACAAGGGCGTGTCGGGTCGGGTCCGGTTGCTCGCCGAATTCGCTGTCGCGGGGGTCGCCGCCTACCTGATCGTCGGCCACATCAGCACCAACCTCTATGTGCCGTTCTTCTCGGACCGCATTATCCCGCTCGGGCCCTTGTATTACGTCTTCGCCGCCACGGTGATGGTGGGCGCGGGCAACGCGGTAAACCTGACCGACGGGCTCGACGGGCTGGCGACCATGCCGGTGGTGATCGCCGCCGGGACCTTCGCGATCATCTGTTACCTCGTCGGCCGCGTCGACTATTCGCACTACCTTGGCATCCCGCATGTTCCGGGCGCCGGCGAACTGGCGATCATGTGCACCGGGATCATGGGCGCGGGCCTCGCCTTCCTATGGTTCAATGCGCCCCCGGCGGCGGTGTTCATGGGCGATACGGGCAGCCTTGCCCTGGGCGGTGCGCTCGGCGCGATCGCCGTCGCCAGCCACCATGAGATCGTTTTGCTGATCGTCGGCGGGCTGTTCGTGATGGAGACCGCGAGCGTGATGATCCAGGTCTTCTGGTTCAAGCGCACCGGGCGACGAATTTTCCGGATGGCCCCGATCCACCATCACTTCGAGCAACTGGGCTGGTCGGAATCGACCGTGGTGATCCGCTTCTGGATCGTCTCGATCGTGCTCGCGCTGCTCGGCTTGGCGACGCTGAAGCTGCGATGATTGTTTCGCCCGCCTTCGCCGGCAAGCGCTACGCCGTGTTGGGCCTCGCCCGTTCGGGGCTGGCGACGGTCGCGGCGCTGCACGCCAGCAGAGCGTATGTCACAGCATGGGACCGGCGACCGGGGCCGCGCGAAGAGGTTGCCGGGCAGGCCGCGATCGGCGATCCGCTGGAGATCGAGCTGGCCGGGTTCGACGGCCTAGTGCTGTCTCCCGGCGTGCCGCTCAACACCCATCCGATCTCCGCGCGGGCGCGCGAAGCCGGGGTGCCGCTGATCGGGGACATCGAGCTGTTCGCGCTCGCCCGCCCGAGCCTGCCGTCGCACAAAGTCGTCGGCATCACCGGCACCAACGGCAAGTCGACCACCACCGCGCTGGTCCACCACTTGCTCGACCAGGCCGGAGTGCCAGCGCGGATGGGTGGCAACATCGGCTTGCCGATCCTGGCGCAGGACCCGCTTACTGCAGGCGGCGTCTATGTGCTCGAACTGTCGAGCTACCAGATCGACCTGACCTACAGCCTCGATTGCGAAGCCGCGGCGCTGACCAACGTCACCCCCGACCACCTCGACCGCTACCCCGGATTCACCGCCTACGCCGCTTCCAAGGCGCGCCTCTTCGCCATGCAGGGCGAAGGGCATTTGGCGGTGTTCGGGTGTGAGGACGAACCGACCCAGGCGATCTACACGGAGCAGGCGCTGCGGCGCACGCGCGGCCGCGCGGTCTGCGCCGATCCTGCTGCATTGCTCACGCGCCAACCCGGCTGGCTTGGCCTCAAGGGGCCCCATAACTTGCAGAACGCCGCCATCGCCTCGGCCATCGCAACCGAACTGGGGCTGTCCGACAACGCGATCGAGGCGGGTCTAGCGACCTTCCGGGGCCTGCCGCACCGGATGGAGGTGCTCGGCACCTTCGGCGGGGTCACCTTCGTCAACGACAGCAAGGCGACCAACGCGGCTTCGGCCGCGCCGGCGCTGTCTGCCTACCCCGCGGATCCGCGGCCGCGTGTGCACTGGATAGTCGGCGGGCTGCCGAAGAGCGACGAGCTCGACGAATGCGCTTCCGGCTTCCCCAACGTCGCCGCCGCCTACACGATCGGCGAGGCGGGGCCGCACTTCGCCGACATCCTGGCGCCGTTCATGCACGTCGAGCCGTGCGAGATGCTCAGTGAGGCGGTTCAGCGCGCGATGGCCGCCGCCAGGCGCGGCGACGTCATCCTGCTATCGCCCGCGTGCGCGAGTTTCGACCAATTCAAGGACTATGAGGCGCGCGGCGACTGCTTCCGGCACTTGGTCGCCGAGCTAACCGGAGCCGAAGTCTCCGCACAAGAGCCGGCAGCATGACCAGCGCGCGCCCCTACATCCCGCGCCCGGGCGAACGCGCCCCGGTCGCGCCGCGCTTCAAGCGCAGCCGGGCCGCCCAGCTGCGCGTCTGGTGGCGCGAGATCGACCACGTGCTGCTCGCGCTCGTGCTGGCGCTGATGGGGATCGGCGCCATAGCCGTGGCCGCCGCCTCGCCGGCGAGCGCGCGGCGGCTCTCAGCAAACGGCGGCAAACTCGACGATCTTTACTTCCTGTGGGCGCACTTGCGCTGGCAGTTCGTCGGCGTGTGCGTGATGCTTGGCGTCTCGATGGCGCCGCGCGACCGGGCTCGCCGTGGCGGGATCATCCTGGGGGCGGCCATGCTGGTGTTTCTCATGCTAGTCCCCGTGATTGGCAGCGAGGTCAACGGCGCTAAACGCTGGATCAGCATCGGCATGCGCTTCCAGCCGAGTGAGTTCCTCAAGCCGGCCTACGCCATCCTGATAGCGTGGATCCTGTCATGGAAGCTGCGCGACGCGACGCTTCCGGTGATCGCGATCAGCGGCAGTCTGATGGCGCTCGTCGCCGTGTTGCTCATGGCCCAGCCCGATCTCGGCGATGCGATCCTGTTTGTCGGCGCATGGCTGGTGGTGGCGATGCTCGCCGGGATGCCGATGAAGCGGATCGTGATGGCCGGCGGCGGCGGCGTCGGCGCGCTCGTGCTGGCTTATTTCTTCTACGAGAATGCGCGGCACCGGATCGACAGCTTCCTCGGCGGCGGCACCGCGTTCGACCAGGTCGACCTCGCCAGCCGCACATTGCTGGCCGGTGGGTGGACGGGCACGGGCCTGTGGCTCGGCCAGCGCAAGATGCAGCTGCCCGAGGCGCACACCGACTACATCTTCTCGGTCATCGGCGAGGAATTCGGGCTGCTGGTGTGCGCGCTGGTGGTCCTGTTGTATCTTGCGATCGTGCTCAAGGTCATCATCCGCCTGGTCGAGGAGGAGAACCTCTTCACGGTCCTCGCCTGCACCGGCCTTGCCGCGCTGTTCGGCGGGCAGGCATTCATCAACGTGCTGGTCAACCTGCAGTTGTTTCCTTCGAAGGGCATGACGCTGCCGCTGGTAAGTTACGGCGGCTCGTCGACCATCGCCCAATGCGTTACCGTCGGCCTGCTGCTGGCGCTGACGCGGCGCAACCCGTTCCTTAGCCGCGAAGGGCTCGGGCTCGCCGGGGCACTGGACCGGCAGGAAAAACTCCGGTGACGCGGCACTACGTCCTTGCGGCGGGCGGCACCGGCGGTCACCTGACGCCGGCGTTCGCGCTCGCCTATGAGCTGGAGCGGCGCGGCCATCACGTCGCGCTGATAACCGACAAGCGGGGCGCCGAGATTCCCGGCAAGCCCGACTTCCTGCCCGCGCACGTGTTGCCCGCCGGGCGCTTCGGCAAGAACCCGCTCGGGTGGCCCAAGGCCATCGCCGCGGTGCTCGAAGGCCGGCGGATGGCCCTGCGATTGTTCGAGAGCTTCGAGCCGAGCGCGGTGATCGGTTTCGGCGGTTATCCAGCGCTTCCCGCGCTGCTCGCGGCGCGTTCGGCCGGGATCGGCTCGGTGATCCACGAGCAGAACGCCGTGCTCGGCCGGGTCAATCGATTGCTTGCCCCACGGGTCGACGCCATCGCCACTGCATACCCCGATGTCGACCGCCTCAAGCCCAAGTACCTCGATAAAGTCCACCTCGTCGGCAATCCGGTCCGCCCGCAAGTCCTCGCGCTGCGTGACGAGCCGTTTCCGGCGTTCACCCAGGATGGCTTGCTGCGCGTGCTGGTGACCGGCGGCAGCCAGGGCGCGCGGGTGTTGTCGGAGATAGTCCCGGATGGCCTCGCCATGTTACCTCCGGCGCTGCGCAGCCGCCTGCAAGTCACCCAGCAGTGCCGCGCCGAGGACCTCGACGCGGTCCGCGAGCGCTACGCCAACCATCACATTCCGGCCGAGCTCGGCACTTACTTCGAGGACATGGAAGCGCGGCTCGCCGACGCTCACCTGTTCATCGGCCGCGCCGGCGCTTCGACGATCGCCGAACTGACCGATGTCGGCCGCCCGGCGATCCTGATCCCGCTGCCGATCGCCACCGACGACCACCAGGCCGCCAACGCGCGCGAGATGGTCAAGGCGGGCGGCGCGCGCTCGATCCGCCAGCACAAGTTCACCGCCAAGGAACTGGCCAAGCAGATCCAGGCGATGGCGCAGCATCCCGAGACGCTCGCCACCGCGGCGCACGCGGCGTGGAATTGTGGCCGGCCCAATGCGGCGAAGGACCTTGCCGACCTTGTCGAAAGCTTCGGCGGGTCGGCGATCCAGGACGTGATCAGAGTGGACCGTTCCGCCCCGGCCAAATCGGCGGCGCGCGCCACCGCCGCGCACTTCGAGATTGAAGATACTGTCCTCGGCCCGCTCGCGCAGCATCTCGATCGCTGCGTCGGGGAACGCTGATGCAAGGGGTCGGCACCGACATCGGCACGATCCATTTCGTCGGTATCGGCGGCATCGGCATGTCCGGCATCGCCGAGGTGATGTGCAATCTCGGCTACACGGTACAGGGCTCGGACCTGAGCGAGAGCGCTTCGGTCGAACGCCTGCGCAAGCGCGGAATCAAGGTCTTCGTCGGCCACGATGCCAGGAACCTGGGCGATGCGGCGGTGGTGGTGACTTCAACCGCGGTAAAACGCGACAACCCCGAAGTCGCCGCCGCGCTCGAACGGCGAATTCCGGTGGTTCGCCGCGCGGAAATGCTCGCCGAGCTGATGCGGCTCAAGAAGACAGTAGCCGTCGCCGGGACCCACGGTAAGACCACTACAACGAGCATGGTCGCCGCGTTGCTCGATGCCGGCGGGATTGATCCGACGGTTATCAACGGCGGAATCATCGAAAGCTACGGCTCGAACGCGCGGCTCGGCGCCAGCGAATGGATGGTGGTCGAAGCCGACGAAAGCGACGGCAGCTTCCTGCGGCTCGACGGCACGATCGCGGTCGTCACCAACATCGATCCCGAGCATCTTGATCACTACGGCTCGTTCGACGCGGTCAAGCAGGCTTTCGTCGAATTCATCGAGAACGTGCCGTTCTACGGCCTCGCGGTGTTGTGCATCGATCATCCGGAGGTGCAGGCCGTGATCGGCAAGGTCCGCGACCGGCGCGTGCTGACTTACGGCCTGTCAGCCCAAGCCGACTTGCGCGGCGAGAACATTCGCAGTCGCGACAGCGGCAACTTGTTTGATGCCGTGTTGCGCGACCGGGACGGCACGGAACGGCGCATCAGCAACATGCTCTTACCCATGCCCGGGCGACACAACGTCCAGAATGCGCTTGCGGCGATCGGCGTGGCGCTCGAGATGGGCTGCAGCGACGACACGATCCGGAACGGTTTCGCTCAGTTCGGCGGCGTGCGGCGGCGCTTCACCCGCGTCGGCGAGGTGGCCGGCGCGACGATCATCGACGACTACGCGCACCACCCGGTCGAAATCCGCGCGGTTCTTTCCGCCGCGCGCGAAGCCTCGCGTGGCCAGGTCATCGCGGTCGTCCAGCCGCACCGCTACACCCGCCTGCGCGACCTGATGCGCGAGTTCCAGACCGCGTTCAACGACGCCGACATCGTCTACGCCGCGCCGGTTTACCCGGCAGGCGAGCTGCCGATCCCGGGCATCGATTCCGCCCACCTCGTTGACGGCATGCGCGCGAGCGGACATCGCTCGGCGAGCGAGATCGCCGGTCCCGACGAGCTGGCAGCGGAGCTGGCGCAGGTGATCAAGCCGGGCGATTTCGTCGTCTGCCTGGGCGCGGGCGACATCACCAAATGGGCTGCGGGGCTGGCGGCGGCGATCGCTGGCAAGCGGGAGCGAGCCGCATGATCCGCCAGCCGAACGAGCATCTGGGCGACTGGACCCGCACACCGCAGTCGGAAGGCGCCCTGGCGCCCGCCGGGTTTGCCGGTGGCAAGGTCCGCGGTAAGCTCACGCGTGACGCGCCGCTCGCCAAGCTGGTGTGGTTCAAGAGCGGCGGCCCGGCCGACTGGCTGTTCGAGCCGGAAGACCTCGACGACCTCCTGACCTTCCTAGGAGGGCTGGAAGAAGGCACGCCGGTCATGGCGCTCGGGCTGGGTTCGAACCTGATCGTCCGCGACGGCGGGGTACCCGGCGTTGTCGTGCGCCTCGGCAAAGCCTTTTCCCAAGTTGAAGTGCTGCCCAACCATGAGCTGCGCTGCGGCGGCGGAGCGAGCGGCATCCTCGTGTCATCAACCGCCCGCGACGCCGGGATAACGGGCCTTGAGTTCCTGCGCGGCATTCCCGGTACCGTCGGCGGCTTCGTGCGGATGAACGGTGGCGCTTACGGGCGCGAGGTGGCCGACATCCTCGTCGACTGCGACGTCGTCATGCCCGACGGCCATCTCGTGCGCCTCGCGGCTAGCGAGCTGCGCTATTCGTACCGTCACTCGGCGCTGCCCGACGGCGCGATCGTCGTATCGGCGCGTTTCCGCGGCACGCCGGGCGATCCCAAGGCTATCGGCGCGGAAATGGACCGCATCGCCGCAGCACGCGAGGAATCGCAGCCGCTGCGCACCAAGACCGGCGGCTCGACCTTCAAGAACCCGCCGGGCGACAAGGCTTGGCGCCTGGTCGACGCCGCCGGCTGCCGCGGCTTCAAAATCGGCGGCGCCCAAGTCAGTGAGAAGCATGCCAATTTCCTCATCAACACCGGCGGGGCGACCAGCGCCGACATCGAAGGCCTCGGCGAGGAAGTCCGCCGCCGCGTTTCCGAAAGCCAGGGCGTGAGCCTCGAATGGGAAATCCAGCGGGTGGGGCGCCCATGAGCCGCCTCCCCAACCTCCACGTCGCTGTCCTGATGGGCGGCTGGGCGAGCGAGCGGCCGGTGTCGCTGATGAGCGGCGAGGGCGTCGCCAAAGCGCTCGAGGAACGCGGGCATCGTGTGACGCGGATCGACATGGACCGTGAGGTCGCGCTGCGGCTGCACGAGACGAAGCCCGACATCGTGTTCAACGCGCTCCACGGCGTGCCGGGCGAAGACGGCACCGTGCAGGGCATGATGGACCTGATGGGCGTGCCTTATACCCATTCGGGCCTCGCCACTTCGGTCATAGCCATCGACAAGGAGCTGACCAAGCACGCGCTGGTCCCCCACGGGATCCCGATGCCCGGCGGGCGCATCGTTCGCAGCGCGGAGCTGTACGACGGCGATCCGCTGGGGCGGCCCTATGTGCTAAAGCCGGTCAACGAGGGTTCCTCGGTTGGCGTGGCGATCGTCACCGCCGAGGGCAATTACGGCAATCCGATCAGCCGCGACGCCAAGGGACCGTGGCAGCAATTCGAAAGCCTGATGTGCGAACCGTACATTCGCGGGCGCGAGCTAACTGCGGCGGTGCTCGGCGACCGCGCGCTGATGGTCACCGAGCTGGTGCCCAAGAGCGGCTTCTACGATTTCGACGCGAAGTACACTGACGGGATGACCGAGCACGTCTGCCCGGCGAAGGTCCCGGAAGAAATCACCCGGCTGTGCCTCGACTACGCCCTCCAGGCCCACCGCCTGCTGGGCTGCCGCGGATGCAGCCGCTCGGACTTCCGCTGGGACGACGAGCTTGGGCAGGACGGGCTGTTCCTGCTCGAAACCAACACCCAGCCGGGAATGACGCCGCTCAGCTTGGTCCCCGAACAGGCGCGCCACTGCGGCATCGAATATGGCGAGTTGGTCGAGATCATCATCGAGGACGCGCTGCGCCACTTCGGCAAGCTCCCCGTCACCGAGGGAGCGGCCTGATGGTGCAGACGATCCGCCGCAAGGCCACCGGGGTTCGCCGCCAGGCGCGAGCGCAAGATACCCATCGTCAGGTCCGCCAGGCGAAGCAGAAGACCAACTCGCTGGTCGACTGGCTGATGCGCAAGCTGCCCTTCACCGAGGAGCAGCTGCACAAGACGTTCCTCATCGCGATCCTGCTCGGCCTCGCCGTGCTGGCCTGGTTCGTCGCCAGCCTGGCCGGGCTGACATTGTTGGTGACCGAGAAGGTCGCGCAGGCCGCCGCCAACGCCGGGTTCGAGGTCAGCAGCGTCGATGTGCGCGGCACCAAACGCCTCAACCAGCTCAAGGTCTATGACCAGGTCCTGGGGGAGCGGAACCGGGCGATGACCCGGGTCGACCTGCAGGCGCTGCGCACAAAGGTGATGACGCTGAGCTGGGTTCAGGACGCGCGCGTTTCGCGCCAGCTTCCCGACCGGATCGTGGTCGATATCGTCGAGCGCACGCCGCACGCGGTTCTGCGCAAGCCCGATCACCTGGTGCTGATCGACGCGACGGGCCACGAGCTCGAACCGATTTCCGAAGTCCGGGCCAAGGGCATGCTGTTGATCTCCGGCCCCGGCGCGCAAGCCCAGGTCGAGGCGTTGTCCAGCCTCCTTGAAGCGGCACCCGCGATCCGTCCGGAAGTGGTCGCCGCCGAATGGATCGGCAATCGGCGCTGGAACCTGACCTTCAAGACCGGCCAGGTGCTCGCACTGCCGCAAGGCGACGATCAGGGGGCCAAGGCGCTGATCGAGTTCGCCCGCCTCGACGGGGTCAACCGGCTGATCGGCGGCAAGGTCGTCGCGTTCGACATGCGCACGCCCGAGCGGATCTACATGCGCTGCCCGGCGTGCGCGGACGAGGGCAAGCCGCCCGTTGTTGAAGGGGGAACCACCTGATGGCGAGCCAACCGCGCATTGCCCGCGTGTTCGCGGCGGTAAATATCGGCAGCTTCCGCGTTTCGGCGATGATTGCGGGGATATCGGAGAGCGGCGAGATGACCGTGCTCGGCTCCGGCCACCGTGCTGCGCAAGGGATCAAGCGTGGCTACGTCACCGACATGGCGGCGGCGACATACGCTGTGCGCGACGCGCTCGAGCGCGCAGAAAAGCTCGCCGGCCTTACCGTGCAGAGCGTCTGGCTTGGCGCTTCGGGCGCTGGGCTCGCCAGTCGGATCAGCCAGATCGAGATCGAGATCGGCGGCCGCCGGATCGAGGAAGAAGACATCGAGCAGTTGCTCACCGCCGCGCGCAACGCGCTCGAGCCCGACGGGCGCATGGTTCTTCACGCGCAGCCGGCGTGCTATTTCCTCGATGGTGCCGAAGGCATCGCCAATCCCAAGGGCCTCCACGCCGAACGGCTCGGGGTCGACATCCACACCATGCTTGCCGACGGCGCGCCAATGCGCAATTTGCGCGAGGCGGTCGAGAACGCACACCTCGAAGTCGAAGGCATCGTCGCTTCCCCGCTGGCCGCAGGGTATGCCTGCCTGACCGCCGAAGAACGCGACCTCGGCGTGGCGCTCGTCGAACTCGGCGCCGAGGTGACCAATGTCGCGGTGTTCGCCGCGGGGATGCTCGTCGGCCTAACCGCGATCCCGATGGGTTCGGCGGACATCACCGACGCGATTGCCAGCGCTTTCGGCATCCGCCGCTTCCAGGCCGAGCGGCTCAAGTGCGTCCACGGCTCGGCGATCGCCAGCCCCACCGACCATCGCGAGCTCGTCGCAGTCAACGGCCCGTCGGACGAGCGGCCGGGACCGGTCGCGCGTGGAGCGGATGAGCAGAACCGGATTGCCCGCTCGGAACTGATCGCGGTCATTACCGGCGAGCTCGACCGGCTGGTCAGCGACGTCGGCCGCGCGCTCGAGGCGCAGGGCTTTTCGGGCGGCTCGTCGGGCAAATCCGCAACGCGCAACCGGCAAGTGGTGATAACTGGCGGGGGTGCCGAAATGGCGGGACTTGCCGACTACGCGCAAGCCGCGCTCGGCAAGCCGGTGCGGATCGGCCGCCCGCCGCAGCTGAAGGGGCTGCCGGAGGCGCACGCGGTGCCGGGATTTGCGACCCTCGCCGGCCTGGTGCTCTACGCGGCGGAGGATCCGGTCGATATCCGCGCGGTCGGTCCTCGTCACCAGATCACCCGCCGCTACGGCGCCACGGCGATGGCGCAAAGGCTGTGGCATGCGATGAAGGAGTACTTCTGAAGGCTCAGCGAATGAAAATCCGAGCAGGAGGCGCCTGTGGATAAGGGCATTTACCTTTTGCGCCGGAGATTCGCTTTGTGGCAGAAGCGTTAAGATAAATTTTTTACACTCCTCACCCGGGAGAATACGGACATGAGCATCAATATCGGCCCGCCCTCTGTGGAGGAATTGCGCCCACGGATTACCGTGATCGGCGTCGGCGGCGCCGGCGGCAACGCCATCGCCAACATGATCGAGGCCGAAATCGAAGGCGTCGAATTCATCGTCGCCAACACCGACGCGCAGGCGCTCAATAACTCGGTGTCCGAACATCGCATCCAGTTGGGACCCGATATCACCCAAGGCCTCGGTGCCGGCTCGCGGCCCGAAGTCGGCCGCGCGGCGGCGGAGGAAACGGTCGAGGAGATCGAACGCGCGCTCGAAGGCGTCAACATGTGCTTTATCGCCGCGGGTATGGGTGGCGGCACGGGCACCGGTGCGGCGCCGGTGATCGCCGAAGTGGCTCGCCGCAAGGGCGTGCTCACCGTCGGCGTGGTCACCAAGCCGTTCCTGTTCGAGGGTACGCGGCGCATGCGCTCGGCCGATGCCGGCATCGACGAGCTGCAAAAGCACGTCGACACGCTGATCGTTATTCCCAACCAGAACCTATTCCTGGTCGCCAAAGCCGATACGACCTTCAAGGAAGCGTTCCAGATGGCCGACGAGGTGCTCCAGCAAGGGGTGCGCTCGATCACCGACCTGATGGTCATGCCCGGCCTGATCAACCTCGACTTCGCCGACGTACGCTCGGTGATGGGCGAGATGGGCAAGGCGATGATGGGTACGGGCGAAGGCTCGGGCGAGAACCGCGCGCTCGAAGCCGCCGAACGCGCGATCGCCAACCCGCTGCTCGACGGCGTCAGCATGCAGGGCGCCAAGGGCGTGATCATCTCGATCATCGGCGGCGAGGACATGAAGCTGCTCGAGATCGACGAGGCGGCTAACCACATCCGCGAGCTGGTCGACCCGGAAGCAAACATCATCTGGGGCTCGGCGTTCAACGCCGACCTCGACGGCAAGATTCGCGTTTCGGTCGTTGCCACCGGCATCGAACAGAGCGCCGACCAGGCCGAACGCGCGAGCCAGCCGCTCAATCTGTCGTCCGCGCGAGGCCCGAAGAAGCCCGTTCTACCGCTCCCGACCGAGGAAGAGCTGGCCGAGGATGCCGCGGCTGCAGAGCATGCCGCCGGGCTGTCGATGGGTGGAGACGAGGGGGGCTGGGGCCAGGAAGACGCCGGCGGCTACGGCAATCAGGCTGACGCGCCTGTCGCTTCGGCCGAGGAGGTGCACTCCGGGGCCGCGTCACGGATGCCCGAACCGTACGCACCGCAGATGCCCGAAGCAGATGTCTATACTTCGAACGCCGGCCTCCACGACGAAGAGGACGAGGCCACGGAGGACGAAGAGTACGAGGCCGAAGAGGAAATCGAGGACGAAACGGCGGGTGGCGGTTTCGCCTCTCTGGCGGGCACCCGCATCAACCGCGACGTCGAGGGCGGGCCCGCCGGTTCGGATGACGAATGGGGCGATGAAGGCGGTTTCGCCGGAAGCGGCCTTGGAACCGGGGAAGGCGGATACGCCGGCGAACCTGAAGGCGAGGATGCGCTCGAGCTGACGACGGAAGCCGCGGAGGAAGCACCACTGGAGCCGGAAGGCCCGCAGGACGAGCTGCTGCTCGACGCCGATCGCCTGGCCGAGGCGGACGAGCCGGTGCAACCTTCAGGCGGCCGTCGGCGGCGGTTGCTCGGGGGTGGATCGGACGATGATCAAGGTAGCGCCCCACCGCCGAAGGGTTCGGCCGGCAGTACATTGTTCGAGCGAATGGCCAATTTGTCGCGGGCTGGCGCCGAGCCCTCCGACGAGGACGACGAAGAAAATGAAGGCGGTTCATCGTTGCGTATCCCTCGTTTCCTCGGCCGCCAGAACAATCAGTAAACCGCCGTTCGCGCGCGGTTCAGGCTGGCGTTTCTAGCGGGGATCATGGGCTATTATTCGGACCTGGCGATCCGGCGCCGAAATGCCGTCCGGATCGCCTGTGCTTTCGCCGGCGCAGTGACCGCGGCGAGTGGGCCGGCGATCGCGCAGAACAGCTATTCGCAGCCGGTCGTACAGACGGTTCCGCCGCCTTCGCTGGGGGCGCTGAACGCCGCGCTCAAGGACTTGTCGCGCGACCCCGGCAACGTTTCGATCCTGCTGCGCGCGGGTTGGGCTTCGCTCGGCCTCGATGATACGCAGGCGGCGCTTGGCTTCTTCCGCCGCGCCGCCGCGATCCAGCCCCAGAACGGCGAGGTGAAGGCCGGACTCGCGTCGGCCATGCTGCGCGAGGACGATCCGGTGACCGCGGTGCAACTTTTTGCACAGGCCGAAGCCGCCGGCGTGCCGATGTCACGCTACGCCGGGGATCGCGGCCTCGCGCTCGATCTCGTCGGCAATAACTTGGTCGCGCAGCAGTTATATCGCCAGGCGCTGGCGCAGCAGAACGATCCCGAAATCGTCCGCCGGCTGGCGCTGAGTCAGGCCATCTCCGGCGATCAGCGCGCGACGGAGGCAACGCTGCTGCCATTATTGCAGCATCGCGACCTGGCCAGCTATCGCACACGAGCGTTCGCGTTGGCGATCCTGGGCAAAGGCGAGGAAGCGGTCTCGATCGCGCAGACGATGCTGCCCGCGCAGATCTCCAGCCGGCTGGCGCCATATTTGCGTTACATGCCGCGCCTGACGCGTGCGCAGCAGGCCGCCGCGGCCAATCTCGGCCGGTTTCCTCCAGCGTCGGAGATCGGCCACGACGATCCCAAGATCGCTGCCTTTTCCGGTCCTGCGCCGGCGCCCGCGCAGGTCGCATCGGCGACGCCGGATGCGCGGTTGGTGCCGACGGGTGAGACGCTCGGCCGCAACAATCACCGACAGAACGCCAGCCGCAACGATCAAGCGCGGCCGGCCAAGAACCGCGATAAGCAAGACAAGAAGAACGCTACGCCCAGCGTGCCACCCGCAACGCTTGCGCAAGCTTCGCCGCCAAGCCCGGCTCCCCAGCCCACGTCTTCGTTTACGAGAGTTGCCGCCGCGGTCCAGCCGCCTCCACCTGAGCCGGCTGCGAGCAAGCCTGTGCTGGTCGCCAGCATCGCTCCACAGGCTTCGCCGGCGGCGGCGCCGCCGCCACCGCCACCGCCCCTAGTTCCACAAGCGCCAAGGCGATCGCTGTCGATCGGGGGCCCCAGCGCGCCACCGCGGAAGGATACCGTCAGCCTCTTTGATGCCTTTGCAGATTTCGCGACCCCGGTTGCGGCGACACCGCCGCTGCCGGAAGGGGCTGTCGACATCTCCAAGCTCAAACCCGCCAGGGAGCCATCCAAAGCCGAGCAGGCGAAGGCGGAGCAAGCCAAGGCCAAGGCCAAGGCCAAGCCGAAGCCCCCGGCCAACCCATCGCGCTTCTGGGCCCAGGTGGCGACGGGCCGAAACCCCAAAGCGCTAGCGTTCGACTGGAAGCGTCTCCAGCGCGAAGGCGGCGCCCTGCTGGCCAGGCGCGACCCCTTCACTGCCCGGTGGGGACGGACGCACCGGCTCCTGACAGGTCCGTTCAAGACGGAGGATGAAGCCGACAAGGCGGTCTCTGCGCTCAAGAAGAAGGGCATCGACGCGTTCGAGTTCACCAGTGACGAAGGTCAGGAAGTGGTTCCGCTCGATTGACGTACAAGTCGCAGTTTTCCGCCGTTATTGCGCCGCGAAGGAACCGCTTTTGCACACCTTGTGAACAGCCAAGTCTGGGTTTTCACCGGTGAGGTTATGGTTACCAATTGATTGCCGGGCGGACCGCGGAGCATGGGATGCGCGGGATCGAACGCAAATAGGATGGCCCGCATGAATACCGGCCGAGAACCGCTGACGAACGAAGACGACGCTGCGCCGGTGGAGATGCTCGCGCAGTTGTTCGAGGCGCACGGCTGGCCGTGCGAGTTCGTCAGCGACGACGAGATCAGCGGCGAAATCCAGGGCAGCTGGGCGAAATACCAGATGCGCGGCATCTGGCGCGTCGAAGACCGTGTGCTGCAATTGCTGTGCCTGCCCGAGATCCGCGTGGCCGAAGCCAAGCGGGCCGACGCCTTCGAACTCCTCGGCCTGATCAACGAACAGCTCTGGCTCGGTCATTTCGACATCTGGTCGCGCGGCGGCGTGCTGCTTTACCGCCACGGGCTGATGCTCGGCGAGGACGGCCTGCTCAGCCTGTCGATGGCCCAGATCGCGATCGAGGCGGCGGTTTCGGAATGCGATCGCTTCTATCCGGCGTTCCAGTTCGTCCTATGGGGCGATAAGACTCCGCGCGAGGCGCTCGACGCCGCGCTCGTCGACGCGGCGGGCGAGGCGTAACCCCTCCCGCTTGCGAGAGGGGCCAAGGGTGGGCATTAGAGCTTACCTGGCCCACCCCCGACCCCTCTCGCAAGCGAGAGGGGAGTGAGACGCAATGACCCTACGCTTCGAAGACATCCTCATGGTCGGCTGCGGCAACATGGCTGGGGCCATGCTCGAAGGCTGGCTTGCGGGCGGACTTGAGCCGGGCCGTTTTACGGTGGTCGAGCCATCCGACAAAGCGCTGCCCGATGGGATTGTGCGGTACCGTACGCTTCCCGAGAGCGGCGAATTCGACGCCGTCCTGCTGGGCGTGAAGCCGCAGATGCTCGACAATGTCGCGGCCGATGTGGCCCGGCTGACGGGGGCGAACACGACCGTGCTGTCTCTGCTGGCGGGCGTCGAGCTGGCGACGCTGGCAGCGCGCTTTCCTCAAGCGGCGGCGCATGTCCGCGTGATGCCAAATCTGGCCGTTGCGCTCGGCAAGGCCCCGATTGCCTTTGCTGGAAACGGTCTCGACGAAGCGGGCCGCGCCGGATTGATGGCGCTCATGGATCCGCTCGGCACGCCCGAATGGGTCGGCGAGGACGAGTTCGATCTCGTCACCGCGCTGGCCGGTTCCGGCCCGGCGTTCGTCTACCGTTTTATCGACGCCCTTGCCGGGGGAGCGGCGGCGCTGGGCCTTTCTCGCGCGCAGGCGGATCGCTTGTCGCTGGCGATGGTGGAGGGCGCGGCGGCACTCGCGGCGGCTTCCAACGAGAGCCCCGGCAAGTTGGCCGATCGTGTCGCCAGCCCCGGGGGCATGACCCGCAAAGGGCTCGATGTCCTGGATCGCGATCAGGCGCTCGTCGCGCTGCTCACCGAGACTTTGCGCGCGACGCGCGATCGGGGCGCCGAATTGGCCGCCGAAGCGCGCAAACCATTCGACAAGGGTTAACGCCAGAACTGCCGGTTTCGCTTGAATCCGCGCCGCGCAGAGCCGATATTAGCCAGTGAACCGGACCCACCTTGGCGACCGGCAACGTAGGGAATGAAAATGGCTGACTGGAATGACAACCGGACCCGCGCGGGCCTCGGCACGTCTGACAGCTTCACCGGTGCATCGGTGCCGCGCACCCGCGAAGTCTTCGACGCGGGCCTGCGTAGCTACATGCTGTCGATTTACAACTATATGACCTCCGGCGTGTTGCTGACCGGCGTGGTCGCTCTGCTGACCGCTCAATCCGGTCTGGCGATTACCTTCGCCCACGGCCCGCTCATGTGGCTCGTAGCGCTTTCCCCGCTGGCCATCGTGATGGCAATGAGCTTCGGCGCTAACAGGTTCTCGACCAACGCACTCCGGGCGATGTTCTGGGGATTTGCGGTGCTGATGGGGCTGTCCCTGTCGACGATCTTCCTCATTTACACCGGCTCCTCCATCGCCGCGACGTTCTTCGCCACGGCGGGTGCGTTCGCCGGTCTTAGCCTCTTCGGCTATACCACGAAAAAGGATCTGTCGGCGTTCGGTACATTCCTGATCATGGGTGTGGTCGGCCTGATCGTCGCCATGGTGGTCAACATGTTCCTCAGGTCCACTGGTCTCGATCTGGCGATCAGTTTCCTCGGAGTGCTGATCTTCGCGGGGCTTACGGCCTACGACACGCAGAGGCTGAAGGGGTCGTACGCGCAGATGCGCGGCACGGAGTTTGCCGGCAAGATGGTCGTGCTCGGCGCGCTGCAGCTCTACCTCGACTTCATCAACATGTTCCTGTTCCTGCTGCGCTTCATGGGTAACGGCCGCAATTGAGCGGACACGGGACTAGCTTTATCGTGCCCGGGGTGCCTATCGTACTCCGGGCATTTTCTTTGCTTAAGGGTGCGTCTAGGTAGGTCCCTTCACGTGCGCGAAAGGTGGACAGGGTCACCAAGTCGCGGACGCTCTGAGAGGGCCTTCACACTGATGCTGACCATTCGCCGAATCCCGGTGCGCCAGATTCTAGCCGCCACCGGCCTCGCCCTGCTGGCCGCTTGCGCCACGCCCGCGCCGCCGCCGCCTCCGCCTCCACCGCCGCCCCCACCACCGCCGGTTGCCGAGGTCATTCCCTATCGGCCGATCCCGCCGGCCGGGTCGACGTACACGATGACCATCCCGCCGATGGACGCGAACGGCGTGCGCCAAACCTTCGACACCGGGCTCGACGACAACGAAACGATTTGGAACGTGCGATCCGTCTGGAACGTTGCCGCGCTCAATTGCCTGTCCGACCAGTACGAAAAGCCGATCCTCCAGGGCTACAGCGCCTTCCTGAAGAAGAACGCCAAGAAGCTGACGGCGGTCAACATCGCGCTGGACAAGAAATACGCGATGGCCGCCGGATCGGTCGCCAGCGGCCGCAAAGTGCGCGAAGTGCACATGACGCAAGTCTATAACTACTTCGCCACGCCCGCGGTGATCGGCAACATGTGCAACGTCGCGCTGGCGGTCTCGAACGAATGGATGCAGTCGCCGTCGAGCAACCTGTCTGCCTTTGCCGCCGCCACGTTGCCGCGGTTCGAGGCGGTCTATCTCGATTTCTTCAACGCCTATGACCGCTACCAGGCCGAATCTGCGGCTTGGGATGCCAAATGGGGCGCGCAATACGGCGCCTCGCAGCCGGGTTACGTCGCCGTTCACGGCACGGGGCAGCCCAGCATCGGCACAGCGCTCAACAGCGCGGCTGCGCCCGCTCTGGCTGGCGAGGTGGTGGACCCGGATACCGGGGCGAAGATACCCGTCGTCAACCTGCCCGCAGCCGCAGGCTCAACTCCCGTTGTGCAGCCGGTGAAGAAGGACCAGACGGGTACCAAGCGCTAGCGGGTTGCGCAGCGGTTGAGGGCGCCCATTTAGCGCTTTCAAGCGCGCGACCTTTTCGCTAGGGAGCGCGCTCTTCGCGGGGGACCCTCGCGATGCAAACTGGAACGGGGCCGTAGCTCAGCTGGGAGAGCGCGTCGTTCGCAATGACGAGGTCAGGGGTTCGATCCCCCTCGGCTCCACCAGTTTTTCGCGAAAAATCCCGAGCGATAGCAAAGGCTAGGCCGTCACCGGATTGGCGCTTCACTGGCGCTTTCGCCCACCGCTGCTTATCTGGACTGTCATGCATTTCCTCGACCAAGCCAAGATCTACATCCGCTCGGGCGCCGGCGGCCCGGGAGCAGTGGGTTTTCGGCGCGAGAAGTATATCGAGTACGGTGGCCCCGACGGCGGCGACGGCGGTCGCGGCGGCGATATCGTGTTCGAAGCGGTGGCGGGCCTCAATACGCTAATCGACTTTCGCTATACGCAGCACTTCAAGGCCAAGCGCGGCGGCCACGGGATGGGCCAGAACCGCACCGGCGCCGGCGCGCCGGATCTCGTCATAAAGGTCCCGGTTGGCACGCAGGTGCTCGACGAGGACCGCGAGACGGTGCTCGCCGACCTCACCGAAGTCGGCCAGCGCGTCGTGCTGCTCGAAGGCGGCCTGGGCGGGCGCGGCAACGCCAGTTACAAGACCTCCACCAACCGCGCGCCGCGCCAGCACCAGCCCGGCATGCCGGCGCAGGAACTTGCGGTTTGGCTGCGCCTCAAGCTCCTCGCCGATGCCGGGCTCGTCGGCCTGCCCAATGCCGGCAAGAGCACTTTCATCAACCAGGTCTCGAACGCGCAGGCGAAGGTCGGCGATTACGCCTTCACCACGCTGATCCCCAAGCTCGGCGTCGTGCGCCACAAGGCGCGCGAATTCGTGCTGGCAGACATTCCCGGTCTTATCGAAGGAGCGGCCGAGGGTGCGGGCATCGGCGATCGGTTCCTGGGCCACATCGAGCGTTGTCGGGTGCTGATCCACTTAATCGACATTTCAGGCAGCGATCCCGCCGAAGCAATGCGCGTGATCGAGGATGAGCTCGAGGCCTACGGCGACGTCCTGACCTCGAAACCGACACTGATCGCGCTCAACAAGATCGACCTCGCCGATCCGGAGCTGGTCGCCGGGTTTGCCGCCGAACTAAAGGCGGCGGGGGCCGAGAAGGTATATCCGATCTCCGGAGCGACCGGTGAAGGTGTCGAGGCGCTGCTCAATGCCGTCCTCGGCTACCTTCCGCAAACCGCCACCTCCGGCCAGCAGTATGACGCGATCGAGGAAGGCGAGGCGGAAGAACCCTGGTCGCCCGTCTGACTCGCCCTGCCTCAAGGGCGTATTCCTAAACCCCGATCACTCGGCTAAGCCCCGCCGCCATGCCGATCGACCGCCTTGCCGACCTGACCTCGCCAAAGCTGGCGCCGCGCCTTGTCGTCAAGGTGGGCTCGTCGCTGCTCGTCGGCCGCGACGGGGTGGTGCGCGGCGATTGGCTCAACGGCCTGGTGAGCGAGCTAGTCGAAGCGCGCGGGCGAGGGCAGGAGGTCATCGTCGTCAGCTCGGGCGCGATCGCACTGGGCGCGGCGAAGCTGGCCCTGAGCAACGGCGGGCGGGGCAGCCTGGCCGATGCACAAGCGGCGGCGGCCGTCGGGCAGATCGCGCTCGCCTCGCTGTGGGCCGAGCGGCTTGCGACGCACGGGATCGCGGCCGCGCAGTTGCTTTTGACGCTAGAGGATCTCGAAGACCGCCGCCGCTACCTCAACGCCGCCGCGACGCTCTCACGTTTGCTCAAGGCCGGCGCGGTTCCGGTGATCAACGAGAACGATTCGGTCGCCACCGAGGAAATCCGCTTCGGCGACAATGACCGCCTGGCCGCTCGCGTCGCGCAGGCGGCAGCGGCGGACGCCGTGGTGCTGCTCTCGGACGTCGATGGCCTCTACGATCGCGACCCCAAGGCCGTGGGCGCGCAGTTGCTGGCACGCGTGGAAGGTGTCACCTCGGACATACACGCGATGGCCAGCAGCGCCTCCGGTTCGGGCCTGGGCTCGGGCGGGATGACTTCGAAGCTGCAGGCCGCCGAAATCGCCGAGCGCGCGGGGATCGCGCTCGCCATCGTCAACGGCACGCACGATGCGCCTCTGGCGCGGGCACTGACCGGAGACGGCATCGGCACTCTGTTCCTGCCCAGACGCCGCGACGCGGCGCGCAAGGCATGGCTCGGCGGCCGCCAGCGGATGCGGGGCTCAGTGACGGTCGACGCCGGCTGCGCTGCGGCGCTCGGCAGGGGCGGCAGTCTGCTGGCTACCGGCATCACCGCAGTCGAAGGCGATTTCGCGCGCGGCGACCCGGTCGCGGTGCGTGATGCGGATGGCAAGGCAATCGCCCAGGGCCTGGCGGAATACACCTCGGCGGAGGTGGCCCAGATTCTCGGGCGCCGCAGCGACGAGCTCGAGGCGCTGCTCGGCTACGCGCCGCGTGCGGCGGTGATCCATCGCGACCAGCTGGTGTTGCTGTGACCCTGGCGGTGACAGGCGCGACCGGGTTCGTCGGCCGCGCCCTCCTCGAAGAGGCCGCCAAACGGGGCGTGGAGGTCCGCGCGCTCGCTCGCCGTACGCAGGACAAGGCGAAGCGCGTCGAATGGGTGCCCGGGGACCTGCACGACCGCAAGGCGCTCATACGGCTGGTCAGTAACGCCGAGGCGGTGATCCACGTCGCCGGGGTGGTCAACACGCATGACCCAATGGGCTTTCACCTCGGCAACGTCGAAGGCACGCTGGCGCTGGTCGAAGCGGCGCTCGCCGCGGGCGTGCCGCGCTTCGTGTTCGTCTCGTCGCTGGCTGCGCGCGAGCCGGGGTTGTCGAAGTACGGCGCCTCGAAGGCCCACGCCGAAAAGCTGGTCATGGCCAGCGGCCTCGACTGGACAATCGTGCGCCCGCCGGCGATCTACGGCCCGCGCGACCGCGAAATCCTCGAACTGTTCAAGCTGGCCAAGTGGGGCGTTGTCCCGATGCCACCGCCAGGACGCACCTCGCTCGTCCATGTCGGCGACCTCGCGCGCCTGCTGCTTGCGCTGGCCCCCTCTGGCGAACGGATTACCCGCCAGACCTTTGAGCCTGACGACGGCAAGGCCGAGGGCTGGAGCCACCGCGAGCTGGCCCGCGCGATCGGCTGGACGGTCGGCCGGCGGCCATGGGTGCCGCACCTCTCGAAGCCCATGCTCGAGCGGCTGGCGCGGCTCGACAAGGCGTTTCGCGGCCGAAAGGCCAAGCTCACGCCCGATCGCGTGGGCTACATGGCGCATCCCGACTGGGTTTGCCGAGTGAGCAAGCGGCCGCCGCGCAAGCTGTGGAAGGCGGAAGTGCCGACTCTCGAAGGGCTGAAAGAGACCGCCGCCTGGTACCGCGAGCAGGGCTGGCTCTAGCTGTAAGACAAATTGCGACATTGATTCGCGTCCTCGCTCCTCCGGCCTGTGCTAAAACGCGGCCGGTGCATGGATGCGCGGCGCAACGCCGCGAACGGAGAGAATGACTGACATGACGACTTTCACGATCACGATGGCGGCGCTCGCCGCAGCCATTTCGGTCCCGGCGCTTGCCCAGGGCGGCCCGCCGCCGGACCCCTATGGCGACGCCACGGTTACCCAGGCCGACGTCGAGAAGAACGCCGCCGACCGCTTCGCCCAGCTCGACGCCAATCACGACGGCACCCTGTCGGTGGACGAGCAGCCGAACGGCGGCCGTCGCTTCGGTGGCGGCGAGCCCGGTCCGTTGACCAAGGACGCGTTCGTCGCTGCGCAGGTCCAGCGTTTCCAGCGGCAGGACGCCGACCACGACGGCAACTTGACCAAGGCCGAACGCGACGCCTTTCGCGCGCAGATGATGCAGCGCTTCCAGCAGGGCGGCGGCGGCGCGCCCGGCGGACAGTAGGTTAACTCCCGGAGCGGCCGACGCTGTCCGAGCCCGGCCGCTCCACCCTAGCTGGCCAGTTCGAGCTGGGTGAAGCGCACCGGCAGGACTGGCCGAACCTCGATCGCGCCCCGCGCATCCTTCTCGACCACGCTGAGCAACTGCACGTCCTGCCCGCCGAGCGGGATGACCATTCGTCCCCCCGAAGCCAGCTCGTCGACCAGTTCCTGCGGCGGGTCGGAAGCGGCGGCGGTGACGATGATCCGGTCGAACGGCGCATTCCCGGGCCAACCCCGCGAGCCGTCACCGACCTTGACCCGTACGTCGTATCCGAGCGCCTTGAAGCGGGCCTCGGCGGCTTCGGCGAACTCCTCGACCACCTCGACGCTGAACACCTCGGCGCCCATCTCGGCCATGACCGCCGCCTGGTAGCCGAGCCCGGTGCCGACCTCGAGCACGCGCAAGTCCGGTCCCACCCCGGCCAGCTGCAGCATCAGTGCGCATATGAACGGCTGCGAGATCGTCTTGTCGAACCCTATCGGCAGTGGCCCGTCTTGATAGGCCATCGCAGCCAGACTCGACGGGACGAACACGTGCCGTGGCACTTCCATCAGCGCGCGCCGCAAGTCAGGGTTGAGTATGTCGGTGCCGATCTCGTCGCTGGCGAGGTCGAAATGCATTTCGACGATCTCGACCATATGCCGCCGCAGGATC
The DNA here is from genome assembly GCA_035470785.1 of Croceibacterium sp. Classification (GTDB taxonomy): domain Bacteria; phylum Pseudomonadota; class Alphaproteobacteria; order Sphingomonadales; family Sphingomonadaceae; genus Croceibacterium_B. Next base: position 10,277 of record DATIQN010000006.1, on the reverse strand, counting down.
GCCAGGTGTTTCTCGGTCATCGGCTTCATCGGACGGTGCCTTGGCTTTGGCCAGCAGAGCGAATTGGGAAGGGCTTGGTTCCGTCAGGACTTGCCCGCACTGAACAGGCTGCCACCGAGCACCCGGCCGCTGTCGAGCAGCGTGGCTGAGCGAAAGCCGCCGCCGTGCTGACCGTCGCGCAAGGGGTTGATCTCGACCGCGATGCGGTCGCCTGGCTTCAGGGTCGTGCGCGTCCAGCCGCGGCGAGTGAGGTTGCTTGGGCTGGTCATCTCGATTGCCCACAACTTGCCGGGATCGTCCGATCCGTCGACCTTCACGAAGATCGCCGAGTGCGGGTTTATCCAACGGAATTCCTTCACCGTGCCGGTCAGGGTCACGACCTTGTCGGGGTCGAACATCGCGAAGCTGTGATGGGCGAAGGCGGCGCTACCGGCCAAAAGCGCGATCGGGGCGGCAAGGGTCAGGGTCACTCGCATCGCGGAGCTCCTCGTCATTTCGATGGCGGCAGCAGGTTGCCGTCTTCGGTGGTGTTGGCCGGCACGTAGATCGCGTTGCCGTATTCGTCGGTGCCTTCGCTGAAGTCGCCCTGACGGCAGACCCCTTCCGCGATCTCGGCGAGCCGCTGGCGCGACCGACTGTAGAGCCGCCGGGTCTTCCAAGTCTTCGTCAGAATTGCTGGCGCGGTGATCTCGAGGTCGTCGGCCAGCGTGTCCTTGTCGAGCACGTGGATCCGCTCATGGATCGTCATCCCGCCGTTGTTGGGGATTCCGACCGCCTCGCTGACCGCTAGGTAGACTTGCGGCAGTATCGCCTTGGTTTCGACGTCGAGCGTACCATCGACCCAGCGCCCGACCGAATACCCGTCGAAGCTCGGATCGGGATCGTCCGGCATCGCGCGGCCATCGGTATAGATGCGGCGCAGGCGGTTGCCGTCCACCTCGCCCAGCATCGTCACCCGGCCGGGTGTGACAAGGAACTCGAGTGCGTTGTGGGTGATCAGCATCAGCGTCAGCATGCCGTGAGGCAGACAATTAACGAGCAGGCCGCGCGGCCGCCCCGCCTGCTCCTCTGCGAACCAGTGATCGACCTGCTTCTTGATCACCGGCTTCCACGGCGGCGCTTCGGCGCCTTGCTCCTGCCGGGCCTGATCGGCGAGGTCGGGCAGCCAGGTACCGCTGAGGTCCGGAAGCTTGGCTATCGCGGCCCAGTCCGCCGCCGTCGGAGCCGGATCGAGGACATCAGGCGACACTCCCTGGCTCGTCGCCGGCCCGGCGAAAAGTGCCAGCACTAGTCCGAAGGCGCCCAGGCTGCTCCGCATGAAGCGAAGCTAACATGGAATGCGGGAAATCAGAACGCCGGTTCGTACCCGGGAGGAAGCTCGCCGTCGTCGGTGTCCGGCATGCCCGGAAGGTGGATGCCGCATTCGGTCTTGTCCCAGCCGCGCCAGCGGCCTGCGCGCGGATCTTCGCCCGGCAGCACGGGGCTGGTGCACGGCTGGCAGCCGACGGAAAGGAAGCCCTGCTCCTCGAGCGGGTGACGCGGCAGGTAGTGCTCCTCGAAGTAGGCTTCGAGGTCGTCCTTGTTCCAGTCGCCGAGAGGGTTGATCTTGAGGCGGCCGTCCTCGATCTCGAAGCGCGGCAGATTCTGCCGGGTGACCGACTGGAACGCCTTGCGGCCCGAGATCCAGCTGTCGAGCCCGACTTTTGCCCGCGCCAGCGGCTCGACCTTGCGAATCGCGCAGCAGCCGTCGGGATCGTACGACCAGCGCAGGCCGCTTTCGTCCTTGGCGGCGAGCACTGTCGGGTCGGGAGTGATCACAGAGTTGATCGTCAGGCCAAGTTGCCCGATCAGGGTCTGGCGATAGGCCAGCGTCTCGTCGAACATCTTGAGCGTATCGACGAAGATCACCGGAGTCGCGCGGTCGGCCTGCGCGACGAGGTGCAGCAGGACCGCGCTTTCGGTGCCGAACGAGCTGACGACGGCAACGCGCCCGAGGGCACCCTCGGCGAACAGCATGCGCAGCATGGTGGCGGCATCGACGCCATTGAAACGCGAATTCAGCGCGTCGGCGTCGGCCTGCGTGAAGCGCGGAGCCGTATTGATGATGTCGACCGCGCGGCTAGCCATGACGCAGTTTCCAGATCGGCACCGCGTCGTCGGCCGCATGCTGGTAGACGTAGGGATAGCGGGCGAGCGACGCCTCGAGCACTTCGGGATCGATCGCCACGTTGGGCGCGAAGCTGTCGAAGCCGCATCGGCGCATGAACCAGACCAGGTCCACCTGCACGTCGCCGGTGGCCTTTATCTCGCCGGTATAGCCCGCCTCGCGCAGGATGCGCGCGGTCGAAAAGCCGCGGCCGTCGCGGAACTTGGGAAAGTCCACTTCGACCAGCTTCACGCGCGCCAGGTGCGGGATCAGCCGCTCGGGATCGTCGCCCGCTTCGATGCGCACCGAGACGGCGTTCGGCTGCTCGAAGAAGGAATCGAGGCTTACCGCCGGTTCGTCGGCCGCGGCATCGTCGCGAAAGCGCAGGTAATCAGCCATAGATCGCCTCCTTGAAGCCATCCATGCCGACACGGCGGTAGGTGTCGAGGAAGCGCTCCCCCGGCTCGCGGATGACGCGGTAATGCTCGACCGCGCGTTCGACCGCGTCGACCACACCGTCCTCGGTGAACCCGGGTCCGGTGATCTTGGCCTGGGTGGTGGTCTCGTCGCCGGAGCCACCGAGCAGAAGCTGGTAGTTTTCGGTGCCTTTCCGGTCGACCCCGAGGATGCCGATGTGGCCGGCGTGGTGGTGGCCGCAGGCGTTGATGCAGCCCGAGATCTTGATCTTGAGCTCGCCGATGTCCTTCTGTCGCGCCTCGTCTTCGAAGCGTTCGGCGATCTTTTGCGCCACCGGGATCGAGCGCGCGTTGGCGAGGCTGCAGTAATCGAGGCCGGGGCAGGCGATAATGTCGGTAACAAGGTCGAGGTTGGCGTCGGCAAGGCCGGCTTCGACCAGCGCCTGCCAGACCGCGTAGAGGTCCTGCTTGCGCACGTGCGGCAGCACGAGGTTCTGGGTATGGGCCGCGCGCAGCTCGTCGAAGCTGTAGCGCTCGGCAAGGTCGGCGACGGCTTCCATCTGCTCGGCGGTGATGTCCCCGCCGATACCGCGGATCGGCTTGAGGCTAACGTTGGCGATCGCGTAGCCGGGCGCCTTGTGCGCCGCGACGTTCTGGTCGACCCAGACCGCGAAGTCAGGGTCGGAGCGATCGATTTCGTCGGACAGTCCGGTCTCGAACGCCGGCGGTTCGAAGTACGCGGCGATCCGGTCGTACTCGGCCTGCGGGAAATCGGTGCCGAGCTTGAGGATGTGCTGGAAGGCTTCCTCGACCTGGCGGGTGAACTCTTCCTCGCCGAGCTCGTGGACCAGGATCTTCATCCGCTGCTTGTGGATGTTGTCGCGGCGGGCGTGACGATTCCACACCCGCAGCACCGCCTGCAGGTAGCTGAAGATCTGGTTGGCCGGCAGGAAGTCGCGGGCCTTGTAAGCGATGAACGGCGTGCGGCCCATGCCGCCGCCGGGATAGACCTCGAAACCGATCTCGCCGGCCGCATTCTTGACGATGCGCAAGCCGAAATCGTGCCAGCGCATCGCCGCGCGATCTTCCTCGGCGGCGATCACGGCGATCTTGAACTTGCGCGGCAGGTAGCTGAATTCCGGGTGGAACGTGGTCATCTGACGCAGCATCTCGGCCCACGGGCGCGGGTCGATGATCTCGTCGGCAGCGGCGCCGGCGTAATGGTCGGCAGAAACGTTGCGGATGCTCTCGCCGCTGGTCTGGATCGCGTGCATTTCGACTGTCGCCAGCTCGGCGAGGATGTCGGGCGCCTGCTCCAGCTTGATCCAGTTGTACTGGATGTTCTGCCGGGTGGTGAAATGGCCGTAACCGCGGTCGTAGGTGCGCGCGATGTGCGCCAGCTTGCGCATCTGCCTGCTGTTGAGCGTGCCGTAGGGGATTGCCACGCGCAGCATGTAGGCGTGGAGTTGCAAGTACAGCCCGTTCTTGAGCCGCAGCGGCTTGAACTGGTCGTCGGTCAGCTGCCCGGCAATGCGGCGTCGAGTCTGGTCGCGGAAGTCTTCGACCCGCGCATCGACCATCGCCTGGTCGAATTTGTCATACTTGTACATCAGATCACCCAGCTTCCCGCCTCAGGATCGGCGGGTTTGAGAGTCAGGTCGGGACGCACGGTGGGCCCGAGCGCGCGGATGCGGTCCTTGATGTGCGCCGGACGGACGCCCTTGGCCGTCCGTTCAGCGTCGATCACATAGCCGCCGTTGACGCGGCAGGCGGCATCTTCAACGGCAAGAATCTGCTCGCCATGGTCGCCAACGTCGGCTGCGTCCTCAACGTGGAGCGACCATGCCTGGCCGTCCCACCAGATGACCGCGCCGGACTTGAGGTCGTTGCCGGTGATGATCTTCATGCTGCAAACTCCGCGGCGATCTGGCCAACCGCAGCATCCGCGCGCGCGGTGACTTCGCCGATGATAATGAGGGCGGGGCTCTTCACCCGCGCGCGCTCGACAAGATCGGGCAAGCCGGCGAGCGGGCCGCGCAGCACGCGCATATCGGGCCGGCAGGCGTTCTCGATCACCGCCAGCGGTATTTCGGGGGCGAGGCCGTCGGCCATCAGCTTCTCGGCGATCTGCGGTGCGGTCTTAACGCCCATGTAGATTACCAGCGTGCGGCCTTTGCCGGCGAGTCCCGCCCAGTTCTGTTCGCTGAGGCCCTTGCACTGCCCGGCGACGAAGCTGACCACGCTCGCCGCATCGCGGTGGGTGAGGGGAATCTGCGCTGCCGCCGCCGCGCCGAGCGCGGAGGTGACGCCGGGGACAACCTCGACCGGCACGCCGGCCGCGCGGCACGCTTCGGCCTCCTCACCGCCGCGGCCGAACACAAACGGATCGCCGCCTTTGAGCCGAACGACGTCGCGCCCGGCGAGAGCTTCGCGCACCAGCAGGGCATTGATCTCGTGCTGTGGCAGCGTGTGCCGCGCGCGGCTCTTCGCGACCGAAACGAAGCGCGCATCAGCGTCGACGAGCGCGAGGACGGCGGGATCGACCAGCCCGTCGTGCACGACCAGTTCGGCGCGCGCGAGCAGCCGCGCGGCGCGGAGCGTCAGCAGGTCTGGATCGCCCGGGCCTGCGCCAACGAGATAGACTGTGCCGACCTTGTCCATGGATGCGCAGATGAGCGCTGCGCCGCAGCATCGCCAGCGAGAATGCTTTTCGCGCTGGCTAGGAGAGCTTTAGAGCTGTTGTTCCTTGGCCACGCGTTGCGCGATCGCGGCGACAAGCTGTTGGAATTGCGCGTTGTCGCGCAAGTTGAGGTCGCGCTGCGGGAAGGGTACCTCGATGTTGTTCGCCTGGAACAGCTTCCACAACCGCTTGAGCACGTCCGAGCGAACGTTGCCGATGCCCTCCTCGGGATCGCTTATCCAACACTGGACCACGTAGTTGACCGAGCTTTCGGCAATAGCGTCGAGCCATACCGACGGCGGCGGAGAGTTGAGCACGCGGGGGCTGGCCTTGGCCGCCTCGAGCATCAGCTTCTCGGCCAGGTCGATGTCGGTCTCGTAAGCGACGCCGATCGGCACCTGAATGCGTACGGTCTTACTCGAGTACGACCAGTTCTCGACCTGGTTGATCATCAACTGTTCGTTCGGGATCAGGTATTCCCGTTCGTCGCGGGTGACGACAGAAACCGCGCGGATGCCGATCTTGCGGATCTGGCCGAAGGTCGAGCTGCCGGCCTGGTCGGTGATCGCGATCACGTCGCCCGGCTTGATCGAGCGGTCCATGAGCAGGATGATCCCGGCGATCAGGTTGCCGAAGGTTTTCTGCAGGCCGAAGCCGATGGCGAGGCCGAACGCGCCCGAGAACACCGTAAGAGCGGTCAGGTTGATGCCGAGGATGTCGATGCCGACAAGGATCGCCAGCGCCCACACGGCAATAGAGATCAACTTTTCGGCGAGCACCTTCTGCGTGCTGTCAAGCCGGGTGAGCTGGCCCAGGACGAGACCGACGAAGCGGGTCAGAACCTTGGCGAAGATGTAGATGCCGATGACGACGATGACGGCAACCAGCGCGGTCCACAGCGAGATGCGGTGGTCGGCGACCGAAAAGCCCCACTGGTCGAGCGTGTCGATGAATCTGCCCGCGTCACTGGTGGGCTTGAACTTGCCATGGAGGGCGGCCGACGCGCTCATGCCGCGTCCATAGCAGCGAGTCCGCGCGCGAGGTCGGCGATCAGGTCGGCCGGGTCTTCGAGCCCGATCGACAGTCGCACGCCGAGCCGGTCTGCGGAATCCCAGCCCGTCGGCGGCCAGCTCGTCGCGGTTCGCGCGCGGGCCGGGTCGAACGGGATCACCAGGCTCTCGAATCCTCCCCAGCTATAGCCGATGCCGAACAGTTCCAGCGCGTCGATGAACCGCGCGCGTGCCGCTTCGTCGCGGCCCTTGAGCACGAAGCTGATCAATCCGCAGGCGCCGGTGAAATCGCGCGACCATATCTCGTGGCCGTGCGAGCCGGGCAAGGTTGGGCACAAGATGTGAGCTATTGCAGCATGTTGTGACAGAAACTTGGCAATCTCAATGGAACTTGAGGTTTCCCGTTCAAGTCGTACTGCGAGCGTCCTGAGCCCCCGCAGCGCCAACGCGGCGTCGTCGGGCGAGACCACGTGCCCCATCGCTTGCGCCTTGGCGCGCAGCTTGCCGTAGAGCGCCTCGCCCGCCGCCGCCGAGCCCATCATCAGGTCCGAATGGCCGCCGACATGCTTGGTCAGGCTCATGATCGCAATGTCGCAACCGCGTTCGAGCGCAGGGAAGCCGAGCGGGCTCGCCCAGGTGTTGTCGAGCAAGGTCACCGCCCTCTTTTCACGCGCGATCGCGGCGAGCGCTGGCACGTCACAGATCTCCATAGTCAAGCTGCCCGGGCTCTCAAGGAGCACTGCGGCGGTCTGCGCGTCGAACTGCGTGGCGAAGCCGTCGACATCGAGGGGATCGAAAAACCGCGTCTCGATGCCGAGCGGCGCGAGCAGCGTGCGCGCCATGACCCGGCTTGGCTCATAGGCGTTGTCGGTCATCAGCAGCACGTCACCCTGCTTCAGGACCGTGAGCAGCGCCCCGGCGATCGCCGCGACGCCGCTGGGATAAAGCACGGTGCCGACCGCGCCCGGTTCGAGCTCGGTCAGTGCCTCGGCAAGCGCCCACTGCGTCGGCGCGCCGCGGCGGCCGTAGTAGAACTGGCCGTCCTCGTTGGGCCGGCCTTTCGCAAGGTCGGCGCTGTCGGCATATAAATGGGTGCTGGCGCGCCACACCGGCGGATTGACCACCGGGCCGGTCCATTCCTTGCGGCGGCCGCCTTCGACGACCCGGGTGGCCGGGCGCAGCGGCTTGTTCTTGCCGCTCAAGCGGCCGCTCCCAATTCCTTCGGTGTGGCGGGATCGGCGCCCCATTCGCTCCAGCTGCCGTCGTAAAGCGCGACGTCATCCTTGCCCAGCAGGTGCATCGCGAACAGAAGCACCGCCGCGGTCACGCCGCCGCCGCAGGTGGTGACAACTGGCTTGTCGAGATTGACGCCCGCGTCCTCGAAAGCCCGCGCGAGGTCCTTTTTCGAGAGGATAGTGCCGTCGTGAGCGAACAGCAGGTTGTACGGCAAGTTGCCCGAGCCGGGGATGTGGCCGCTGGCGATATTGGGGCGAAAATCGCCTTCTTCGCCGATAAAGCGCGCGCGGCCGCGCGCGTCCACGACCTGATCGCGCTGGCTGCCGAGATTGGCCTGGATGTCGGACTTGAAACGTACGGTGCCGACACCGGAGGATGACGTGAAGTTGCCGCGCTCGATGGCACGTTTCCCCCTTTCGAGCGGCCGCCCCTCGGTGCGCCACTTCGCGAGGCCGCCGTCGAGGATCGCCACCTCGGCAACGCCGTGCATCCGGGCGATGAACCACGCCCGCGCCGAAGTCTTCACTGCGCTTTCGTCGTAGATCACCAGCCGGTCGCCGCGGTCGACGCCGAGCGCCTGCATCCGCTCGGCGAACTGCGCGCCGGTCGGGACGGCGGCGGGCACCGGGCTGTCGGGATCGACCAGGGTCGACAGGTCGAGGAACCGCGCGCCGGGAATATGCGCCTCGGCAAACTCTGCGCGCGGATCGCGCTTGGCGTCGGGAAGATGCGCCGAGGCGTCCAGAATGACGAGTCCCGCATCGCCAAGGTGCTCTGCGAGCCAGTCAGTGGAAACGAGGCTGTCCATGACCTCGCCGATTACGGCCTAAAAGGCCCGGCCGGCAAGCCCGTCGTAAATACGCGGACCGAGGTCCAGCCGGACCGGTTGGATGGCGCCGTTGCCGCTGGGCGAGGGCTGGCCCGCCACCAGCGTGAAGCAGCGCGGCTCTTCCCCCGTGGCGCCAATACGGAAGCGGGCGAGGGGCACGAACAGCTGCGCGCGGCCCTGGGCAATCGGCCGCACCTGGCTGAGCGGAATGCGCAGTTCGCCCGATACGTCGCCGGATTCGCCGGGCGCGAGGCCCGTCAGGCGGTGGCAAATCGGGAGCTCGGTCTCCGGCGCGGCGAGTTGCAGCTCGCGAGGCAATGAGGAGTGCGCCCCGACCAGGTCGGCGGCGACCGCGATATCCTTCAGCGGTTCGCTACCGCCGTTGGTCAGTGTCAGACGGTAGCCGAGTGTCGCGTTGAGCATGGTGAGGGTCAGTTTGCGCAGCTCGATGCCGATATGCAGCGGGTGCTCGGGCGCCACCCTCGCCGGTTCGGCCGCAACAGGAGGCGGCGGAGGCTCCGGGGCGAAATCGGGCCTTGGCGCGACGCGGGGCCGCTCGATTTCCGGCACGATGACCGGTCCAAGCGGGCCGATCCGGCCGCGCAGCCACCAGGCCGCGCCGAATCCCGCGCCGCCGACAAGAAACACTGCGACGATCCACGGCCACCACGATCCGGCTGGCTTCTCGGGCGATGGCGACGTTGAGCTCTGAAGGCTCGGCAAAGGCGCTAGAACCGGGGGTAATGCCGTCGGGCCCGGCGCGGGAACAGCGGACGGCAACGCCACCGGAGGTGTCGTCGGCGCGGCCGTCGGCACCGGCGTTTGGATGGCGCGCGCCGCCGCCGCGGTTGCATTGGCGCGCGGCGTCGGGGCCGGAGTAGGCCTCGGCACGGCCGGCAACGCGATTCGGGGAGTCCAGGTCGGCACGGGCCCAGCGATCGTCGGCACCGGAGCTGGGGTTGGCGTGGGCGAGGGACGCGGTACGGGCGTTTCGGGCGGAGGTCCGATGACCTGGGGTGTGGGCGTCGGGGCGGGCTGCAGGCGAAAATCGGTGACCTGCCCAGCCGCGGGGGCCGCCAGCATGGCCGAAGCGGCCGCAAGGAGGAATGCTTGTTGTCTCATCTTTGTGCGGGGCCGCGCATGGCGGGCGCCGGGTGAATAGCCGCTGAAATGCTCGCGTCAACGACGCCCCTAAGCGAACCCCTTGTGCCGCACCGCGCCAAGCGCCATCACGCGGGCCATGACCGACCCGGAAAGCCCAGGCGCTCCGCTTCATCTCGGCCGGCCGAGCCGGCTGCCCGCCTCGCCGCAGGACGCGGTGCTGGACTACGTGCCGAACCCGCGCCCGGGCGAGCTCTACCTGGTACGCTTCGTCGTGCCCGAATTCACCTCGCTGTGCCCGGTGACCGGCCAGCCCGATTTCGCGCATCTGGTGATAGATTACGCGCCGGCGGATACGATCGTCGAAAGCAAGAGCCTCAAGCTGTTTCTCGGCTCGTTCCGCAATCACTGCGGCTTCCACGAGGACGTCACGGTCGGCATCGGCCAGCGGCTGGCCGAGGAGATGCGCCCGCGCTGGCTCCGCATCGGCGGCTACTGGTACCCACGAGGCGGCATTCCGATCGACGTGTTCTGGCAAAGCGGCACTGCGCCCGATGGCTTGTGGCTGCCCGATCAAGGCGTTGCGCCGTATCGCGGCCGCGGCTAGGCGGCGCACCGATGAGATTTAGGGGACCGCAATGCGCATCGTGATGATCGGCACCGGCTACGTCGGCCTGGTCTCCGGCGCGTGTTTTGCCGACTTCGGGCACGAGGTCATGTGCGTCGACAAGGACGCGGCCAAGGTCGAGGCGCTTCTCGCCGGACGGATCCCGATCTTCGAGCCCGGACTCGACGAGCTGGTGGCGAACAACGTCGCGGCCGGACGGCTGCAGTTCACGCTCGACATCGCCGAGGCGGT
>DATIQN010000005.1:0-29332 GCA_035470785.1 Croceibacterium sp. | reverse complement strand
CCCAACTTCGGCTTCGACGTGCCGGTGGGGGTGGAAGGCGTCGACAGCGCGATTCTCGACCCGCGCTCGACCTGGGCCGACAAAGGTGAGTACGACGCTACCGCGCACAAGCTGGTGCAGCTGTTCGTCGACAACTTCGCCGAGTTCGAGGCGCACGTCGACCAGGGCGTGAGGGATGCAGCCCCGCAGGCTGCCTGAGTTTTGCTCCACGCGCGGCAGGTAGATTAGAAGCAGGCGCCGCCGTCCGCGCGATCGCGCAGCTCGACATGGTCGCCCGCCTGCCGCGCGGCGCCTGCGACTTGCACCAACCCCAGCCCGGTGCCCTTGCCGTCGCCCTTGGTCGAGTAGAACGCCTCGAATATGCGCTCGCGCAGCGCTTTCGGCACGCCGGGCCCGGTGTCGCAGGCGTTGATCGCGACCAGGTCGCCTTCGCGCGTCACGTCGATCGAGAATTTGCCCTGGCCGTCCATTGCGTCGCGCGCGTTGATCGCGAGGTTGAGCAGCGCCAGTTCGAGTTGGTCGGCATTGCCGAGCGCATGGCGGGCGCCGTCGACGTCGCCCCAGTGGTATTCGATTCCATCGCCGAGCGAACGCTTGATGATCTCGTCGTACCCTTCGAGGCATACCCGAAGGTCCAGCCTAGTGACTTCCGCGCCGTCGCCGCGAACGAAGCTGAGCAGCTGGTTGGTCGGCCGGTTGCCGCGCTCGACCGCGTCGCTGATCGCCTTCGTGCGCTCGAGCGTGTACGGGTTCTTCGGTCTTGCGCACGATCAGCCGGACGCCCGCTTCGATCACCGCGAGGATATTGCGGAAATCGTGCACCGCGGTGCTGGTGAAGCGGCTGATCGCTTCGGTCTTCTGCATCGCGACCAGGCGCGCTTCCTGCCGGCGGCGATTGCGGGTCTTACTTGCGGCGTAGAACGACAGCCCGGCCGCGAGGATCAGCGCCGCGAGCACGACAATCGCCACTAGAGCGTTCGCCAGACTGCGCGGGCGGTCGACCCTGGTGCGATCGACCGCGACATGGCCTGACCAGCCGGTCAGCCGCGATTTTGCGAAGGCGGTGTATGTCGGCGTCCCTTCGAATGTGACGCCGCGATAAGTCCCTGCTTCGGAGCGAGCGACGGCCGCGAGCGCATACGGCCTCGCCTGTGTCCCGACGCGACGATGCGAGTCCACAGAGCGGGCGAGAAAGCGGCCATTCTGGTCGAGCACGGGGCCGAGCAGGGAGCCGGCAACCTCGTTCCTTACGATGCGCGCATATTCGTCCTGCGACATGAACAGGGTCAGCTCGCGCTCCGGCGCTCCGATGCCCTGCTTGTGGAACCCGACGCACGGGCAATATCGGCCGTCGGCGAAGACGCCCTCGATGCCGAGACCGGCGGGAAGCGCGCTCGGAAGCGCGCGCAGCGGCTGGGCCATCGAGCCGCGTCCCTTTTCGAGCAGGATACGCCCGGTTGTCCTGTCGCGCAGGACAAGGCCAGTCCATGAGGGTAGTTTCCGAGAGAGAGGTCGAAGAACCGCGTCATGCGCGTCATGTCGACGTCCACCGCCGCCTGCGACGATGCGATCAGCTGCAACATCTTGCTGTTCGCCTCGGCTTCCGCGTCGGCGAACGCGACCATCTCCGTGGCCGACTGCAGCGCCTGCCGCTCGACGTCCGCGCGGCGCTGGGCGAACAGTCCGTTGGCCCATACCGCCAACATCACGATGGCGAGCAGGACCAGGCCCGCTGCCGCGAGCATCAGCAGTGACTGTCAAGACAACCTGCCCGCCACCGAACCCCTGAATTTTTACGCGACCACGCCGCGCGATAGCCCGGTGCGCGGCCGATGGGGAAGCAATTTCAGCCCGTCGATAACATAGGGCAATCGGGGCGATGGCGGCCGCATTTCGCCGGGCAAAAACGTTAAGTATATTCCGGTGGGGTGTTGCCGCCTTGGCCGGCCAGATCGGCCATGACGTGAGCGTGCAACCAGTTATCCATGTCGCGTGAGCCGTCGAGCGGACCGTCGTAGCCGAGTTCCCCGGCGAGCGCTTCGCGCGACTCGACGCTCGAATCGACTCCGATCAGCGTCATCAGGTCTGCGATTGAGGTGCGCCAGTTGAGATGATCGGCACCGGGCATCGAATCGAGGTGGTTCTCGATGTCGATTGCGTGCGGTTCGGTCGATCGCGGCTCTGCTTCGGGGCTGCGACCGACCGGCGTCGCCTCGCCGGCCTCAAGCGGCTCTCGCCGGCGTGAGCCGTAGACACCATCACGGATCGAGCTGAGTATGCGCATCGCGGGCCTCCTGTCCTGTAGTGCCGGATCAACTGGCCGTGCATGGCGGGGTTCCGCCCGCGGGGCCGATCGGTTACGCCGATGCCATGGACGATATCGCTCTTTCGCTGGCCGTACTCCTCGCAATTGCCCTGATCGGCGGAGCGGTGTGGCAATGGCGGCGCAGCGGGCCGGACAGGAACGTCTGGCTTATGCTCGTTCTGGCGGCGGTGGTGCTGGCCAACGTGGCGATCTGGGTCGTTCCCGACCGCAACGGCGTAGCTCCGGTCGACCACGCCGCTGCCGGGCCGGGTTAGTTAGCGCGGGATCTGCCAGCGCACGCTGTTGGTGTATGTGCCGACGGCCTTGTCGCCGTTTTCTTCAGTCGCGGGCTCGAAACGGGCCCGGCTGGTGACGGCCTTGCAAGTCGCCGCGTCGAGGCCGGCGTGACCGCTGGAACGGACGATCTCGCATGCGCTCACGCGACCGTTGGTGCCGACCACGACGCGAAAACTGGCGGTACCCTCGTTCTCTTCGCGCAAATCGCGAGTTGGATAGTCGTCGGAGGTTACCCACTTGTGGGGATCGTTCGTAGGAACGGGCGGCTTCGGCCTGAAAGCGATCGTGTGCGTGGGAGTGCCGGTCGGTCCCGTGTCCGTCCCAAATGTAGGGAGAGAACTCGGCGTCCCTGCAGGCCAGGCCAGTGGCAAGTCTGGGGGGGTGGTCGGCGATGGCCTGGGCTGTCGCGTGGCGGTCGGATGTTCGGGGTGTGCTGACTGACTAGGCTGAGGCGTGGGCGGCGGTGGCGAAGGAAGCGGTATTTGCCCGCCGATGAGCGGAATATGCGGTGATGGAACGAACTTTCCGGCCAGGCTGGTCACTAGAATGTAAATGATCAGCGCGTGGACGATGATGACGGCTGTAAGGCCGGTCATACGCCGGTTGGGATCGGCGGTGCGGTCGAGATAGTCCATGGCTTGCTCCTCTTCCGATGCGGTCTTGAGCGATGTGTATAAGAATATAACATTACATCAGCGTTCCGGCACGCGCAAGCGGGGTTGACCGCACCAGCAAAAGTTCCATTGGCCCAACGCCATGCAGCCAGCGCGAATGCATCTCCTGCGGGCAAACGCCGTGCGTCTCCGGCGTCGTCTGCGCGAGAGCGAGGCCGCCTTTATCGGACTCGCGGCGATCGTCGGCCTCGCCGCAGGCGTGGCGACCAATCTGATCGGCCTGGTGGCGCACCTGATCCAGCATCTGTTCTACGGCGTGGCGGTCAACCGGCTGAGCGCGATCGGCTCGATCCACCATCCGTGGAAGCTGCTCGCGCTCCCGTTGGGCGGGTTGTTGATGGTTGCCGGCAACCACTACCTCAGGCGGCGCTCGACCGGGCAGATCGACGTCGTGGAGGCCAACGCGCTGCACGGGGGGCGGATTCCGTGGATCGATAACCTGATCGTCTCGGCGCAGACGATCGTCTCAAATGGGTTCGGCGCTTCGGTTGGCCTCGAGGCGGCTTACGCCCAGGCAGGCGGCGGGATCGCCTCGCTCCTCGGCCAGTGGTTCGCCTTGCGCCGCAACGACTTGCGCGTGCTGGTCGGTGCGGGCGCGGGCGCGGGCATTGGCGCGGCCTTCGGTGCGCCGTTGGCCGGCGCGTTCTATGCCTTCGAGATCGTCATCGGCGCCTATACGCCGGCAGCGATCGCCCCGGTGGCGGCTGCGACGCTGGCCTCGGCGTTCGTCACCCGCAGCCTCGGCGTCGAACCGTTCCTCATCGCGACGACCACCGCGACGCGCGCGATCACGATCGTCGATTATCTCGCCTACGCGGCTCTCGGGTTGGCCTGCGCGCTTGCCGGAATCGCCGTGATGCGGCTGGTCGCCGTGGTCGAATCGCGTGTGCAGTCCAGTTCGCGCCTCAGTCGCTGGGCTCCGGTCATCGGCGGCGTAGTCCTGATGCCGCTGGCGTACCTGTCGCCGCAGACGCTTTCGTCCGGGCACGGGGCGCTTCACCTTGACCTCGCGCTGCAACCGGCGCTGGCGTTCCTCGCCACGGTGATCCTGCTCAAGGTAGCGGCCTCGGTGATCTCGCTCAGCTTCGGCTTTCGCGGCGGGCTGTTCTTCGCCTCGATGTTCCTCGGCTCGCTGCTTGGCCAAGGGTATGCCGAGCTGATCAACATGGGCGGCTTCGGGTTCACCCTCGACACCACCGACGCCGCGCTTGTGGGCATGGCGGCGCTTTCGGTGTCGATCGTCGGCGGGCCGATGACCCTGGCGATGCTGACGATCGAGACCACCCACGACTTTGCACTGATGGGAGTGGTGCTCACCGCCTCGCTGCTCGCGAGCGCTTATACCCGCGAGCGGTTCGGCTATTCGTTTTCGACCTGGCGGCTGCACTTGCGCGGTTCGCGGATCCGATCACCGCGCGATATCGGCTGGACGACAATGCTCACCGCCGGGCGGATCATGCGCAAGGACTGGGTCAACCTGCCCGAGGCGCTGTCGGTCGACGCTTTCCGCGCGAGCGTGCCACTCGGCTCGACCAGCAAGGTAGTGGTGGTCGATTCCGACGGCCATTATCGCGGCATCCTGCAAACTGCGCTCGGCTATTCACCCGATCTCGACCAGGTGACGCCGATCGGCTCGCTGGCGCAACTGGGCGAGGTTACCCTCGATCCAAGCACCGACATCGTCGAGATGCTCCATCGGTTCGAGGACAACGCGGCCGACGAGCTGGCGGTGATCGACGTCGAGCGGCGCGTACTCGGCGTGGTCTCGGAAAACCACGCCCGACGGCGCTATTTCGAGGAAATGGAGCGCTCGCAGAAGGCGCTCTACGGCGAGGCTGGTTAGCGGATCGGGCACTCGGGCGAGAGGCGGAAGTCGAGGTAGTTGTCGACCGATTTCATCAGCTCTTCGGTCTCGTTCTCGAAGAAGTGATTCGCCCGCGGGATCTCGTCATGGTGGATTGTGATGTGCTTTTGCGTGCGCAGCTTCTCCACCAGCTTTACTACCGAGATCGGCTGGACCACGGTGTCGGCCGCGCCCTGGATGAAAATGCCAGAAGCGGGACAAGGGGCAAGGAAGCTGAAATCGTACATGTTCGCCGGAGGCGCGACCGAGATGAAGCCGCGAATCTCCGGTCGGCGCATCAGCAGTTGCATGCCGATCAGCGCGCCGAAGCTGACTCCCGCGATCCAGGTGGTCTGCGCTTCGGGATGGATCGACTGCACCCAGTCGAGCGCCGCGGCGGCGTCGGAAAGCTCGCCAATACCGTTGTCGAAGCTGCCCTGGCTGCGGCCGACACCGCGGAAGTTGAACCGCAGCACGGCAAAGCCGCGGTCGACGAATGTCTTGTACAGCCGCTGGACGATGCGGTCGTTCATCGTGCCCCCGCCCTGCGAGTGAGGGTGGAGGATCATCGCAACCGGCGCGCGCGGGCGCGGCGGAGGAGCGAAACGGCCTTCGAGGCGGCCTTCGGGGCCGGGGAAAATGACGGCGGGCATGGGCGTGCTCTAGATATGGGCTTGGCGCGGGTGGCGCGTATGCGGTTGGCGGCTATATAGTGCGCGTGCAACTTTTCGCAATTCCCGCGCAATGACCCGTATCTATCTCGATCACGCCGCGACCACGCCGCTGCGGCCCGAGGCGCGCGAGGCGATGCTGCGCGGATTCGAGATCTGGGCGAACCCTTCGAGCCCGCACGCCGAAGGGCGCAAGGCGCGCGCGGCGCTCGAGGACGCGCGGGCGCGAGTGAAGGGGGCACTCGGCTGGGACGGCGAGGTGATCTTCACCAGCGGCGCCAGCGAGGCACTGGCGATCGGGCTGGGCAGGGCGAAGGCAAAGCGGCGGATCGTTTCGGCAGTCGAGCATGACGCCGTGTTTCGCGCGGCGCCGGATGCCGAAATCGTCGGGGTTCGGCCAGGTCGCGGCGGCGGGCTGATCGACGAGGCGGAGCTTGGCGATCTTCTGCGCCAGTCGCAAGATCGGGCCGTCGTTGCTGTCCAGCACGTCAATTCCGAAACCGGCACATTGCAGCCTGTCGGAATGCTGGCGGAAATCGTCAGGGAATCTGGTGGTTTGCTGCTCTCCGATTGTGCGCAATCCGCCGGGAAGTACCCCTTGCCCGATGCAGACATGATTGTCGTGTCGGCGCATAAGCTCGGCGGGCCTGTCGGCATCGGCGCGCTTCTGGTCCGGGACTTCGCCATGCTCGAACCAACCGGCGGTCAAGAACGGGGCTATAGAGCGGGCACCGAGAACCTCCCCGCCGCGTTAGGATTCGCGACCGCGCTCGAGGCGGCAGGATTGCCGGCCACAAGCATGTTTCCTGTTTGGCTCGACGGACCGAAGTCCGCCTACAACGCTCTTGAGAACGAGTTTGAGAGGTTGGGCGGACACGATGTGCTGGGTGGTGACCCCGCGATCAACGCCATCTTCATGCCGAACATGGCGGCGCAAACTCAGTTGATTCGCTTCGATGCAGCCGGGATTGCGGTTTCTGCGGGAAGCGCGTGCTCATCGGGCAGCCTAAAGCCGAGCCGCGTACTCAAGGCTTTCGGCGTTTCGGATGAGATCTCTACGAACACGATCCGCGTCAGCTTTGGGTGGACCACCACGCCCGAAGAGGTCGAGCAGTTCTGTGAGGCGTGGCTTGCCATGGCGCGAGAGGCGGCCGAAAGGGCCGCATGACTTTGGCCGTTCGTGGTGAGCCTGTCGAACCACGAAAGTTGCGCTGTGTTCGCCCTTCGACAGGCTCAGGACGAACGGATACTAGGGCCGCATGATCTACCTCGACTACCAAGCGACCACGCCGCTCGCGCCAGAGGCGAAGGAAGCGATGCTGCGCTGGCTCGATGGGCCCGATGGCGATGGATTTGGCAACCCGCACAGTTCGCACCGGCTAGGACGCAAGGCGGAGGCTGCGGTCGAGGTCGCGCGGGAGCAAGTCGCAGCGCTGTTTCCCAAGGGCGGCACGGTCGTGTTCACCGGCAGCGCGACCGAAGCCCTCAATATCGCGTTGCGCGGGTGCGAGCCGGTCCGCGCGGGCAAGCCGATCGCGGTCAGCGCCATCGAACATTCGGCGGTGCTCAACACCGCGACGGCGCTCGACCCTGGCTGCACGATCCTGCCGGTCGATCGCGACGGCCTGGTCGATCCGCAGGTCGAGTTGCCCGAGGGGCTTGGCGTGCTCTCGGTCATGCAGGTCAACAACGAGATCGGCACCGTCCAGCCGGTCGCCGCGCTGGCCGAACGGGCGCGGGCAAAAGGCGCGCTGTTCGTCTGCGACGCGGTCCAGGCGGCGGGCAAGATGCCGGTTGCTGAGGCCGACCTGATCGCGATCACCGGCCACAAGTTCTACGGTCCCAAGGGCGTCGGGGCGTTGTGGATTCGCGACGGTGTCGAGCTGGCGCCCTATCTCACTGGCGGCGGACAGGAGGCGGGCATCCGCTCGGGCACGCTCAGCCCCGCACTGTGCGCTGGGCTCGGCGCCGCGGCCAAGGTTGCGCTCGACACATCCGCCGAGGACGAAGCCCACGTCGGCGCGCTGTTCGCGCGCGGGCGCGAGCTGTTCGCCGGCTGGCAGCTCAACGGCAGCGCCACGCACCGCTACAAGGGCAATCTCAACATCCGCCGCGAAGGCCTCGACGTAGCTCGCCTGATGTCCGATGCCCGCAACGTGTGCTTCTCGGCCGGATCGGCCTGCGCCAGCGAGGCGAAGAAACCCAGCCGCGTGCTATCGGCGATCGGCCTGTCGGTGGAACAGGCGCGCGGATCGATCCGCCTCGGCTTCGGCCGCTACACGACGATGAGCCAGTTCGAAGAGGGTGCGCGCATGATCCTCGAAGCCGCGCGTTTGCAGGACTGAGCATGGTCCGGGTTTGCTTCATCGCCAGCAACGGCGAGGTCACCGAGGCCGAGGGCGCCCCCGGCACGGCGCTGCTCGACGTCGCGCAGGCCGCAGGCATGCCGCTCGAAGGCACCTGCGAGGGCCAGATGGCCTGCTCGACCTGCCACGTGATCGTCGCAAAGGAATGGTTCGACAAACTGCTGCCCGCGGTAGAAGACGAGGAAGACATGCTCGACCTCGCAGCCGGCGTAACGCGTACCAGCCGGCTGTCGTGCCAGATCGTGCTCACCGAGGCGCTCGACGGCCTCGAAGTCAGAATACCGGCGGAAAGCCGCGATATGCAGAAGGCGTGATAATCACCCTGGGGAGGGGACGTGGCAAAACAGAACTTTCGTTTTTACGATAACCGTCAGAAATACTTGATGTTCGTCAACACCTGCTCGGAAAAATGGGTCGTGGCCCAGCGCCTGGCCCACGAGCTTGAGCACATCGCGCCCAAACCGCCTGCGCTGCGTTTCTTCGATGCCGGGGTTGGCGACGGCACCGTGCTCGCGCGGTTCCTGCGGGTGATGCACCGCAAGTTCGAGCGGCTGCCGTTCTACATCGCGGCTAAGGAAATCAGCCTCGAAGACATCCGCCTGACGCTCGACAAGATGCCCGACCGCTTTTTCGAGCATCCCGAAATGGTCCTCGCGCTGACCAACATGCCCTATGCCGATGCGCCATGGCTGCGGCCGCACAATCCCGAGGCGGCGGCGCGCGTGGTGTGGAAGGAAGTGGCCCTAAAGGGCGCCACCGCCGCCGATTTCGAGCGCCAGATCCTCGAGCTGCAGCCGTTCCTCGCCGAGCACTGGCGCACCCGCGTGAGCGAGAAGACCGGCGTTCTGCTTCCCGAAACGCCGACCGTGCTCGTGCTCTACCGCGAGGATTGCCGTTTCATCCTCGACCAGGTCATTCCGCGCGAGGGCGCGGCCAACGCCGATTTCGACCTCGTCCTTGCTAGTCAACCGTTCCGCCTCCGCGCCGAGACTAAGTTCAAGGCCGGTCGCGTGCTGGCGCCGCTCGCCCGCGCGCTCGGCCTGCGCGGAAGGATGCTCGGAATCCATTCGGCCGGGCACGACCCGGGGCACGAGATCGTCCGCCAGATCTGGCCCGACGAGGATCCCTTCGCAACGCCCGGCAAGGCGATGCTCGATGCGGTGCGTGATGCACTCGGAGCCGAGGCCGGAAACTTTGCCTTCGAGCCGGCCTCGGGCGCACCGCTGCGCTATCAGATGCACACCCTGCCCGACGAGATCGACAGCGAGGAAGCGACCATCGGCACCTCGACCCTGCTCGCCGCCTGGAACGCCGCGACTTACGTTGCGCAGATCGAGGACGACCGGCTTGCGCAGGCCATGAGCAACTCAGGCTACCTCGACGCCACCCGCGCCGTGCTCAAGAAGCACGGCGCGCTGTGGTTCGACGACGAGAGCTACCTTATCGTGCGCAAGCGCTAAGCGGGTTCGACCACTTCCTGCTTCTGCAGGGCGGCAATAAGCGCCTGCGAAAACGCCGGAATGTCGTCCGGCTTGCGGCTGCTGATGAGGTTGCCGTCCTCGACGCACTCCTGGTCGACGACGTTTGCCCCCGCGTTGCGCAAATCGGTGCGGATGGAAGGCCAGCTGGTGACGGTCTTGCCGTCGAGCACGTCGGCTTCGGCGAGCAGCCACGGGCCGTGGCAGATCGCCGCGACGGTCTTGCCGGCGGCGCAGAAGTCCCTGACGAGCTGGACGGCCTTCGTCTCCATCCGCAGCTTGTCCGGGTTCATCTGGCCGCCCGGCAGAAGCAGCGCATCGAAGTCGGCCGCTTCCGCTTCGGCCAGCGTCATGTCGACTTTCACCGTCGTGCCCCAGTCGGTGTGCTGCCAGCCCTTGATCTCGCCATCGTGCGGCGCAACGACCACGGTTTCGAAGCCGGCGGCCTCGAGGTTTCCCTTGGGCCTTTCGAGCTCGGACTGCTCGAAACCGTCGGTTGCGAGGATCATGATGCGCTTGGCCATGGCGGCTCTCCTGTCGGGTGGGAACTCATGCCGCGAACGAGTGGGGAAAGGCCCTCGTTCCGCGCTGTCCCACGAACCGTGGCGGTGTTAGGGCCAGCCGCATGATGCCTACCGTGGATGACGAAAAAGACCCGTTCGACGCGATCGTCGACGCCCCGTTCGATAGCGCGCTGTCGGAGCGTTACCTGGTCTATGCGCTGTCGACGATCACCGCGCGCTCGCTGCCCGACCTGCGCGACGGGCTGAAGCCGGTCCACCGGCGGATTCTGTGGGGCATGCGCGGGCTGCGGCTCGATCCCGGGAGCGCGTTCAAGAAGTGCTCGCGCGTGGTCGGCGACGTGATGGGCAAGTATCATCCGCACGGCAACCTGGCGCTTTACGACGCGATGGTGCGCCTCGCCCAGCCGTTCACGCTGCGATACCCGCTGGTCGAAGGGCAGGGCAACTTCGGCAACATCGACGGCGATAACGCTGCCGCCGAGCGCTACACCGAATGCCGCCTGACCAAGACGGCGATGCAGCTGATGGAAGGGCTCGACGAAGGCACCGTCGACTTCGTCCCGACCTACAACAACGAGGAAGAAGAGCCCTCGCTGTTCCCGGGGCTGTTCCCCAACCTGCTCGCCAACGGCGCCAGCGGCATCGCCGTCGGCATGGCGACCAACATCCCGAGCCACAACGTCGCCGAGGTGATCGACGCTGCGCTCGAACTGATCGACAACCCGCACGTTGAGCATGCCCGGCTGATGGAGCTGTTCCACGGGCCCGATTTCGCCACGGGTGGTCTGGTCGTCGACAGCGCCGAGGCGATCTCGCAGGCGTACGAGACCGGGCGCGGCAGTTTCCGCGTGCGGGCGCGCTACTTTGCTTCCGAAGTGAAGGAAGAAGCCGATCGCGAGGCGGGGATCGAGCGGCTCGGCGGCGGGCAGTACCAGCTCGTCATCTCGGAAATCCCCTACCAGATCCCCAAGGGCAAGCTGATCGAGCAGATCGCCCAGGTGATCGCGGACCGCAAGGTGCCCATCCTCGAAGACGTGCGCGACGAAAGCGACGAGCAGGTGCGCATCGTGCTCGTGCCCAAGAGTCGCAACGTCGACCCCGAACTGCTCAAGGAATCGCTCTACAAGCTGACCGACCTCGAAGTGCGCTTCGGGCTCAACCTCAACGTGCTCGATGCCACGCGCACACCGATGGTGATGGGCCTCAAGGAACTGCTCGAGCACTGGCTGCTGCACCAGATCGACATCCTCCAGCGCCGGAGCCGCCACCGGCTGCAGAAGATCGCCGACCGGCTCGAGCTGGTCGAAGGCTTCATCATTGCCTTCCTCAACCTCGACCGGATCATCGCCATCATCCGCACCGAGGACGAGCCCAAGCCTGTGATGATGGCCGAATTCGGCCTGACCGACCGCCAGGCCGAGGCGATCCTCAACATGCGGCTCCGCAGCTTGCGCAAACTCGAGGAAATGGAGCTTCGCAAGGAGCACGACACTCTGCTCGCCGAGCGGGCCGAGCTCGAGAAGCTGCTCGAATCGCCGGCGCGGCAGCGCACGCGGCTCAAGCGCGACCTCGCGGCGCTGCGCAAGGACTACGCCGAGGACACCGCGCTCGGCCGGCGCCGGACCACGATCGCCGAGGCCGCGCCGACGGTGGAGTTCAGCATGGACGCGATGATCGAGAAGGAGCCGGTGACGGTCATCCTCTCGCAGCGCGGCTGGATTCGCGCTGCGCGCGGCCACCTGCCGCTCGACGGCGACTTCAAGTACAAGGAAGGCGATGGACCCGCCTTCGCGGTCCATTGCCAGACCACCGACAAGCTGCTGCTCGCCGCCGACGACGGGCGCTTCTTCACCGTCGGCGCGGACCGGTTGCCCGGCGCGCGCGGGTTCGGCGAACCGATCCGCAACACGCTCGACATCGATGCCGAGGCGCAGATCGTCTCGCTGATCGTGCACAAGCCCGAGACGCAGCTGCTGCTCGCCTCGAGCGCGGGAAAGGGCTTTGCCGCGGTAACCGACGAACTGCTCGCCGAGACCCGCAAGGGACGTCAGGTGGTCAACCTCAAGCCGGGGCAGAAGCTGGTCGTCGCGCGCCCGATCGCGCCCGAGCACGACCACGTCGCGGTAGTCGGCGACAACCGCAAGCTGGTGATCTTCCACCTCGAGGAGCTGCCGGTGATGGCGCGCGGGCAGGGGGTGACGTTACAGCGCTATCGTGACGGCGGCCTGTCGGATGCGACCACGCTCAAGCTCGACGAGGGGCTCAGCTGGGCGATGGGCGGCGAGAGCGGCCGCACGCGCACCGAGGACGACGTTCGCGAATGGAAGGTCGCCCGCGGGGCGGCCGGCCGCCTGCCGCCGCGCGGGTTTCCGAAGGACAACCGGTTCTAAGGCCTCGCTCTAGATTCGTCATCCCCGCGAAGGCGGGGATCCAGGGCGAGTTCGCGCTATGGTTCCCTGGATTCCCGCCTTCGCGGGAATGACGAAGATCAGAAGTTCGGTGAGGTCTTACGACTTCTGCGCGGCGCTCAGCGCGGAGAGAACCTGGTCCTTGG
Source organism: Croceibacterium sp. (assembly GCA_035470785.1). Lineage (GTDB taxonomy): Bacteria > Pseudomonadota > Alphaproteobacteria > Sphingomonadales > Sphingomonadaceae > Croceibacterium_B. Next base: position 16,620 of record DATIQN010000005.1, on the reverse strand, counting down.
TGACCAGCGCGGTCAGCGCGCCGTTGTTGAGCGCGAAGTACTTGCGAGTCAGCGAGACCGGGCCCTTCTCGGTCTTAAGCACGACCTTGTCGCCATCGACCTTGTCGATCGTGCCGAGCGCGACGCCGGCGTTGTCGACCACGGCCGCACCGGCGACGAGGGCCTTGTCCAGGTCAGCCGAGGCTTCGGAGTCGGCCTGCGCCGCGAGTTCATCGAGCTGTTGCTTGGTGACGCTGATCACCGGGCCCTTGTCGCTGGTGGCAAACTTGTCGAGCGGGAGGGCGACCGCGTGCGTGCCGGTGTTGACGACGGCATTGCCGCCTTCGACCTTGTCGACCGTGCCGACGGTTCCGCCTTGCGGATCATAGACGGTCGCGCCGGCTTTGACGTTGGCGGCCTGGGCGAACGCCGCGCCCGAAAGGGTCGCCAGCGACAGGGCGGCGGCGGTGAAAAATGCGGTGGTGGTCTTCAAGTCATCTCTCCGGGTCGTAGCGGTCCACACGCGGGAAGCCGCGCGGAAACCGGCGAATTTAGGGTGCGGGAGCGCGCCTGGGCGCTTTCACCGGCGGCTGCCGGGCCCGCGAGTGCCCGCCAGTGCGGACGCCCACATCGTTCCAGCCGAGCGCTGAAATGACAACCCCTAAATGCCTGATTACGCCTGAAGCCCTGATGAAGCGCGCGTTCAGGCAGGCGGATTGCGGGAGAGCTCCTCGTTGAGCAGGGCTTCGACCCTGCCTCGCGCCGGGAAGCCCTCAGCGGCCCAGCGGCTTTCGACGGCCCTCAGAATGCGCGCGACTTGGGGTCCGGCGGCGACACCCCGCGCGACGATGTCGCCGCCCTTGAGCGGCAGCTGGGGGATGGCCCACCCGATAAGCGGATCGGGGTCTTCGCCCGCGAGCAGCATCCGGTCGATGGCTTCGTCGTGGCCCAGGTAGTAGGCGAGGGCGTGCGGGTCGCCCGGCGGCAGCCCGCGGTCGGCGGCGCAGGCGAGCCGCCTCTTCTGCGCGCTCGACAGCCGCAAGCGCGCGGCCACTTGCTCGGCGATCTTGGGCTCGGGCGGGAGCAGGGCGGCAAGCCGGCGGATCGGCGAAGACGGCACATCTCGCGCGCGTTCGGCCTCGACCAGCTTCTCGAAGGCGATGATCTCGTGATCGCCGGTTTCGGGCAGGACCACGCCGAGCACGCCTTGCTGGTACATCCTCACCACGGTGGCGGTTGGGTCGGCGACCGACAGCAGGTGCTGCAGTTCCCAGCCGACCCGCTCACGGCTGAGGCCCTTGAGCATCGGCGCGAGCTCGGTGCAGGCCCGTTCGGCCTCCTCGTCGAGGGTGTAACCGAAGCGGGCCTGGAAGCGGTAGTAACGCAGGATGCGCAGGTGGTCCTCATGGATGCGCGCGCGCGGGTCGCCTATGAAGCGCACGCGGCGATCTTCGAGGTCGTGGAGCCCGTCGAAGAAGTCGAACAGCTCGAGCGTGGCCGGGTCGGCGTAGAGCGCGTTGATCGTGAAATCGCGCCGCGCGGCATCCTCGCGCCAGTCGTCGGAGAACGCCACGGTGGCGCGGCGGCCGTCGGACGACACGTCCTTGCGCAAAGTGGTGATCTCGACCGGTCCGCCCGGCAGCAGCGCCGTCACCGTGCCGTGGTCGATCCCGGTCGGGACGCTGCGGATCTTCGCTTCCTTGAGTCGCGCGATGACCTCGTCGGGCGTCAGCGGCGTTGCGGCGTCGATGTCCTTCACCGGGTTTCCGAGCATCGTGTCGCGCACCGCGCCGCCGACCCAGCGCAGGTTTTCGCGGCCGAGCACCTCGACCAGCCGGGCGAGGTCTTCGCGCTGCGTCCACTCGGCTTTGGGCAGCTCAGCCATCGACCAGCTCCTGCCAGGCCATGCGGTGCGACAGGTTGGTCAGGATCGAGGCGGTGATCCCCCAGATGCGATGCCCCTGCCAGTCGATCTCGGTGAACTCGCGCTCATGGCCGCGGAACAGGCCGACCTTGCGTTCGTGATTGGCCTGGTCGAGCACGAAGCGCAGCGGCGCCTCGAACCAGCTCGCCACCTCGCGCTGGTCGGGCACGATCGAGATGTCGGGCGGAACGAGGCCGAGCACCGGCGTCAGCGTGAAGCCCGAACCGGTGACGAAGCTGTCGGTGCTGCCGACGATCCGCACCAGGCCCGGTTCGATCGCCAGTTCCTCGTTCGCCTCCCGCAACGCAGCGGCGACGGCATCCTCGCCGGGCTCGAGCTTGCCGCCGGGAAACGCCACCTGGCCGGGGTGCGAGGGCATTGTCTCGGGGCGGTGAGTCAGCAGTACGCCCGGCTCGGCGCGGTCGGTCACCGCGATCAGCACCGCCGCCGGGCGCAGCTCGGGCGGGGCGAAGGCGGAATCGTCGCGCAAGCCGATCGAGCCGACATGGCTGCCGGCGTGGAACAGCCGCTCCAGCCGATCGAACAGCGCGCTCATGCGGGCTCCAGCGCGAAGGTCGCGCCGTGGCTGGTGACGCTGAGGCCGCCCCGCGTCAACGCGTGCTCTACCAGCTGCAGATACGTCGAGCGATTGAGCCGCGCCTCGCACCCGCGGCGGACGGCGAGGTAGATCGCGGGCACTTCGGGATCGCCGGCGGCGCGCAGGGGGTGGTCGGGTCCCGCGACGACCAGTTCGTCGGTGTTGAGGCGGAAAGCGAGAGCATCCCCCTCGGCGCGCATCTCGACCGCGACAAACGCCGCGTCTTCGACCTCGATCGACTGCTTGCATTCGGGCGTAATCAGCCAGTGCTGGCCGCTCTCGTCGCGCATGAGCAGCGAAGCGAACGCGCGGACCATTGCAAGACGCGAAATCGGCCCTCCCTCGTGGAACCAGGTTCCGTTGGCGGCGATGCGCATGTGGCTCTCGGCCGTCTCGCTCGGGTGCCATTGCTCGACCGGCGGCAGCTTGCGCGCTTCGACCGCCGCGGCAATCTCGGCGAGCGACAGCGTCGCAAGGTCGGGAGGCGGGTCGTAGGGCATCGCGTCAACAGCGATGCCAGATCGCCTCAGGGCCGCCAAGGGCCGAGCATGCCTTCCCTGGGCAGGACCTCGGGATGAGCTGTGCGGACCATTAGCCGTTCGGGCTCCCACGGGCCGGGGCATTTCCACCCGCGCGTGTAGGCGTTGGTGAAGCCGAAGCGCTCGTAATACTCGGTGTCGCCGATCAACACTTGCGGCAGCGGCGCTCTGGGATCGAGCCCGGCGGCGAGCGCGGCCATCATCGCCCGGCCATAACCCTGGTCCTGGTGCTCCGGCAGCACCGCGACCGGGCCGACCATGATCATCGGGTGCGCGCGGCCTTGCGGATCGGTCAGCGCCACGGGCCAGGCCTGGATCGTCCCGGCGAGCATGCCGTCTTCGTCGAGCGCGGCGAAGCTCAGCGCGGGCAGCCAGTCCATGCCCGCGCGGATCTTGTACGACGTCCGCTTGCGGCGGTCCTCGCCGAACGCGCGGTCGAGCACTTGCTCGATCATCGCGGGCTCGACGTTGGCGAGCGGGATCAGCGTGCGAGTCGGGGCGTCCATCGGAGGCGCGCGGATAGGGGCGCGAAGTGCGCCTGACAATCGCTACTTGGGCGTCAGGTGCAGCAAGCGTCCGCCTTGCGCGTCCTCGATGACATAAAGCGAACCGTCGGCCGCCTCGGCCAGACCGCGAAGTCGGTGGCCCATGCCGTAGCGGGCGACTTCGGTGCCGTGATCGCCGCTGAGCGAAACGCGCGCGAGGCATTGAGTCTTCAGGCCGGCGACGATCGCCTGGCCCTTCCATTCGGGCCACAGCTTGCCCGAGTAGAAGATGAACCCGCCCGGGGCGATCACCGGGTTCCAGCTGATTGCCGGGCCATGGAATTCAGGGTGGGTGGAGTGGCGCGGGATCGGCGTGCCGTTGTAGTTGTCGCCATTCGACACGATCGGCCAGCCGTAGTTGTCGCCGGCCACCAGCTTGTTGATCTCGTCGCCGCCCATGGGCCCGTGCTCGAGGTCCCACAACTGGCCTTTGAGATCGAACTGGAGGCCGAGCGGGTTGCGGTGGCCGATGGTCCAGATCTCGTCCGCAGGGCTGCCCTTGCCGGCGAACGGATTGCCCGCCGCCGCGCTGCCGTCGGGAAGCAGGCGGACGATCTTGCCGAGATTGGTGTCGGTTTTCTGCACGTAATCGATCGCCACCCGGTCGCCCGAGGACACGAACAGGTACTTGCCGTCGGGCGAGAAGGTCATCCTGAGGGCGTATTGCAACACGCCGCCGACTTTGGGCTGCTGGCGCCAGATCACCTTAAGGTTGTCGATCTCGCACTTGTCGAGCGACGCGCAGTAAAGCGTGCCGCGTCCGACGGCGCCGCCCTTGTTGCCGCCGTCGCCGGCCTCGGCCCAGCTTAGATAGACGGTGTGCGTCCGAACGTACTCGGGCGCGAAGATGAAGTCGGCGAGGCCGCCCTGGCCGCCGTAGGCGACTTGCGGGATGCCACCGACCGCGCCGGTCTGCCCGGTCTTAGGATCGACGACCTTCATCGTCCCGCCCTTTTCGGTGATGAACACGCGCCCGCTTCCCGGCTCGAGCGAGATCGCCCACGGCTCGTTGAATGTGCCGAGCGCGGTAACCTTGAACGGCGCGTCCCCCGCAGCCGTCGTCTTGGCGGCGCTATCCCCAGGCTGCGCGCTGCCGCAGCTTGCGATTGCGAGGGCACAAAGCGATAGGGCGAAGGTCGGGATTCTCATGCGCATGCTCTCCGGAACGCCATCTTCTGATTTCTGCACCGGCTGGCCCGCCCACATGCTGGTCGCCGGCGTGGACGAAGCCGGGCGCGGACCGCTGGCGGGGCCGGTTGTCGCAGCCGCGGTAGTGCTGTGCAAGCCGCGTCCGGTCGGGATCGACGATTCGAAGAAGCTCACCCCCGACCGGCGGGCCGTCGCCGACGAGCGCATCCGCCGCCGCTGCGCCTTCGGGATCGGCGTGGTCGAGGTCGAGGACATCGACCGCCTCAACATCTTCGGCGCGACGATGCTGGCGATGACCCTGGCGATGCACCGCCTGTGCGAGGCGCTTGGCATCGACTGCACCGAGGCGCTGGTCGACGGCAACCTGACCCCGCATGGCCGCACCGAGGGCTGGCGCTGGAAGGCGCGCCCGATCGTCGGCGGCGACGCAAGCGAGCCGGCGATTTCTGCCGCGTCAATCGTCGCCAAGGAGCATCGCGACCGGATTATGCGCGAATGCCACCTCGCGCACCCGCAGTATAACTGGGCGAGCAACAAGGGTTATTCGACACCCGACCACCTCGCCGCGCTACGCGAGCACGGCCCGTGCCCGCTCCACCGCAAGAGCTTCGCTCCCGTAGCGCAGGCGGACTTGTTCGCGGCTTAGGCGGACGCCGGAAAGGCCATTTCACGCATGGCGTCCAGCCGAGCCCGCCCCATCGCGGCCATCTGCTCGGCGGTGGGCGGAGCGACTTGTGCCGCCTGCGTTTGCTGCGCGACACGTTGGTTCATGCTCTCGCGGCTGTTTACCCGCGGGTAGGGTTCGGGCGGCACCGGCACGCCGAGGAACTCGCATAGCGGTTCCCACCCGTCCTTAGCCTGGAAGACGAGCAGCTTGTCGGCCGGCACTTCGGCGATCACCGCGTCGTTCCAGCGGCGGAAATAGTCGGTCATGAACGCCCGGTCGTCCATGCGATCCCCGAAATCCTGATTGACTGTAGCCTCCATGAAGGCCTCGATCGGAGATTGCGCGAGCATGTTGCGCATCCTCGACGACAGCACCGTCTCGTTGGCGGATTCGAACCACGAGTCCGGATCGCGCAGGGTCAGGATCACCTTGGCTTCGGGCCACTTGGCGACGAGCTCGCGCCAATAGGTGCATCCAGGATAATCGACCGTCGAGACATAGCCGTCGAACACCGCGTCCCAGTCCGGGCGGCCCGCGATCACGCCTTGCCATAACGGAAGATGCTCCGGGATGTGCGCCATGAACTCGATCATGTGGTAGCAGGGCCCGAAGCCGAGATGCTCGAGCGCGAATTTGAGCGACATCGTCCCCGTGCGGCCGAGCCCGGCGCCGATGACTCTCATCGTCATGCGGCGGCGATCGGGAAGGCTTTCAGCCGCAACTCATCGAGGTACTCACGGACACTGGCCTCGAGCACTTCCGGTGGGGGCGGGCCGGCTTGGCTCTCGATTGTGCTGGTGCGCCCAGTCATTTCCTCACGGCTATTGACCCGCGGATAGGGCTCTACCGGCACCGGCACATCGAGGAAGGCGCACAGTGGCTCCCACCCATCGCCGGCGCGGTAGACCAACAGGTTGTCGGCCGGCACCTCGTCGATCACCGATTGGTTCCAGTTGTTGAAATATTCGACCATCTTTGCCCGGTCGCCCAGGCGGTCTTCGAGATCGCCGAAGACCGTCAGCCGGAAGAACTCCGCCATCTGGGGATTTCCTTCGAACATGGCGCGGTGCCCCTCCGAGAAAACCGTCGCTGCGCCGGATTCGAACCACTTGTCCGCGTCGCGCGTGGTCAGGATCACCTTTGCCTCAGGATACTTCGCGACCAGCTGTCGCCAGAACATGCATCCGGGATAATCGGCGGTTGACTGATAGTTCGCGAAGATCGTGTCCCACTGGGGATTGCCCTTGGCGCTCTCGATCCATAGCGGCAGGTGGCTGCGCACCTGCGCGATCATTTCCGACATGTGGTAGCAAGGCCCCAGGCCGACGTGCTCGAGCGCGAGTTTTAACGACAGCGTTCCCGTCCGGCCGAGGCCGGCGCCGATCACTTTCAAGGTCATTTCCTTCTCCTCCGGTGGTCCGTCAGATGTCGCGAAATGTCTGCCCGCGAAAAAACCATCCGTCGAGTCTTCCGGGCCACACCACAAGATATTGAGTCTATGAAAGCCGCGTAGACTCAACATGCTGTGCGGGACTCTTTTCGTTCTGCCTCAACCCTGTTCGGCCAAACGGGGGCCGTCGCCAACTTGCCGCTTGACGGCGGACTGGGGCGGACTCACCCTGTGGATAAGTCACGGGGGTATGGGAGGCTCATGGGCCAGGTCACGAAACTGCGCGCCGCCGACCAGGCGGTCGAGCTTCCGCTCGGCCGGATCCTGCCGGGCGATTGCGTCGCCGCAATGCGCGGGTTGCCGACGGCGAGCGTCGACCTGGTGTTCGCCGATCCTCCGTACAACCTCCAGCTCGGCGGCGACCTCAACCGGCCCGACGGCAGCCATGTCGACGCGGTGACCGATCACTGGGACCAGTTCGCCAGCTTCGCGACGTACGACAAGTTCACCCGCGAATGGCTCAGCGAGGCGCGCCGCGTCCTGAAGCCCGACGGCGCACTGTGGGTCATCGGCAGCTACCACAACATCTACCGCGTCGGTTCGATCGTGCAGGATCTCGGCTTCTGGCTCTTGAACGACATCGTCTGGCGCAAGTCGAACCCGATGCCGAACTTCCGCGGAACCCGTTTCACCAATGCGCACGAAACACTGCTGTGGGCGAGCATGGGCGAGAAAGCGCGCTACCACTTCAACTATCGCGCCATGAAGACCCTCAACGACGAACTGCAGATGCGCAGCGACTGGGTGATCCCGGTGTGCGGCGGACAGGAGCGGCTGAAGGAAAACGGCCACAAGGCACATCCGACGCAGAAGCCCGAAGCGCTGCTCTACCGCGTGCTGCTGGCGACGACCGAGCCGGGCGACGTGGTGCTCGATCCGTTCTTCGGCACCGGCACCACCGGCGCGGTGGCCAAGCGCCTGGGCCGCCAATGGATCGGCTGCGAGCGCGAGGAGACCTATCGCCGCGTCGCGCTCAAGCGGATCGAGAAGGAACTGCCGCTCGACGAAAGCGCAATCCTGACCATGCACAGCCGCAAGGACGCCCCTCGTGTGGCCTTCGGCGCGGTTGTCGAGGCTGGACTGATCCCGCCCGGCAGCGAGCTGTTCGACAAGCAGCGCCGCTGGCGCGCGACCGTCCGTGCCGACGGCTCGATCGCGTCGGACAAGGAAATCGGATCGATCCACCATGTCGGCAAGACCTTGCAAGGCGCGCCGAGCTGCAACGGCTGGGCCTTTTGGCACCTCGAGCATGCCGGCGAGGTCAAGCCGATCGACGCGCTCAGGCAGCTCTACTTGCTGGCGGTGGAGGACTGATCCTCTTCGACTCCCCGGGTGCGACGAAAGTGGCTAGGGCAAGCCATGCCTGATCGCCTTTACATCCAGCCGCTGACCTTCGCCTCCTCGCCGCAGGCCTTCGCCGGCGACGCGATCCGCTTGGCCGGCGGCATGGTCTATGCTCGCGAATTCGCCGTCATCGTCCGCCGCGAGGGCGCTGTGGTCGAGCGAGAGATCGCCACTTCCGAGACGATCGACGAAGTTCTTGCCCGGCTCCCCGACGAGCTCGGCCCGGAAGCCGAGGCGCAATGGGCGAACCTGCGCCTGGCGCACCCGCCGCTGCAACTGGGCGAACGCACCGTTCGCCTCGACCAGCCGCAAGTCATGGGTATCCTCAACGTCACGCCCGACAGCATGTCCGACGGCGGGCAGTTCCTCGACAACCCCGAAGCCGCCTCGGCTCACGCGGCCGATATGCTCGAAGCCGGCGCGGCGCTGATCGACGTCGGCGGCGAGAGCACGCGGCCAGGCGCGGCGGCTGTGTGGGAAGGCGACGAATTGAAGCGCGTGATCCCGGTGATCGAGCGCTGCTTCGCGATGAACGCTGCGGTGAGCGTCGACACGCGACGTCCCGCGGTGATGGAAGCTGCGCTCCAGGCAGGCGCCGAAGTGATCAACGACGTTTCCGCTTTGCGCCACGATCCGCGCAGCCTCGAATTCGCCGCCGCCAGCGGCAAGCCGGTGATCCTGATGCACGCGCCCGGGCCGGTCGACAGGAGCGGCGACGACCTCCACACAGACGCGAGCTACGGAAACGTGGTTCTCGACGTGTTCGACTGGCTCGCCGCCGCGCGCGACCGGGCCGTCGCAGGCGGCGTCGAGCGCTCCAGGATCATTTTAGACCCGGGCATCGGCTTCGGCAAGACGCTCGCCGAGAACCTGGCGCTGCTCAACGCTTTGCCGTTGTTCCATGCGCTCGGTCAGCCGCTACTGCTCGGCGCGAGCCGCAAGCGTTCCATCGGCGCGCTGAGCAACGAGGCTCCGGCGCACCAGCGCTTCGGCGGCAGCGTCGCGCTGGCGGTTGCCGGCATGAACGCCGGCATCCAGCTCCTGCGCGTCCACGACGTGTTCGACACTGTCCAGGCGCGCAATGTCTGGCGCGGGCTGCGCGATGCCGCGCTGACCGATTTTTCCGGGCTCGGCGATTAGGCAGGCTGCACCGTCGGCGTCAGCCGTCCATGCACCAGGTAGGCCACGCCGATGGCCAGTAGCGCGGCGAAGCCGATCGAGCTGTCGACCGGATCTTCCCAGAACACCGCGACGATGATCGCGGCATTGATCGCCCCGGCGATGAGCGCCGGAAGGGGATAGAGCGGCATGCGGAACGGGCGGGGCAGGTCGGGTTCACGCAGGCGCAGGCGGATCGCCGCCGCGTCGACCACCAGGTTGATCAGCATCGTCGGCGGGGCGGCGATGGCCAGCAGCGTCTCGTAGCCGCCGGCCACGGCAAAGACCAACGAGCCGAGCACGGTGACGGTCAGCGCCAGCCGCGGGGTGCCGTTGGCAGAGACGCGGGTCAGCGTCATCGGCAGCGACCCGTCACGCGCTACGCTGAACGCGGTGCGGGTGTATTGCATGATCGACAGGTTGGCGATCGCTCCGACCGAGACCAGCGCAAGCAGGGTAACGACCATATCGCTCTTGCCACCGAGCACTTTCGCCAGCGCGTCGGCCGCCGGCAGGTTGCTGCGCGCCATCTCAGCCGGCGAGAGTACATGCAACATGGCCGCGTTCATCAGCACGTAAAGGCCCGCGATCGCCAGGATGCCGATGAAGGTCGCGCGCACGACGTTGCGCGAAGGCTCGCGCAGCTCATCGCAGAAATAGACGCTCGCGTTCCAGCCGGCGTAGGTCATGAACACGCTGCGGATGGCGATGGCGATCGCAGTGATGCCGAGCACCGGCGAAAGGCCGGGCGCCGCCTGCGCGGGCACGGCGTCAGCGGTATGACCCGAGAACAGCAGCGCCGCGAGCAGCACCAGGCCGACGCCCTTGAGCGCGGTGCCGAACACCTGGCTGGCCGCGCCGACTTTCGTGCCGCCGATATGGATCGCCCACAGCACCAGCAGAAGGCCCGCCGACAGCAGTCCTCGCGGCCATTCTGTGACGATGCCTAGGCGTTGCAGATATTCGCCGAATACCACCGCCATGAACGCGCAGCCGAAGATCCCGGAGAGCCAATCGGCCCAGCCGAGCATAATGCCCGAGAGGTGGCCGAACGCGCGACGGGCGAAGGCGTAAGGCCCGCCGGCACACGGCAGGGCCGCGCCGAGTTCCATCACTACCAGCCCGTCGATCAGCGCGAGTCCGCCGCCGAGCGCCCACAGCAGCAGGATCAGCGTGGGATCGGGGACCGCCGAGGCGACGATCCCAGGCGTGCGCATGATCCCCTGGCCGACCGCGCCACAAACGACCACGGCGATACCGAAGGCGAGGCCGAGAACGCGCAGCAGCGATTGCGAATGTGCGTGCTGGGTCAAGCGCTACCCCCCGGTACCGACGCGACGCGTGCGCCTTTTCACACGCGCCCGAGGTTATGGCAATGGCCCGAAGACCTTGGATTACAATGTATATCCGCCGTCGCTCACCAGAACGGTCCCGGTTATCGTCGCCGCGGCGTCGGACAGCAGGAAACCGATTTGTGCGGCGATCTCGTCCGGCGTGGCGAAGCGGCCGAGCGGCGAAGACACCTTGGCCATCGCCGCTATCGCCGCTTCCCGGCTGCCGGTCAGTGCGACGAGGCCCTTGAAGAACTCCAGATCGTCCCAGATCGGCGTATCGACCCCGCCGGGAGCGATGGCGTTGATCCGCACCCCGCGCGGAGCCGATTCTTTGGCGGCGACCTTGGCCAGCTGGATAACGGCGGCCTTTGATACGGCGTATGAGGCCGCGCCTGGCTCGCCCTTCAAGCCTGCCACCGAAGCCGTCAGTACGATCGAGCCGCCGTCGGCGATCCGGCGTAGCGCGCTGCGTAGCGAGAGGAACGCGCCGTCGAGGTTGACCGCCATGAGCCGTCGCCAATCCGCCAGGGAGGTTTGCGGCAGAAGTCCGCCGCCGGCGATTCCGGCATTGAGCACGGCATGATCGAGGATGGTGTCCGCTCGTTCGACCCGGTCCCACAGCGCTTCGTCGGTCACGTCGCCGGTCATCCGGTCGCATTGGCAATCGAGCTCGAGGCTATCGAGGCCCTCGCTGTCCCGGTCGATCAGCACCAGCCGCCCGACCCGTTGCGCGTCGAGCCAGCGCGCGCAGGCCGCGCCGATGCCCGAGGCGGCGCCGGTAACGAGAGCCGTCTTGCCGGAGAATTGGCCCATGCCCGCCTCGCTAGCCGCGGAGGCGGCTTTTGCCTAGGCCGCGTTCTCGATCCCGAGGTCGCTGAGCTTGCGGTAGAGCGTCGAACGGCCGATGCCGAGGCGGCGCGCGACTTCGGTCATGCGCCCGCGGTAATGGCCGATGGCGAGACGGATCACGTCGGCCTCGATGTCCTCGAGCGGGCGCAAGTTGCCGTCGGCGGTATAGAGTTCCACGCCGACTCCGTCCTGCATCGAAGTGTTATGGCCGGCCGGTGCGAATTCGCCGACGATCTCGCTCATCTGCGGAAAGTCGTCGGCGGTCAGTGCGTCGCCTTCGCAGAACACCGCAGCGCGGAACAGTACCGCTTGCAGCTGACGGACGTTGCCCGGCCAGTCGAATGCGCCAAGCAGGCTCAACGCGGTGTCGGTGATGCCGAGTTGGCGCAGTCCGGGCTGCTCGCCGATTCGGGCGAGGAAGTGCCGCGCCAGCGCCGGAATGTCGGTCGCCCGCTCCCGCAACGGCGCCAGTGTAATCCGGGTTCCGGCGAGCGCTTCCAACAGATCTTCGCATACTGTGCCCGCGGCGACGAGGTCGGCCAGCGGCACATTTGTCGCGGCGATCGTGCGGATGTCGACCTTGAAGCTGAACTGGGCGCCAATCGGGCGCACGCGCGTGGTGCGCAGCGCTTCGGCAAGGCGTTCCTGTAGTTCGAGCGGCAGTCGGTTGATCTCGTCGAGGACGATCGTGCCGCCGTCGCAAGTCTGCAGCGCACCCGACTGGCGATCGAACGCCCCGGGAAATGCCCCCTTTTCGTGCCCGAACAGCACCGATTCGAGCGAATGGGCGGGAACGCTGCGGATGTTGATGATCCGTAGCGGCGCCTTCGCCCGGGGGCTGGCCGCGACCATCGCCCGGATGAGCATTTCCTTGCCCGTGCCGGTCTCGCCCTCGATCAGCACTGGACCGTGACCTCGCGCGGCTTTGGCCGCCTTGGCCAACGCGGCGCGGAAGGGCGGGGCGGTGCCGATCATCGAATCGAAGTCGAGCGGCGCTCCCATCTTCTCGGACAAGTGCGTCAGCTCGTCCTTCGGCGCTTCGCGCGTCGTGACGTTGCGCAGCGCCTGCAGCAGCCGGTCGGGCGCGACCGGCTTGACGAGGTAATCGGTCGCCCCCGCGCGCATCGCTTCGACCGCCAGCAGCGGCGAGGCGCTGGTGGTTAGCATCAGGATCGGCAAGGCAGGCCGGCGAGTCTTCAGCTCGGCGATCAGCGAGCAGGCGTCGTCGCCCGGAACCCACTGGTCGAGAATGATCGCCGAGAGCTGCATGCCCTCTCGGGTGCCGAGCGTGGCGATCGCCGTCTCGGCGTCGCTGACGACAAGCGTGCGCCAACCTTCGCGCGAGGCGAGCGCGGTGATCAGCCGGCTTTGCGCCGGCTCGTCGTCGATCAGCATCAGCAATCGCTGTTCCTGGTCGGCCATTCGCTCCCCTGCCGCCGGCGCGTTTGTGCCCGAACGAGGCACTGCAATACCGGCGATGGGTAAAGAGGCGATTAAGCAGCTTCCCGGTTGTCTCAGCACGGGGCTTGAGAACCCGTCCGCAGGTCGATAGAGCTACCCCGCACGACAATAGACAGGAACGGTACCAATGGCTCCGGCAGACAACCTCCCGGCCGCGAATGAGAAGACCTACACCAGCTTCACCACGCTGGTGAAGTGGGCCGTACCGACGATCGCGGTCATCGCGCTCATAGTGATCTTCCTGATCTCCTGATCGAAGATTAGGGGGGAGGAAGGCAGATGCGGATCGCGGTTCTGAAGGAAAGGGCCGCGGGCGAAAGCCGCGTCGCCGCCACACCCGAGACGGTCAAGAAATTCAGCGCTTTGGGCGCCAAGGTCGCGGTCGAATCGGGCGCGGGCGAGGGCGCCTCTATCTCCGACGAGGCCTATCGCGAAGCCGGTGCCGAGATCGGTTCGGCGGAGGCCGCGGTGAAGGGCGCAGATATCGTTCTCGGGGTGCAGGCGCACGATCCGGCGGCGCTCAAGGGCGCGGCCAAGGGCGCGTGGGTCGCCGCGACCTTCGACCCGTTCGGCAACCGCGCCCGGGTCGATGCCTATGCCAAGGCCGGGCTCGAGGCGCTGGCGATGGAATTCATGCCGCGCATCACCCGTGCGCAATCGATGGACGTGCTCTCGAGCCAGTCGAACCTCGCCGGCTACAAGGCCGTGCTTGCGGCCGCCAACGCCTATGGCCGCGCGTTTCCGATGATGATGACCGCCGCCGGGACGATCACCGCCGCGCGGGTGTTCGTGATGGGCGTCGGCGTCGCCGGGCTGCAGGCGATTGCCACCGCCCGACGGCTGGGCGCGCAGGTCTCGGCGACCGACGTGCGCAGCGCTACGAAAGAACAGATCCAGTCGCTCGGTGCCAAGCCGATCTTCGTCGAGAACGTCGCCGGGATCGAGGGCGAGGGCAGCGGCGGCTACGCCACCGAGATGAGCGAGGAATACCAGAAGGCCCAGGCCGAGCTGGTTTCGAGCCATATCGCCAAGCAGGACATCGTCATTACCACCGCGCTGATCCCGGGCCGGGCAGCGCCGCGGCTGATCACCGACGCGCAGATCAGGACGATGAGGCCGGGCAGCGTGATCTTCGACCTCGCTGTGGCACATGGCGGCAATGTCGAGGGCTCGGCGCCCGACCAGGTGGTCGAGAAGCATGGGGTGAAGATCATTGGGCATTCGAACACCGCAGGGCTTCTCGCGGCCGATGCTTCGGCGCTGTTCGCGCGCAACCTCTACAACTTCCTCTCCGCGTTCTGGGATGCCGAACAGGGCAAGCCGGTGCTCGACGAGGAGATCGGCGACGCCGTGCGGCTCACCCGCGGCGGCGAGGTCGTCAACGAAAGGATCAAGGGATGAGGTCGTTACTGTTTCCGCTCGCCGCCGGGGCCATGCTGGCCGGTTGCGCCACCGTCAACGCGCAGGCGCCCGCCGCGCCCGAGCTTGGCCATTTCATGGTCGCGATCTCGGTCGCCAACCTCGACGTCGAGACGGCGTTCTTCAAAAAGCTCGGCTTCAAGGTCGTGATCGACACCAAGTTCGGCCCCGGCATTCCGGTGCGCTGGCTGACCAGCGGCAACGAGCGGATCGAGCTGCTGCAGATTCCCAACTCGAAGCCGCCGGCGGATGCGCGCGCCAAGCCTCCCGGTCACGCCGCGATCCAGGGCATCTCGCAGGTCACGTTCTCGACCACTAACCTCGAGGCAACCAAGGCCGCGCTCGCCGCGCAGGGCCTGACCCCCGCGCTCGACATCACCGAAGTCGCGCCGCTCGGGGTGAAGGTGATGTATTACCAGGACCCCGAAGGCAACGCGATCGAGATAGGGCAGAAGCTCTGACGACAACCGGGGGGAATTGAGCGGGTCATGGACTTCATTAGCATCCTGTCGATCTTCGTCATGGCCTGCTTCGTCGGGTATTACGTCGTCTGGTCGGTCACCCCGGCGCTGCACACGCCGCTGATGAGCGTGACCAACGCGATCAGCTCGGTGATCATCGTGGGTGCGCTGATTGCCAGCGCGGCGGCGGGGGCGAGCGGGGCGAAGTGGTTCGGGCTGGTGGCAGTGGCGCTCGCCAGCGTGAACATCTTCGGCGGCTTCGCGGTCACCGCGCGGATGCTGGCGATGTACAAGAAGAAGGAGCGGCCAGCTCCCAAGACGGAGGCCAA
Source organism: Croceibacterium sp. (assembly GCA_035470785.1). Lineage (GTDB taxonomy): Bacteria > Pseudomonadota > Alphaproteobacteria > Sphingomonadales > Sphingomonadaceae > Croceibacterium_B. The sequence continues at coordinate 1,414 of DATIQN010000005.1, read as the reverse complement.
GTGATGGAGCCTGCCGTCGCTGTGAACCCGTGGGTTGCGGTCGCCTATCTCATCTCGGGCGTGCTGTTCATTCTCGCGCTGCGGGGCCTGAGCTCGCCCGCCACCAGCCGCTCGGGCAACCGCTTCGGCATGATCGGCATGCTGATCGCGGTCGGAACGACCCTGATCACGCATGGGCTCGGGCTCGACGTTGCCGTCGGCGGATCAACCGCTACCGCGGGGCTTAACTTCGATCCCGCTATCTTGCTCGAGATCGTGTCCGCCATCGCCATTGGCGGCACTGTCGGGCTGGTGACGGCTCGCCGCATCCAGATGACCGCAATGCCGCAGCTCGTCGCCGCGTTTCACTCGCTCGTCGGCCTCGCCGCGGTGCTGGTGGCGGTCGCGGCGTACCTCAATCCCGGCGCGTTCGGCATCCTTGGAACCGACGGCAATATTCTCACCGTCAGCCGGATCGAGATGTCGCTCGGCGCCGCCATCGGCGCGATCACCTTCTCGGGCTCGGTGATCGCCTTCGCCAAGCTCAACGGCAACATGTCGGGCGCGCCGATCATCCTGCCGGCGCGGCACGTGATCAACCTCGGCACCCTGGCCGCGATTGTTGTCCTGACCGGAATGTTTACCGCTTCTGGACACGCCGGGCCGGGCGAGAACAACCTTTTCTGGATCGTCGTCGCGCTCAGTTTCGCGCTCGGCTTCATGCTGATCATCCCGATCGGCGGGGCGGACATGCCGGTCGTGGTCTCGATGCTGAACAGCTATTCCGGCTGGGCGGCCGCGGCCCTGGGCTTCACGCTCGAGAACACCACCCTGATCATCACCGGCGCCCTGGTGGGCTCGTCCGGCGCGATCCTCAGCTACATCATGTGCAAGGCGATGAACCGCAGCTTCATCTCCGTGATCCTCGGCGGCTTCGGCGCCACGGACGCGGCGGCGGGCGCGGGCGGCGCGGTCGAGACGCGGCCGGTGAAGCAGGGATCGGCCGACGACGCGGCCTTCATCATGAAGAACGCCTCGAAGGTGATCATCGTCCCCGGCTACGGCATGGCGGTCAGCCAGGCGCAGCATGCGCTGCGCGAAATGGCCGACAAGCTGAAAGAGGAGGGCGTCGAGGTGAAGTACGCCATCCATCCGGTCGCCGGCCGCATGCCCGGCCACATGAACGTGCTGCTGGCCGAAGCCAACGTGCCCTATGACGAGGTCTTCGAGCTGGAGGACATCAACGCCGAATTTCCCACCGCCGACGTCGCCTTCGTGATCGGCGCCAACGACGTCACCAACCCGGCGGCGAAGACCGATCCGGCGTCGCCGATCTACGGCATGCCGATCCTCGACGTGGAAAAGGCCCGCACGGTGCTGTTCGTGAAGCGCGGCATGTCGTCAGGCTACGCCGGCGTGGAGAACGAGCTTTTCT
>DATIQN010000004.1:0-6576 GCA_035470785.1 Croceibacterium sp. | reverse complement strand
CCTGCAGACCCTGACCGACGAGAGCGTCGGCTATCTGTGGGACCTGTCTGAAACCGGCGCCCGGGTCAGCGTCGCCAGTCCGCCGCAGCCGGGGGAAAACGCGCTGCTCAAATGGGGCACCGAAAGGGTCATGTGCCGCGTTGTGTGGACCGACCGCGACATGTGCGGGCTGTCATTCGACCGGCCGATCGATTCGGAGGTCGTCGCCGCGAGCGGGCGGCTGATCGGCATCGTCGAGCAACCGATCGCGGCGCTCGACAACATCCCTATCGGCCGCAAAAGGTCCGAGCGGGGTGCATCGGTTCAGGGGGGTGCGGGGCGTCCGGATTTGCTGGCTACGCGGTTGCGGCCCGACGGTCGGGACTGATTCATACTCGCTGCCCATCTACCACTCGGTTGAGGCATCAAATCGGGAGCCCGGTTCTCCTCGTTCCGCCAACCATCTTCTTAACGCCTCAAGCGTTATGGCGCTGCTATTCCAACTTTTCGGGACAGACCCACATGACTGACTCAGCAGCAGGTTTCGTGCCTATCATCATTGGATTGGGCGTTTTCCTGGTCATCGTGGCGGTCGGATGGCGCAGCGTTCAGAACCGCCGCATCGTGCGCTTGCAGGGCGCCGACGGCCAGGAGACGATCATCGTCGCCGGGGAAGACGACGATATCAGCAGCGTCGTCACCACGACCACCACCGAGGTCCCGCAACCCGCGCCGGCCGATGTTCCCGAAACGAGTGTTCCTAAGCCTGTGTAAGATGGCAGCCGCCGCCCACGCGGGCTTCCTCAGCGCCTGACCTCTGACCCCTGAGCGTCTGTCGACACGAAGCCCCTTGTGATGGAGTTCTGGTAGCCTGATGACGCACCACACGATGCGCCGGCGCAGGTTCCTCTGGCGCGCCGAATGATCGTGTGGAACAATCTCGTCGACCCTTGGGGCGAGAAGCGATCGACGGAGGTAACCGATGAACGACAGGGACATCCTCATCCGGACCGACGAACTGGATTGGCAGCCGACCTTCCCGGGTGGCTGGATCAAGCCTTTGCGTAACTGCGAGACGACGGGGCAATGGACGCAGTTACTCAAGCTCGAGGCCGGGGCGGCTGTGCCGCCGCATTATCACCTCGGGGCCGGGGAGTTCATCGTGCTGTCCGGCGAGTTGCATTATGCCAGCGGCAGCGCCCGGCCGGGCGACTACGGCTACGAGGCGATCGGAGCCCACCACGAAAAGACCCACGCGCTGGAAGAGACCGTGATCTTCTTCGTCGGCCATGGTCCTCTCGCGATGCTGGACGACGAGGGCCGGATCTGCGGGACTGTCGGCTCCGACGGCGTCAACGCGTTCGGCATGGCCCACGCCTGAGACGCGCGCCAGCACTATCCGCTTTGCACCCCTGGCGATCGCTGCGCGCCCTCATTCACCACCAGTACGCTGTCATCCCGCGCCAGGCTCCACAGGCTCAGCCCGGCCTCCTTTGTCCGCTCCACGGCCATGCTGGTCGGCAGCGAGACGGTGACAAGGCGAGTGGCGCCGGCACGCACAGCCTTTTCGACGATCTCGTACGAGCAGCGCGCGGTCGAGAGGATGAAGCCGACGGCGGGGTCTTCGCCCGCGGCCGCGAGCGCGCCGACGAGCTTGTCCATCGCGTTGTGGCGGCCGACGTCCTCGCGCACGGTGCGGATTGCTCCATCGGCTGAACAGAACGCGGCGGCGTGAGCGGCGCCGGTACGGCGGGTGAGCGGCTGGTGGTCGCGCAGTTTTGCAAGCGCGGCGAAGATAGCTTGCGGATCGAGCGCGGCGTGGGCGGGCACCTTGGGCAGCGGCCGGGCGACGGCTTCGAGGTTCTCTATCCCGCACAGCCCGCAGCTCGATTCGGCCACGCGCGAGCGGACGCGCTCGGTGAGTCTGTCGACGCCGAGGCCGGCGAGGCTGGCGCGGACGATCCAGCCGAGTTCGGTTTCGGCCACGCCGATGTCGGTCACGTCGGCGGGGGTTCTCGCCAGGCCTTCGGTCAGCGCGAAGCCGCGCGCGAAATCCTCGAAGTCGGCCGGGGTGGCCATCATCACCGCGTAACTGAGCCCGTTGAATTCGAGTGCGACGGGCGCTTCGGGCACCCACTCGCGGATGAGTGCGCGGCGCGTCCCGTCGGACCCTACCTCGGTAATATCGCTCATTGAACCCGCTCCCCGGCGGGGAGGGATAGGGGTGGGGGAGCGAGGCTGGAAGCCTTGCGTATACCGCTGGCGGGGGAGTACCCCCACCCAACCCTCCCCACCAAGGGGGAGGGCCTTGTCGCCCGAACCTGCCGGTAGTACTTACCCTGCATCCGAGCGGCCGACGCCGTCGACATCGTTGAACTTGGTCGCGCGGGTCTGCGAGCCGGGGTGGCCGTTCTTCTGGAGGTGGGCGATGGCCTCGCGAGCGATCGGGATCAGGTTGGCCGGATCATCGGCGAAGATCATCGCCTTCATTCGCGGATCCCAGAACTGGTGGATGTGATCGGCGGTGGCGAGCACCGCCTGGTCGTGGCCCATCGATTCGAGGTTGCGTGCGATGTCGCCGGCCATCCGCCGCAGGGTGTCGATCGTCGAGCTCATTCGGCGGGCTCCATCGCCTCGTCGGGCGCGATGCGGCGCGAACGTTCGGCGAGCTCGGTGTACTCCTCCTGCCACTCGCTCGGGCCGTTCGACGGCATGACCTGGACTGCGGTGACCTTGTACTCGGGGCAGTTGGTCGCCCAGTCGGAGAAGTCGGTGGTGACAACGTTGGCCTGTGTCTCGGGATGGTGGAACGTGGTGTAGACCACCCCCGGCGCGACCCGGTCGGTGACGAGCACGCGCAGCGTGGTTTCGCCCTTGCGGCTCGCCAGGCGCGCCCAGTCGTCGGTCTTGAGCCCGCGGTTCTCGGCATCGGCCGGGTGCATCTCGAGCAGGTCCTCGTGGTGCCAGACGACGTTGCCGGTGCGCCGCGTCTGCGCGCCGACGTTGTATTGGGTGAGGATGCGCCCGGTGGTCAGCAACAGCGGATAGCGCGGGCCGGTCTTCTCGTCGGTCGGAATGTACTCAGTGACGACGAACTTGCCCTTGCCGCGCACGAAGCCGTTGACGTGCATCACCGGAGAGCCGTCGGGGAACTTCTCGTTCACCGGCCACTGGACCGAACCGATCTCGAGCAGCTTTTCCCAGTTGAACCCGGCGAAGGTCGGGGTCAGCCGGGCGATCTCGTCGATGATCTCGCGCGGGTGGGCGTAGTGCCACCCGGCGCCCATCTCGTTGGCGAGCAGCTGGGTCACTTCCCAGTCCTCGTAGCCGTTGGCCGGCTCCATCACCTTGCGCACCGGCTGGATCCGGCGCTCGGCGTTGATGAAGGTGCCGTTCTTCTCGAGGAAGGTGCTGCCCGGCAGGAACACGTGCGCGTAGTTCGCGGTCTCGTTGAGGAACAGGTCATGGACCACGACCAGCTCCATCGCTTCGAGCCCGGCGGCGACGTGCTGGGTGTTGGGATCGGACTGAAGGATGTCCTCGCCCTGGATGTAGATCGCCTTGAAGGTGCCGTCGCAGGCGGCGTCGAGCATGTTGTTGATACGCAGGCCCGGCTCGGGATCGAGCGCGACGCCCCAGTCCTTCTCGAACAGGCCACGGACTTCGTCGTCATGGATATGGCGATAGCCGGGGAGTTCGTGCGGGAAGCTGCCCATGTCGCAGGACCCTTGCACGTTGTTCTGCCCGCGCAGCGGGTTCACGCCGACGCCCGGGCGGCCGATGTTGCCGGTCGCCATGGCGAGGTTGGCGATGGCGATAACCGCCGAGGAGCCCTGGCTGTGCTCGGTGACGCCGAGACCGTAGTAGATCGCGCCGTTGCCGCCGGTGGCATAGAGCCGCGCAGCCTTTCGCACGTCTTCCGCCGGAACGCCGGTGACGGGCGCGAGGAATTCGGGGCTGTGACGCTCGTCGGAAACGAAGCGGGCCCAATCCTCGAACTCGTCCCAGTCGCACCGTTCGCGCACGAACTCTTCGTTCACGAGGCCCTCGGTGACGATCACGTGGGCGAGCGAGGAGAGGATCGCGACGTTGGTGCCGGGGCGCACAGGCAAGTGGTGCGCGGCCTCGATGTGCGGGCTGCGGACGAGGTCGATCCGCCGCGGGTCGATCACGATCAGCTTCGCGCCCTGGCGCAGGCGGCGCTTCATGCGGGATGCGAACACCGGGTGCGCGTCGGTCGGGTTGGCGCCGATCACCAGCATCACGTCGGCGTCCATTACGCTGTCGAAATCTTGCGTGCCGGCGCTGGTCCCGAAAGTGGTCTTCAGGCCGTAGCCGGTCGGGCTGTGGCAGACGCGGGCGCAGGTATCGACGTTGTTGGTGCCGAACACCGCGCGCACCAGCTTCTGCACGAGGTAGGTTTCCTCGTTGGTGCAGCGGCTGGAAGTGATCCCGCCGAGCGCCGCGGGGCCGAACTCGGCCTTGATCGCCTTCAGCTTGCTGGCGGTATAGCTCAGCGCCTCGTCCCAGCTGACTTCGCGCCACGGCTGGTCGATGCTCTCACGGATCATCGGGTTGAGGATGCGGTCCTTGTGGTTCGCATAGCCGTAGGCGAAGCGGCCCTTGACGCAGCTGTGGCCGCGGTTGGCCTTGCCGTCCTTCCACGGGATCATCCGTACGAGCTGCTCGCCGCGCATCTCGGCGCGGAAGGTGCAGCCGACGCCGCAATAGGCGCACGTGGTGACGACCGCGCGCTCGGGCAGGCCGATCGCCTTTACGCTCTTTTCGCGCAGCGTCGCCGTCGGGCAGGCCTGCACGCAGGCACCGCAGCTGACGCATTCGCTTGAGAGGAAGTTGTCGGCGTCCTGCCCGGCCGAGACCATCGAGGCGAAGCCGCGCCCGTCGATCGTCAGCGCGAAGGTGCCCTGGACCTCGTCGCACGCGCGCACGCAGCGGCTGCAGACGATGCACTTGCTGGGGTCAAAATCGAAGTAGGGGTTCGAATGGTCGGTCGCCAGCGCGAGGTGATTTTCGCCCTCATAGCCGTAGCGCACGTCGCGCAGGCCGACATTCGCCGCCTGCTCCTGCAGTTCGCAGTCGTTGTTGGCGCTGCAGGTCAGGCAGTCGAGCGGATGGTCGGATATGTACAGCTCCATCACCCCCTTGCGCAGCTTCTCGAGACGCGGGGTCTGGGTGTGCACGGTCATGCCGGGGGCGACCGGGGTGGTGCAGCTCGCCGGCGTACCCTTGGCGCCTTCGATCTCGACCAGGCACAGGCGGCACGAACCGAACGACTTCATGTTGTCGGTGGCGCACAGCTTGGGGATATTGCCGCCGATTTCGGCTGCCGCGCGCATCACGCTGGTGCCCGCCGGAACAGTGACCTCGCGCCCGTCGATCGTCAGCGTGACCTTCTCGGTCGACGGGGATTCCGGGGTCCCGAAATCCTTCTGGCGTTCATAACCCATGACGTTGCTCCATCGCGGCCAGGTCGGCCGGTGTATTGATATTAGCAGATTGCGATTTCGTTTTCACCGCTCGTGCGCCCACGGCCTCGGCGAAGGCGAGCATCGAGTGCCGCCCGTGGCCTTCGAGTATACGTTCGATCGTCGCGCAAGCTCCCACCGGCCACAGCCCGACGACCGGCTGGTCGGCGAGATAGGCGGGCGCGGGAGAGAGCAATTCGAGCAGGTTTTCCGGCAGGTCGACCGAATCCACCCCGCAGGTGAGCACGGCTTCGTAATCCTGGTCCTGCGCCAGGTGCAGCCCGGCGGCGATCCCGCCGAGCGGGCCCATGCCTGCGCGCGGCCAGTCGGGAATGCGCGGTGCCGGCGCCAGCTCGCGCCCAGCGACGACGACGTATTCGCAAAGGCCGCCGAGCGCATCGACCGCGCGCGCCAGCAGCGTGCGCCCGCCGAGCTCGGCGAGCGCCTTGTCGCTGCCGAACCGCGTCGACTGGCCGCCTGCAAGAACCACGCCCAAGATCACTACTCGGCAGCCTCCGCAGGGGCTGCCGCCGGGGTGAAGTCCTCGGGCCAGTGCTTCAGGGCGCTCATCACCGGGAACGGGGTGAACCCGCCGAGCGCGCAGAGCGAGCCGAACTTCATCGTTTCGCACAAGTCGGTCAGCAGGACGATCTCCTGCTCCTGGCTGCGGCCGTGGCGCGGGGCGTTGTGCATCACGTCGAGCCGCTCGACATGGTCGGGCGCGCGGCCGCCGGCGCGGATGCGGTCGATGATCTCTACCCCGCGCACCGCGCCGATGCGGCACGGGGTGCACTTGCCGCAGCTCTCGGCGGCGCAGAACTCCATCGCGAAGCGCGCCATCGCGCCCATGTCGGCGCTGTCGTCGAACACCGTGATCCCGATGTGGCCGATCAGCGCGTCGGCGGCGGTGTATTCCTCGTAGTCGAACCTGATGCCGAACTGATCGGGGTGGATATAGGCGCCGAGCGGACCGCCGACCTGCACCGCCTTGACCGGGCGTCCGCTTTCGGTGCCGCCGCCGATGTCGTTGACCAGCTCGCCCAGCGTCACGCCGAAGGCAGTCTCGTAGAGGCCGCCGTACTTGATGTTGCCGGCGAGCTGGATCGGCATC
>DATIQN010000003.1:0-2329 GCA_035470785.1 Croceibacterium sp. | reverse complement strand
GTCGCCGGCGTTGCCGCAAGGCTCGCACCGATGACGGCGCCGCCCCCTGCCGCGGCGACGAAAAGGAAATCGCGGCGGGATACCTTGTTGCCCGGGGGTAGTTGCTGGCTCATTCACGTCTCCATCGAGGCGGCGCTTGTTCCGAACTGTATGTCCTTTCCAGCGTCGGCTCGGTTCAATCGAGATCCGGAAGCGACTGGGACCGCCGCGCTCGCCGGCCGCGCAATCGAGAGTGAGCTCTCGCGGTCACGATGGTGACCTAGGCTCGTTCGTCGCCGAAGCTTCCCGCCGGTGAACCAAATCCAGATCACACTGCACTGAGTGGGCGCCATCGATGATGTGCATGCACGCCTGGTGGCACTTCGAAGGAGAAGCCCGGTGAAATCGAAACTTCTGTCCCCCGGCGCCGCAGCGATGCACTTCGTGCCAGCGCGCGGCGTAGGCGCATATCCCGGCAATTCGCCGATTGCTCCTCGCTCACCGCACAGCCGCACCAACTCGGCATGGGTCGCGCAGTACGGCGACGTGTCCGGGACGCAGGCCATTTAGCTCCCCGTCAGCGCGGCCTCGGCACCGCGGCCCGGCAGGATCCTCAAAACTTCGTGTCCCCAAGGGAATCCATGACAGTTTCAAACGTGAACGCGTCGAGCGACGATCGCTCGATGACCCTCAAGCTTGTTGCCGGGCTGTGGGCTGGCGGAGCATGGCTCGTCATTGCCGCCGCTCTCGCCTCGCCGCATGCCGCGCGCGCTGTGCCGGCCTTCGCCCAGCAAACCGGCCAACCGTGCAAGGCATGCCATGTCGGTGGGTTCGGGCCCGAGCTCACCAAGTTCGGGCGTGAGTTCAAGCTCGGCGGCTATACGCTTCGCGCGCACGCATCCGTGCCGCTTGCAGCGATGGTGATGGCCTCCTTGACCCACACCGCAAAGGACCAGGTTCCTCCGCCCGAGCATCTGAACCGCAACGACAATCTCGTGGTCGACCAGGTGAGCCTGTTTGTCGCGGGCGGCATCGGCTCGCATCTCGGCGGCTTCGCCCAGCTCGCCACCTATGACGGTGTCGGACGCCATTTGTCCTGGGACAATATCGACCTTCGCGCCGTGACCAGTGCCAAGGTCCTCGGCAAGGATTCGATCCTTGGATTGAGCTTCAACAATAACCCGACGGTGCAGGATCCCTGGAATACGCTTCCCGCCTGGGGCATCCCGTTCACCGACACCGCCGTCTCGCCGACACCCGATGCCGGCGAGCTGATCGATGGCCCGCTTGCAGGCAATGTGGTCGGCCTCACCGGCTATGCGTGGCTCGACCACAAGCTCTATGTCGAAGGCGGCGGCTATTCGAGCCCGTCGCGCGGCGCGCTCGATTTCGTCGGCGTCGACCCGGCCGACCCAGGTTCGCTGCACGGCATCGCGCCTTATGGCCGGATTGCTTACCAGACGGACCTTGCCGGGGGCACTTTCGAGGCAGGCGCGAACATCCTGAAGGCCGCGATCATCCCTGGCCGCGACCGCTCGAGCGGCTTTACCGACGGCTACACCGATTGGGGAATCGACAGCAGCTGGCTCAAGAGCCTCGGAAAGTCAGATTCGCTGACTGCCGACGTCCGCTTCGAGCATGAGCACGGAAACCTTCGCGCGAGCTGCGCCCTCGCTCTAGTTGGCGACGGAAGCGACATCGGCTGCGCGCGCTACGACCTCGACGAATGGCGCGCCGCGATCCGTTACAACTGGCACGACAGGATCGGTGCGACGGTTTCGCCGTTCAGCATCACCGGCACGCGCAATTTCAACCTCTACGGCGGCAACGGACGCCCCGACAGCAACGGCATCATGGGCCAGATCGACTATACCTTATGGCCGAGCGGAACCTCGCCCTTGGGCCCCTTGGTCAATGCTCGCCTCGGGCTGCAGTATACGGCCTACGGCAAGTTCAACGGTCGCCGGCACAATTTCGACAATGCGGGAGCCAATGCAGTCGATAATAACGCGCTGCGACTATTCACCTGGATCGCGTTTTGACCGGCTGAACTGGCGCGCGCGTCTGCCTCGCTCGCCGCCGTCCGCCTCTCCTCAGCGGCGTTTTGGCTCGACAAGAGCAACGCGCGCAATTTCCAGTCGTTATGCCGGCAATGTCGCGATGACGGGTTTTCGCGAGCGAATTGAAGGAAGAACGACATGCGCGGATTGCTATTTGGATCAGCAGCGTTAGTCGCCGCCGCCGTTGCGGCAACTCCCGCTGATGCCCAATATTATGGCTACGGCTATTCGCCCTACGCCTATGGCTATAACCCCTATAGCTACGGCTACTCCTATCCGGGGTACAGCTA
>DATIQN010000002.1:0-15168 GCA_035470785.1 Croceibacterium sp. | reverse complement strand
AGCCGCTCGCGCATCTCTTTGCCCGGCTTGAAATAGGGCACCCGCTTGGACGGCACGGCCACGGTCTCACCTGTGCGTGGGTTGCGCCCGGTGCGCGATTCGCGCGCGCGCGTCGAAAATGCTCCGAAACCGCGCAGCTCGACCCGGCCGCCCTCGGCGAGACGCTTGGCGATCTCGTCGAAGAAGATCGACACGACCTGTTCGATTTCCTCAGGCCGCAGGTCCGGGTTCTCCGAAGCCAGGGTCTGCAGAAGCTCCGATCTAATCATCTGTAACCTTCCCCCCGATCGCCGGCCGTTGTTCCGAGCCAATGCCGAAGTTTTCTTGAACGGCGGCTGTAAGGCGACCCACAAGCGCCTGATTGCCAGACTAAAAGCCCAAGCGCAATCGGTTGAATGAACAAATGTTACCTAAAAAAGTCCGAGGGCGGCTTGCGGGCTCACGCCTCGTTGAGCAAGGCCGCCATGTCGATGCCTAGCCGGTCCATCCGCGAGCGAATCGAGGGCCAATCCTCTTCGAGGAAGCGGCGCCGTTCGCTTTCGCGCAAGCGCTCGGCAGCGCCCGGCGTGACGAACATCCCGACCCCGCGATGAACGTCGATTAGGCCACCGGTCTGAAACCATGAATAGGCCTTGGCAACAGTGAGCGGATTGGCGCCCTGCTCGGCGGCGAAGGCGCGCACCGATGGCAGCATCTCGCCCTCGCGGTAGCGGCCCTCGATGATCGCCGCGGCGATCAGGTCGCGCAGCTTCAGGTAGACTGGGCGGTTAGCGTCGCTCATCAGGTGCGTCAGTGCCATAATACAGTCGGGCGCGTCAAGCCGCGCGGCAGTTTCGCCTGAAACGAAATACGCTTCACAGCGGGGATTATCCCGTTAGGTTGCCCGGCGAGAGGCCGCCAAGGCCCTAGCCAGCCAAGGGGACCGACGCCGTGACTTCATTCCTTCCGATCAATCGTTGGCAGGAAGGCGACTGGATCGCGGCCATCGCAGCGATATCGCTGTTCGCGGTGCTAGCGATTGGCGGCCTGCTCGCTTCCCGCAAGAGCGAGGAAGTCGTCGGCCATCCGCGCGGGCTGTTCGTGTTGTTCTACGCAGAGATGTGGGAGCGCTTCTCGTACTACGGGATGCGCGCGCTTCTGATCCTCTACCTCACCAAGTGGTGGCTGTTCGGCGACGGCAAGGCGAACCTGATCTACGGCGCATATACCAGCCTCGTCTACATCACCCCGGTGCTCGGCGGCTGGCTCGCCGATCGCTATCTCGGGCAGCGAAAGGCGGTGATGTTCGGCGGCATCCTGCTGGCGTTCGGCCACTTGCTGATGGCCGTCGAAGGTGTGCGCGGGGTGGCCGACCCGATCGTCAAGCAGGCCGATCCGGCGATCAACGTGTTCTGGCTGGCACTTTCGTTCATCATCGTTGGCTCGGGCTTCCTGAAAGCCAACATCTCGGTCATCGTCGGCCAGCTCTATCGCCTGACCGATGTCCGCCGCGACGGTGCCTACACGATCTTCTACATGGGCGTGAACGTCGGCTCGGCGCTCGGCACGATCCTCGTCGGCTATCTCGGCGAAACGGTCGGCTGGGCTTACGGCTTCGGCCTCGCCGGGGTGGGCATGGTGTGCGGATTGATCATCTTCGTTATCGGCAAGCCCGCCCTGCGCGGACGCGGCGAACCGCCCGATGCCGCGCGGCTGGCGGCGTCGGCGATGGGAGTCAGGCTGGAAACGCTGCTTTACGCCATCGGCGTGCTGGCCGTGGCGATGATCTGGCTGCTGATCCAGTACCAGAACGTGATCGGCGGCCTGCTGTTGGTTTCGGGCGTGGCGCTGCTGCTCTACGTGCTGGTCGAAGCCTTCAAGCACGACCGCGAAACGCGCGACCGACTGTTTGCGATCATCTTCCTGATAGCCCTGGAGCCGGTCTTCTGGGGGATCTACGAACAGTCGGGCGGCTCGTTCAACCTGTTCACCGACCGCTTCGTCGACCGGGGCGGGGTCCCGACCTCGCTGTTCCAGTCGATCAACCCGATCTACATCGTCCTCCTCGGTCCGCTGTTCGCGTGGTTGTGGACCGCGCTCGGCCGCAGGGGGCTCGAACCCTCGACGCCGGCGAAATTCGGGCTTGGGCTGGTGCAAGTGGGCCTGTCGTTCCTGGCGCTGGTGTGGGGCGCGGAATTGATGGGCGGGGTGATGATCCCGGCGATCCTCGTATTCCTGCTTTACCTGCTGCAGACCACGGGCGAGCTGTGCCTGTCGCCGGTCGGGCTTTCGGCGATGAACCGCCTGGCGCCGCGCTACATGGCCTCGCTGATCATGGGTGCGTGGTTCTTCGCCACCGCGGGCGGCGAATTCGTCGCCGGCAAGATCGGCCAGGCGATCGGCGGCGCGGGCGGGGCGATGACCAAGGAAGCCTCTCTGGCGATGTATGCCAAGATCGGCTGGATCGGCCTCGGCCTCGGTGTCGCGGTGCTGGTGGTGGCCCCGCTGGTCAAGCGCTTGATGCATCTGGAAACCCTGCGCGATGACGCCGGCGACGACCTACTCGGCCAGGCGGAAGCGGGCGAGCCGCAAATCGCGGGCGTGCATCCGCAGACCCGGGGGTGAACCTCGCCTAAGCCGCCTGCTTGACCTCGGCGACGATCTTCTTTGCCGCGTCGCCCAAGTCTTCGGCCGGGATGATCGGCAGGCCGGAATTGGCGAGGATGGCCTTGCCTTGCTCGACGTTGGTGCCTTCGAGGCGAACGACCAGCGGCACGTCGAGTTCGACTTCCCTGGCCGCGGCGACGATGCCTTCGGCGATGGTGTCGCAGCGCATGATCCCGCCGAAGATGTTGACCAGGATACCCTTCACCGCCGGGTCGGACAGGATGATCTTGAACGCGGCGGTAACTTTCTCCTTCGACGCGCCGCCGCCGACGTCGAGGAAATTCGCCGGGAAGGCACCGTTAAGCTTGATGATATCCATCGTCGCCATGGCGAGCCCGGCGCCGTTGACCATGCAGCCGATGTCGCCGTCCAGTTTGATGTAGGCAAGGTCGTACCTGCTCGCCTCGAGCTCCATCGGGTCTTCTTCGGTCTCGTCGCGCAGGGCTTCGACCTCGGGGTGGCGGAACAGCGCGTTCGAATCGAAGCTCATCTTGCTGTCGAGCACCAGCAGCCAGCTGTTCTTGGTCTCGACCAACGGGTTGATCTCGAGCATCGAGCAGTCGAGCGCCACGAACGCGTCATAAAGCTGGCGGGCGAGCTTCTGCGCCGCCTTGGCGAGGTCGCCCTTGAGCTTGAGCGCGAAGGCCACCGCGCGGCCGTGGTGCGGCATGAACCCGGTCGCCGGGTCGATTACGATCGTGGCGATCTTCTCGGGGGTCTCATGGGCGACGTCTTCGATGCTCATCCCGCCTTCGGTCGAGACGATCATCGCAATGCGGCCGCTCTTCCGGTCGACCAGCAGCGCGAGATAGTACTCCGCCCCGATGTCGACCCCGTCGGTCACGTAAAGGCGGTTCACCTGCTTGCCCGCTGGGCCGGTCTGCACGGTCACCAGCGTGTTGCCGAGCATTTCGCGCGCGTTGGCCTCGACCTCGTCGACCGAATGAGCCAGCCGCACGCCGCCCTTGGCCTCCGCCGGCAGCTCCTTGAACTTGCCCTTGCCGCGCCCGCCGGCGTGGATCTGCGCCTTCACCACATAGAGCGGCCCGGGCAGCTTCTTCGCCGCAGCGACCGCCTCCTCGACGCTCAGCGCGGCATAGCCGGCGGGAATGCCGACGCCGAATTTCGCGAGCAGTTCCTTGGCCTGGTATTCGTGGATGTTCATGCGGTTTCGCTCTGCCGGAAAGGGAATGGGGGCCGCATAGGCAAGGCGCGCGCCCCTTGCAATGCGTTCTCCTCGCGTCCACCTGCGGCCCGCGATGATCGACCGTGAGCGCCTCGAGGATATCTGCCGCGAAGCCGGCCAGATGGCGCTGCGGCAATGGCCGGGGCACGGCCACGCGCTCGACAGCTGGGAGAAGACCCCAGGCAGCCCGGTGTGTACCGCCGATCTCGAAGTCGACGCGTTCCTCAAGCGCGAGCTGCGTGCTCTGCTGCCCTCGGCCGGCTGGCTGTCGGAGGAAACCGTCGATCATCCCGAGCGGCTCGAGAGGGGCCTCTGCTGGCTGGTCGACCCGATCGACGGCACGCGCGACTTCATCCGCGGGCAGCCCGGCTGGGCGGTATCAGTCGGCCTGGTCAGCGAAGGCAAGCCGCTCATCGCCTCGCTCGTCGCCCCGGCGCGTGACGAGACCTGGAGCGCCACAGCCGGCCAGGGCGCGTGGCGCAACGGCGAGCGGCTGCAGGCAAGCACGCGGGGCACGCTTCCCGGCGCCCGAGTCCCCGCCGATTCGCTGCCGCGCGAGGACCACGACCTGACGATGGTCGCGAAGCCCAACTCGATCGCGCTTAGGATTGCGATGGTCGCGGCGGACGAGGCTGACCTCGTCGCGACGCTCCGCTGGGGTTTCGAATGGGACATCGCCGCCGCCGCGTTGATCGCGCGCGAGGCCGGCGCCGCGGTTACCGACGCGTTCGGCAAGGCGCTGGTCTACAACAAGCGCGACCCGCGCGCCTTTGGGGTGCTGGTCAGCGCGCCAGCGATCCATCAGGCCGCCATCGACCGCCTGGCCGAGCGCGCCCACAAGTTCGTCGAGCATGGCCGATAAAAGGAGCCGGACCCTCTGCGACCGGGGCCGGCTCCTCTCCGCTCGCTGTGCGGATCTGCAACAATGAATAAATGCCCGGGCCACAGACTCGTTCCGGCCTCGGCACTTCGCGCGCGGGCACAAGTCTGCTAGCTCCCCGGGGAATGTCACCGTTTCCCTGGTACGACCTTGCCATCCTTGCCGGGCTGATCCTGATCAACGGGGTCTTCTCGATGTCCGAACTGGCGATCGTCTCGGCGCGCACGGCGAAGCTGCGCATGGCGGCGGACAAGGGCAGCCGCGGTGCGAAGACCGCGCTGACGCTGGCCGGCGACCCGGGCAAGTTCCTGGCGACGGTGCAGATCGGGATCACCCTCGTCGCGGTCATCGCCGGTGCGTTTTCTGGCGCGACGCTCGGGGCGCCGGTAGCCGACCGGCTCGCCGCGCTCGGGCTGGCGCCCGATACCGCCCACGACGTCGGATTGACGCTGGTGATCGGGCTGACGACGTTCTTCACGCTCGTGGTTGGCGAACTGGTGCCCAAGCAGATCGCCTTGCGCGCCGCGGTGCCGATCGCGCTCGTCATGGCCCGGCCAATGGCGCTTTTCGCGCGAGTCGCTGCGCCGTTCGTGTGGCTGCTCGACACCTCATCCTCGCTGATCCTGCAGGCCATGGGCCTGCACCACAAAGGTGATCATCGCCTGACGGCCGAGGAACTGCAGATGATCTTCGCCGAGGCGACTCGCACTGGGGTGATCGAAGAGGAAGAGCGCGCGATTCTTTCGGGCATCATGCGGCTGGGCGAGCGCACGGTGCGTGAGCTGATGACGCCGCGGACCGAAGTCGACTGGATCGACCTGGCCGCGAGCGAGGGCGAGATCCGCGAGACCATCGCCGCCTCGCCGCATTCGCTGCTGCCGGTTGCCGAAGGCTCCGTTGACAAGGTGGTGGGCGTGGTCAAGGCGCGCCAGGCGCTGGCGCTGCTGCTCGCCGGCAAGCCGGTGCGGTTGCAGCGCCTGATGAAGAAGGCCGAAGTCGTGCCCGACCAGCTCGACGCGATGGATGCGCTGCGCATCCTGCAGAGCTCGGGCCTGGGCATGGCAATGGTGCATGACGAATACGGCCATCTGGACGGCATCGTCACGCTCGCCGACCTGCTCACGGCGATGGCCGGCCAGTTCGCCAGTCATCAGGACGAAGGCGAGGAGCCGGACCTTGTCGAGCGCGAGGACGGCAGCCTGTTGATCGCCGGCGCGATGTCCGCCGACGCGCTGGCCGAACGCCTGGCCCTTGACCTTCCCGAGGACCGCGAGTTCGCCACCGCCGCGGGCTACGTGCTGTACATGCTCAAGCACCTGCCGGTGGAAGGCGAGCATTTCGCCGACCAGGGCTGGCGCTTCGAGGTCGTCGACATGGACGGCCGGAAAATAGACAAGTTGCTCGTCAGCCAGGAGACCCGCTGACGGGCCGGTCTATCCGCCGGTCGGAATGGTCGCGCTGGCGGCTTGGCCGTCCCCTTCGGGCGCGGCGAGGATCGCTTGGGTGGTGGTGCCCTTGTCGACCGTGTTGGTCGTCGGCGAGCCGACCGCCGAGCGAATGCCCGGATCGGCTGCGCCAGCGCGGTTGAGCGCGCTGGACTCGACCGCGCTGCGCGGCGCAGGGCCGCCGAACAAGGCTTGCAAGGCCTGCTGCGCGGCGGTGCCCTCGGCGGGGCGCGGGGCGCCCGGCTGTGGCGGAGTCAGCGCAAACTCGGGCGGGACCACCAGCGGCGCCTGGCGCTGGACGGCGAACTCGTCCGGTCGGTCGCGGTTGCTGATGCCGTGGCTGGCGCAGGCGGCGAGCGCTGCGAAGCTCGACAGCGCCAAGGTGGAACGGAAGGATAAGCGCATCAATTGGTCTCCGCGGGTTGATCCGCCTGGGGGGTTTCCGCAGCCGTGCTCTGCGTCGAGGGCGGTTTCTCGCGCATGAACAGCGAGCGGGCAAGGATTATCAGCACCCCGATGGTGATGCAGGCGTCGGCGACGTTGAAGATCAGGAACGGACGGAATGCGCCGAAATGCAGGTCGGCGTAATCGAGCACGTAGCCCATGCGCACCCGGTCGCGAATGTTGCCGAGCGCGCCGCCGAGGACCATGGCCAGCGGCAAGATCTCGCCGAGCTTGCGCTCGCGTAGCAACCACACGGTCACCCCCACGGCGATCAGGCCGGTGACGGCAACCAGCCCCCAGCGCATTTCGACTGATGTCGCCGTAAACATGCCGAGCGATACGCCGTAGTTGTGCGTGCGGGTGAAGGCGAAGATCGGCAGCAGGTCGATCGTGTCGCCCGTGCGCATGTTGAGCGGGTAATCGATCACCCACTTCATCGCCTGGTCGGCGGCGAAGATCAGCAAGGCGAGCGCGAAGCCGAGCAGGCGATTGCGGGTGGTGCGGGTCATGCGGGCTGGTCCATTTCCTCGACGACTTCGGCGCAGCGATGGCACAGCGCGCCGTCCTCGGTTACTTCGGGCAACAGCCGCCAGCAGCGGCCGCATTTGGCGTCGCTCGAGGGGCGCACGAGCACCTCGGATTCGGTGCCGCGGGAAACGGTTGCGCTGATGAACAGTTCGACGAGCAAACCATCGTCCGCCCCTTCGGGCACGGCGGACGCCGGTACTACCACCTCGGCCTCGAGACTCGAGCGGACCTGCTTGTCGCGCCGCAGCGGCTCGATCGCTTCGGTGACCTGCTGGCGCAGCGCGCGCAGCTCAGCCCAGCGTGCCATGTCGGCCTCGGCGGCGGGGATGTCACGCCATTCGAGCAAGTGCACGCTGCCCTCGTCGGGATACCGCGTGCTCCAGACTTCCTCCGCGGTGAACACCATCACCGGCGCGGCATAGCGGATCAGCGCGTGGAACAGCGTGTCGAGCACGGTGCGGTAGGCGCGACGGCGCGGATCGCCGGGCGCATCGCAGTAGAGCGAGTCCTTACGGATATCGAAGTAGAACGCCGAGAGGTCCTCGTTGCAGAACTCGGTCAGCGCGCGGACATAAGTGTTGAAGTCGAACTCGCCGACCGCAGTACGCAGCGTCGCATCGAGTTTGTCGAGCAGCGCGAGCACGTAGCGCTCGAGCTCGGGCATCGCCTCGGCGCCCACGCGCTCCGCCTCGGCGAACCCGTCGAGCGCGCCGAGCATGTAGCGGAAGGTGTTGCGCAGCTTGCGGTACTGGTCGGCGACGCCCTTGAGGATTTCGTCGCCGATGCGGTGGTCCTCGGTGAAGTCGACCGACAGCGCCCACAACCGGATGATGTCGGCGCCGTAGGTCTCCATCACCTTGTTCGGGTCGACGGTATTGCCGAGGCTCTTCGACATCTTCTTACCGTCGCTGGCCATCGTGAAGCCGTGGGTCAGCACCGCGTCGTACGGAGCTCGGCCACGCGTGGCGCAAGACTCGAGCAGGCTCGACTGGAACCAGCCGCGGTGCTGGTCGGAGCCTTCGAGGTAGAGGTCGGCCGGCCATTGCAGGTCGGGCCAGCGGCCGCTCTCGAGCACGAAGGCGTGGGTCGAGCCCGAATCGAACCACACGTCGAGGATGTCGACGATCCGCTCGTAATCCTCGGCCTTGTAGTCGTTGCCGAGCAGGCTCTGCGCGACCTCGTCGCTCCAGGCGTCGACGCCCTGCTCGCGCACCGCGGCGACGATGCGTTCGTTGACTGCCGGATCGACCAGGTACTCGCCGGATTTCTTGTCGACGAACAGCGTGATCGGCACGCCCCAGGAGCGCTGGCGGCTGAGCACCCAGTCGGGGCGGCCTTCGACCATGCTGCCAATGCGGTTGCGGCCCTTCTCGGGATAGAACTGCACGCGGTCGATCTCGGCCAGCGCGATCCCGCGCAAGGTGCGGTTCTCGCCCTGCTCGGAGCGGATCGCTTCCTCGACGTCGCACAAGGGAATGTTGCGGTTGAGCGGATGATCCATCGGCACGAACCACTGCGGCGTGCAGCGGAAGATTACCTTGGCCTTGCTGCGCCAGCTGTGGGGATAAGAGTGTTGGTAATTGGTGGAAGCGTTGAGGAGAGCGCCGGCCTCGTGCAAGTCCGAACAGACCGGCCCGTCAGGCGCGTTGAACTTGGGGTTGATGACCGACATCGAGCGCTCGTCGGTGCGTGGCAGCCACAGCCAGTTGTCGCGATAGCGCCCATCGGCCTCGACCACGAACTGCGGCAGCAGCCCGTTGTGGCGGCACAACTCAAAATCGTCCTCGCCGTGATCAGGGGCCATGTGGACCAGGCCGGTGCCGCTGTCGGTGGTGACGAACTCGCCCGGCAGGAACGGCCGCAGCTCGGCGAAGAACCCACCGAGGTGGTGCATTGGGTGGCGGGCGACAGTGCCGGCGAGGTCGGAGCCTTTGACGACTTGCATCGGGACAACCCTGAATCCCACTCGCGTGGCAAATTGTTCGACCAATCCAGCCGCGATCAGCACACCGCCGGTAGGAACCTCGCGATCGTGATCGCCCATCCGATCACCGAAGCGACAAACCGCATATTCTACGTCCGGACCATATGCGATCGCTTGGTTGACGGGGATCGTCCACGGCGTGGTGGTCCAGATTACGGCGCGGGCATTTCGCAGCGCCTGCAAAGGACTTTCGACGATCTCGAACGCCACGTCGATCTGGGTCGAGACAATGTCCTCGTACTCGACCTCGGCCTCGGCCAGTGCGGTCTTTTCGACCGGGCTCCACATCACCGGCTTGGCGCCGCGGTAGAGCTGGCCGGACTCGGCGAACTTGAGCAACTCGGCGACGATCGTCGCCTCGCTGTCGAACTGCATCGTCAGGTAGGGATTGTCCCAGTCGCCGCCGATGCCGAGGCGCTTCAATTGCGCGCGCTGCACGTCGACCCAGTGCTGGGCGTAGGCGCGGCACTCGGCGCGGAATTCCTTCGCCGGGACCTGGTCCTTGTCGAGCTTCTTCTTGCGGTACTGCTCCTCGACCTTCCACTCGATGGGGAGGCCGTGGCAGTCCCACCCGGGCACGTAGGGCGCGTCCTTGCCGAGCAAGGTCTGCGTGCGCACGACCATGTCCTTGAGCACGTGGTTGAGCGCGTGGCCGATGTGCATGTCGCCGTTGGCATACGGCGGTCCGTCATGGAGGATGAATTTCTCGCGGCCGGCGCGGCTCTGGCGGACCTGCTGGTACAGCCCTTCGGCTTCCCAACGCGCGGCGATGCCGGGCTCCTTCTCAGGAAGGCCGGCCTTCATCGGGAAATCGGTCTTGGGAAGAAAGACCGTCGGTCGGTAATCGCGCGCTTCGCTCATGGCGCGGCGGCGCTTAAGGCATTCCTCGGCGGCGTGCCAGTCCCCTGTCGGCAGCTTCCTGCTGATCGGGCGAGCGGTGATCGAGCGAGGGGAACAGCGCAGGGCCGACGTTCCAGATGTCGTCGACGAGCACGTAACCGGTGAAGGTCGAGGGAATCTCGCCGAGCTGTTCGGGGAGATCGAGGCCCCTCGAATCGCGACCGCGCTGCGGGCCCGTCATCAGGATGTGCGCGCCAACAGCCTGCATCCGGGCGATCGTCCGGTTGGGCCAGCCGGCGACCGACCACTGATCGTTCAGCGGCACCACCAGGGTGCCGTTGCGGCAAGCGGCGGGCGTGATGCCGAGCCACCCCTCCAGCGCATAGGCATTGTGGCATTTGCCGGCGCTTTCATCGCTGAACACCCAGGCGGAAGGATAGATCTGCCGGATCCGTGCAACCGGTCCCTGCTCCACGCTGCCATAGAACCCGTAACCCATTCTCGCGACGTCACGGCCCGCCGCCTTGAGCGCGGCCGCCAGCCGGTCCGCATCCGCCGGATCGCGCGTGGTGAAACGGAACAGCAGCGGCTTGTTCGCCGCCATCTGTAAGTAGTCGGCGAGGCTCGGAATCAGGCCGACCGCCTTGCCGCGGAACGGATAGGTCTTGCCACCATCCGCCGTGTAACCATGCCCGGCATCGAGCGCCCTGATCTGCGCGAGCGTGTAGTCGCTCGTCTTGCCTTTGCCGTTCGTGCGGCAATCGAGCGTCGCATCGCCGAAGACGACGAGATGCCCGTCCTTTGTCGGCGCAACGTCGAGTTCCACCAGCGCCGCGCCGAGCCGCTTGGCGCGGTCGAGCGATTCGAGCGTGTCGCCGATCAGCGGGTGGTAGGGAGTTTCGATGTGGGCCGCGGTGCAGTCGCCCGGCTTCAACCCGTGCCGGTCGATCGGCTGGTCCACCCCGCGATTCGCGATCAGCTCGATCGCCCCTGTCGGGCTTGCCGCGAGCCAGCTGGCATCGATGAAGGTGAGCGCCAGAAATCCCACGGCCAGCAGCACGCCGGCGCCGTTCAGCCAAAGCTTCACTAGAGAGCCCCCCGTGCCTCCTCGCAATCCCTAGCCATTTGATCTTGCAGTTCCTTCAGCGTGTCAAACTTCATCTCGGGGCGCAGGAAACGAATTAGCGCTACCTCGATGGTCTCGCCGTAGAGGTCGCCCTCGAAATCGAAGAAATACGGCTCAAGAAGCTCCTTCGGCGGCTCGAAGGTCGGGCGAATGCCGAGGCTGGCGGCGCCCTTGAGCATTTGGCCACTCGTCAGCACCCGCCCAGTCACCGCGTAGATCCCGAAGCGCGGGCGCAGGTAGAGGCCGAGTTCCATGTTCGCGGTCGCATAGCCGATCTCGCGACCGCGCTTGTCGCCGTGGATCACTTCCCCACGGATCGCGAACGGGCGCGTCAGCAGGCGCGCGGCCTCTTCGCAATCGCCGGCCTTGAGCGCGTCGCGGATGCGGCTCGACGAGACCGGGCGGCCCTGGTCCATCACCGGGCCGACCGCGCGGGTCTCGATGTCCACACGAGCCCCGGTCTCGCGCAAGACTTCGAGATTGCCGCCGCGGCCCTTGCCGAATGTGAAGTCTTCGCCGGTGACCACGCCCCGCGCGCCGATACGCTCGCCGAGCAGGTGGATGACGAAATCCTCGGCCGTTGTCCCGGCCAGCGCGGCGTCGAAATGGAACACCAGCGTCGCATCGGCCCCGGCGGCGGCGAACAACTCCTCGCGCTGCTCGAGCGTGGTCAGCCGGAATGGCGGCACATGCGGCGCGAAATGGCGGACCGGGTGCGGATCGAAGGTGGCGACGATCGCCGGGCGGCCCTGCTCCATCGCCCATTCGACCGCTTCGCCGACGACCGCCTGGTGGCCGAGATGGAAACCGTCGAAATTGCCCAGCGCGACGATCGCGCCGCGCAAGCTCTCAGGAATGGGCTGGCGGTGGTCGAGGCGGATCATCGGCGCGCAAGCGTAACGAAGCTGTGCGCCGGCCAACGGCCCGCGGCTCGCTCCTCGCGCGCGGTCTCGATCCAGTCGCTGCCGGGGTAGGTCATGATCGTCTCGCCGCCGGTGTCCTCGTGGATCTCGGTCAGCTCGATGCGTGTGGCCAGCGGCATGAACAGGTCGAACACCTCGACCCCGCCGATCACCGTGATGTCGCCCTCGCCGGCGAGCGCCAATGCGTCCTCGACCGAATGCACGACTTCCGCACCCTCGGCCGACCACGCGGGATCGCGGGTCAGCACGATGTGGCGGCGGCCCGAGAGCAGGCCGGGCAAGCTCTCGAAGGTCTTGCGGCCCATGATCATCGGCATGCCCTGGGTGTGGGCGACGAAGCGCTGAAGGTCTTCCTTGATCCGCCAGGGCACGTCGCCGTGCTTGGCGATCGTGCCGTCGTCGGCGCGGGCGACGACGAACACCACCTCGCGCGGTTTGCTCACCGACCGATCCTTGTCACATGCCCCATCTTGCGCCCGTCGCGGGCCTCGGCCTTGCCGTAGAGGTGCAAGTGCGCGCCAGGTTCGGTGAGGATCTGCGCCGCACGCTCGACGTCGCGGCCGATCAGGTTCTCCATCGCCACGCGCGGGGCGACCGTGCGCGTGTCGCCGAGCGGCAGCCCGCAGATCGCGCGGACGTGGTTCTCGAACTGGCTCGTCTCGGCGCCCTCGATCGTCCAGTGGCCCGAGTTGTGCACACGCGGGGCGATTTCATTGAACACCGGCCCTGCGGCTGTGGCAAAGAATTCGCAGGTCATGACCCCCACATACCCGAGCGCCTCGGCGATCCGCCCGGCGATTTGGCGCGCGGCGGGGACTTGCTCGACCACCGCAGGTGGCGCGGGTAGCGTCGAGGTCGCGAGGATGCCGTTCTTGTGCGCATTCCAGGGGCTGTCCCAGAAGCGCACTTCGCCGTCCGCGCCGCGCACTAGGATTACCGAGAACTCGGCCGTGAAGTGGACGAAGCCTTCGTAGATGAGGTCGCTGCCGGGCAACCGCAGCGATTCGACCTCGCGCTCGCTATCGATGCGCCACTGGCCCTTGCCGTCGTAGCCCTGCCGCCGCGTCTTGAGGATGCCGGGTGCGCCGACCCGCTCGACCGCGAGGGCGAGTTCGTCGAGGGAATCGACCGACGCATAGGGGGCCGGGCGGCCGCCGCAATTCTCGGCGAAGCCCTTTTCGTGCAACCGGTCCTGCGCGACCTCGAGCGCCTGCGCGGAGGGATGCAGCTTGCCCGGGGGGATGATCGCCAGCGGGCCCGCGGGGACGTTCTCGAACTCGTAAGTGATCACGTCGCATTCGGCGGCGAACAGGCCGAGCGCGTTGCGGTCGAACCACGGCGCGCAGGTGAACGCGGCACAGACTTCGGCGGCCCCGCTGTCCTCGTTGGGATCGTAGGCGTGGCAGCGGTAGCCAAGCTGCGCCGCGGCGATCGCGAGCATGCGCCCGAGCTGGCCGCCGCCGAGTATGCCGATGGTGCTGCCGGGAGGAATCATTCGTCGGACGGCGTTTCGGCAACCGAAGCAGTCTGCGCTGCGCGGAACGCCTTGAGCCGTTCGGCGAGGTCGGGATCGCCAGTCGCGAGGATCGCCGCTGCGAGCAGCCCGGCGTTGGTTGCTCCCGCCTCGCCGATCGCGAGCGTGCCGACAGGGATCCCGGCGGGCATCTGCACGATCGACAGCAGACTGTCCTGTCCCTTGAGCGCGCGCGATTCGATCGGCACGCCAAGCACCGGCAGGTGGGTCATCGAAGCGACCATGCCGGGCAGGTGCGCTGCCCCGCCGGCCCCGGCGATAATGACCTTGAAACCCTCGTCCGCCGCGCTCTTGGCGAACTGCGCCAGCCGGTCCGGAGTGCGGTGGGCGGAAACAATACGGGCATCGTAAGCCACGCCGAGCTTGTCGAGCGCGTCGGCGGCGCAGCGCATCGTCGGCCAGTCGGACTGGCTGCCCATCACTATGGCTACGGCGGCCCCCATCTCAGCGCTCCTTCAGGTAGTGGCGCTCGCCCGGCTTCATGGCGTCGTCGAAGTCGTAGACGATCGGCTCACCGGTGGGAATCTCCAGCGCGGCGATGTCCGCGTCGGAGATTCCCGAGAGGTGCTTGACCAGCGCGCGCAACGAATTGCCGTGCGCGGAGACCAGCACGGTCTTGCCGCTCGCCAGCACCCGGCGGATGTCGCTTTCCCAGTAGGGCAGCACACGCTCGATTGTCAGCTTGAGGCTCTCGGTGCGCGGGATCGGAATGCCGGCGTAGCGCGCGTCCTGGCCGAGATCGAACTTGCTGCCCGGCTCAAGCTCGGGCGGCGGCACATCGAAGCTACGGCGCCAGAGATGCACCTGATCCTCGCCATGCTTCTCGGCGGTCTCAGCCTTGTTGAGGCCGGTGAGGCCGCCATAGTGCCGCTCGTTGAGCCGCCAGTCCTTACTCTCCGGAATCCACAGCCGCCCGCACGCTTCGAGCGCGAGGTGCAGGGTCTTTATCGCGCGCAGCTGGACTGAGGTGAAGGCGACCTCGGGCAGCAGGCCCTTGTGCGCCAGCAGCGCGCCCGCGGCGATCGCCTCGACGATGCCCTTCTCGGTCAGGTCGACGTCCCACCAGCCGGTGAAGCGGTTCTCCAGGTTCCACTGGCTCTGGCCGTGGCGGACAAGGATCAGGGTGGGCAAGGGAAGCGCTCCTGCGGGATGGGAGCGCCACGCCCTAGCCAGTCGGGTCCTTTTTGGGAAGACTTGGCTTCTCGCCGCCGTCCAGCGCTCGCGCCTGCGCCTTCCGCCGGCGCAGGTTCTCGCGCAGCTTGGCGGCGAGGCGTTCCTCGCGGCTGGGCTTATCGTCGGCGGCACTCATGCGGCTTGCCTGCCGCAGCCGCCCGTGCTTGACAAGCAGGCGGTGCCAGCTAAGGCGCCGCCGTTCCCGGTAAGCTGCTGTAGCTCAGTGGTAGAGCGCACCCTTGGTAAGGGTGAGGTCGAGAGTTCAATCCTCTCCCGTGGCACCAGTTTTTGCTGGGTCAGCTATGCGCGAAAAACAGCCGCCTAAGCCGTCTTCGCGGTCCGAACGCCTTGCTGCGGCGCTGAAACGAAATATCGGTCGCCGGAAGGCTGCGCAGCCCGCCAAATCCGAAAAGACATAACGCTCTGAGCGCGCCTTGCTTACGCCGTGGCGCAACCCCA
>DATIQN010000001.1:0-40031 GCA_035470785.1 Croceibacterium sp. | reverse complement strand
CGGCTGACTATCCCCTCGTGGCTCCAAATTACTCCGATAAGCGCAGCGACTTGGCCAAGCAAAGTGGTTTGGGCCGAAAGCCCGGCCAGCGGCGCGGCCGGCGCAAGAAGCTGGAAGGATGATGGCGCATCGGCCCTTCGTGGTCGACGCGAAGCTCTACGCTAAACGCAGGCACAAGCCGCCGGCCGTCCTCCGATAATACCGGCGCCCCCTCGGGACATGGGCTAGGTTATCGTTTTTTTACAAATGCCTAGTAATAACCCTTAGTCTCACGTTGGGAGGTTAAGGTGGAGCGGAGGGCCAAGTTTCGTTCGCTGACAAATGTCGTGGTGCGATGCCGTGTGCCGGCCAGCCCTGACCGAGCATACATTCAGGACATCAGCATCGGTGGGTGCCAGATTGCCACCGAGAATTTCAGCCTTGAGCGAGGAGCGACCATTCTCCTCGACCTGACGGGGACCTTTCAAGCGGTGGGGCGCGTCGTATGGACAAAGGGGGCGACTGCCGGGATCAAATTCGAGAGCAAGGTTTCTCAGGCAATTGTCGAGACTTTCAGCGAGGAAGCCGCAGGCCGGGCGACGACAATCTCGCGTTTTCGGAAAAGTGAAGATGGTTTGATGAGCATCGCTGAGTGACCTGCTGACTTGTCTAAGATGGCAAAGTGGGGAGTTTGGAGCCGGATGCTTTCTCCAAGTATCTCAAAATTAAGCAAATTGGTGTGCCGGTTGTTTAATCTGCGAACTGGCAGAGTGGTCATGGCCGGAAATGCTCAGCGGAGGACAGAGTCATGAATCTTGTGTCTAGCGTTTCCCACGCCGGGCTGGATACGCGCTACACTGACCGGCAAGCGGTCTACAGACCAGTTCTGATCGAGTCCCATGGTGCTACTGGATTCTGCCTCCTTCGAGACGTTTCCGCAGATGGCTTGAGGGCCAAAGCATACACCGCCTTTGCACCCGACGAACACGTTCGGGTTCACTTCAGCTCCGACATCTCCGTGTCAGGGGCAATCGCGTGGTCGGAGGACGGACAAATCGGAGTGGCATTCAATGAAATAATTGATGTGCCCGAGCTACTTTCGCAATTCGCGCCGGGAACGGCAATGGGATGGGCCTCGCGCTCACAGCGACTGCCGATCCACTGTAGTGCGCACCTGGCGGCAAACGGCCGAACAGCGATGGTTCAGCTGCTGGATATTTCCCAGCACGGGATCAAGGCGTGTGCATCATTTCTCGAACCAGGTGACGAGCTTGATGTGAAGCTCGACGGACTTGAGCGCCGGAAAGCTGTGGTCATCTGGATCAAGTCTCAGCTCGCCGGCCTGAAGTTCGTCAGACCGCTGGGTTTTGAAGATCTTGCTTGCTGGGTCGCTTGCCAGCAAGAAGCGCTGCTTGGCGGGAAGCCCTGAGTTGAATGTTCGGGGGTGCCGCGAACTGGAATCCTGTCGGACAAACTAACAGGCTGCACTCAAATCGCATCAGCAACGTAGGCTCGCGAGGCTGGTCAGCGGGCGGGGCCAGCATGGCGCTTAGTTGTTGCGCGCGCTTTTACATTCGGGCATTACAAGGGTGACAGCGGCCAAGACATAACCTTGGTTTTTCAACGCAGTTAGCGGCGGGGGTTAGAGTTCAATCCTCTCCAGCAGCACCACTTTTTCCGTCAGCTGGGCGTATCGGCCAGCAGGTCCGCCCACTCCGGATGGCGGCGGAACGCGGCTTCGACATAGCTGCATTGCGGAACGATCTTGAAACCCTGCTCGCGCGCATCGGCAATCAGCGCGCCGACCAGTGCGGCGGCGATGCCCTTCCCGCGCGCCTCGTGCGGCACATAAGTATGATTGGCGATCCGCGCGTTGCCGCGCGCCACCCAGGTTAGCTCCGCCTGGCGAGCGGCGCCTTCGACATCGGCGCGGTAAGCGCCGTGACTCGCGTGGTTTTCGCGGAAAATCTCGGGCATCGCTGGGCGTCTCCTTCTTGCGTCGAACCGATGGCCCCGCCATGGCGTTCCGCATGCAGTTCCTGTCCGACAATGCGGCCAGCGTCCATCCCAAGGTGTGGGCGGCGATGCAGGCGGCCGACGCCCCCGATTCGCCTTACGACGGCGACGCGCTCTCGCGCCGCCTTGACGAAGCGTTTTCCATGGTGTTCGGGCGCGAAGTCGCGGCGATCTGGGCGGCATCGGGGACCGCCGCAAACTGCCTTGCGCTGACGACGATGGTCGAACCGCACGGGGGCTTGGTCTGTCACCGCGAAGCTCATGTCGAGACCGACGAATGCGGCGCCCCCGGGTTCTATCTCCACGGCGCCAAGTTGCTGCTGGCCCAGGGGGAGGGCGCGCGGATGGCGCCGGCGGACATCGTTGCGGTGCTCGACGGCATCACCCGCGGCATCCACCAGGTTCCGGCGCACGCAATCTCACTGACCCAGGCGAGCGAATACGGCCTGGCCTATCGCCCGGGCGACCTCGAAGCGATTGGCTCTCTGGCTTGCGAACGCGGGCTGCGCCTGCACATGGATGGGGCACGCTTCGCCAATGCCGTTGCATTCCTTGGATGCGCTCCGGCCGACGCGGCCGGGCCTGTCGATGCCCTGAGCTTCGGGTTCATCAAGAACGGCGGGATGGGGGCGGACGCAATCGTGTTCTTCGAACCTGAGAAAGCAGCGCTGGCTCGCTGGCGCCGCAAGCGCGCGGGTCACCTGCAGTCGAAAGGTCGCTTCCTCGCTGCGCAGATATTAGCGCTGCTCGAGGGCGACCTATGGCTCGACAACGCCCGCGCCGCCAACGGTGCCGCGCAGGCAATCGCCCGCGCCGCCGGTGCGAGGCTCTTGCATCCGGTCGAGGCGAACGAGCTGTTCGTCCGCCTGACAGCCAAGGAGCGCGCATCTCTGCGCGCGCAGGACTTCGCGTTTTACGACTGGGACGAGACTTCGGCCCGGCTGGTCACTTCATGGAACACCCGCCAGGAAGACGCGCTGGCGCTCGCCCGGGCCATCGAGGCCCTGTGAGCGATGCAGCCCCGCCGCACGCGCTGCTGCGGCCGCGCGTGGCGCTGCCGTTCCTGACGATTTCGCTGATCTGGGGTTCGACCTGGTTCGTCATCACCGGGCAGATCCGCGACGTCGCGCCTGAATGGTCGGTCGCCTTCCGCTTCATGCTGGCGACCCCGGCGATGTTTGCCCTCGCGCTCGCGATGCGCAGCCGGTTGAAGATGCCGCTCGGGGCGCACGCGCTCGCGGTCGCGGTTGGGCTATGTCAGTTCGCCGGCAATTACAGCCTCGTTTATCAGGCCGAGCGGCACCTCACGTCCGGCATCGTCGCGGTTATGGTGGGGATGATGATCGTCCCCAACGCCGTGCTCGGCCGGCTCGTGCTGTACCATCCGATTACGCGCCGTTTCGCCTGGGGGAGTGCGGTGGCGATGGGGGGCATCGTGCTGCTGCTGGTCAACGAAGCGCGAATCGCGCGGGTGGGTGGCGATGTGCTGGCAGGTGTCGCGCTGGCCCTCGGGGCGATGCTCGCGGCGTCGATTTCGAACGTCATCCAGGCCAACCGCGTGGGCCGAGGGGTTCCGCTGCTGGCGCTGATTGCGTGGAGCATGTTGTACGGCACCGCGCTCGACGCGGCGATCGCGTGGTCGATTGCCGGCCCGCCGCCGCCGCTGCAGGGCGAAGCTTACTGGCTCGGAACGGCTTACCTCGCGTTCGCCGGGTCGGTCGTCACTTTTCCTCTCTATTACCGCCTGATCCGCGAGATCGGCCCGGGGCGCGCGGCGTACCACAACGTGCTGGTGGTAATCATTGCGATGCTGATCTCGACCTGTCTCGAAGGCTATCGCTGGACCAACCTGGCGATCGCGGGGAGCGTGCTATCGCTGACGGGAATGCTGGTCGCGCTCAGGGCGAAGAGCGTCTGAGGCAGTCGCGCAGACCGGCGCGGAAGTCGGCAAAGCGCGGTTCCCAGCCGAGCAGTCGCCTGGCCTTGCCGTTCGCGACGCGGCGGTTCTCGGCATAAAAGGTGCGCGCTTGCGGCGAGAGACCCGCCTCGTCGAGCGATTGCATCGGCGGCGGGGTGATGCCGAGCAGGCGACATGCCTCCTCGATCACCGCGTTCTGGCTCGCGGGGAGATCGTCGGCGAGATTGTAAGCGCCCGGCGGCGCGCTGAACCCCGCAATCACGCCCGCGGCAAGATCGTCGACGTGGATGCGGCTGAACACTTGCTTCGGCAGATTGATTCGATGCGCGGCGCCCGCGCGGACGCGCTCGATCGCGCAGCGCTCGGGGCCGTAGATGCCGGGCAGGCGAAAGACTCGCGCCCCTCGCGCCAGCCAGGCCGCGTCGCACTCGGCTCGCGCCGAGCGTCGGCCGCTTCCGGTCGGCGCGGTTTCGTCGACCCAGGCGCCGCCGACGTCGCCGTAGATCCCGGTCGAAGAGAGATAACCGAGCCATTCTTGCCTGAGGGTATCGCCATAACGCTGGAGCACCGGTTCGGCGGCGTTTTGGGGCGGCACCGACGACAACACATGGCTTGCCCGCCCGAGCGCCGCGCGGACCGTGGCGTCGTCCTCGAACGCCATGTCGCCCTCGCTGCCGGTTGCCTCGACCGTCCAGCCGATGCATTCCAGCGAACGCTTGATCCGCTTCGCAGAATAGCCGAGGCCGAAAATGAACAGATGCGGCATCGCGGCGTTCTAGCCGCAAAAGCCACAGCAGGAAGACCGAACGTTTATGGATATCGACCGCACCCCCGCCACGCCCGACGGCAATCCGCCGATGGCCGACGCCGCGCCCCAGCCGAAAGAGCCGCCGCTGATTCGGCGCGAGGATTACCGGCCGTTCGCTTGGCTGGTGCCCGAGGTCACCCTCGACTTTCGCCTCGGCCTGACGAAGACCCGGGTGAAAGCCGCGCTGACTGTCTGCCGCAATGCCAAGGCGGATCAGAGCGCGACGATCCGGCTCAACGGCGACGACCTTGCGCCGCTCGAGGTCCTCGTAGACGGCGAGGCGATCAATTCGTGGTCGATGGACGGTGACGACCTGATCGTGCCGCTGCAAGGGGACAGCCACCTGATCGAGATCACGACCGAGCTCGATCCCGCTGCCAACAGCAAGCTGATGGGACTTTATGCCTCGAACGGCATGCTCTGCACCCAGTGCGAGGCCGAAGGCTTCCGTCGGATCACCTTCTTCCCCGACCGGCCTGACGTGCTCTCCACCTACAAGGTGCGCATGGAAGGGCCGAAGGAGCAGTTCCCGGTCCTGCTGTCGAACGGCAACGCGGTTGCTACCGGCGAAGTCGAGGACGGCGCCCACTGGGCCGAATGGCACGATCCCTGGCCCAAGCCCTCGTACCTGTTCGCCCTCGTTGCCGGCGATCTCGTCGCCAACCGGGACAGCTATACGACGATAAGCGGGCGCAAGGTCGATCTCGGCATCTGGGTCCGCGACGGCGATCTCGAGCGCACCGGCCACGCCATGCAGTCGCTCAAGAACTCCATGAGGTGGGACGAGGAGACCTTCGGCCGCGAGTACGACCTCGACACCTTCAACATCGTCGCCGTGAGCGATTTCAACATGGGCGCGATGGAGAACAAGGGACTCAACATCTTCAACACCAAGTACATCCTCGCCGACACCGAGACCGCCACCGACGGCGATTACGATGGCATCGAGGGGGTGATCGGGCACGAGTACTTCCACAACTGGTCGGGCGACCGCGTGACCTGCCGCGATTGGTTCCAGCTTTCGCTCAAGGAAGGCTTCACCGTGCTACGCGACCAGCTGTTCAGCGCCGACATGGGCAGCGAGCCGGTCAAGCGGATCGAGGACGTTCGGGTGCTGCGCTCGGTGCAGTTCCCCGAGGATTCAGGGCCGCTAGCGCATCCGATCAGGCCCGACAGCTACCAGGAGATCTCGAACTTCTACACCGCCACGGTCTACAACAAGGGCGCCGAAGTTATCCGAATGATGCGCACTATGGCCGGGCCCGACCGCTTCCGCGCGGGTACCGACCGCTACTTCGCGAGCCACGACGGCGAAGCGGCGACCTGCGAAGATTTCGTCCAGGCGATCGAGGAAGGGGCCGGGCTCGATCTCAAGCAATTCCGCCTGTGGTACTCTCAGGCCGGCACGCCAAAGGTCTCGGTGACGCTCGAGCACGCCAGCGACACGGCAACACTGCACCTGTCGCAGACCGTCCCGCCGACCCCCGGCCAGCCCGACAAGAAGCCGATGCCGATCCCGCTCCGGATCGCGCTATTCGACAGGGAAACCGGGAAACACCATGGTGAACGACTGGTTACGCTGACCGAAGCTCAGCAGAGCTTCAGCTTCACCGGATTCGCCGAACCGCCTGTGTTGTCGATCAACCGCGACTTCTCCGCGCCCGTGGCGATCGAGCGTGAGGCGGCGAACGAGGACCTGGTGTTCCTAGCCGCCCACGACGACGACCCGTTCGCCCGCTACGAAGCGATGCAGGACCTCGTCGTGCGCCACATGTGTGGGCTGCTCAGCGGCTCGCTCGACGCCAAGGCGCGCGACGCCGGGCGCGAGGCGATCGGCACGGCGTTCGCCGCGGTTCTCGCCGACAGCAAGCTCGACGACTTGATGCGCGGCGAATTGCTCATCCTGCCGGGCGAGACTTACCTAGCCGAGCAAATGCTCGTTGCCGATCCAGCGGCGATCCGCGCCGAGCGCGAAGGGCTGAAGGCCTGGCTTGGCACGACTCTCGAAAGCCAGCTTGCCGCGCTGCATGCGCGAGCTGGCAAGGTATCGACCACTCGCGACGCGGCCGGCAAGGGCGCGCGCAAGGTCAAGACGCAGGCGTTGGTCTATCTCGCTGCGGGCGTTCCCGAACGCGCGGCCGAGATGGCCGCGGCGCAATACGACGCGGCCGATAACATGACCGATCGCCAGGGCGCCCTGATGGTGCTCGCCAGCCTGCAATCCCCCGAGCGAACCCACAAGCTGCTCGACTTCTACAACCGCTTCCACGGCAACGCGCTGGTGATCGACAAATGGTTCGCAATCCAAGCGAGTTCGCTGCACCCGAACGTGCTCGAACAGGTCAAGGCCCTGGCCGAGCATCCCGACTTCACGCTCAAGAATCCCAATCGCGTGCGCTCGCTCTACATGCCGTTCACCGCCACAACGCAGGGGTTCCACGCGGCGAGCGGCGAGGGCTATCGGATGATCGCTGACCTTATCCTTGCGCTCGACCCGCTCAATCCGCAAACCGCGGCGCGCTTCGTGCCGCCGCTCGGCCGCTGGCGGCGGATTGAGCCGAGCCGAGCGGTGCTGATGCGGGGTGAGCTCGAGCGCATCGCCGCCGCGCCGAAGCTGTCGCGCGACACTTACGAGCAGGTTACGCGCAGCCTTGGCTGAGGGCGTCGAGGTCATCCGGTCCGCGGCGCTCGGCGGGATTCCGCACGGGTTCCTCGGGCGGCGCGGCGGTGTCTCGGAAGGCGTGGTTGCCAGCCTCAACGTGGGCCACGGCGCAGACGATGATGAAGAGGCGGTCGCCGAAAACCGCCGCCGCGCCGTCGCGGCCGTGCTTCCCGGGGCAGCGCTGGCGACGGTTTACCAGGTCCATTCGCCCGACGCGGTCAGCGTGGTCCGCCCATGGCCGCACGCCGAGCGGCCGCGCGCCGACGCGATGGCGACCGACAGGCCCGGTTTCCTACTGGGTGTCGTCACCGCCGATTGCGCGCCGGTGCTGCTGGCGGACATCGAAGCCGGCGTGGTCGGTGCGGCGCACGCCGGCTGGCGCGGGGCGCACGGCGGGGTGCTTGAAGCGGTTGTGGGCGAGATGGTCGGACTCGGCGCGAACCGCGAACGCATCGTCGCCGCGATCGGACCTGCCATCGCCCATCCCAGCTATGAGGTCGACGAGGTGTTCCGAGCGAAATTCAGCGATGAGGACGGTTCTTTCTTTGCCGCGGGGCGAATGGGCCACTGGCAGTTCGACCTCGAATCCTATGCCGCCGCCAGGCTTGCGCGCGCGGGCATCGGCCTGATCGACCGCCTCGGACTCGACACGTATGCCCAGCCCGAGCGCTTCTTCTCCTACCGCCGCGCGACGCATTGCGGGGAGGCCAGTTACGGGCGCCAGATTTCGCTGATCGGCTTGCCGGTCTAGGGTCTTTCCCCAACCCGTCACAAAGCTGCCAAAATGCCTGTTGGCATCGCGGACAGCGTCGTCTATCAGCCGCGCCAAGTCGCCGGCCTGGGGTACTTCCGGCCGCGTGACGCATCGGATTTCCGGCTCCGCCACCTTTCTCAAGCGGGGCTGCAGGCAAGGCAGGAAAATGGCGACTGACACTGGCACCGCGCATTCCGAGACGCTGGCCACCGACGACGGCGTTCGCCGCAGGGATTTCATCAATATCGCCGCCGTGAGCGCCGCCGGTGCTGGCGCGGTTATCACGCTGGTCCCGCTGATCAGCCAGATGGCGCCATCGAAGGACGTGCTCGCCGAAAGCACGACCGAGGTCGACCTCACGGCGATCAAGCCGGGTCAGGCGATCAAGGCGGTGTTCCGCAAGCAGCCGCTGTTCGTGCGCAACCTGACGCCGAAGGAAATCGCCGAAGCGCAGACGGTGCCGCTCTCTGAATTGCGCGACCCGCAAGCGCTCGAGGATCGCACCAAGCCTGGTCACCTCAACTGGCTGATCACGATGGGTGTTTGCACTCACCTCGGCTGCGTGCCGCTCGGCACCGGCGAGGGCGAGAGCCGCGGCGAGTTCGGGGGCTACTTCTGCCCGTGTCACGGCTCGCAATACGATACCGCGGCGCGCATCCGCAAAGGCCCGGCTCCGAAGAACCTCCAAGTGCCGGACTACAAATTCGAAACCGATACCAAGATCCTGGTCGGCTGAGGCGAGAGAGACAAAGATGAGCTTCCCCTGGGCCCAGCATTACGAACCCAAGGCGCCGTTCATGCGCTGGCTGGACGAGAAACTGCCGTTGCCGCGCCTCGTCTACAACTCGCTCGGTAGCGGTTATCCGGTGCCGCGCAACCTCAACTACGCGTGGAATTTCGGCGTGCTCGCCGGCTTCTGCCTGGTGCTCCAGATCGTCACCGGGGTCATCCTAGCGATGCATTATGCGCCCAACGCGCTGGTCGCGTTCGATTCGGTCGAGCACATCAACCGCGACGTCAACTGGGGCTGGCTGATGCGCTACGCCCACGCGAACGGCGCCTCGGCGTTCTTCGTCGTGATCTACCTGCACATCTTCCGCGGCTTCTTCTACGGTTCGTACAAGGCCCCGCGCGAGATGGTCTGGCTGCTCGGCGTGGTGATCTTCCTGCTGATGATGGCGACCGCCTTCATGGGCTACGTGCTGCCGTGGGGCCAGATGAGCTTCTGGGGCGCCAAGGTCATCACCGGCCTGTTCGGGGCGATCCCGTTCGTCGGCGAGCCGCTACAGATTTGGCTGCTCGGCGGCTTTGCGCCCGACAACGCGGCGCTCAACCGCTTCTTCAGCTTGCACTTCCTGCTGCCGTTCGTGATCGCCGGCGTGATCATCCTGCACATCTGGGCGCTGCACATTCCCGGCTCGTCGAACCCGACCGGCGTCGAGGTGAAGAGCGAGAGCGATACTGTGCCGTTCCACCCGTACTACACGGCGAAGGACGGCTTCGGGCTCGGCGTGTTCCTGATTATCTACTGCTCCTTCCTGTTCTTCATGCCGAACGCGCTCGGCCACCCGGACAACTACATCCCGGCCAATCCTATGGCGACGCCGGCGGAGATCGTGCCCGAATGGTATTTCTGGCCGTACTACGCGATCCTGCGGGCGTTCACGGTCGACCTGCACATCCCGTTCACCCACGTCGTGATCATGCCCGCCAAGCTGCTCGGCGTGACTGCGATGTTCAGCTCGATCCTCGTGTGGTTCTTCCTGCCCTGGCTCGATCGCTCGCCGGTGCGCTCGGGCCATTACCGGCCGACGTTCCGCAAGTACTTCTGGGTGCTGGTGATCGACCTGCTGGTGCTCGGCTATTGCGGCGGTTCGCGACCTGAAGAGCCGTTCCTGATGATCAGCCAGCTCGCCGCGGCGTACTACTTCCTGCACTTTCTGGTGATCCTGCCGCTCGTCTCCTCGTTCGAACGACCCGAGCCGCTGCCGTTCTCGATCACTGAAGCCGTGCTCGGCTCGGACAAGAAAGCCGTACTCGGCGAAAACACGACGCCGGCGACGTAAGCGAACGGATTTAGGGGAAAGACACGTATCATGGTCCGTATCATCGGCTTCCTTGTCGGCCTGTTCTTCGCGGGGATGGCCCTGTGGGCTTTCGGCACCGGTCTCGGGACCGTGGCCGCGCAAGGCTATCTCAAGGAAAAGACCGCCGAGAGCGTGTTCCACCGCGAGCCGAAGCATCTCGCACTCGCCAGCGACGGCCCGTTCGGCAAGTTCGACCATCGCCAGGTCCAGCGCGGCTACCAAGTCTACAAGGAAGTCTGTAAGGCGTGCCACTCGCTCAACCAGGTCGCGTTCCGCGACCTCGCCGAGCTCGGCTACGACGAAGCCGAAGTAAAGGCCGAAGCGGCTTCGTGGACGGTGCCCGGGATCGATCCCAACACGGGCGAGACGACCACCCGGCCCGGTGTGCCGACCGACTACTTCCCCAAGCCCTTCGCGAACGACATAGCCGCGCGCGCCGCCAATAACAACGCGATCCCGCCGGACCTGTCGCTGATGGCCAAGGCGCGCGAAGGCGGCCCGTCGTACATCTATTCGATCCTCACCGGGTTCCAGCCGGTCCCGGCCGAGCTGAAGAAGCAGTTCCCCGATTTCGAGACGCCGAAGGGGCTCTACTACAACCCCTACTTTGCCAATCTCAACATCGCGATGCCGCCGCCGCTGACCACCGACGGGCAGGTGCAGTTCAAGGACGGCACCCCGGCGACGGTCGACGAAATGGCCAGGGACGTCGCCGCGTTCCTGATGTGGACCGCCGAGCCTTCGCTCGACAAGCGCCACCAGACCGGCTGGCCGGTGCTCGGCTTCCTGCTGTTCGCCACCGTGCTGGCGTTCCTCGCCAAGAAGCAGATTTGGGCGGACGCCAAGGCCCGCCGCGATTGAGCCTGCGACGCTCCCCTTCGGGAGCGTCGGGGCGATGACGCCCGCTGAGATCAAGGCGCTGGTGCGTACGGTGCCGGGCTTTCCGGCGCCGGGCATTCTGTTCCGCGACATCACCACGCTGATCGCGCATCCCGAAGGACTTTCGGCGACTGTCCATCACCTCGTCGAAGCGGCGCGGCCGGCGCAGCCGTCGGCCGTCGCGGGCATCGAGGCGCGCGGTTTCATATTCGGCGCGGCGATCGCCGCCCGGTTGGGCCTCGGCTTCGTCCCGCTGCGCAAACCCGGCAAGCTGCCGGTGGCGACCATCGGCGTCGACTATGCGCTCGAGTACGGCCAGGCCCGGCTCGAGCTCGATCCGACTTTGATCGTCCAGGGAGAGCCTGTGCTTCTGGTTGACGATCTTATTGCCACGGGCGGAACCGCTCTGACTGGCGTCCAGTTGCTGCGCGAAGCCGGTGCGCGTGTCGATCACGCCTTGTTCGTGATCGACTTGCCCGAGCTCGGTGGCGGAGCAAAGCTGGACGCCGCCGGCGTCGAGCCGTGGGCGCTGATCAGCTTCGAGGGACATTGAGGGTGCTTGACGCCGCGCGGCGCTTGGTGGCAAGCGGCGCTCCCCACCCTGAGCGGGTATAGCATAGTGGTAATGCACTAGCCTTCCAAGCTAGCTAGAGGGGTTCGATTCCCCTTACCCGCTCCACCTCGTCTCCCGCCAAATGACGCCTTGCGCGCCCATTTGATTCCGACAACAATGTTGGCCAAGAGGGAGGGCGATTGTGGCCAATTCATCCTACGAATCGAATAAGGGGCCGGAGCTCGGCCGGCGCGCGTTCCTGGGCGCGGCGACGCTTGGTACTGGCGCGGCGCTTGCCGGAATGCCTGGCCCCGCACTGGCGGCGACGCCGAGCGGCCAGGTCGACTTTCCCGCCGACCCGCGCACTTTCGGCGGTGGGCCTCCGAGCACCAACAACCGCGCCGAGATCGACCTGTTCGACTGCGAGGTCGAAGGCCACCTGCCGAACGGTCTCGACGGGGTGTTCTACCGTGTCGGGCCCGATCCGCAGTACCCCAAGCCGGACAAGTACTCCGGCGACATCCCGTTCGACGGCGAAGGTCACGTCTCGATGTTCCGCATCAAGGACGGCCACGTTGATTACCGCACGCGCTATGCGCGCACCCAGCGCTGGAAGGCGCAGCACGAGGCGCGGCGCAGCCTGTTCGGGATGTACCGCAACCCGATGACCGACGATCCGAGCGTCAATGGCCTCAGCCGCGGGACCGCCAACACTCAGCTGTTCGTGCATCACAAGAAGCTGCTGGTGTTCAAGGAAGACAGCCCACCGGTCTATATGGACCCGTGGACGCTTGAGACGAAGGACGATTACTACACCTTCGGCGGCAAGCTCGGCAGCCAGACGCACACCGCGCACCCGAAGATCGATCCGCTGACCGGCGAGTATATCGGCTTCGGCTACGAAGCGACCGGCCTTGCGAGCAAGGACGTCCACGTCTTCAGCGCCGACAAAAACGGCAACGTCAACTGGGGCGTGACCGTGCAGGCGCCTTACGCCGCGATGATGCATGATTTTGCGGTCACTCAGCGCCACGTGATCCTGATGGTCACCCAGATGGCGGCCAACTTGCCACAGATGCAGGCCGGCGGGGTCCACTTCGCCTACGATTCGACTCTCCCGGTCTACATCGGCGTTCTGCGCCGCGGCGGCGACGGCAGGGACGTGCGCTGGTTCAAGGGCGCCAACCTGTTCTGCACCCACGTGATGGGCGCGTGGTCGGACGGCGAAAAGGTGACGCTCGACATGGATGGCGGGGAGGGGAACCAGTTCCCGTTCTTCCCCAGCGTGCACGAGCCGTTCGATCCGGTGAAGGCCCAAGGCCGAATCCGCCGCTTCACGATCGATCTCAGCCGCACGAGCAACGATCAATACCAGGTCGAGACGCTCTATCCGGACGTCACCGGCGTGCTTTCCCGGCAGGACGACCGCTTCCACACGCTGCCTTATCGCTACGGCTACCTCAACGCTGGGCGTGGGTGGGCGATCTTCGACCATGCCACGAAGACCTCGAAGATGGTCACCGTGCCCGATTACGCACTGTCGGAGATGACCTTCGTCCCGCGCAAGCACGACGCGCCCGAAGGCGACGGCTACCTGATCGGCATCGGCAGCAGCATGAAGGAAGCGGGCCGCTCGGACCTGATCCTGGTCGATACCAAGGACATTGCCGCGGGTCCGGTCGCGCGGGTCAAGATGCCGTTCAAGGTCGTCGGCCAGGTGCACGGCTTCTGGGCCGATGCCAGCCAGCTCCCCGTCGTATGAGCCGCCGATGATCCGAAAGCTCCTCGCCCGCGCGGTGGCGGCCGCCTCTGCGTTGCTGATGACGGCCGCCGCGCAGGCGCCGTCCGCCGACTGGACAATGGTCGGCCGCACGCTCGACGAACAGCGTTTCAGCCCGCTCACGCAGATCAACGACAAGAATGTCGGCCAGCTGGGCCTCGCTTGGTATGCATACATCCAGACCGAACGTGGGATGGAGGCGAGCCCGTTGGAGATCGGCGGGGTGCTCTTCAATGTCCAGCCGTGGAACATCGTCACCGCTTATGACGCGGTCAGCGGGAAGGTGCTGTGGCGCTTCGATCCGCAGGTGCCGACGAAGTTCGGGCGGATGGCCTGCTGCGACATCGTTTCGCGCGGGCTCGCGGCGTGGAACGGGAAGATTTACGTCGCCACCCTCGACGGGCGGCTGATCGCGCTCGACGCGAAGAGCGGCAAACCGGTGTGGTCGGTGCTGACGGTCGATAACTCGAAGAATTACACGATCACCGGCGCGCCGCGGGTCTATGCCGGCAAAGTGCTGATCGGCAACGGCGGCGCCGAAATGGGCGTGCGCGGCTACGTCACCGCCTACGACGCCGAGAGCGGCAAGCAGGACTGGCGCTTCTACACCGTGCCGGGCGACCCGTCGAAGGGCTTCGAGAACAAGGCTCTGGCGATGGCCGCCAAGACCTGGACCGGCGAATGGTGGAAGGCGGGCGGCGGCGGCACAGTGTGGGATGCGATGTCGTACGATCCCGCGCTGCACCTCGTTTACATCGGCGTCGGTAATGGGTCTCCGTGGGCGCAGACCTTCCGCAGCCCGGGCGGCGGCGACAACCTGTTCCTCGCCTCGATCGTCGCACTCAACATTGAGACCGGCGAATACGTCTGGCACTACCAGACCACGCCGGGCGAGGAGTGGGATTACACCGCCACGCAAGCGATGATCCTCGCCGACCTGAAAATCGGCGGTCGGGTCCGCAAGGTGCTGATGCAGGCGCCGAAGAACGGGTTCTTTTACGTCCTCGACCGCCGGACCGGGGAGCTCCTCAGCGCCAAGGCGACGGTGCCGATCAACTGGGCGAGCAGCGTCGACATGAAGACTGGCCGTCCGATTCAGAACCCGGCGGTTCGCTACGGCAAGGTGCCGGTCATGGTCTCGCCCGGTGCAGGCGGCGCGCACAACTTCAATCCGATGGCGTTCAGCGCGCTCACCGGGCTGGTCTACGTGCCGGTAAGCGAGAGCTATATGGGCTATGCCGCGGCCGACAGCTTCGACCCCGCTCACCCCGGCCTTGGCACGAGCTTCAGCGGATACGACGCGGAGCGGAAGAAGATCTCGGAGTATTCCGACGCCCATTCGCGCGGCTGGCTCTCGGCGCGCAATCCGGTGACGCAGAAGGAAGTCTGGCGCACGCCCGACGAGCAGAAGGGCAGCGGCGGCGTGCTCGTGACCGCGGGCAACCTCGTGTTCCAGGGCAACATCGGCACGACCTTCACCGCTTATCGCGCCGACACCGGCGCCAAGGTCTGGCAGATACCGGTGCAGCAAGTGCCGATTGCCGCACCGATCACCTATATGATCGATGGCGTGCAATACATCGCGGTCAACGCCGGCTGGGGCGGCGGGCTCGCGCATGTCGAGCGCTCGAACTATTCCAAGCTGTTCATCGGCAAGCCCCGCCTCCTGGTGTTCAAGCTTGGCGGCACCGCCAAGCTACCGCCGATGCCCAAGGAATCGGTCGAGGTGCCCGAGCTGGCGCCGCCGCCGAAGCTCACCTCGAGCGCCGACGTGGTCGCCAAGGGCGAGCAGCTTTACGGACAGAACTGCGCGCTGTGCCACGGCGTCGCCGCGCGCGGCGGGGTCAAGGACTTGCGGCACATGTCGCCGCAGACCCGCGCCGATTTCCTCGCAATCGTCCTCGGCGGCAAGCGCGCGGCGAACGGCATGGCGAGCTTCGCCGACGTGCTGAGTCAGGAGCAGGCCGAGGCGATCCACCAATATCTCATCGCCCGCGCCAACCAGGATTGGGATGCTCCCAGGTAACGGGCCGAATTGAGTTGACCCGATAATCGTTTCGCGCGAAACGACTGCCGCCCGCCGGGGTTCGCCCCGGCCGAGCCGTGGGAGAGTGTCCGGTTTGCGCCGGGCCGCCGAAGGAGCAACCGCCCCGGAATCTCTCAGGCCAAAGGACCGCGGTTCGGATCGTCGGGCACTCTGGAAAGCGTCTCTGCAAGGAGACCACCGAAGGTGTACGCGCGGAGGTATTCGCGCCAGGCTCTCAGGTTTCCCGACAGAGGGGGCGATGGAGAACGAGGCCCAGCCCGGGCATCGCCATCGCATGTCGGGAATGATGATGAGCGAAGACGCGGAAAGCCAAACACTCGACAAGTTGCCGCTCGACGCCTGGCACCGCGCCCATGGCGCGCGGATGTTCGGCTTTGCCGGTTACGAGATGCCGATCCAGTACGAGGGGATCCTTGCGGAGCACGAGTGGACCCGCGGCCACGCCGGGCTGTTCGACGTCAGCCACATGGGCCAGCTTATCGTGACCGGCGAAGGGGTGGTCGGGGCGCTCGAAGCATTGCTCCCCGCCGATATCGCGGCGCTCAAGCCCGGACGCATCCGCTATTCGCTGCTGCTCGCCGACAATGGCGGGATTCTCGACGATCTGATGGTGTCCAACGCCGCAAGAGAGGGCGGACCGCCCGCCTACTACCTAGTCGTCAACGGGGCGACCAAATGGGACGACATTGCCCACTTGCGCGAGCACCTGCCCGACGAGATCACGCTGTCCCATCTCGCGGATCGCGCGCTCCTTGCGTTGCAGGGGCCGGAGGCAGGCGCTGTTCTCGAGCGGTTGATGCCCGGCATCACCGGGAAGCTCGGTTTCATGCAGGCGATGGAATACGACTTCGGCGATCTGCATCTCGGCATCGCGCGTTCGGGCTACACCGGCGAGGACGGGTTCGAAATCTCGGTCGCCGACGAGCAGGCGGAGCAGCTGGCCGATGCATTGTGCTCCCAGCAGGAAGTCAAGCCGATCGGCCTCGGCGCGCGCGATTCGCTGCGGCTCG
Source organism: Croceibacterium sp. (assembly GCA_035470785.1). Lineage (GTDB taxonomy): Bacteria > Pseudomonadota > Alphaproteobacteria > Sphingomonadales > Sphingomonadaceae > Croceibacterium_B. The sequence continues at coordinate 23,538 of DATIQN010000001.1, read as the reverse complement.
AAGCCGGGCTGCCGCTCTACGGCCATGACCTTTCGCCCGAGACCGATCCGGTCAGCGCGGGCCTCGAATTCGCCATCAGCAAGGCACGCCGCCAGACCGGCGGCTTTCCCGGCGCCGAACGCATTCTCAAGCTTCTCGCTGATGGCACGCCGACCCGCCGCGTCGGCCTCACGCTCGAAGGCCGCATGGCCGCCCGCGAGGGTGCAGAGGTGTTCGCGGGCGAGCAGCAAGTCGGGACGGTCACCTCGGGCGGGTTCTCGCCGACGCTCGGTCACCCCATCGCGATGGCTTACGTCGATGCCGCACACGCCTCCGAAGGCACCGAACTGGAGCTCGAAGTCCGAGGCAATCGTCTTTCCGCCCGGGTCGCACCGGTCCCCTTCGTCTCTCACCGCTATCACCGCAAAGGAGCCGCCTGATGCCGCGTTACTTCTCCGAAGAACATGAATGGATCGAGGTCGACGGCGACAGCGCCACGATCGGCGTCACCGACTACGCGCAAGGCCAGCTTGGCGACATCGTCTTCGTCGAGGTGCCCGCCGTCGGCACTAGGCTCGCCAAGGGCAAAGAGGCCGCGGTGGTCGAAAGCGTCAAGGCGGCGAGCGACGTCTTTGCGCCGGTCAGCGGCACGGTGACCGAAGGCAATGCGGCGCTCGAGGATGACCCCGCGCTCGTCAACACCGCTCCCGAAAGCGATGGCTGGTTCTTCAAGCTGACCATCGCCGACAAGGGCGAGCTCGACGGGCTGATGGACGAGGCGAAGTACCAGGACTTCGTAGCATCGCTCTGAGGATCACAAAATGCGCTACCTTCCCCTGACCGACACCGACCGTTCGGCGATGCTGGCTATTATCGGCGCGAAGTCGATCGACGCGCTATTCGCGGATGTGCCCAAAGAGGCGCGGCCGTCCGGCCCGATCGAAGGCCTGCCGATGCACGCCAGCGAGATGGCGGTCGAGCGGCACATGGCGAGGCTTGCAGGGAAGAACCTCTCGGCCGGCGATGCACCGTTCTTCCTCGGCGCCGGTGCTTATCGCCACCATGTGCCGGCGAGCGTCGATCACCTGATCCAGCGCGGTGAGTTCCTTACCAGCTACACCCCGTACCAGCCTGAGATCGCCCAGGGCACGCTGCAGATGCTGTTCGAGTTCCAGACCCAGGTCGCGCGGCTGTTCGGCTGCGCCGTGGCCAACGCCTCGATGTACGACGGCTCGACCGCCTGTTGGGAAGCGATCGCGATGGCCGGGCGGGTCACCAAGCGCAGCAAGGTGCTGCTGTCGGATGGGTTGCACCCGCACTACGTCTCGACCGCCAAGACGATGGGCAAGTTCAACGGCGACACCATCGCCTACACTGAGCCGAAGCTGGTGGCTGCCACCGATTTCGCCGCGATGGCCGAAGCGGTCGACGGCGAGACCGGCTGCGTAGTCGTCCAGTACCCCGACATCCTCGGCCGCATCGGCGACATGACCGCGCTCGCCGAAGCCTGCCACGCGGCGGGGGCGCTGCTGGTGGCGGTGGTGACCGAGCCGGTGGCGCTCGGGGCGCTCACGTCGCCCGGCGAGATGGGCGCGGACATCGTCGTCGGCGAGGGGCAGGCGCTCGGCGTCGGGCTGCAGTTCGGCGGGCCGTACCTCGGCCTGTTCGCGGTGCGCGATCCGAGACACGTGCGCCAGATGCCCGGGCGGCTGTGCGGCGAGACCGTCGATGCCGAGGGCAAGCGTGGCTTTGTGCTCACGCTCTCTACCCGCGAGCAGCACATCCGCCGCGAGAAGGCGACCAGCAACATCTGCACTAACTCGGGCCTGTGCGCGCTGGCGTTCACGATCCACCTGACGCTGCTCGGCGAGAAGGGCTTGCGCGCGCTGGCGGCGGAGAACCATCGGCTTGCGTGTCTTGCCGCCGACCGCCTGGCGAAAGTGCCGGGCGTCGAGGTGCTCAACGAGAGCTTCTTCAACGAGTTCACGATCGTCGCCCCGGCGGACGCGCGCCAGCTCGTGCGCGACCTCGCCGACAAAGGCGTGCTCGCGGGGGTCTCGCTCGGACGGCTCTATCCCGACGGCGACCGCCGCGAGAACGGCGTGGTCATCGCGGTGACCGAGACTGTCACCGAGGAGGATATCGAGACACTTGCCTCCGCGCTGCAGGAGATACTGGCATGAACGCGCCCAACGTCAGCGGCTGGAAGCCCGGCGCGCCCGAGGCTCCGACCGGCGAAAGCGGGATTGCCACCGTGACCGGCAATCGCGGGCTGATGCTCGAAGAGCCGCTGATCTTCGAGATCGGCGGCGCGGACACCTGCGGCGTCGACCTGCCCGAGCCATCGGGTGAGACAAGCCGTCTCGGCGGCCTCGCCCGTTCCGAACCGTTCGGCCTGCCCGGCCTCTCAGAGCCGGAGACGGTGCGCCACTACACTCGCCTCAGCCGGCAGAACTACGCGATCGACTGCGGCATCTTCCCGCTGGGCAGCTGCACAATGAAGCACAACCCGCGGCTCAACGAGAAGGTCGCGCGCATGCCCGGTTTCGCCGACCTCCACCCGCTCCAGCCCGAAGCGACCGTGCAGGGAGCGCTGGCGGTGATCGACGAGCTGGCGCACTGGCTGATCACGCTGACCGGCATGCCCGCGGTGGCCATGAGCCCCAAGGCCGGCGCGCACGGCGAGCTGTGCGGCATCCTGTGCATCCGCGCGGCGCTCGAAGCGCGCGGCGATGCGCGCCAGGTGATTCTCGTCCCTGAAAGCGCCCACGGCACCAATCCGGCTACTGCCGCCTTCGCCGGATATGCGGTCGAGAACATCCCCGCGACAGCCGATGGGAGGGTCAACCTCGAAGCGCTCAAAGCCCGCCTCGGGCTCGATGTCGCCGCGGTGATGATCACCAATCCCAACACCTGCGGTCTGTTCGAGCGCGACATGAAGGCGATCTCCGACGCGGTCCACGCAGCGGGTGCGCTGGTTTACTGCGACGGGGCGAACTTCAACGCGATCGTCGGCCGGGTGCGCCCGGGCGACCTCGGCGTCGATGCGATGCACATCAACCTGCACAAGACCTTCTCGACCCCGCACGGCGGCGGCGGACCGGGCTCGGGGCCGGTGGTGCTGAGCGAAGCGCTCGCCCCGTTCGCGCCGCTGCCGTTTGTCCGCAAGACGGGCGAGGGCTTCGAACTGATCGAGGAAGAGGACGGCGTCGACGCTGCGCCCCACAGCTTCGGGCGGATGACCGCGTTCCATGGCCAGATGGGCATGTTCACCCGCGCGCTCGCCTACATCCTGAGCCACGGCGCCGACGGGCTGCGGCAGGTCTCGGGCGATGCAGTGCTCAATGCCAACTACATGCTGCGCAGCCTCGAAGGCGTGCTCGACGCACCGTTCGGCGCAACCGGCCCGTGCATGCACGAAGCCCTGTTTTCGGACAAAGGCTTCGCCGAGGACGTCGCCACGCTCGACCTGGCCAAGGCGCTGATCGACGAGGGCTTCCACCCGATGACGATGTACTTCCCGCTCGTCGTCCACGGCGCGATGCTGGTCGAGCCGACCGAGTGCGAAAGCAAGGCCAGCCTCGACCAGTTCATCCTCGCGCTGCGGAGCATCGTCGAACGCGCGCGGGCGGGCGACGCGAGCCTGCACCAGGCCCCGCAACTCGCGCCGCGCCGCCGCCTTGATGAGACGCTGGCGGCAAGGAAGCCGGTGCTGGCCTTCGAGGGCTAGAGCTTCGCGGTCAGCTCCGGCACGATCTGGAACAGGTCGCCGACCAGGCCGATGTCGGCGACCTGGAAGATCGGCGCGTCCTCGTCCTTGTTGATGGCGACAATCACCTTCGAATCCTTCATCCCGGCGAGGTGCTGGATCGCGCCCGAGATGCCGATGGCGATGTAGACCTCCGGCGCGACGATCTTGCCGGTCTGGCCGACCTGGTAGTCGTTCGGCACGTAGCCTGCGTCGACCGCCGCCCGGCTGGCGCCGACCGCGGCGCCGAGCTTGTCGGCGAGCGGGACGATGAGCTGCTCGAACGTCGCCGCGTCCTTGAGAGCGCGGCCGCCCGAGACGATCACCTTGGCGCTGGTCAGCTCGGGACGTTCGCTTGCTTCGGCCTCCAGGCCGACGAAGCTCGACAGGCCGCTGTCGCCGGGGCCGGGAACCTCCTCGATGCTCGCCGAGCCGCCTTCGGCCGCCGCCTTGTCGAACGTGGTGCCGCGCACGGTGATCACCAGCTTGGCGTCCGAGCTCTCGACCATCGCGATGGCGTTGCCGGCGTAGATCGGCCGGGTGAACGTCCGCTCGCCTTCGACCGAGATGATGTCGGAAACTTGCATCACGTCGAGCAGCGCGGCGACGCGCGGGGCGACGTTCTTGCCGGTGGTCGTGGCGGGGGCGAGGAAGGCGTCGTGGCTGGCCATCAGCGAGACCACCAGCGGCGCGACGTTTTCCGCAAGCTGGTGCTCGTACGCGGCGTCGTCGGCGAGGTGGACTTTGCCCACCCCGGCGATTTTGGCCGCAGCTTCGGCCACCGCACGGCAACCCTTGCCGGCGACGAGCAGATGGACCTCGCCCAGCTTCGCGGCGGCCGTGACGGTCGCGAGGGTCGCGTCCTTGAGGTGCTGGTTGTCGTGTTCGACGAGAACGAGGGTCTTCATCAGGCGACTCCCAGCGCTTTGAGCTTGGCGACCAGTTCGTCGACCGAGCCGACCTTGACGCCCGCTTGCCGCACCGGCGGTTCGACCACGCGGATGACCTTCAGCCGCGGCGCGGTGTCGACGCCGTAATCGGCTGGCGCCTTCATCGCGAGCGGCTTGGACTTAGCCTTCATGATGTTCGGCAACGAGGCGTAGCGCGGCTCGTTCAAACGCAAGTCGGTGGTCACCACCGCTGGAAGCTTGAGCGAGACGGTCTCGAGCCCGCCGTCGACCTCGCGGGTTACCTTAACATCGTCGCCCGCGACCTCGACCTTCGAGGCGAACGTCCCTTGCGGCCGGCCCCACAGCGCGGCGAGCATCTGACCGGTCTGGTTCGAATCGTCGTCGATTGTCTGCTTGCCCATCAGGACTATGCCCGGCTGTTCCTCGTCGGCGATGGCCTTGAGGATCTTCGCCACAGCGAGCGGCTCGACTTCGTCGTCGGTCTGCACCAGGATTGCCCGGTCGGCGCCCATCGCCAGCGCGGTGCGCAGTGTTTCCTGCGCCTTGACCGGGCCGATGCTGACCGCGACGATTTCGCTCGCGACACCCTTTTCCCTCAAGCGGATCGCCTCTTCGACAGCGATCTCGTCGAACGGATTCATGCTCATCTTGACGTTGGCGAGGTCGACCCCGCTGCCGTCGGGTTTGACCCGCGGACGGACGTTGTAATCGATCACCCGCTTCACGGGGACGAGGATTTTCATGCGTGGCTCCTGATCATGCCGCTGCGCCGATAGCCGCTCCGTGGCGGGCGGCATAGGCTTGCAGCTGGGGTGCGAAAGAAGGCGCGCCGCGGCGCCGGGCTTCGGGTTCGGGGATCGTCGAAAGCGATTCGGCCATCCGGGCGATGTTTTCGCGCGAGAGGCTTCCGAGCGGAGCGAGGTAGATGCCGATGGTGAACGCAATCGCCTCGGTCTCGGGTAGCTTGCGCAGTGTCTGGCGTTCCGAACGGATGAACAGCGTCTCGCCGGCGTTCTCGGGCGTCACGTGGGCGAATTGCTCTTCGGGCGAGCCCTCCGCGAGCCAGCGCAGTGCGTTCGTCGGGCTTACGAACCAGTTGCAGCGGCCGTAGATCCGCCCGGCTTTGAGCTTGGCCATGAACTGGTCGACCGGACTGCCGAGCTGCTCGGCATAGCCGTGAATCGGCGTGTGCAGCGCGATCAGCGGATGGCCGAGCTTGTCCGCTATATGCCAGTCGGTCGGGAAGGCGACGGCGGCGCCGACGAGACGATAGACCTCCTCGTCCGGGCGCCGCGTGAGCAGACACATGTCCTCCCAAGCCGAGCGCGCGGCACCTTCGATCCCGCCGCCTGTGCCGCGGAGGGCTGCCAGTTCATCGGCTGGCGCGCCGGATTCCTGGGTGACTTGCACGCTTTCGGGATGGGCGTCGAAGGCGACGTTGCGCGCCGCGAGGTCGGGTTCCGGCTGCAGCCACTCGTCCTCGCCCAGCGCGGCGAGCCCGATCTTGAGCGGCCCGCCACCCCGTGCGCGCGGCAACAGCGCGTCGACCGAAAAGCCGAGAGTCACGGGCCTTTGCGTCCTTCCTGTCGAAATAAGTTTCGCGCGCAACTAATCGAACGCGCGGCAAAATGCCAGCGCCGTGGCGAAGCGCGGATTGGGGCGCGGTTCAAGCGCATGGACCGACGGCCATGTTGTCGATCAATCGCGTCCCGCCGATCCGCGCGGCGACAAGCAGGCGGGCGGGGCGGTCGCCGAGCGCGCCCAGTGGCGTTAGGCTCTCGGCGTCGGCCAGCTCGGCGTAATCGACGCTGGCGAAGCCGCCCTCTGTCAGTGCCTGTTTGAACGCGAGCAGGACCGCCGAGACCTGGTCGCCGCGCTCGATCTCCGCGATTGCCTCGCGCATCGCTCGCGGCAGCATTGCAGCACGCTGGCGATCCTCCGCCGAGAGGTACCGGTTGCGGCTGGACAGCGCGAGGCCGTCTGCTTCCCGCACCGTCGGCACCCCGTGGATCGCCTCGACCGGCGGCTGGGTCATGTCGAGATCGCGCACCATGCGGCGGATCACCGCGAGCTGTTGCCAGTCCTTCTCTCCGAACAGCGCGAGGTCCGGCCACACCTGGTTGAACAGCTTGGCGACGACGGTCGCGACGCCGTCGAAATGGCCAGGCCGCGAGGCTCCGCACAGGCCTTCGCTCACGCCGCTGACCGAAATCGTGGTGGCAAAACCTTCTGGATAAACCTCCTCAACCGGCGGCGCCCACAGCAAGTCGACGCCCTCGGCCTCGAGCATCCGCGAATCCTCGGCCAGCTGGCGCGGGTAGGCGTCGAGGTCTTCGTTCGGGCCGAACTGCGTCGGGTTGACGAAGATCGAGACCACGACCGACGCCGCTCGCGCCTTCGCCTCACGCACCAGGGTCAGGTGCCCCTCGTGCAGTGCGCCCATCGTCGGGACGAGCGCCACCGGGCCCTTGGCGCGCAGAGTGTCCACAGCTTCGCGCAGGGCAGCGAGGCGGTTGACGGTATGCACGGGCGCACCCCTTGGATAAGAGCGAACGAGAACCCGGCCCCTAGCCGTCCGTAACCGCCAGAGAAAGCCCGCCCGCACGTGTCGACCGCCCCTCACCGTATCGTCTTCGCCAACGAGAAGGGCGGCACCGGCAAGTCGACGACCGCGGTGCACGTCGCGGTGGCGCTCGCCCATCGCGGGGCGAAGGTCGCCGCGATCGACCTCGATCCGCGCCAGCGCACGCTCTACCGTTATTTCGAGAACCGCGCCGAAACCGAGCGCCGCCGCGAAATTTCGCTCCCCGGCGTCAACTTCGAGGTCTTCAAAGGCGGCTCGGTCGACGAGCTGGAAGCGGCGATCGACCGCCTCGTCACGGGCGATCTCGCGGGGCCGGCGGACTTCGTGATCTTCGACACGCCCGGGCGCGACGATCCGCTCGCCCGCCACGCCGCGACCCGCGCAGACACCCTTGTCACGCCGATGAACGACAGCTTTGTCGACTTCGACCTGATCGGTCAGGTCGACGCCGAGACCTTCAAGGTCCGCCGATTGTCGTTCTACGCCGAACTGATCTTCGAGGCGCGCAAGGCGCGCGCGATCAAGGAACGGCGCGAAATGGACTGGGTCGTGGTTCGCAACCGCGTCCACCATGTCGACGCGCGCAACCAGCGCCGCATCGACGACGCGCTGACCGAGCTGTCGAAACGGGTCGGCTTCCGCGTGGCGCAGGGACTCAGCGAACGCGTGATCTACCGCGAGCTGTTCCCTTCTGGTCTGACGCTGCTCGACAAGGGCCAGCTCGGCGAGCTCGGCACCAGCCACCTCGTCGCGCGACAGGAACTGCGCGAACTCGTCGCCAAGCTGCACTTGCCGGGCTTTTCCAACCGCGCAGAGGCGGCCTGATCGATGGGCCGGCTTCTCGTCTATGCCGCGCTCGCCGTGATCGTCTGGAAAATGGCGAGCGGGCGCTGGCCGTGGGAACCGAAGGTCTCGACGCGCGCTCAAGCGGTGTTCCGTGCGCGCAAGCTGCTCGGCGTGCGCGCCGGCGCGGATCGTGCGGAAATAATCGAGGCACACAGGCGCTTGCTGGCCATGGTCCATCCCGACCGGGGCGGCACCAACGAGCAGGTGCATGAGGCCCAGGCTGCGCGCGACGTGCTGCTGGACGCACTGCCCGACGTTTGAAGGAGCCCCAATGAGACATCAGTTCCACTCGACCGTCCTGCGCGAATACGACATCCGCGGGATTATCGGCGAAACGCTCGGCCCTGACGATGCCCGCGCGATCGGCCGCAGCTTCGCGACGCTGCTGCGCCGGGCCGGCGGAAAAAAAGTGGTCGTCGGCTACGACGGCCGTGTCAGCTCGCCGATGCTCGCGCACGCGCTGAGCGAAGGCCTGACCGCCAGCGGTTGCGACGTGGTCAATGTCGGCATGGGCCCGACGCCGATGCTCTATTACGCCGAGGCCTCAATGGAAAAGGTGGATGGCGGTATCCAGATAACTGGCAGCCACAATCCCGCCAATTATAACGGCTTCAAGATGGTATTTCAGGGCCGGCCGTTCTTCGGGGAAGATATCACGAAGATTGGCCAGCTCGCTGCGGCTGGCGACTGGCTCGACGGAACCGGCACGGTCGAGACGCGCGAGATCCTTGAGGAGTATGTCGAGCGTCTGCTGGTGGGCCTCGAAGGTCTTCCCGCCGATAAGCTCTCCGCCCTGCGCGTCGGCTGGGATGCCGGCAACGGCGCCGCGGGCCCCGCGCTCGAGCTGCTCGCCGCGCGGCTGCCGGGGGAGCATTTCACGCTCTACACTGAAGTCGATGGCAATTTTCCCAATCATCACCCGGATCCCACTGTTCCGGAAAACCTGGAGGACCTGCGCAAGCTTGTCGCCGAGAAGAACCTCGACTTCGGTATCGCTTTCGACGGCGACGGCGACCGGATCGGTGCGATCGACGGCGAAGGCCGCATCATATGGGGCGATCAGCTGCTGATGATCTATGCGGAAGACTTGCTACGAAGTCGCCCGGGGTCGACGATCATCGCCGATGTCAAGGCCAGCCGCGCGCTGTTCGAGCGCGTCGCCGAGCTCGGCGGCAAACCGCTGATGTGGAAGACCGGGCACAGCCTGATTAAATCCAAAATGAAGGAAACTCACGCGCCGCTGGCCGGCGAGATGAGCGGCCATGTGTTCTTTGCCGATACTTACTACGGCTACGACGACGCGCTTTATGCCGCGATCCGGCTGATTGCCGCCTCGGCGCGCCTCGGAAGGTCGGTCACCGAAATGCGCGGCGCGATGCCCGCCGTGATCAACACACCGGAACTGCGCTTCCAGGTCGACGAGAGCCGCAAGTTCGCCGCGATCGACGAGGTCAAGCAGCGCCTTGCGGGCACCGACGCCGACGTCAACGACACCGACGGCGTGCGCGTTACGACCAAGGACGGCTGGTGGTTGTTGCGTGCATCGAACACGCAAGACGTGCTCGTCGCCCGCGCCGAAAGTGACAACCAGGCGGGGCTGGCCCGCTTGCTTATGCAGATCGACGAGCAGCTTGAGGCATCCGGACTGGAGCGCGGCCAGCAGGCGGGGCATTGACGTCGCGGACAGCCTAGGGCGAGGTAGGGAGCGCCGCGGGGGCGGCCGACGTCATTCCTTTGCGCCTCGCGACCCATTGGCTGCGGTGACGTTGGATCGGCCGGTCGAAACCGTGCCAAACCGGCAGCGATAGACCGAAGGCAATCACCATTGCTTCGGCGGCTGACCAGGGATGCGCGGCCTGCATGGTGCGCGCAGCAATCAACACCGGCCAATGGAACAGATAAAGCACGTACGACAGATTCCCATATAGGTTGTCTCTGCCGGCCGGCTTCGTGAAGCAAGTTTGCAGGACAACTGGTGTGGCAATCGTCGCCAGCGCCACGTTGAACAAAGCGTTATAATTAGCGGAGTAGGAATCAAACTATCGGCCGCAAGTCGGTGAACGCGAACAGGAAGATCAGGCCGGGCGAACCAAGTTGGGAGATCTGCACAAGCCTGGGAGGGGGCGCCACGAGAACGAGGAAGCCAGTGTTCCGGCAACGAACCAGCCGAGCATGGTTAGCGCCGGAGGCAGGTCAAGCGTCCAGTCGAGAACGACCAACGCCGCATAGACGACGACAAACCTCCTGGTGCCCAACCACGCGAGGGCGGCGGCGACCAGCGGAGCGACGAGGTAGAACTGCATCTCAATGTCGAGTGACCAGGCGGGTTGAACCAGCCGCGGCGCCGGAAGACTATCGTATCCTATCAGCAAGGCATTCGAGATGGCCAGGTGAAGCGGACTGCCCGGCAGCACCTCTGGCAGGCTCTGCCCAGCAGGATCACCTTGATGAACAGTGTAGTGATGCTCGCGGCAAACATGACCGACAGCAAACGCCATAGTCGGCTGGCGAGGAACGTCAGGTAAGGATTACAGGTCTGCGAATAACGCCCGCGCCACACGCGGTGGACGCAGAACCCGCTCAGGACGAAGAACAGATAGACGGCGGCCTCACCGATCTTGAGGCCAAAGAAATGGTCATAGACCACCGTCCCGGCCAGCAGCAGCCGCATGGTTCCTGGGCCGACCGAGGCAATTGGGCCGTTTGTGCTCATGCCGGCGGTCTTAGCGCAAGGTGGTAAACTTTCAGCTGCGAGGAGCCCGAGGCATGGCAAGCCCCAGTTGCTGGAACTTCGGGGGCAGATATCCGTAAATTGCGCATTCCCCAAGGAGACAGCATGCATACGCAGTGCGGGCCGGACATCGCGGCGCCCGATATCTTCGAGACGATAGCCGACCCGGCGTTCCCGTGTGTCGGCGCGAAATCCGCGTTGGCGCGCGGAACGATCAAGGTGCTGGCCTGCCGCGACTTGACGAGCGCGTGGGACGACGTGCGAATTCATTCCGAGTTGATCGACTGGGCGCACGCCTATGCGCGCGATCCGGGCGGGCTGCGCAGCTTGGCGGTCACTTTCGAAGGCCCGGGCAACCTAACCGAACAGGAGTTCGAAGCGGCGATGTGGAAGCGCATCCAGTCGTTCGCCGACAAGGACGAATGGCGCGGCCAGCCCTATGCCGACAGCGTCAGCCCCGATCCCGAGGACCCGCATTTCTCACTCAGCTTCGGAGGTGAGGCCTTCTTCGTGGTCGGCCTGCACCCCAATGCCAGCCGCCCGGCGCGGCGCTTCCCGCGGCCGGTGCTGGTGTTCAACCTGCACGACCAATTCGAGCGGCTGCGCGACGAAGGGCGCTACGAGCGGATGCGCGAGACGATCCTCGAGCGCGACCGCAAGCTGGCCGGCGACGTCAACCCGATGCTCGCGCGCCACGGCGAGGCCAGCGAGGCGCGGCAGTATTCGGGCCGGATCGTCGGCGACGACTGGCAATGCCCCTTCCGTGACCCGCGTGCCGAGTGAGCGTCCTCCAGATCGCGCCACGCAGCGGCACGGCCTTCCGCCTCGCCAAGGGGCAGACCCTCAAGGTCATCGACCCGCAAGGCAGCCAGGTCTCCGACTTGCTGGCCTTCAACGCGGTTGACGTGCGCGAGGCGATTTCCAACGGCCGCACCTTCGATTACGAGGAGACGATCCGCCTCACCGCCGGCAACCGGCTGTGGTCGAACCGCTCGAACGCGATGCTGGCGATCGTCGAGGACACGGTCGGCAGCCACGATTTTCTGCTGACGCCATGCAGCGAGGCGACATTTCGCCATTTCTATCCCGAGAGGCCGGTGCATCGCGGCTGTTTCGGCAACCTCGCCGAAGCGCTCGCGCCTTACGGGATCGAGCCCGACGCGATCCCATGCGCGTTCAACCTGTTTATGAACGTTCCGGTCGCGACGGACGGCACCTTGCGGGTCGATGCGCCGCTGAGTCGGGCGGGAGACTTCATTCGCCTGTGCGCCGAGATGGACCTCGTCATCGCCCTAACCGCCTGCTCGGCCTACGCCTCGAACGGAGGAAGCTTCAAGCCGATCCATTATGCGCTAGAAGGTTGAGGCAATGGCAACGGGCAGCACGCAGGTCGAAGGCAGAGCGGTGCCGCAACCGTGGCCGTTTCGCGCGTTCGCGCGTTTAGACGATGAGACAGGCGAGAAGCGGGGTTCGATGAAGGACAATCCATTGGCCGGCGCGGTGGCCGTCGTGACCGGCGGCGAGTCAGGCATCGGCGCTGCCTGCGTGGAGTATCTCGCTGCGGCGGGCGCCCGGGTGGCGTTGACCTACTATTCGGATCGCATGGCCGCCGACACCGTGATCGAGCGCTGTGGTGGGCATGAGCGCGCGCTCGCCGTGCAAACCGACGTTGCCGACGAAGCGGCGGTCGAAGCCCTGTTCGCAGCCGCCGAGCAAGCGTTCGGGAGGGTGACTTTGCTGGTCAATTCGGCCGGGCTCAACATGAGCGGGATCGAGCTGGTCGACATGGAACTCGCCACGTTCGATCGGGTGATCAAGACCGACCTCTACGGACCGTTCCTCACTTGCCGCCGTTTTGCGCGGCCGCTCGTCACCGCGAACAAGAAGGGGCGCATCGTCAACATCTCGTCGATCCACGAGCGCGCGCCGCGCGCCGGCGGCGCCGACTACGATTCGGCCAAGGGCGGACTCGCGCAGCTGACGGCCACACTGGCGCTCGAGCTGGCGCCGCACGGCATCGCCGTCAACGGGGTGGCGCCGGGGATGATCCTCACCCCGATGAACGAGCATGCGGTGGAAGATGGAGACTTTCGCCGCAAGCGTGAGACGCATATTCCGTGGGGCCGGGCAGGCCGTCCGGAGGAGGTTGCCGCTCTCGTGTCGTTCCTGCTTTCTCCCGCCGCCGACTACATCACCGGTGCCACGGTCACGATCGACGGGGCGCTGTCGCTCATCGTTGCTCCGGGCGCCTGAAGCGATGGTCGCTTACGTCGTCGTGCAACTGGATGATGTCGTCATCGACGAGGGTTCCCCGCTTGACGGGATGGACCTGATGAGCCCGTTCGTGTGGCGTGAGGGCGGCGCGTATCGGATGATGCTTCGCGGCGTGCCGAGGCCGCCGGTGCCGGGCAAGCCGACCGGCGTGATTGCCGCCGCCCACAGCCGGGACGGCCTGCATTTCACGGTCGAGCCGAAACTGGCGATCGTCCCCGAGGGTGATGGGTTGGCGTCCGATGACGGGGGCTGTGAGGACCCGACGGTGCTGGTCGACGAGAACGGCTACACAGTGTTCTACACCGGCGTCGATGCAGCCCACGAGCAGGGCTGCCTGATGGTTGCGAGCGGGCCGACGCTCGACCGGCTGGTCAAGCGCGAGGTCGCCTTCAAGGCGCGCCCCGGGTACGGCAACATCAAGGAAGCGACGCTCGTCCAGACCAGCAAGGGCCTGTGGCGGCTGTTCTACGAATACGCGCACGAAAACGCCTCGCGCGTCGGGCTGGCCAGGGAGCATAAGGCGGGCGGCCCATGGCAACCCCTGCCGGTGCCGTTCACGATCCGGGAAGACAGCTGGGACAACTGGCACTTGTCGACCGGCCCGGTCGTGCAACTGCCCGGGTTCGATCCGGTGATGTTCTACAACGGCGCGACGATCGATGCTCGTTGGCGGATCGGCTGGATCAGCTTCGACGCGGATTATACCTGCATCACCGGAAGGTGCGTCGAGCCGCTTCTGGTACCGCCGCCCGCCGCCGAGCGGTCTGCGGCCGACATGGCCTTCGCGGCCTCCACGGTGATCGAGGGCGACATGATCGCGCTGTACTTCTCGCTTGAGGATTGCACGCTGCGCCGCGCAATGGTCCGCGCTTACCGCTGACAAGAAAGGGCGCCGAAGCGCCCCTTCCCGTGACAGCCTGAGGCTCGGTCAAATGGTGGTATCGGCGTCGGTCCGGTCAGTCTCGCCGGCGTCCCATGTCGAGCCATCCTGCACCCGCAGGTTGTTCTGGACGTGCTTCACGCCCGATACGTCGTCGGCGCAGTCTTCCGCGCGGCGCTTCTGCAGCCGGGTGGAAACCGTGCCGTCGAGCGTCACTTCGCCATTGTTGACGGTGACCGAGACCTTGCGCGCGTCGACTCCCCAGTCATCTGTGAGCTTGTCGTTGACGTCCTCGCGGATGCGATCGTCGGAGCGCGTGTAGTTCGTCGGGCCGCGGCCCGAATGGTCCCGTTGGCGGCGGCGGGCGGCATCCCGGTCGCCGAACCAGCTCATGACCTCGTCGCTCGTCCGGTCCCACCAGTCGCGGCCACGCTCGCCATAGCGACCCTCTCCGCTTTCCCGCGAACGATCGCCCGCGTAGCCTCCGGCAAAGCCGTAGGTCGAACTGGCGCCATAGCCGGCGTAGCCCGGCGTGCCGGAATAGCGGCCGGTCGGCGCGCTAAAGTCGCGACCGCCCTGGTCCTCGGACGCCAAGCTGCCGAAGCGATATCCCGGGTTATCATATCGGGCAGGGCCGTAATTGTATTCGCCGGTCGACTGGTAGTCGTTACGCCCGCCGGAATAGCCGCTGCCGCGCTGGCCATAACGCGTGTTGCGATCCCAGCCGGTCTCGTATTCGTTCTGGCGCTGGACGTAGCTGCCGCCGTAGGGCTCGCTCATTTGGTAGCCGTAGCCCTCCTCGTATTCGGGCTGCGCCCCACGCTCGTTAGAGAATTGTTCTTCCTGGTCGCGCCAGTTGCGGTCGTCGCGCCCGCCTTGGAAGCGCTCGCCTCGGTCATAACGGTTGCGGTCGGCCATGATCGTCTCCTCTTGTAAGGTATTGATATCGCGGCGCCGGCACACGGCACCACCCCGCCCCGTGGCGGGTGCTTCAATCGAAACGAGCGGCGGACTGGCCGGTTGCGCGGCCCGGCGCACGCCAATGCCGTCTTGGCGTCTTGCGGGGGCGAGCGGTGCCTGCGAGACAAAGGCGTGATCCAGCAAGACCCTCTCCCGCCCGAGATCGCCGCGTGGTTTGCCGGACGCGGCTGGCGCGTGCGGCACCACCAGGTCGACATGCTCGCCGCGAGCGGCGCCGGACGCCATGCGCTGCTCGTCGCCGACACCGGGGCGGGCAAGACCCTCGCGGGCTTCCTGCCGACGCTGGCGGCCTTCACGTCGTCGCGGCTGGCGGGAGCCGAACCGCCGGAAGGCTTGCACACCCTCTACGTCTCACCGCTCAAGGCT
This sequence comes from Croceibacterium sp., assembly GCA_035470785.1. Taxonomy (GTDB): domain Bacteria; phylum Pseudomonadota; class Alphaproteobacteria; order Sphingomonadales; family Sphingomonadaceae; genus Croceibacterium_B. The sequence continues at coordinate 8,238 of DATIQN010000001.1, read as the reverse complement.
CTGGCGCACGACGTTCAGCGTAACCTGCTGACGCCGGTCGAGGAAATCGGTCTGCCGATTCGAATCGAGACCCGCAGCGGCGATACGCCGTCGGACCGCAAGAAGCGCCAGCGCACACGCCCGCCAGACGTGCTGCTGACCACGCCCGAATCGCTTTCGCTGCTGCTCAGCTACCCCGACAGCTTCGAACTGTTTCGCGGGCTCAAGCGCGTGGTGATCGACGAGGTCCATGCGTTCGCCACCGGCAAGCGCGGCGACCTGTTGGCGCTTGCGCTCAGCCGGTTGCAGGCGATTGCCCCCGAGGCGCAACGCGCCGCGCTGTCGGCGACGGTAGCCTATCCCGAGCGTTTCCGGGAATGGCTCGCGCCGTGGGGCGATATCGACAGCGTCGAGCTCGTCGCCGGCGAGAAAGGCGCGCCGCCTGAAGTCGAGATCCTGCTGCCCGAGGAGGTGAGCGTGCCGTGGGGCGGGCACGCCGCGCTGTGGGCGATCCCGCAACTCTATGAGATCGTTCGGCGTAACAAGACCACTCTGATCTTCACCAACACCCGCTTCCTTGCCGAACTGATCTTCTCGCAGCTGTGGGACGCGAACGACGACACGCTGCCGATTGGCATCCACCACGGCTCGCTCAGCAAGGAGGCGCGGCGCAAGGTCGAAGGAGCGATGGCGCGCGGCGAGCTGCGCGCGTTGGTCGCGACCGCCAGCCTCGACCTAGGCGTCGACTGGGGCGACATCGACTGCGTCGTGCAGATGGGCGCGCCGAAGGGCTCATCGCGCCTGCTGCAGAGGATCGGCCGCGCCAACCACCGGCTCGACCAGCCCAGCCGCGCGATCCTCGTGCCCGGTAATCGCTTCGAGTTCCTCGAGGCCCAGGCGGCCAAGGACGCGGTCGACCAGGGCCAGCGCGACGGCGAGGACTTCCGCCCCGGCGGGCTCGACGTTCTCGCACAGCATGTGATGGCCTGTGCATGCGCGGCGCCGTTCGAGGAAGCCGGATTGTTGGCCGAAGTGCGTTCGAGCCTGAGCTATGCCTGGCTCGAGGAGGATACCTGGAACCGCGTGCTGCATTTCGTCGCCACCGGCGGCTATTCGCTGGAGGCCTACGACAAGTTCAAGCGCATCGTCCGCGACGCCGACGGCACCTGGCGCCTGACCCATCCCGAGCACGCCCGTCGCCACCGGATGAACGCGGGGATCATCGTCGATGCCGAGATGATCGAGATCCGCTTCCGCAACGGCCGTTCGCTCGGCAAGGTCGAGGAGCAATTCGCCGCCTCGCTGAAGAACGGCGATACTTTCCGCTTCGCCGGGATGGACCTCGAAGTGGAGTCGCTGCGCGATCTCGAGCTGATCGTCCGCGCGGCGAAGTCGTCGGCGACGATCCCGAGCTACCTGGGCCTGCGTCTTCCTTTGACGACGCACCTCGCCGACCGCGTGCGGGCGATGTTGGTCGATCGCGCGGGCTGGGCGCGGTTTCCTGACGACGTGCGCGAATGGCTGGAAGTGCAGGACTGGCGCAGCCAGATGCCGGGGCCGGACAGCCTGCTGGTCGAGAGTTTTCCGCACGCCAAGCGCCACTACAGCGTGTTCTACACGTTCACCGGTTGGAACGCGAACCAGTCGCTCGGCATGCTGATCACCAAGCGGATGGAGGAGCTCGGGCTGTTGCCCGGCGGGTTCGTGGCCAACGACTACTCGTTGGCGGTGTGGGGGTTGCGGTCGATCGAAGATCCGGCGCCACTGCTCTCGCCGGATATACTGACGCACGAGTTCCTCGATTGGGTGCAGGATTCGCACATCCTGCGCCGCGCCTTCCGCGAGGTGGCGGTGATCTCGGGACTGGTCGAGCGGCAGCATCCGGGCAAGCGCAAGAGCGGCAAGCAGGTGACCTTCTCGACCGACCTGATCTACGACGTGCTGCGCAAGTACGAGCCCGACCACGTGCTGATCGAAGCCGCCTGGGCCGATGCGCGCGCGCGGATGACCGATGTCGGCCGGCTCGGGGACTTGCTCGACAGCGCGGCCGAGCGGCTGGTCCACGTCGAACTCGACCGGGTCAGCCCGCTCGCCGTGCCGGTGCTGGTGATGATCGGCCGCGAAAGCCTGCCGCAGGGCGCGGTCGACGACGAATTGCTGCTCGAGGCCGAAACGCTCGCCGGCGCGGCGATGTGGATTGAGCCGGAAATCGAGCCCGAAGACGAGCGCTGAGCGCCTTCAACGAGCAAAGTCGCGAATCCGCTCGTTCCCCACGAAGCCGACTCTGGTTGCGCCGGAAAGCTTGACCAATCGCAGCACGCGGGCGGTCTCGTCGTAGCTGGCCCGACCGTCGGGAGCGAGTTCAAGCTCCGGCTCGGGCTTTAGTGCCACGGCGAGCTTCAGAAGGCTGTTAAGTTCAGCTTCGCTCACCCGCGCGCCGTTCCACAGTATCGAGTCATCGGCGGTCAGCGCGACCACGTTGCGAACCTTGTCAGGGCGCACGGTGATCGTGGGTGTGGGAGCGGGCAGCGGGAAGTCCAGGCTGTTCGTCAAAGGCGGCAGCGTGAAAATCAGCATCACCAGCAATACTAGCATGATGTCGACGAGGGGTGTCGTGTTGAGCTCGGACATCGGCTCCGAGTCACGCGAGGAGAAGGAAAGGCTCATCAATCACCTCCTGCGAACACCACCAATGTAATAATATAACAGCTCAGATAGCCGTAGAGCAAGCCCTTACTCATGACCAGACTCCCGGCGGCACCGGCACAAAAAAAGGGGCGGATCGCGCCGCCCCTTTTCGATTGTCTCTAGGCGCGTCCTAGCCGCCGGAGCGGGTCGGGTTGGCCGGTCCGCCGGTACCGAAGACTCGGTACTTCTCGTTGCCGACAAAGCCGAACTTGGTGACGCCCGAACCCTTGATGATGTTCAGCACCTGGGCCGACAAGTCGTAGCCCGCTTCCGGCTCGGGCTCGAACTGCAGCTCGGGCTCGGTCGGCATCTTGAGCGTGGCCTGCAGGTTCGCGACCAACTGATTGTCGGTGATCGTCTGGTCGTTCCAGAGGATCTGGTTGGCCGCCGTCAGAACGATCTTGTTCTTGTCCGGCTGAATGTTGTTGGTCGGGACGTTGCTCGGCGTGGGCAAGTCGATGTTGACCGAGTTAGTCACCGGGGGAAGCGTCATGATGAGCATGATGAGGAGCACGAGCATGACGTCGATCAACGGCGTCGTGTTCATTTCCATCATCGGCTGGCCATCGTCCCTGCCGCCTGACATTGCCATGGGGGTTTACTCCTGAATTTGCCTGCCAACCCGAATCAGGTGACGGCTTTCGGGTTGGAAATGAAGCCGACCGTCGGATAACCGGCGGCCTGGACGTTGTAGATCGTGCCCGCGATGCAACGCCACGGCGCGTTGACGTCGCCGCGAATGACGACCTGTGGGATCTTCTCCGGATCCTGCATGATCTCGGCGGCGCCACCGGCGCGCTTCACGATGTCATCGAGGCGCTTGAACGCCTGATTGTACAGCTCGGTCGAATCGACCGGCGTGACGTCGTTGAAATAGACCCGGCACTGACCGCTGCGCGACGCTCCCTGGAACCCGGGTTCGCCCGCGCTGTGCCCGGCTGCGTCGGTCGTGCTCACCGTGATCAGCAGGTTTTCGGCCTTGTCCTTCGATTCCGACGCCTTGAACACCGGAATGTGGAGTTTCTCGATCGTCTGGAGGGCGACCGGCACCGTGATCAGAAAGATGATCAGCAGCACCAGCATCACGTCGACCAGCGGCGTGGTGTTGATGTCCGACATCGGCCTTTCCTGGACGCCGCCAACTGCAATGGCCATGTTCTACGTTCCTATCTCAAAACTTCGCGTTGGTGATGGGGCGGACAGCCCGCATGCCGGAGTCCGCCCCGAATATCACCATCAGGCCTTGGGAGCCGGGGCCGTCGTCCGGGCCGCCTGCTGGGTCGAGGCCTGGGTCATGAGCGCCGGCTTCACCGCGCCACGCGAGGTGAGGTTGGCGAGGATGTCGGTCGAGAACGCCGCGAGGAGCTCGCTGACCCGCTTGTTGCGGTTCTGCAGCCAGTTGTAGGCGAACACCGCCGGCACCGCGACGAGCAGGCCGAGCGCGGTCATGATCAGCGCCTCACCGACCGGGCCGGCGACCTTGTCGATCGAGCCCTAACCGGCGAGCGCGATGCCGATCATCGCGCGATAGATGCCGATGACGGTACCGAGCAGCCCGACGAACGGGGCGGTCGCGCCGACCGTGGCGAGGAACGGAAGGCCGCCCGCGAGACGCGCGTTGATCGAAGCTTCCGAACGGGCGAGCGAACCGTGCAGCCAGTCATGCGCTTCGAGCGTGTCGGTCATCTTGCTGTGCTGCGACTCGGCCACCAGGGCGTCGTCGACCAGCTGGCGCCAGGCGCTGTTCTTCTCGAGCTTGGTAGCGCCTTCGCCGAGCGTGTTGGCGCGCCAGAAGCCTGAGCGCACCGCCTTGTATTGGCGGAAGATGCGGTGCTGTTCCATGAACTTGGTGATGAGGATGTAGAACGAGCCCACCGACATGATTCCGAGCGTTGTCAGAATGACGATGGTGATGGCGCCGCCCTGCCGAACCGCAGGGCCGAAGCCGAACTCTGTCTGGGGCGCAGCGTTCGAAGCTGCGGCAAGGATGTCAATGAGCATGCGGGTATTCCTTTTCCTAAACTTCCTGAATTCAGTTCATTCAACGCGTTGTGAGGCCCGGTCGAGATCGGCACGGGCCCCTCGAGACATCAGTTTTTCGGTATCTGCCAGCGGACCGAGTTGCTGTAGGTCCCGGTCGTCGGCTTGCCCTCGCCGTCGGTCGCCGGTGCAAAGCGCGCGCGACGTGTGATGGCCCGGCACGCCGCGTCGTCCAGTTCCGGGGTGCCGCTGGAGCCGGTTACCGAACAGTTGGTAACTCGGCCGTCGGGACCGACGGTGACGGTGAAGCGCGTTACGCCTTCCTTCTCCTCGCGCAGCGCGCGGCTCGGATAGTCGTCGGTCGTCGCCCATGAGGCGGGGTTGCCCTTCGGCGACGCGCCCTTCGGCGTGAAGCGCGGCGGCGGCGGAGCCGGCGGGGCCGCGGGCGGAACGATTCGAATGACCGGCGCGGGTGGCGGAATGTTCGGCTGCACCTGGATCGGCGGTGGCGAGACGCTGATGTTGATCGGCGGCGGCGGCGCGACCGGCGGCGGCGGCTTGTTGGGCTCCGGCGGCGGCGGCGTTTCCGGCGGCGGCGGCGGCGGTTCGTTGATATCCACCGTCGTCACGCGCTCGATGGCCTTTTTCATGGCCGAATAGGCCAGGCCCGTAATCAGCGCGTACCCGACTGCCACGTGGATTAGTCCAACGAGGATAATCGCGACAATCTTGTTACCGCTCATTTGTTGGTCAGCGTAAGCCATCCAGCTGCATCACTCCGTTTCAATTCGTTTGACCGGGCGAACCCGGCAAGGCCCCCGCGCCCGCAGGTTATTCCTGTCAGGTGCGGCCGACCCTAGTCCAGTCTGAAGGCCCGCGGCAGGGAGGGGACATGCCCATTCCGTTACCGTCGAAACCCGCACCCCTTGCTGCGATTCTGTTGTCCACAGGGTGCATTTCGGCGAAGCCTTAGCGACGAAGGCAAGCATGGGCAAACGCTTTATCGGTTAACGGCGGATTCATGGCCGAGACCCAAGCAGTCGGTCTGATAAGAAGCAATTAACCGGCGCAAAAGCCGTTCCGCGAGGAGATGACGATGTTGCCAGGACGGCGCCCTGCGCGCCTGAACAGATGGTCGGGCGGGGCCTTTTTGGCGGCGGTTTTCGCGTGGGCGAGTCCCGCCGAGACCTGGGCACAACCCTTGCCAGCGGTCAGCGCTTCCGCAAGCCCGACTTACGCTGACCTGGTTGGCCTGACCGAAGCTTCGGCCGTCGTCGCCGAGGTCACGGTCAGGGACCAGGCCCTGATCGAGGCCGAGCGAGCCCCGGGCCTCGCCCGGGGCCGGGCTCGCCTTTATCTCGAAACGCAGACCCAGCGCGTGCTCAAGGGGCCGAGCGCGCTTGGCGAATCGGTCAGCTACCTCGCTGACATTCCTTTCGATGCCAAAGGCAGGCCGCCCAAGTTGAAGAAACAGACCTTCCTCGTATTCGCCAACCCGGTCGTCGCCCGGCCGGGAGAACTGCAACTGGTCGGCCCCGACGCGCAGTTGCCGCTCGACCCGGTGACCGAACAGCGCGTGCGTACGGTGATCGGCCAATTGCAGGCACCCTCGGCCGCGCCGCGAATCACCGCGGTTCGCGACGTCATCTCGGTTGCCGGCAACTTGGCCGGCGAATCGGAGACGCAGATGTTCGTCGATACCATCGGCGGGGCGCCAGTTTCGCTCACCGTCATTCGCCGTCCGAACATGGACCCGACCTGGGGGGTATCGTGGAGCGAGATCGTCGACCAGGCCGCCAAGCCGCCCGAGCGCGATACGCTTGGCTGGTACCGACTGGCCTGCTTCCTGCCGCGCAAACTGCCGGACCGGGCGTTCCTGCAAGCGGATACCGCCGGGCGCCAGCGGGCCGAAGCCGATTACCATTTCATCCTTGACCAGTTGGGCCCCTGCGCGCGCACTCTCCACTAGCCAAGGCGCCGCTCAGCTTATAACGCCCCCGCGCGCTCAACGGGGGCACGTACTATGGCCGAACCGCTTCGTATTGCCTTAGCCGGACTCGGCACGGTCGGCGCGGGTCTCGTGCGCCTGATCGAGACCAATGGCCCGCTGATCGAGCGGCGCGCCGGGCGTCCCGTGCGGATCGTCGCGGTTTCGGCCCGTGACCGATTCAAGGATCGCGGAGTGGATTTATCGCCCTACGCTTGGGAAGACGACATGACCGCGCTCGCCGCGCGAGCAGACGTCGATGTTGTGGTCGAACTGGTCGGAGGTTCCGACGGGCCGGCGCTGACCGCCGCGCGCAACGCACTGAAGGATGGCAAGGCCCTGGTCACTGCCAATAAGGCGATGATCGCGCATCACGGGCTGGAGCTGGCCGAGCTCGCCGAGCGCCAGGGCGTAGCGCTCAAGTTCGAGGCGGCGGTGGCCGGCGGCATTCCGGTGATCAAGGGACTTCGCGAGGGCGCGGCCGCCAACAAGATCGAACGAATCTATGGCATCCTCAACGGCACCTGCAATTATATCCTCTCGACGATGGAAGCGACCGGGCGCGACTTTGGCGAGGTGCTCGCCGAGGCGCAAGCGCTTGGCTACGCCGAGGCCGATCCGACATTCGACGTCGAGGGCGTCGATGCGGCGCACAAGCTGGCGATCCTCGCCGCGATCGCCTTCGGCACGCGCATCGACTTTCCCTCTGTTGACATCTCCGGGATCAGCCGGGTGCGCGCGGCCGACATCGGGCAGGCCGAGGCGCTCGGCTACCGCATTCGCCTGCTCGGGCTGGCCGACTGTGCCGATGAAAACGGGCTGTTCCAGCGGGTCCAGCCATGCCTTGTGCCGCGGCACCATCCGCTCGCTGCGGTCGAGGGGGCGACCAACGCGGTCGTCGCCGAAGGCAATTTCTCCGGGCGGCTGCTGTTCCAGGGCGCCGGGGCGGGAGACGGACCAACCGCCAGCGCGGTCGCGGCAGACCTCATAGACATTGCACGCGGGGACATCGGCGCGCCGTTCTCGGTGCCCGTCGCCGCGCTCGAAGCCCGCGCGCCCGCCGATGCCGGTCACCGCATCAATCGCACCTACCTGCGTTTCACCGTTGCCGACAGGCCGGGCGTGCTGGCAGAGATCGCCACCGCGATGCGCGACGCCGGGGTGTCGATCGAAAGCCTGATCCAGCAAGGCCGTCCGGAAGAAGGCGGAGAAGTGCTGGTGGCGATGGTCACTCACGAAGGGCGGGAAGCCAACGTGACCAAGGCGCTTGCCTTGCTTGAAGGCTCGGACAGCCTGACCGAACAACCGCTGGTCATGCACTTGCTCGCTTAGGGAGCCGCCATTTCGCCCTTGGCGATCTTGTCGGCATCCGACCCCGCTGGAGGCTCAGGAATGGCCTTCAGGTCGATGATGTAGAGCTGGCGGGGTTGCTTGCCGATCCGTGAGCACATGCTGGCTCCGGCGCACGAGGGCAAGCTCGACACGTTCGGTGCGTGCGCCACCCCGTCGTCGGGATCGCCTCTGTCGGTGTTCGACGGCACATATTGCGTAGCCGGATCCTCATTCCTGGCGCAAACCACGATCTCGTCGCCGGTGGCCTCGGG